>JBEKIF010000018.1:0-79531 GCA_050011895.1 Streptosporangiaceae bacterium | reverse complement strand
GCGACCCTGAGCCGGCAGGCGACCCTGAGCCGGCAGGCGACCCTGAGCCGGCAGGCGACCCTGAGCCGGCAGGCGACCCTGAGCCGGCAGGCGACCCTGAGCCGGCAGGCGACCCTGAGCCGACAGGAACGGAGACGGCCACCAGGGGCGCCCGCCAGCGGAGAACGCCCACCAGAGGAGACCGCCGTCAGCGATGTCCGCCAGCGGAGAACGCCCGCCAGGAACTCGGGTCAGCTTGCCGCCGCGGCGTCCTCTAGCTCGTCCACTAGGCCGCGGGTCGCGCTCGGGTCGACGGGTATCCCAGGGCCCATGGTGGTGGTGACGGTAACTTTCCTGACATACCTGCCCTTGGCGGCCGCCGGCTTGAGCCGGGTAACTTCCTCGATCGCGGCCGCGTAGTTCTCCACCAGCGCGCGGTCGGTAAACGACGCCTTGCCGATCACGAAATGCAAGTTGCCATGCCGGTCAACCCGGAACTCGATCTTGCCGCCCTTGATGTCGCTGACGGCCTTGCCGACGTCGGTCGTGACGGTGCCGGTCTTGGGGTTCGGCATCAGGCCACGGGGGCCGAGGACACGGCCAAGCCGCCCGACCTTGCCCATCAGGTCAGGCGTAGCGACAACGGCATCGAAATCGAGGAAACCGCCCTGGATGCGCTCGATCAGGTCGTCGGCGCCCACGTAGTCAGCATCGGCGGCCAGGGCCTCTTCCGCGCGCGCGCCGGTGGCGAAGACCAGGACGCGGGCCGTCTTGCCGGTCCCGTTCGGCAGGTTGACGGTCCCGCGGACCATCTGATCCGCCTTGCGCGGGTCGACGCCGAGCCGCAAGGCGACCTCGACTGTGGGATCGAACTTGGTTGTGGAGGTCTCCCTGGCCAAGGCGACCGCCTGGGCCGGCGTGTACAGCCTGGCCGGCTCGATCAGCTCATCTGACTTGCGGTACTTCTTGCTGCGCTTCATGGTCTAGCTCCTATTTTCGTCGAGGAGGTCGTGGTCAGCGGGCCAGCGCGTGGCCCTGCCACTGGTGAATCGGTCGCCGCCAGGCAACTGCACGACGACAACGCGGTAAACGCCGGGGCACCCAAGAAAATGCCACGATCAAGATCAGCCTTCGACCTTGATCCCCATCGAACGAGCCGTTCCGGCGATGATCTTCTCGGCCGCGTCCATCGAGTTGGCGTTCAGGTCCGCCATCTTCACCTGCGCGATCTCGCGGAGCTGCGCGCTGGTGACAGTTCCGACCCTGGTCTTGTGCGGCTCGCTGCTGCCCTTCTGGACGCCAGCGGCCTTCTTGATCAGCTCGGGAGCAGGCGGCGTCTTCGTAACGAAGGAGAACGACCTGTCCTCGTAGATGGTGATCTCGACGGGGATGATGTTGCCGCGCTGCGACTCTGTCGCGGCGTTGTACTGCTTGCAGAAGTCCATGATGTTGACGCCATGCGGGCCGAGCGCCGTGCCCACCGGCGGCGCCGGGGTGGCCACTCCCGCATTCAGCTGCACCTTGACGACCGCAGCGATCTTCTTCTTCCTCGGAGGCATGTCCTCTGTTCCCTACCTAACTGATTCCGATCAGATCTTGCTGACCTGATCGAAGGAGAGCTCGACCGGTGTCTCCCGGCCGAAGATCGACACCAGCACCTTGAGCTTCTGAGTATCAGAGTTGATCTCGCTCACGGTCGCGGGAAGCGTCGCGAACGGACCGTCCATAACGGTAACGGACTGGCCGACCTCGAAGTCCACCGCGGCGGCACGCAGGGTCTCGGCCTTCTTCGCGGCCTTCTCCTCAGGCTCCGGCGCCAGCAGGACTGCCACCTCGTCGAGGCTGAGCGGCGACGGCCTGCTGGACAGCCCGACGAAGCCGGTGACTCCTGGCGTGTTCCTGACCGCGGCCCATGATTCGTCGGTGAGGTCCATGCGCACCAGGATGTAACCAGGCAGCACCTTCTCCTGGACCTGCTGCCGCTTGCCGCCCTTGATCTCGGTCACCTCATGCACAGGCACCTCGATCTGGAAGATGTAGTCCTCCATGTTGAGCGACTGGGTACGGCTCTCGAGGTTGGTCCGGACCCGGTTCTCATATCCGGCATACGAGTGCACCACGTACCAGTCGCCGGGAAGCAGCCGCAGTTCCGACTTGAACTCGCCGACCGGGTCACGACTGACCTGCCCGTCAGCTTCCGGCTCAGCCTCGGCACCGTCCTGGCTACCATCGCCAGCCGGTACGGCGTCGGCTACGGTCCCGGCTTCCGGCGCCGCCTCGGTCCCGGCTTCCGGCGCAGCCTCGGTCCCGGCTTCCGGCGCCGCCTCGGTCCCGGCTTCCGGCGCCGCCTCGGCCGCAGGCTCGGTTGTCGGCTCCACGCCGCCGCTGCCGTTGGTCGCGACGGCCTCGCCCGATGCGTCGGGCTCGCCGTCAGTGGCACGCTCGGCCGGCTGGTCACCGACCTGCAGTTCGGACTCGGACACGGTAACTCTTTCTCTTAAGCTTCTACTGCACGGGCGCTGCCTGTCGGGACTGGCCGCAGGCATCCCTCCGGCCGATGACGATCCGGCCCATCCGGCCGCGCCCGCCAGCCGGGCCCTGCCGGTCAACCTCCGATGATCATGCTGCCACGCTGGACAGCCGATCGCCGCTCGGCCCTTGAGGCTCAGCCGAAGACGGCAAACACCAGCTTGGTGAACCCGTAATCCAGGCTGGTCACGATCGCCACCATGACGAGGATGAACACGAGCGCAACTGTGGTGTACGTGCTGAGTTCCTTGCGGGTCGGCCAGATTACCTTGCGCAGTTCGGCGACAACCTGGCGCAAAAAGACCGCAGGCGTGGTCCGGTCCGACTTCGCGGGCTGCCGACCCGGCTTCGCCGGCGGCTTTTCTGCGGCGGTGCCACGTGTCTGAGTTGCCATGTCCTCACCTGAACAGCGCTGATCACTTACCGGCTGACGCCGTCGGTCCGTAACCGCCACGGACCGCACACGCAGGGCAGGAGGGACTCGAACCCCCAACCGCCGGTTTTGGAGACCGGGACTCTAGCCAATTGAGCTACTGCCCTCTGACGGCTTGTGCGGGCACGCACCTGCCACCCTGGTGGGCCGCCACCAGATGCTGAAGTCTACGTTGCCGGAAGCCCTGCCGTCGAACCGCGAGCCTGACCGACACGCCGCACCTTCTCCCCGCAGGCCCTCGGCACCCCGGTGGAGATGACACCATAGACGTCATGGATAGCTCTCCGCAGAGGATATCGGCGCGGGCCGCGGCAATCACGGAGTCGGCCACGCTCGCCGTGGACGCTAAGGCTCGCGCGCTGAAGGCCGCGGGCAGGCCGGTCATCGGCTTCGGCGTGGGCGAGCCCGATTTCCCGACCCCTGACTACATCATCGAGGCTGCGCAGCGAGCCTGCGCGGAACCGAGGTTCCACAAGTACTCGCCAACCGGCGGACTGCCCGAACTGCGCGAGGCGGTTGCCGCCAAGACGGCACGTGACTCCGGCTACCAGGTCGCGCCCAGTCAGGTGATCGTGACCAACGGCGGTAAGCATGCCGTTTACGAGGCGTTCGCCGCGTTGCTGGATCCAGGCGACGAGGTGCTGGTCCCCGCGCCGTACTGGACCACGTATCCGGAAGCCATAGCACTGGCCGGCGGCACTCCGGTCCCGGTGCTGACCAACGAGACCTCCGGGTACCTGGCTTCTGTCAGCGACCTTGAGGCGCATCTGACGCCCAGGACCAAGGTCCTGCTATTCGTGTCGCCGTCTAACCCGACCGGCGCGATCTACCCGCCTGAACTGGTCGCCGAGATCGGCCGGTGGGCCAGCCGGAACGGGCTCTGGGTCATCACCGATGAGATCTACGAGCATCTGGTCTACGGCGGCGCGCGGTTCTCCTCGATCGCCGTGGCAGCGCCCGAGATCAGCGACCGTTGCGTCATCGTGAACGGGGTGGCAAAGACTTATGCGATGACCGGCTGGCGGGTCGGCTGGCTGATAGGTCCGCCTGATGTCGCCAAGGCCGTGGCTGACCTGCAGTCGCACATGACGTCCAACGTCTGCAATGTGGCGCAGGCGGCCGCCCTTGCCGCAGTCTCGGGACACCTGTCGGCGGTTGCAGCCATGCGAACGGCCTTTGACAGGCGCAGACAACTGATGACGGGAATGCTTAACGATATTCCGGGCGTGATCTGTCCGCTCCCGGAGGGCGCGTTCTACTGCTACCCATCGGTCAAGAGTCTGCTCGGCAGCCAGATCGCTGGCCGGCGGCCAGCGACTACGGTCGAACTCGCGGAACTCCTGCTCGACGAGGTTGACGTCGCAGTGGTGCCGGGCGAGGCGTTCGGGACGCCTGGTTACTTCCGGCTGTCCTATGCGCTTGGCGACAACGATCTGCGGGAGGGCATCACCAGGATGGGGAAGCTGCTGGCACAGGCCCGCTGAGGTCGCTGGCAGGCCGCCCGGCCCAGCGGACCGCTCAGGCACACCGGCAAGCCCGGCACGCCGGCCGCCCCGCACCGGCGAAACGGCTGCCAGACTGGGCCGATGGCACGGTCGCTCGACGCGCTGCCCAAGGCGCACCTGCATCTGCATCTCACCGGATCGATGCGCCACTCCACCCTGGTCGACCTTGCCCGGCAGCACCGGGCCAACCTGCCCGAAGCTCTGGTCGCTGAATGGCCACCACGGCTGCATGCGACCGACGAGCGCGGCTGGTTCAGGTTCCAGCGGCTCTACGACATCGCGCGCTCCGTTATCCGCACCGATTCAGACGTCCGGCGGCTGTTCCATGAGGCTGCCCGCGATGAGCGGGCGGAAGGATCCGGCTGGCTCGAGATCCAGGTGGATCCCTCCGGTTATGCCGCACGATTCGGCGGCCTCACCCCGACGGTGGAACTGGTGCTGGACGCCGCAGCGGAGGCTGCCGCTGCTACCAACGTCGGGATTGGCGTGATCATCGCGGCCAACCGCACCAAGCATCCGCTGGACGCGCGGACTCTCGCCAGGCTGGCCAGTAGGTACTCAGGCCGCGGGGTCGTCGGCTTCGGCCTCAGCAATGATGAGCGCCGGGGCGCCGCGCACGACTTCAGCCGGGCGTTCCTGATCGCGAAACGGGCAGGATTGCTCGCGGTGCCGCACGGTGGCGAGCTGGCCGGCCCGGCCAGCGTGCGGGCATGCCTCGACGAGCTTGACGCTGACCGGATCGGCCATGGTGTTTCCGCTGCGCAGGACCAGGAACTGATGCAGCGACTGGCCTCGGCCGACGTCACCCTGGAGGTCTGCCCCACCTCCAACGTGGCGCTCGGGGTCGCCGCCGGCCCGGCGGATGTGCCGCTAAGGAAGTTGCTTGACGCGGGGATCCCGGTAGCGCTCGGCGCCGATGACCCGCTGCTGTTCGCCGCCCGGCTCACCGCGCAATACGAACAAGCCCGCCAGGTGCATGGCCTTGCCGACGCCGAGCTAGCGGATCTCGCGCGGATGTCGGTGCGCGGCTCAGCGGCGCCCGGCGAGATCCGGTCGCAGCTGCTCGCGGGCATCGACGCCTGGCTTGCCGGCCAGGCCGCAGGGCAGCTCCCCGCTGCGTCCCTGACGACGCAGGGGTGACAGGCGGTCAGTCAACGGACGCCCGCAGGGCTGCGCGGACGGCGCCGGCCTCAGGAGCTAGGCGGGCGCCGATGACTTCGTTACCTGCCATTTGTGCGGGGCCTGGCGGAAGTCCAACCATGTGATGATAGGGACCGGCGCGGCTCTTCGGCGTCGGCCATATCCAGGGCGTCAAGAGTCGCAGCGCACCCGGTAACTGATAGCGGGAGCATTACCGGCCCATCGGCGCAGAGGAGGGCAGATCGCAAACGCGCCTGGCTGGGCCGGAGCAGCGGCAGCCGCAATCGCAGGGCTGGCCGTCGGTGCCCTCGTCAGTGTGCTCATCGCCCGGGTCCCGGCGCGGCGCGGCCTGCGGCCGCCGTTCCGGTGCCCGCTTTGCGGCGCGGAACTGCGGGTGACTGAGATGATCCCGGTTCTCAGCTGGCTGTGGCTGCGCGGCCGCTGCCGGTCCTGCCAGCAGCCATTCGGGCTCCGGTACCTGGCAGCGGAGCTGATCACCGCCGGGCTTTTCACCGCGTTATGGCTCCGGTTCGGGCCGAGCCCGCTGCTTCCCGCGCTCGGCTATCTCGCCGCGGTCAGCGTGGCGCTGTTTTTCATCGACGCGGCGTACAAGCGGCTGCCCGACGCGCTGACGCTGCCGTCCTATCCGATCGGGCTGATCCTGCTGGGCATCGGCGCCGCGTGGACGCCCGGCGGTGCGCGCCATCTGGAAGGCGGCCTGATCGGGATGGCCGCCGCCTGGCTGTTTTTCGTCCTCCAGGCCTTCATCTACCCGGCTGGCATCGGCTGGGGTGACGTGAAGCTGTCCGGACTGCTTGGCCTCTACCTCGGCTGGTTCGGCATCCGTGCCCTGCTACTCGGGCTGTTCGGCGGTTATCTGCTGGCGGCAGTGGCCGGAATCGGGCTCGTCCTGGCCCGTCGCGCTACCAGGAAGTCCTACCTCGCCTTCGGGCCCTACCTCCTGGTGAGCACAATGGCCGTGATCCTGGTCACTGGCATGACCGTGCCGCATTCACGCTGACCAGCTCGCCCGGGCCGGCTCGGTCCCGGGTAGCCGTTAACTGGTCGTCACCAGTACCGGCTCCCTGGCCAGCTCGATGCCGAAAGTCTCGCGCACGCCGGTTGTTATCTCGGCCGCGAGGTCAAGGAGCGCCTTAGTGCTTGACCCGCCGGGATTGACCAGGGCGAGCGTGTGCTTGGTCGAGATCCGTGGCCCTGACGTCTGCTGGCCGGGCTGGTCGGCTGGCCGGCTGCGGTCGCCGGGGTAACCCTTCGCGAAGCCCGCGTGCTCGATCAGCCAGGCGGCCGACACCTTGACCTGCCCGGCCTCCGCGGGGTAGCGCGGGATCTGGGCACCTGGCCCGCAGGCGGCCGCGATGACCTGCTCAAGTGCGGCAAACTGCCCCTGGCCCAGGACCGGATTGGTGAAGAACGAGCCCGCGCTCCTGGTGTCCAGGTCCTCCGGGTCAAGCACCATCCCCTTGCGCCGGCGAAGCCGCAGCACCGCGGCCCGCACGTCGGCGAGCAACGCCCGGCCTCCCTGCTCGACGCCGAGCGCGCGGGCCAGCTCGCCATAGCGCACCGGCGCCGACTCCGGATCTCGCGCGAGCCGGAACGTCACGCCGAGCACCACAAACTGCCCGGTCGCCGAACGCGGCGCCGCCCCGGACCCGACCACTCCAGGCTCAGCCGCCCGGAACCCGGCCGTCCCAGCCGCCGCGCTGGCGCCCCGCTTGAACACGCTGGTCCGGTAGCCGAACCCGCAGTCAGCGTTCGACATCTCCACCACGAGGCCGCGCACCCGGTCGTAGGCACGGACGGCCACGATAGTCTCGGCGACCTCCTGCCCGTAGGCACCGACGTTCTGGATGGGAGTCGCGCCGACCAGGCCGGGGATCCCGGACAGGCACTCAATGCCGGACAGGCCGTCGGCACCGCACCGCTCCACCAGCGGGTCCCAGTCCTCGCCCGCGGCGACCGTCACCAGCGCGGCGTTGCCGTCAGCCAGCACCCGGACCCCGCGGGTCAGCATCCGGATCACCGTGCCAGGAAAGCCCTCGTCCGCCACGACCAGATTGCTGCCACCGCCAAGCACCAGAACGGGCTCGCCATCGCGGTCCGCGGCGCGCACCGTGGCCAGGACCTCCTCGTCGCTGCCTGCTTCCACGAAGCGCGCAGCCGGGCCGCCGAGCCCGAGCGTCGTGTAGCCGGACAGCGCGACCTGCTCACGTACTGTCACCGACTCGGCTCCCTCGACCAATCGGGCGGCCCCACGTACCACTCTGCCAGGCAGTCACCATCGCGCCGCCGGCTACCGGCCGCGCGGCTGCCAGACCGCGCTACCAGGCACCACTGGCAGGCCGGCCAGGCCAGGGCAGGCGCGTCAGGGCAGGTGCGTCAGGGCAGGCGCGTCAGGGCAGGCGCACCACCGCGCGAGCGCGGCTGAGCACCTTGGTCTCGCCCGACCTGGCGGTGAGCGCCAGGACGACGCGGTTGCCGTCCAGCTTCTCGTCGACCTTGCCGCTGACCTCGATGGTCGCGCCGACGTCGTCGTCCGGCACGACTACTGGCGAGGAGAACCGCACGCTGAAGTCGACGACGGCAGCCTGTTCGCCCGCCCAGTCGGTCACGTACCGCCCGGCCTGCGCCATCGTGAACATTCCGTGCGCGATGACGTTAGGCAGGCCGACTGACTTGGCGATCCGCTCATTCCAGTGGATCACGTTGAAGTCGCCCGACGCGCCGCAGTACTTCACCAGGCTGAGCCGGGTGACGTAGTAGGTGGCCGGCGCCAGCTCGGCCCCGGCTTCGACATCGGCGTACTTGACCTGCTCGCTCATGGCCGCATCCCGTCTTTCACCCGGCGCCGGCGCGCTCGACCAATGTTGAGTGCGCGGTACACACATGCTCGCCCGCAGCCGTACGGATGTCGGTTTGCGTGGTGAGCATCACGTTCCGGCCGGCCTCCTTGATCTCAGAGATCGTGACCTGCGCGGTGAGCAGGTCGCCGGCCTGGATCTGCCGGGAATACTCGAACCTCTGCTCGCCGTGCACGACCATGGCGTAGTTGACGCCGAGGCCAGGGTCCAGCACGGCCTTACTGCTGCTGGCCATGCTGATCACGATGGCGAACGTGGGGGGCGCGACCACGTCAGGGTGGCCGGCCGCCTGTGCGGCGGCGCGATCGCGGTAGACGGGATTCGGGTCGCCTATCGCGTCAGCGAATTCCGCGATCTTGACGCGGCTGACCTCGTACGGTTCGGCCGGTGCAAAAGTGCGGCCCAGATAGTCACGGTTGATGGCCATGAGGCGACGCTAGCGCGTCTCGCGGTGCGGCTGATGCTTGCGGCAATTCGGGCAGTACTTGCTGAGCTCGACCCGGTCGGGGTCGTTGCGCCGGTTCTTGCGGGTGATGTAGTTGCGGTGCTTGCACTCCTGACAAGCGAGCGTGATCTTGGGCCTGACGTCTGTCGCAGCCACGATGGAGTGCCTTTCTGTCGTACGGATATTCCGGTCACACAGTTATTCCAGTCACACGGTGGCCGGGCTGATGCCGGACTCGCCTGTGCGGGCGCGCCGGCCAGCCCTGGAGGCGATGCTCCGAGGCTCACCTGTCGCGGGCTGCCGCCGCAAACACGGCCGCACACGATAACTGGCGCGTCGTAGCGGAGGCCGGACTTGAACCGGCGACACAGCGATTATGAGCCGCTTGCTCTGCCTGACTGAGCTACTCCGCCGCATGACCACCGCCCGCTGCCAGGGTGAACCGGATCCAGGCGGCCATTGTTCCCCCGTCAGCGCCAGATCCTGGGCAGCGGGGACGATACAGCTTACCGGGATTTGCTCGTGGCGCGGAGGCCGGCCTGCTACCTGTCGGCCGGCTGGCCAACGACCTGGTCTCCGGCAGGCCAGCTGCAGGACGCGATCTGGCCGCCGGTTACCGTGACGGTGGCCGCGACCGCCGCCTCGTCGCGCCACACCGCGTAGGTGCCGGCGGCGAGCCCGGGATAGAGCGCCGAATAGCCGGCACCGCGGCCGGTGGGCCGCTCACGGACCTGCGCATGGGCGCGCGGTGCGGCTGGCTCCCCGGCCCGGCTGATCTCGACCTCACGGCCGTTCAGCTCCGCGGGCGCATGCAGGATGAGCGCGCCGACGTCGGCTCCGAGCTCAAGCAGGACAGTGCCCGCTCCGGTCGGGCCGTACCTGGGTTCGTCCACGGCTGCTGCCTCTCTGCGCTGGACACCGGTTCTTTCGGCGCGGGGCGCCGGCCCGCGGCTCAGGCGCTCGCAGCGCATGGGCCGAGGGCCGGCGTCCTGGATTCCGCGCGCCGCGCCTGACGCGCGGTCAACGGTTTCCGGTCGACGGTCAGGACGGGTTGTCGTACCCGCTGTAGGGAACCCCGAGATACGGGAAGGTAGCGAGGTACGGCGCGTTGACGCTGGCCGGAGTCAGGCCATCGGTGACCAGGCTCGCCGCGGCGTCCGGGGTGTAACTGCTGTCGATCAGCGGATACGTGACTCCCGCGATCGCCCGGAGCTCGATCGTGACGACGTCATCGAAGACCCTGCGCCCGTTGGGGAACCCGGCCAGGTCGGGGCCGAGCAGGCCGAGGATATTCGGCTTGCTGGCGGGCGGGATGGCGGTGTTCAGCCGCAGCATGTCTGACAGCACGGCGCCGGTGTTGTTCTGGAAGCCGCTGATGAGGCCGGCCGGGATGCCGGTGAGCAGGATGGCCTCCAGATCGGCTCGCGGCTTGCCCGAGCTGACCAGCGCGGCCAGGTTCGGGAACACCCCCGGGTACAGGGCGGGCAGCAGCGCGGCCAGTTCCGGGCTTGTGACATACGAGGCGAAGCGCTTGTCGTCCGACGGCGGCAGCGTATTCCACGCATCTTTCTTGCCGAGCGGGATGATGACCTCGTTGACCAGCGGGTTACCGAGGCGGGACACCTGCCGGAAGGGCCCGCTGTCCACGCCTACGCCGCGCTCGGCGTCCCAGACCTGGACCCGCTGGCGGCTGGCCGTGGTCCAGACCCCGATCACCGAGCGCGGGTCCGACTCACCGCTCGCCCCGCGCCTGACCAGCTGGCTGGTGGGGACCTGAATCGCGATGGAGTGCACGTTCAGCTGGTTCGTGGCGTTGACGCCGGGTGCTGGTTTGGTGAAGACGCTCATTCCGTACTGATCGTGCAACTGCTGGAACGGCCGTAGGTTGGCAAGGTCGAAGATTGACCCGAGATCCACATAGAAGCCCTCAGCGCGCTGGCCAGCGAACACCCGCAGGCCGGACGGCAGCTCGTGCACGGCGGCGGCCGCCAGGCCCGGGTAGTCCGGCGTCGACAGCGGGCCGATGTTGCACGGCGGGCAGGCCAGCCCGGTGGCGAGCGGCTCAGCAGCGCCTTGGACGACCCGGGTCACCGAGTAGAACTGCCGGCGATTCCAGTTCGCGCTGCCGAGCGAAAGGATCGGCCCGACGTTGTAGAGGAATGTCTCGTCATCCCGCAGCACGGTCCGGAAGCGGAACTGGTAGCTGATATCGGCCTGACCGTCGGCGTCGTTGTCGATGTGGATCTCATAAAGCACGTCGTCGCCGAACTCGTAGAAATTCGGGCCGCCGGCCGGCTCCTGCAGCGGGATGTAGTTGGCGATCAGCGTTACCGTATCCGGACGGTCCGGGCTGACGAACGCATAGACGTCGGTACTGTCGGCCACCGGGTCCTTGGAGATCTCCGGCGCCTCACGATGCGATGACATGGCTTACCTCACTTGGATGGTCGTGACGACGGTTGCCTTGGTCACCGGATGGCCCGCACCAGCCGGCTCGCAAGATCGGGGTCACGGAGCCGCGTCTGGCTGGTTCCGGAGAAGATGTCCATCTCGCCGGACCGGGCGTCGCGCAGGTGCACGACAACGTCTCGGGCCGGCCGGGCAGCGTCAGCCGCCTGCTCGGCCGAGGGCTTCCCCGACTCAGGGCGGGCCGCCGACCGGGCGGTCGACGCGAGGGCCTGGCTGGCTGGCAGCCCGATCAGGGCACCGGCCGCGACACCGGCTACCCCTGCCCCTGCCGCGCCGCGCAGTACCGCGCGCCGGGACGGATCAGCCTGCGCGCGTCCGTCGCATGATCCGCCGCGCTCTCCGGCCGTCTCCGGGTGATCCTTAGCTGACATGGCCATCCTCTCCGGAGCAGGGCTGGTGCCGCGCTCTCAGCGCTGAGCGCCGGGGCCAGTTGGCCCGGCGTGGTGATCCGTTTTCAGGCAGCCGGCAGCCCGGGCGGGCGTGTCTCCCCCGGTCCGGCCGATACCTGTCCGCAACTATCACGCACCTGATTCGGCGGGCCCGGCAGGACGGATGGCGCCATGACAATGCCGTTATAGAATCTTTACTAACCCACGGGCGGGCGCACTTCCCGCCAGCTAGCCGGCTGGCCCTGGTTGCCATTCAGCCGACCGGCAGCCCGCAAGCCGGGCTTATGGCGGGCGGCGCCCCCAGGCCGAGATCATCGGCGCGGTGGCCAGGTCGAGCTCGCCGGTCGCGACGTTGGCGAGATGCTGATCGATCTCGTTCGCTGTCGCATAGCCGCCCGCGATGAGCCCGGCGCGGATCTGGCGCACGGTGGCAGCCTCAAGCTCAGTGCATGCCGGGGCGGCGAGCGGGAAGAACGCGTCCGCCGCCACCTCGGCCAGGCCGGCTTCGCGCAGCAGCCGTGGCAGCTTCCGGCCGTAGCTGAGGTCCGCGCCGCGCTGGGCCAGCATCTTCCTGAAGCCGGCGCGCAACCTGTTCGCCAGCTGCTGAGCGGGGCCTGACTCGTCCGGGCAGATCAGCGGCTGCAGCGCCGGGTCGGCGTCCTCGACGAGCAGCCAGCCGCCGGGACGCAGCACGCTGATCATCGACCGCAGCGCCCGGCCGCGGTCGGCTACGTGGACGAGGACCAGCCGCGCGTGCACCAGGTCGAATGCCTGGGCCGGCGGGTCGTCGGCCGCCACATCGTGGCGGCGTATCTCGATCAGCGGGCGCTGCGCCTGCCGCGTCCATGAGACGTCGATATCGGTTGCGAGCACCCGGCCCGCCGGGGCCACCCGCCCGGCCAGCCACCTGGGCACCGACGGCCCTCCCGCGCCCACTTCCCAGCACTGCCATCCGGAGCGGATCCCGAGGCTGTCGATATGCCGGAAGGTCGAAGTATCGAAAATCGCTGACAGGGCATCGAACCGCTCCCCCGCCTCGGCCTGCTGGTTGTCCAGCAGGTAGCCATCTCCGCCCGTCATAGGGCTGATGGTCTCATCAGTGTGTCCAGGTGCCGAAGGCGATGGCGACTTCGTGCACGACGTGCTGATGGCCTCAACGGCTCTTGACCCGGTCACCTGAGGGGTCAAACGGCGGCCGCAGGTGCACAGTCGCAGGTACCCGCCGGCCGCTCACATTCACCTCATAGGATCCGGCTCGCAGGAAGTCCGCGGTCAGGGCCGCACCGCCCGGATGGCGCAGGTAGCCAAGTCCGACCGAGGCGCCGAGGGTCTCGCCCCAGGCTCCCGAGGTCACCTGGCCGACCGCCGTCCCGTTCCGCAGCACCAGCTCACCGCCCCAGATCAGCGCATCCGGATCGTCAAGCACCAGCGAGACCAGCTTGCGGCGAGCACCTTCCGCCCTGACCTTGTCGACCGCCTCCCGGCCGAGGAAGGAGATGCCGGTGTTGAGCTTGCAGGCGAACAGCAGCCCGGCCTCGACCGGCCCGTAATCCGGGGTCAGCTCGCGGCCGAACGCCCGGTAGCCCTTCTCCAGGCGCATCGACTCGATCGCGTAGTAGCCGGCGTTGACCAGCCCGAAACGCGGCCCTTCGGCGGTGAGCTCCTCGTACACGCCGACCGCGAACTCGGCGGGCACGTAGAGCTCCCAGCCGAGCTCGCCGACATAGGTGATGCGGGTGGCCCGGACGGTGGCGTATCCGACGTCGATCTCGCGGCTGGCCCCGAAACCGAACGCGGCGTCGCTGAGGTCGCTGGCGGAAACCGCCGACAGCAGGTCCCGTGACCTCGGCCCCATCACGCCGAACACGGCATAGGCGGAGGTCACGTCGGTGAGCACGGCATGGCAGCCCGGCCGGAGCTGCCCGCGGATGTGGTCCTTGTCTCGCTCGGTCGTAGCCGCGCTGCTGACCAGCAGGAACTCTTCGTCCGACAGCCGGGTGACGGTGATGTCGGCCTCGTAGGTGCCCCGCCGGTTGAGCATCCCCGTGTACACGGTGCGGCCAGGGCGCACGTCGACGTCCGCGGTGCACAGCCATTGCAGCGCCCGGCAGGCGTCCGGCCCGGCCAGCAGGTACTTGGAGAACGAGGTCTGGTCGAACAGCGCCACGCCACTGCGGGCCGCTCGCTGCTCGGCCGATGACCAGGGCTGCCAGTTCTGCTTGCCCCAGGAGTAGCTGATCTCAGGGACCTGGCCGGCCGGCGCGAAGAAGTTGGCCCGTTCCCAGCCCATCCGGCTGCCGAAGCCGGCGCCCGCCCCCTCGAGCAGGTGGTACACCGGCGACCGGCGCAGCGGCCGGGCCGTATCGAGCTCGCGGTTCGGCCAGGGCACCGCGTAGTGCAGGCCCAGGATCTCCGCTACCCGGTCATGCAGCCAGCGGTTATTAGCGTTGAAACGAGCGAACCGCCTGATGTCGACGACCGACAGATCGCACCCAGGGTCCCCCTCGATGATCCACTCTGCCAGGGCCCGTCCGGCGCCGCCAGCAGAAGCGATCCCGACGGAATTGAAACCGGCCGCGACGAAGAAATTCCGTAGTTCCGGGGCCTCGCCGAGGATGAACTGATTGTCCGGGGTGAAGCTCTCCGGCCCGTTGTAGAACTTCTTGATGCCGGTCTCGTGCAGCGCCGGGATCCGGAGCAGGGCATTCTCCATCAGGATCGAGAACTGGTCCCAGTCCTCGTCGAGCAGCTGGAACTCGAACTCCTGCGGCAGCGCGTCCGGAGCGACCCACGGCTTGGCATGCGGCTCGAAGCCGCCGACCACAAGGCCGCCAACCTCCTCCTTGAAATAGGTGTAGCCGTCGGGGTCGCGCAGGATCGGCAGGTCGCGGTGAGCGCCCTCGATCTGCTCGGTGACCACGTAGAAATGCTCGGCGGAGTGCAGCGGGACGGTCACCCCGCACATCGCGCCGAGCTGCTTGGCCCATTGCCCCGCGCAGTTGACGACCACCTCGGCCTCGACGTCGCCCTCGTCGGTGCGCACTCCTGCGACGGCACCGCCGGCGGTCAGGATCCCGGTCACCCTGGTGCGCTCGCGTACCAGGGCGCCACCGCTGCGGGCACCGCGGGCCAGCGCGGCCGTCAGGTCGGTCGGGTTGGCCCGGCCGTCACCTGGCAGCCAGATCGCGCCGGTCAGGTCGCCCGCCTCCATGATCGGGAATAGCTCGGCGGCCCGCCGCGGGCTGATCAGCTCGCACTCCAGGTCGAACGCCTCCGCCGCCGCGGCGGCCCGCTGGAGCTGGACCATCCGATCGCGGCTGCGCGCCACGGTGACACCGCCACAGCGGCGGAAACCCGTCGACAGGCCGACCTCGTCCTCCAGGCTGGCATACAGCTCCGTTGAATATTGCACGAGTCTCGTGCCGCTCTCGGCTGCCCTCAGCTGGCCGACCAGCCCCGCGGCATGCCAGGTCGTGCCGCACGACAGCTGGCCCTGTTCCAGCAGCAGCACGTCGGCCCAGCCCGCCTTGGCGAGGTGGTAGGCGACGCTGGTTCCGATCACGCCGCCGCCGATGATGACGACCCTGGCCCGGCCGGGCAGCGGCGGCGTCACCGGAACGCGCCACGGAGCCGTCCGCCTCCCGATGCGTGCCGGAGCCGCGGATCGTCAGTCATCGCGCACCGCGTCCTCGAGCAGCGCGGGGAAGCCGGGCGCCGCGAACGCGGCCGCGGCCGCCTCGAACCGCTCCATCGCCCAGGACCAGAAGTCGAAGTCGATCGGGCTCACCGCATGCTGGATGGCTCCCCAGAGCGTCCACCCGTACTTGGCCGCCAGCCCGAGCAGCCGGGCCCTGGCGATCTTGCTGCGCAGCGGCCGCCGGTAGTAGGCCGTGACCAGTTCCGCCAGGCCGTCCAGCGAAAGGCCGCATTCGCTCCAGATGTTGCCGAGCTCGAAGCAGGGATCGTTGTTACCCGAGTACTCGTAGTCGATCAGCCAGATCCGGTCGCCGTCGTCGATGAAGTTCCCCGCCAGCAGGTCGTTATTGCACGGCACCGTCGCCGTGGCGCGGACCGCGAGCGCGCCGCGCATCGCCTCGAACTGGCCCGCCTGATCGTCGTAGCCGCGCGGGACCCGCATCCCGCGGGACCTGGCCACCGACAGGTACCTGCGCTGGATGTCGAACATGTCGAAGTCGCCGGCGAACCGGCCGCCCGCGTGCAGCTGCCTGCAGGCAGCGGCGATCCGCGCGATGTTTCCCTCGGCGCCAACGTCGGCGTTGCTGAGGGTACGGCCGGCGATGTAACGCAGCACCAGGACACCGTGCAGCGGGAGGTACTCGATCACTGGCGCGCCGACCCCCGCCGCGGCTGCCGTCACCGAGTTGCGGCACTCGTGGTCCCTGTCGATCGCGAGCAGCTCGCCGCCGTCCGAGCAGACCCTGGCTACGAACACGCCGTCCGGGGTCGTCACCTTGTAGTTGCGGTTGGTCAGCCCGCCGGGCAGTTCCTGCACCGAGCGAGGCTCGCCGGACAGGCTAGGCACCTGCGCAAACAGCGCGTCGACGGCAGCGGCATTGACCATCGGCGCACCCCTGGGACCGAGCACGGAAAAGGGTCCGGACAATTAGTACCGGCCAATCGTACGCTACGCCGGCCGGGTGACCCGGCGCTGACGGCCGCGGCGGCGCCGAACCGCTGACCGGCTGCCCGGGCGGCATTCACCGCCTAGCATCCTGACCATGCCGCCACAGCCGGACACCGTACAGCGACAGACTGACACCATGCCGCGAGACCCGGGTGCCAGGCAGCCGGCGCTGCAGACCCGCGTCAGCACGCCGCCGCCGATCTCGCGGGCACCGGGAACCACGGTGCACGCGCAGATCGAGGACTGGCTGGCGGGCGAGATCACGGTCGGCAAGCTGGTGTCAGGCGACCGGCTGCCCGCCGAGCAGGATCTGGCCGCCTGGTTCGGTGTCAGCAGGATGACGCTCCGGCACGCCCTCGGCGAGCTGGCCAGGCGCGGCCTGGTGATCAAGGCGGTCGGGCGCCACGGCGGCACCTTCATCGCCGCGGCCAAGCTGGAGCAGGATCTCACCACCCTGGCCGGTTTCTCCGAGCAGCTGCGCCGGGCCGGGATGATGGCCGGGGCGCAGCTGCTGTCCGCAGCGCAGCGCCCGGCAGGCCCGGCCGCCGCGGCGGCCCTGCGGCTCGCCGACTGCGACCCGGTCTTCGGCGTGCGACGGCTCAGGCTCGCCGACGGCAAGCCGATCGCTGTCGAGCACTCCAGGTTCCCCGCCGCGGTGTTCCCCGGATTGCTGGACGAGTGCCTCGACGGCTCACTGTATGAGCTGCTCGACGTGAAGTACGGCCAGCGGCCGCACCGGGCCAGGGAAAGCCTCGAGCCGGTGACGGCCGGGCCCCGTGAGGCCAGCGCACTCGGCGTGGCCCAGGGCGCGCCGCTGATGCTGGTCGAGCGCATCGCCTACAGCCGGTCCGGGCTGCCGCTCGAGTTCGCCCGCGATCTGTTCCGCGGCGACCGCACCCGGCTCGTCGTGTGGACCTCGGAGCTGCCCGACTAGCGAAGGTGCCGGCCGGCCGGGCCCGATCGGTGCCGGCCGGCCGGGCCCGATCGGTGCCGCCCGGCCGTGACCCGGCCGCCCAGCCATGGCCCGATCAAGATATAACTTGACAGGCCGCGACTACGCGATGGACCGTGTAGTCCGGCCCTACGCGGGCACGGCTCGGACAGGATCGCGCTGCTGGGAGGATCGCGTGAGCAAGACAGGGAGCAGGGCCCACCGGATCGCCGCGCTGCCCTGCGGCAGGCGCAGCAAGTATCTCGTCGTGGTGTTCTGGATCGTGGTCGTGGCCCTCGCCGGGTCGCTGGCGGGCAAGCTGCAGGGCGCGGAGAAGAATGATGCTTCGTCCTACCTCCCCGCGAGCGCTGACTCGACGCAGGAGCTGAACCTGCAGGCCAGTTTTACCTCGAAGAACCTCAACCCGGCTGTGGTCATCTACCAGCGGCCGTCCGGCATCACCGCCGCCGACCTGCGCAGGGCCGCCTTCGACGCGCGCCAGTTCGCGGCCCTCCCGGCCGTCGCCGGCCGGGTAGCAGGCCCGATCCTGGCACCCGACCACCGGGCGATCGAGACCATCGTCGGCTCGGATCTCGGCTACACCGCCAACATCGAGGGATTCGTCAACGGCCTGCGGGCCACCGCTGCCGCGGGCAATCCAGGAGTATCTGTCTACGTGACCGGGCCGGCCGCCAGCGCCGCGGACGAACTCAAGATCTTCAAGGGCATCGATACCACGCTGCTGTTCGCGACCCTGGCGGTGGTCATCGTCTTGCTCCTGCTGACCTACCGGAGCCCGGTCCTGTGGCTGCTGCCCATCGTGTCCGCCGGTGTCGCGCTGATCGCGGCGGAGGCGGTCATCTACCTGCTGACGCAGCATGCGAACCTGACCGTCAACGGGCAGAGCGGCGGCATCCTGGTGGTGCTCGTGCTCGGCGCGGGGACCGACTACGCGCTGCTGCTTGTGGCGCGTTACCGCGAGGAACTGCGCAGGCACGAAGACCGGCACGAGGCCATGGCCGAAGCACTGCGACGGGCCGGGCCCGCGATCATCGCGAGCGGGACGACCGTCATCGTGAGCATGCTCTGCCTGCTGGTCGCGGAGTCCGCGGACATCTCCGGCCTCGGCCCGGTCGCCGCGATCGGCATCGCCATCGCCCTGCTCGCCATGATCACCCTGCTGCCCGCGCTGCTGGTGATCTGCGGGCGGTGGATCTTCTGGCCGGTACGGCCGAAGTACGGCACGGCCGAGCCGACCCAGGAAGGCTTCTGGGCCAGAATCGGCCGCCGGATCGCCATCCGGCCCCGGGTGGTGTGGGTCGTCACAGCGGTGCTGCTCGCCTGCGCGGCGCTCGGCCTGATCGGCTTCAAGATCGGCCCGCTGACCACCGCGCAGTCGTACCGTGGCACGCCCGCGTCGGTGGCCGGCGAGCAGGTCCTGGCCAGGCACTTCCCGGCCGGAGCGGGCGAGCCGGTCGCGGTCATCGGCAACGCGAGCGCGGCCGCCCCGATGCGCGCCGCCCTGGCGCGGACTTCGGGTATCGCGTCGGTGGCCCCGTCGCAGGTCAAGGACGGCCTTGTCTACCTGCAGGGCACGCTGGCCAGCAAGCCGGACAGCCAGGCGGCCTATGCCACCGTCGACCGGGTCAGAGCCAGCGTCGGCGCGATCAAGGGCGCCGATGCCAAGGTCGGCGGGGCGAGCGCGATTGCCCTGGACGTCGAGCGGTACGCCACCCACGACCGCAACGTGATCATCCCGCTGGTGCTGCTCGTCGTGCTGATCATCCTTGCCCTGCTGCTGCGGGCTATCGTGGCGCCGGTGATCCTCATCGGCACCGTGGTGCTCTCCTTTGGCGCGGCGCTCGGCCTGTCCGCGCTGGCTTTCAGGTACCTGTTCGGGTTCGCCGGGGCGGATACCTCGGTGCCGCTGTTCGCGTTTGTCTTCCTGGTCGCGCTGGGCATCGACTACAACATCTTCCTGATGACCAGGGTCCGCGAGGAATCCGCGCGGACTGGGACCCGCCGCGGCGCGCTCACCGGGCTGGCCGCTACTGGCGGCGTGATCACCTCGGCGGGCCTGGTGCTGGCAGGTACCTTCGCGATGCTCGGCACGCTGCCGCTGGTGACCTTCACCGAGATCGGATTCACGGTCGCGCTCGGCGTGCTGCTCGACACCATCATTGTCAGGTCGGTGCTGGTGACCGCCCTCAACCTGGACATCGGGCGGCACATGTGGTGGCCCAGCCGGCTGGCCAGCGAGTCGGTCGAGCAGGCCAGCACCGGAGCGTCCATGACGCCGGTGCACTAAGCCGCGGCGATGACGCCCGAGAAGGCACCGGGCGGCTCACTCGGTGCGGACCGTCCCTGCCGAGCGCCGCGACGATCTTCATGCCTGCACGCCGATCGTGGCCACCATGGTCGCCTTGATCGTGTGCATCCGGTTCTCCGCCTGGTCGAAGACGAGGGACGCCGGTGACTCGAAGACCTCTTCTGTCACCTCAAGAGCAGTCAGCCCGCGCTTGTCGTAGATCTGCTGCCCGATCCGCGTCTGCGTGTTGTGCAGCGCGGGCAGGCAGTGCAGGAACTGCACCGCCGGGTTGCCGGTGGCCGCCATCACCTCGGCGTTCACCTGATAGGGCAGCAGCAGGTCGATCCGCGCAAGCCACTCGCCGGCCGGCTCGCCCATCGACAGCCAGACATCGGTGTACAGGTAGTCCGCGCCGGCTACGGCCGCCTTCACGTCGGCGGTCACCGACAGGCTGGCCCCTGATCCGGATGCCAGCCTCCTGGCGATGTTCTGCACCTCCGGCGACGGCGATAGCTCCTCCGGCGCGCAGATACGGACATCGAGTCCCAGCAGCGCCCCCGTCACCAGCAGCGAGTTGGCCGTGTTGTTCCTGCCATCCCCGAGATAGCAGTACGAGACGGCGGACAGCGGCTTGGCCGCATGATCACGCATGGTCAGCACATCGGCGAGCATCTGCGTCGGGTGCCACTGATCGGTGAGCCCGTTCCAGACCGGCACGCCAGCGAAAGCGCCCAGGATCTCAACCGACTCCTGGGAGAACCCGCGGAACTCGATTCCGTCGAACATCCGGCCAAGCACCCGCGCGGTGTCCTTCACCGACTCCTTGCGGCCAAGCTGGGAATCGTCAGGTCCGAGGTAGGTGACGTGACCGCCCTCATCGTGCGCGGCGACCTCAAAGGCGGACCTGGTCCGCGTCGAGGTCTTTTCGAAAATCAGCGCGATGCTGCGGCCTTCCAGCCTGCTGGTTCGCTGGCCTAGCCGCTTCTGCATCTTGAGGTGACCGCCGAGGTCGACAAGGTAACGGAATTCATCCGCGGACAGGTCGGTCTCCTTCAGCAGATTGCGTCCTATCAGGTCCATACGTGCTCCTGGCTGGTCGAGCGGCACGCGGTCAGTACATGATTGCCCTCGCGGCACGCCGACATGCGGGCGGGGCGCCTGCGGCGGGGCGCCTGCGGATGCAGCGCTGACTCTGGGCTTACTCTGGCCAATCTGCTACATCGCGGGCAAGTCCGGTAAGGGACTTATGTCCTGGCAGAGCGGACCGAACGGATCAGGCTCGGGCCGGCCCGGCGCATGCCAGCGGACCAGCCCGCCAGCAGCCACTACCGCCGGCCCGGCGGCTAGCGAGCGGAGCTCGCTACCGGACCAGGCTCGTCACCTGCGGGAGCAGCCGGACGGAGCGTGCGCGTCGACGGCCTGCTGCCAGAGCAGCTGGGCGGCCAGTTCCATCGGGCTTGGCGCGTGCACGGAAAAGGCCGGCGCGCCGTTGTGGTACTCCTGGACGTACCGGCCGCGGCGGCAGGCATGCCAGCCGCTCTCATCCGTCCAGATCCGCCAGCGGGGAAACTCCTCGCTCAGCGCCTGGACCGCAGCACCGTTCAGCGTGTGAATAGCCACTTACCCCCCAGTACGTGACACCATGATCACCGTTTGTGATATCAGTCTAGCGTGGCACCGGTCCTGATTTCCGCCTGAAAGGAAAGACCGGAAAGGAGAACCGGGAAAGGAGACAGGAAAAGACCGGCCGGGCGCAAAGGCACCCAGCCGGGCGGCCCCCGCCAGGGATCAGGCGGGATCGCGTTCGATCGGGCAGGTCATGCAGCGCGGGCCGCCCCGCCCGCGGCCGAGTTCGCTGCCTGCCACGGCAATGACCTCGATGCCGTTCGAGCGCAGCATCGTGTTGGTAGGCACGTTCCGCTCGTAGCCCATCACGACGCCGGGCGCTACCGCGAGGTAGTTCGTCCCGTCGTCCCATTGCTCGCGTTCGGCGGCCCTGATGTCCTCGTCGGTGGCCAGGACCGTCACCTTGTCCACGCCGAGGGCCATCGCCAGGGTGTCCCAGAGACTGTGGTTGCGGCTGACCGCTATCTCCGCCTGCTCGCTGCCCTGGATCAGCGTCCACGACCGCAGGTGCCTGTCGAAGTACGGATAGATGACGAACGTGCCCGCATCGACCATGGTCATGACCGTGTCGAGGTGCATCATGGCGCGGGTCTTGGGCAGCTCGACCGCTATGACGGTGCGAGCCTGACCGCTTGCGAACAGGGCGCGGGCGAGGATCTCCACCGCCATCGGAGTCGTCCGCTCCCCCATCCCGATCAGCACCGCCCCGTTCCCGAGCACGTGCACGTCGCCGCCTTCCACAGTGGCGGGCAGGTGGCTCTCGTCATCGTCTCCGTAATAGGTGACGAAGTCGGCTCCGGCGAACATCGGGTGGTAGCGGTAGACCGCCCGGCTGTGCAGCGTCTCGCGGCGGCGGGCTGGCTTGGCCATCGGGTTGACCGAGACCCCGCCGTATATCCAGCACGAGTTGTCCCGCTGGAATAGGTGATTCGGCAGCGGCGGTAGCAGAAAGTCATCCGCCCGCATCATGTCCCATTTCAGGCTGTGCGCGCGGGCCGGGTGCAGATCCGCCTTGAGTACGCCGCCCACAAGGAACTCGGCAAGGGCCGGGCCGTCCAGGTCGTCGAAGAGCCGCCTGAGCGGCTGCACCAGTGCGGGGCCGAGCAGCTCCTGAGTGCATACCCGGTCGAGGACGAAGGCCCGGCCTTCGGGCAGCTCCAGCGTTTCCGCGAGGAGCTGCCCGAAGTAGTGCACGTTGACACCCCGATCCCGCAGGGACCCGGCGAACGCGTCGTGTTCGTCCCTCGCCACCTTGGCCCACATCACGTCATCGAATAGCAGCTCGCCGATGTTCTGCGGGGTAAGCCGGGACAGCTCAAGGCCGGGGCGGTGCAGGACGGCCTGCTTGAGCTGGCCGACCTCGGATTGGACGTTGAATGTCATGATCTTTTCCGCCTATCGGTTTCGTCGGCAGCCGTCATCAGGATCGGGCTCAGGTAGGCAGCCCGGCAGACGACTCGCCTGCCGCGTTGCTTGCTGCCGGCGCCTGGGCCTGGCCAAGCCGTTCACGGCGGGCCTTGAGGAACGCGTAGAGGACCACTCCGATGAGCACCACCAGCACGGCCTGGTACACCGCCGAGTAACCGGCGGCGAAGGTGACCCACAGCGAGAACAGCACGCTGGCCACGGTGATCGCCAGGTCCCTGGTCAGCAGCCAGCCCTGTACCCGGCGGCGCTTGGAGATCAGGTAGGTGAGCTGGGCGCAGGCCGAGAAGAAGTACGGGATGGCCACGGTGACCACGGTGAGGTCGACAAGCTCGGTGAAGACCGTCAGCCCGGTGCTGGTGGTGTAGCGCCACAGCATGAGCAGCGAGGGCAGCAGGGCCGCCAGCACGACGCCGAACCAGGCCGTGTTCCTGCGGTCGACCCAGGCGAAGGGCTGCGGGAAGAGGCCGTCCTCGGCGGCCGCCCGTGACACCTCGGTGGTGACCAGCGTCCAGCCATTCAGGGCCCCGATGCCCGACACGACGGCGACGCCCGCCATCAGCCGGCCGGCCCAGGCGGCGTGCGTGAACATCGTGTCGAACGCGTTGACGAACGGCGCCCCGGTGTGGATCAGCGTGTTGTGCGCCACCAGGCCCATCACCACGGCCGACACCAGCAGGTACAGCAGGGCGCTCGCGCCGGTGCCCAGCAGTGAGGCCCGGCCCACGTTCTTACGCGGGTCGCGGACCCGCTTGGCCGTCATGGCCGCCACCTCGACGCCGATGAACGAGAACAGGGCCACCCCAGCGGCGATCCCGATCGCACTGTACAGGCTGCCGCCTGAGGCGTTGAACGGGCCGAAGTTGGCCTTGGACACGAAGAACCATCCCACCACGCCCACGAAGAGCAGCGGCAGGAACTTCAGCACGACGCTGACGTTCTGGAACCACGCCATCTGCCGCACGCCGGCGAGGTTCACCGTCGCGGGAACCCAGAGGCCGACCAGCGCGATCCCCCACTGCGTCATGGCCGCCGGGTTATGCAAACCCAGCAGCGCGTCCACGTAGAAAACCCAGGCCGCCACGATGGCCGCGTTACCTGCCCAGGCCTGCACCCAGTAACACCAGCCGGTGAGATAGCCCGCGAAGTCGCCGAACTCATACCTGGCATAGGCATACATGCCGCCGTCGGAGTTGGGCACCCTCCTGGTCAGCTGCCCGAACAAGGTGGCCAGGACCATGGCGCCCAGCGCAATCGCGCCCAGCACCAGCAGCGAGCTCGTGCCAGCCTGGGCCAAGACGGCCGGCATCACGAACACCCCGGTC
Organism: Streptosporangiaceae bacterium; assembly: GCA_050011895.1. GTDB lineage: Bacteria > Actinomycetota > Actinomycetes > Streptosporangiales > Streptosporangiaceae > DATBGO01. Next base: position 55,503 of record JBEKIF010000018.1, on the reverse strand, counting down.
CCGATGATGCTGCCAATGACAAGCCCGGTCGCCGAGGTCACGCCAAGGGCCCGGGCCTTCTGCTCCGTTCTGGTCGGATCTGCCCTGGCCGGATCTGCCCTGGCCGGATCTGCCCTGGCCGGATCTGCCCTGGCCGGATCTGCCCTGGCCGGATCTGCCCTGGCCGGATCTGCCGTGGTCGACGCCGGCCCATCTTGCGCGCCCGAGGCAGCGGGGGCGCCCGCAGTGGTAGACATGGAGACCTCCTCATTACGACGCCAGACGCGCCAGCAAGGCGGTCATGTCGTAGGAAGTCGCCAGACGCGCCCTGTGACGCCATTGATGTTGCTCCTGCGGCGAATGCCGTCATAGGGACATACGTCCCCGCTAACCGGCCCAAACGACACAAACCGGCGCCCGGGCTGGCCGTGAAGGCGGCCGGCGGCCCGGGGGCAGCCCGGCGGGGCGCGGCGGGGCGCCGGTAACTGCAGGGACTAATGACTCTGGACGCGCCGGTGAGCCCACAGGTTCGATACTTTGATGACCGGCGCTCTGCGACTGGCCGGGTGCCATCAGGGGCAGGGTGCCATCAGGGGCAGGGTGCCCAGAGAGTGGAGGCAGTGCGATGAGCAGCGACGCGCGAGAGCTGGTCGTGGTCGGCGTGGACGGCTCCGAAGAATCGAGCGCGGCGCTCAGCTGGGCGGCCAGGTACGCCACCGCGGTCGGCGCGACCCTGCGAGCCGTAGCGGCCTGGCACTACCCGACCGCCGTCGGCCAGGCCCCGGTGGGCGTCGCTCCCGAGCCAGTGCGGGCCGAGGCGGAAGGCCACGTGCGCGACCACCTCACGGCGGCCATCGCCAAGGTGCTCCAGGGGCCCGCCGCCGACCAGATCGAGACCAAGATCGTCTACGGTCATCCCGCTCAGGTCCTGCTGGACGAATCCGGGGACGCTGACCTGCTGGTCGTCGGTCACCGCGGGCGCGGCGCGTTCACCGGCATGCTGGTCGGCTCGGTCAGCACGCATTGCGTCACCCACGCGACCTGCCCGGTGGTCGTCGTCCGCAGCCGGCCCTGACGCGTTGCGCCCGTTCCCGGGATGACCAGTGTCCTGGTCGTCAATGCCGGGTCGAGCAGCCTCAAGCTGCGGGCCCTCGGCCACGCCGACGAGACGATCGCGGAGCTCGAGCTCGATGCCTGGAACGGCGATCCGGACACTGCCGCGCTGACAGAGTTCCTCGGCAGCCTGGACGGCATCGGCGCGGTCGGCCACCGGGTGGTCCACGGCGGCAGCCGGTTCACCAGGGCGACGGTGATTGACGACTCGGTGGTGGCGGCCATCGCCGGCCTCGCCGATCTCGCGCCGCTGCATCAGCCGCGCGCGCTGGCCGGGATCGAGGCGGCCCGCGCTGCGCTGCCCGGCGTACCGGAAGTCGCCTGCTTCGACACGGCCTTTCACGCCGGGCTGCCCGCCGCGGCGGCGACCTACGCGCTGCCGAAGGACTGGATCGGCCGGTTCGGCCTGCGGCGGTACGGCTTCCACGGGCTGTCGCACTCCTATGCCGCGCGCCGCTGCGCGGAGATGATGAAAACCAGCCCGGAACGGCTTCGCGTGGTGACCTGCCATCTCGGAGCCGGGTCATCGCTCGCGGCGGTCCACGGCGGCCGCTCCGTGGACACCACCATGGGCTTTACCCCGCTTGAGGGTCTCGTGATGGCCACCAGGTGCGGGTCCGTCGACCCCGGGCTGCTCATCTGGCTGCTCCGCCATGGCGGGCTCGGCCTGGGCGAACTCGCGGACGGCCTGGACTTCGCCGCCGGCCTGGCCGGCCTGGCCGGCCTGCCGGACGGCTCAGGCGACATGCGCGTGGTCGCCGAGGCCGCCAGGGCCGGCCGCCCGGACGCTAAACTGGCCATCGATGTGCACTCCCACCGGCTGCGCAGCGAGATCGCCGCGATGGCCGCCGCCATGGACGGCCTCGACGCGATTGTCTTCACCGGCGGCATCGGCGAGCACCAGCCCGACGTGCGGGCCGCTGCAGCTGCCGGGCTCGCTTTTCTCGGCATCGCGATCGATCCGGCGCGCAATGCGGGCGCCGCCCCGGACACCGAGATCACCGGGCCGGGCGCGGCGGTCCGTACGCTGGTCATCGCCGCGCGAGAGGACATCGAGGTCGCCCGCCAGGCCCGTGCGGTGCTCGCAGCTGCGCCCCCGGCCCGGTAGCGACGTTCCGCCTCGCTGTCAGGGCCATTGGTCCCTGGCCGCTTGACCTGCGAACAGGGAGCGTGAGAGTAGGTATGAGCAGGCAGCGCGGGGGCAACGGCGCGGCGCCGTGGCTACCAGGCGGGAGCGTGAGAACGTGACCATCCAGGAGCAGTCCATTCTCGCGGCGCAACCGTTCATGCGCGGCTTGCCCCGCGAGGAGATAGCCGTCCTGGCCGGGCTCGCCCGGCACATCTCGGTGCCGGTCAGGCACCGGCTGTTCGAGGAAGGCGCGACCGCCGACAAATTCTGGCTGATCGACGCCGGCCGGGTTGCGCTGGATGCGATGGTGCCGGGGCGCGGCCGGGTGATCATCGAGACCCTCGGCCGCGGCGACGTCGTCGGCCTGTCCTGGCTGATGCCGCCCTACCAGTGGCGGTTCGGCGCGGTGACCACGTCGCCGATGCAGGCATTCGAGCTGGACGGCCGGGCCGTCCGGGCGGCCTGTGCGGCCGACCCTACACTCTGCTCCGAACTCAACCGGCGGTTCATTACCGTGCTGGTGCACCGGCTCCAGGCCACCAGGGACCGGCTGCTTGAAGCCTGCGCCCACCCGGAGCTACTGCCGTGACCGCGAGGATCAGCGCTGCTTGGTCCATTGCGGCTCGACCAAGGTCCAGGCGGCTTCCCAGTCGGCGAGCTTGCGCCGGTTCAGCAGCCAGCGTGCCAGCCAGCCGATGCTGAGCAATGCGCCCGCAAGGAGGATGGGCGCCAGCGCCGCCACGCCGATGGCCCTGGTCGTCAGCTGACTGGGCGACAGCGGCGGCCCGGTCTGCCATCCGGAGCCGTTCACCCAGATCCGCACCCTCTGCCCGGCCGCCAGGGGCGCCGGCACGAGGATCTCACCCACCCGCTTGATCCCGCTCGGCGCCGCCCAGCTGGCCAGCACAGCGGTGTCCTGCCACTGGGATGCGTACTGATCCGCTGGCGGCGTCGATTGCAGTGTTACCGCGGATACCTGATGCCAGCCCTGTTCGGCACGCTGCTGGGCGAGGCTCGCCTGGTGGGTCCACCGCCAGGCCGCCGTCGCGAGGAGCGGCGCGCTGATCAGGAACAGCGCGCAAAGCCCGAGCGTGACGGCGGTCTGGAGCCTGTCGATGCCGCGCCGCAGCGGGTTACCGTCCAGCCCGGGCGCCCTGGCGAATCGCAGCTTCCGCTGCATCGCATCCCGCCTCCGCTCCAGCGGCCGTGTTCACCTCACCCGTCAGCCAGCCCGGACGATCACCACGGGGCAATCCGCGTGGTGCACGCAATGCTGGCTCACCGAGCCGAGCAATGCGCCCGCGAACCCGCCGTGCCCGCGGCTGCCCACGACCAGCAGATCGGCCCCCGCCGAGGCCTCGATGAGCACCTGGGAGGGATTGCCCTCGATCGCCGCTGGCCGCACGCGGACGTCGCTGCTGCTGCCGCCGACGACCTCGCCGATCTCATCAGCTAGCGCTTTCTCGGCCGCCTCTTGCAGATCGGCGCTGTCCAGCACGGCAACAGGCGCCCAGGCGTAGCCGCCGGTGGCGACGGGGTACTGCCAGGCGATGACCGCCTGAACGGTGGCACCGGTGAGCTCAGCCTGCCGTACCGCCCAGCGGAGGGCCGCCCGCGACGACGGCGATCCGTCGGCTCCGACCACGATGCGGGAAGCATCGCCATTTTGTGCTGACATCGTTCTCAGCTCCCTCTCCTCAGCTGCCGCCGGACCGGCTCACCGCAGCTTGCGCAGAAACGGGTCCCGCGCCTCGGCCGGGCTGATCCGGACCCTGACGTCCACTGCCTGGGCCCCGTCACAGCGGGCTATGACGGGGCTAAGGTCGAGCTCGGCCAGCTCGGGGAAGTCGTCGGCGAGGAACGACACCCGGAGCAGCGTGTCGGTCAGCGATCCGGTGTCCACCGCCGGCCGGTCAAGGTGGCCGAACAGCAACGGCGCCCCCTGCGCCGACCTGATGAGCTCCTGCGCGTCCGCGTCGGTCAGCGGCGCCATCCTGGCCGCCCGGTTGCCCAGGACCTCGGTGGCCAGGCCGCCAAGCCCGAACACGACCAGCGGGCCGAACACCGGCTCCTGCACGAGACCGATCAGTACCTCGACGCCGTCGGACAGCATCGGCTGCACGACCACGCCGCGCAGGCGGGCCCCGAATGCGGTCTCGAGCTCCTGGTAGGCCTTGCGGACCTCCTGCTCGCCATGCAGATCCAGCTTGACCGCACCGGCACCGGTCTTGCGCACCAGGCCCTCCGCCTGCGCCTTCAGCACGACGGGCCCGCCAAGTTCGGTCGCGGCGCGAACCGCCTCGTTTTCATCGGCAGCGACGCTGCTGGCCACCATCGGGATCTGATAGCAGGACAGCAGCTCGACTGCCTGGCTGGCGGGCAGCCACCCGCCGGCCGGGTTGGCAGCGAGGAACCGGGAGATGAGATCCCGCGCCTGCTCCAGCCGTACCCCGGTGAAATCGGGCAGGATGCCCCGGCGCCTGCCACGCCAGAGCTGGTACCTGGTCGCGTGGCCGAGGGCCCGCGCCGCATCCTCCGGATAGGCGTAGGCGGGCACGGCAGCGTGGCCGTTAAGGCGGCCGCCGCCAGGCGCGGCCGCCGCGCCGCCGCCGGGCGCGGCCGCCCCGCCGTCGTCGCTTTGCTGGCCAGAGCCATCTCTGCGCAGCAGCCGGACGCTCTCAGCCTGCTCAAGCAGCACCACCGCCAGCGGCTTGACCACCTCGACGGCGTTGATCGACCGGCGCAGGTCGCAGATGGCGGTCGGGACGGTGACCACGAGCACGGCATCGACGCCGTCGTCGGCCGCCACCTCGTCGAGGCAGGCCCGGAAGGCGTCGAACTTGACGGCGGCGGTGGCGTCTACCGGCCCCGTGACCACGGCACCCTTCGGCAGCAGCTTGGCTAGCTTGCGCTGCATCGGGCCGCCGAACGTGGCCACGTGCAGCCCGTTGTCGCCGCAGGCATCGGCAGCGAGCACGCCAGCGCCGCCCGCGTTGGACACGATCCCAACCCGGTTGCCGGCCGGAAGCGGCTGGCAGGAGATCAGCGCCGCGGCTTCGATAAGCTCACCCAGGCTGGGCACGGCGATGACGCCCGCCTGGCCGAAGAGCGCTTGCTGGTTGACCAGCGGCGTGGCGGGGGCTGGCATGTGGCCGGCGGCTGCCCGCTGGCCGGCCGCTGCCCGCTGGCCGGCCTCCGACCGGCCGGACACGACGGTCAGCACCGGCAGCCGATGCCCGACACGGCGTGCGGTGCGGGCGAAGGCACGCGGGTTGCCGAAGGACTCCACGTACAAGACGGCGAGCTTCGTCGCGGTGTCGTGGTCCCACCACATCAGCATGTCATTGCTTGACACGTCGTACTTGTCGCCGACGGACGCGAAGGAGGATATGCCGATGCCGAGCCTGGACAGGTGCTCAAGAAGTGCCATCCCCACCCCGCCGGACTGGGCGACCAGGCCGGCTGAGCCAGCCGCTGGATGCCTGGCGATGAAGGTCGCATCCAGGCCGATCCGGGGCACGGCGATGCCGAAGCAGTTGGGGCCCACCAGGCGCATGCCATAACGGCGGCAGATCGCCAGCAGGTCGGCGCCTTCGGTGCCCAGCCCCGCGGTGATCACTACCAGCCCCTTGACTCCCCGCTGCCCGCACGCCGCCGCCACCCCGGCGACAGCCGCCGCAGGCACCGCGATCACTGCCATGTCCACCGCCTCGGGCAGGTCGGCGACCGAGGCTACACACGGCACGCCCTCCATGGACCGGGCGTGCGGGTTCACCGCATAGACATTCCCGACGAACCCGCAGGTCACTATATTGCGCAGGATGGAGCGGCCGACAGTTCCGCGGTGCCGGCTCGCGCCCACCACGGCCACCGACGCCGGTTGCAGCAGGTGCCGCATGCTGGCCACGTCCGCGCGGCTCTCCCTGATGGCCACCGATTCCAGGTAGTCATCGAGGCGCTTGTCGGTCTCCCCGCCAGGAAGCGGGAAGGTCATCTCCACCACGCCGTCGGCGCTCTCCCGCTCTACCGGCAGGCCGGCATCGGCGAAGACCCTGAGCATCGCGGTGTTGTCCGCGAGCGCCTCCGCGGTGAAGGCCTCCAGCTTCCTGCGCCTGGCCAGCGATACCAGGTGCTCAAGCAGCAGGGTGCCCACCCCTCGGCCGTGCATTTCATCGGAGACGGCGAAGGCGATCTCAGCGGCACCTTCATTGTGCGTGGGCTCGTAGCTTGCGACCCCGACCAGCGTCCCCTCCTGCCATGCCAGCAGCGCCGCATGGTCGGGCCCGGGCGCACGGCAGACGCGCTGCGCCTCCTGCTGGGCAGCGCTCGGGCTGAGGCTGAAGAACCGCAGGTACATGTTGTTGGGGGACATCCCCGCGTGCATGTCACGGACCGCATCGACGTCGCCGGGGCTGGCCGGGCGGATCTCGATGGTGCTTCCGTCGGTCAGCAGCGCGAAGGTCGCGGTGGCGGCGGGCGCGGTGAGGAGGGGCATTGTCACTGCTCGGGCTCCGTCTCGAGGAGCAGGCCTGCCGGGTGCCCGCCAGGAACCACCCGAGCGTACTGATCCGGAAATACCATGGCAACATGCCCGTCGCCAAGCCACTTGATGACATAAGGCGGCGATCCATCCTCGCCAAGGACGCTCATGACAATGCCAACCCTGTTGTTGCCATCGTCGATGACCAGCCGGTCACCCACCCGGGCTCTCATGATGCTCCCCTTACCTGCGCCTCATCCGGCAATTCACGTCCCCGGTCGGGGCGGATTTCAGCGCTCTTCGCCGGCCTGTCATATTCGGCAGCGGCCGACGAGATGATAACAACCGGACATTTCGAATGACTGGTGCAATAACGGCTCACCGAGCCGTGGACGATTCGCTTCATACTGGAGTCTTGCTGATCGCCGAGCACCAGCAGATCCCCGTCGGCCACCGCGAGCTGCGTAAGGACAACGGCCGGGTCGCCCTCTGGTACCTCGATCGCCGCGCCGATATTGTCGGGGACAACGCCAACCGCCCGCAGGAAAGCCCGCCGGACCAGGGCAGCCGCCGCCTCACGCTGGTTGTCGCCTGCGAACGTGATGACGACCGGGCTCCGGTCCGGGTGCCGGTGGCGGCGCCCGCCATGGCGGGGCAGCCCGAGTGCCCACGCTCGGACCGCGATCAGCCGGGCATCGTCCGCGGCGGCTCTGCGGACCGCCCAGCGCAGCGCGGCCTGTCCGGACGGGGTGTCGTCGATGCCCACGATGACGCGCCGCGCGGTGCCAACGGGCGCGGCGCCGCCCGCCACTGCTGTCTCTCCATCTCGTCCTGCGTCTGCCCGCGGCGCGAACGTCGTCGTCATGGCGCGTCAGTCCCGGATCCGCGCACAGCGCGGGCCGCCCGATCGGCCGGCGCGTTGAGCCCGTGCGGGGCCACGCTCCCGACTGACATGTCCGGCATCCCGGAGCCGGATGCCTCCGCCGCGGCGCTGGCGCCCGCCGGGATGCCATAGCCGATGTCCAGGCCGGCACCGCGATTGCGGGCTTGGTAAGCCGCTCGCCGAAGTGCCGCCAGCGAACCCGGGGCAGCGTCGACTCCGGTGCCCCGGCTTGGCCCTGCCTGCGCATCGTTCATGATCCACCTCCTGCTGCGCCGTACTATTCAGCGTCGCTGACGCCGCTTAGATTCGCCAGGAGCATTGCGGCCCGATCGGGCAGGACCTTCGGCCCGCAATCACCAGCCGGGCAGCGGGTGACTAAGGTCCCGCAGGAGCGAGGCCGCTTGACTTGACAGCGCCCGCCACGCCGGTCGGGTTATTGAGGTCGCACAGCGGCCGGTTTATGGGCCACCGCCAGGCGAGAGGGAGGGCTGGTGAGCGGTGCCCGACCTTTCAGAGTGGCAATTCGGAATTACTACAGTGTATCATTTTATCTTCGTTCCGCTGACCATAGGACTCTCGATTCTGGTCGCGGCCATGCTGACGGCGTAGCTCGTTAAGGAAAGGACCACGCGTACCTTCGGATGGCGAAGTTCTTCGGTAAGCTCTTCCTGATCAGCTTTGCCGGGGGCGTCGTCACGGGGATCGTGCTGTAGTTCCAGCTCGGAATGGACCGGTCCGCCCGCTTCCGCTTCGCCGGCGATGCACTCGGCGCGCAGGCCGCGATGGCGGGCCCGCCCGCGTTCTGCACCGGAATCGGTATTCCCCGGACTGTGGATCTCCGGCTGGGACGAGCTTCGCCCCGGCTGCAGCCTCACCAGCAGCAACGCCCGCTCCCGCGCACTATACGCTGCTGGTCATGAAGTGGGTCGCGCTGATCTTCATGCCGGTCGTGCTCGCCTGCCAGAGGCGGACCTGCTGGGTGTTCCGCAACCGGATGAGCCGCTCTGACATCGGTGTCGTGGACGCCATCCCGACTGCCGGCCCGCGGGCCCGGTTGGCCGCTGGCCAGCCGTGAGGCCGTTTGATCCGAGGTTGCTGCGGCATGCCGGGGCCGCCCGCGGCTACCTGGCGGTCACGATCGGGCTCGGCCTGGCCGGAACGGGACTGATCTTGCTCCAGGCGGGCCTGCTCGCCCGGGCGCTAGCCGGCGCGGCGCGGGGCACCGGGATTGTCGTGCTGGCGGCTACCCTGGCCTGGCTCGCCGTGGTACTCGCCGGGCGGGCGGCCGCATCGGCTGGCGGCGAGGTCGCGGCACTGCGCGCAGCCGCGCTGGTCAAGTCGGGCCTGCGGCGCCAGCTCAGCACACACGCCCTGCGGCTGGGCCCAGGGTGGCTGGGCGGCCAGCAGGCCGGGGAGATCACCACGCTGGCGACCAAGGGCCTGGACGGACTTGATGCCTACTTCTCCCGTTATCTGCCGCAGCTCGTGCTCGCCGTGGCGGTCCCGCTTGCGGTGCTGGCCAGGATCGCGTTCGCCGACTGGATCTCGGCGGCGATCATTGCCGCGACGCTGCCGCTGATCCCGATATTCGCGGTCCTGATCGGGTTGCACACTAAGGCCCAGACCCAGCGGCAGTGGCAGCTGCTGGCCCGCCTCGGCGGGCATTTCCTCGATGTGGTGGCGGGCCTGCCCACCTTGAAGATCTTCGGCCGGGCCAAGGCACAGGCGGAAGTGATCAAGGAAGTCACGAGCGCGCACCGGGCCGCGACCATGGCGACCCTGCGGGTGGCGTTCCTGTCCGCCCTGGTTCTCGAGCTTGCCGCCGCGCTGGCGACTGCCCTCGTCGCCGTGGAGGTCGGCCTCCGGCTGCTGGCCGGGCACCTCGGCTATCAGACTGCCCTGCTGGTCTTGCTGCTGACCCCGGAGGCTTATCTGCCGCTGCGGAATGTCGGGGCCCAGTTTCACGCCAGCGCCGAAGGAGCCACCGCCGCCGAGCGGGCCTTCGAGATCCTTGACACGCCGGTCCGCGGCTGGGATGGCGCCCGCGCCGGTACCGCTGGCACCCCCGCCACCGCTGGCACCCCCGCCGCCACCGGCACCCCCGCCACCGCGACGGCCGACCTATGGCGCGAGGACATCCAGCTACGTGCGGTCAGCCTCGCCTACCCGGGCCGGGACCATCCTGCCCTCGATGACATCAGCCTGACCATCCGCCCTGGTGACCGGATCATCCTGACCGGTCCGAGCGGCGCGGGCAAGAGCTCGCTGCTCGCGCTGCTGCTGCGGTTCGCTGAGCCGACCAGCGGCACCATCAGCGCCGGTCGCAGCGAGCTGGCCGACATCAATGCCGATTGCTGGCTGCGCCAGATCGCCTGGGTTCCCCAGCACCCGCATCTGTTCACCAGGACCATCGCCGAGAATATCGCCCTTGGCCAGCCAGCCGCGCTGCGGCAGGAGATCGAGGTAGCCGCCCGCCTGGCCGACGCCGATGACTTCATCAGCCAGCTTCCCCGCGGCTACGACACCGTTCTCACCGAGGGCGCCCTGCAGCTCTCGGCCGGGCAGCGCCAGAAGATCGCGCTGGCCCGCGCGTTCCTCCGCCGTGCCCCGCTGCTGCTTCTTGACGAGCCCACTACCCATCTCGACCCAGCCAGCGCGGCGCGGCTTGGCGCGGCAATCGAGGGCCAGCTGGCTGGCCGCACCGTCATCCTCATCACGCACCGCCCGGCCGGGCCGGGCGGTGCAAGCAGGATCCTGGCCCTGGACCGCGGCAGGCTCGTCGGGCCGGCTGCTAACGGCCCCATGCCGGGCAGGGCCGGCCTGGCGGTCCCGCCATGACCGCGGCCAGCCCGGCGGAGCGTGGCCCTGGCGGTCCCGCCATGACCGCGGCCAGCCCGGCGGAGCGCGGCTCGGCAGCGGGCCACAGCGGCCCGGCCGGCCGCGATCCGCTGCTGCGGCTGCTCAGGCTCGCGCGGCCGCTGCGCGGGCAGTTGCTGCTCGCGGTCGCCGCGGGTGCCGCCGCCACCGGCTGCGGGGTCGCCCTCCTTGCGGTCTCCGGGTTCTTGCTCGCCCGGGCCTCAGAGCATCCGAACATCGTGGCGATCTCGGTCGCCGTCGTCGCCGTCCGCGGCCTGAGCGTCGGCCGCGGCGTCTCCCGCTATCTCGAGCGTCTCGCCTCCCACGACGCCGCATTCCGGATCCTGGCCGACGTCCGGGTCAGCATCTTCCGCCGTCTTGAGCGGCTCGCCCCGGCCGGGCTGGCCGCCTTCTCCTCCGGTGACCTGCTGGCCCGGCTGATCTCTGATGTCGACGCCACCCAGGACTTGTTCATCAGGGGCGTCACCCCGCCGCTCGCCGCCGTGCTGGTCGGCGCCGGTGCGGTGCTCGCCTGCCTGCTGATCCTGGTGCCCGCGGGCGCCGTGCTCGCCGCCGGGCTACTAGCCGCGGGCATCGGCGTTCCTGCCATTGCCGCCGCTGCCGCGCGCAATTCGGCCCGGCGTCTCGCCCCGGCGCGCGGGCAGCTCGCGGCGACCTTCACCGACGTGCTGGCTGGCGCCGCCGACCTGCACGCCTGCGGAGCGCAGGCTGCCGCGCTCGCGGCCGTAGCGGCGGCCGACACGGACCTGACTATGCAGGCCCGCCGGGGCGCCACCGTGTCCGGGCTTGGCACCGGCCTGACCACCGGCATCTCCGGCCTGACCCTCTGGGGCGTCCTGGTGCTCGGAGTTGCCGCCACGGGGAACGGCACACTGACCAGAGTCCCGCTCGCGGTGATCACCCTGACTGCGCTCGCCGCCTTCGAGGCGGTCACCGCTCTGCCCGCCGCGGCTATCCAGCTCGGCCAGGCCCGCGTCTCGGCTGGCCGGATCGCGACGGTACTCGACGCCGCCGACCCGGTCTGCGAGCCGGCCACGCCGCGGCCGCTGCCCGCCGGCCCGCTGCACGTGATGCTGCGCGGCGCCCGGGTCCGCTATCAGCCAGGAGGGCCGCTCGCCCTCGATAGCGTCGACCTCGACCTGCCGCCCGGACGGCGCATCGCGCTGGTCGGCGCCAACGGCGCGGGAAAGTCGACAGTGGCCGCGGTACTGCTCCGGTTCGTCGACCTGGCCGGCGGCGCTGCCACCCTGAACGGCTGCGAACTAGCCAGTTACTCCCCCGATGACGTGCGCACCAGGATCGGCGGCTGCCCGCAAGATCCGCACATCTTCGATACCTCGATCCGGGACAACCTCCGGCTGGCCCGACCGGGCGCCACTGACGAGCAACTGGCCGCCGCGGCCGACCGGGCCAGGCTGGCGGACTGGATCGGGTCGCTGCCGCTTGGCCTGGACACGCCGGTCGGCGCCCACGGCGCGGCGCTGTCCGGCGGTCAGCGCCAGCGGCTCGCCCTGGCCCGCGCGCTCCTCGCCGACCCGGAGCTGCTCATCCTCGACGAGCCCACCGCCCACCTGGACCGGGACAACCGCCGGGCCCTCACCAGGGACCTGCTCACCGCGACGGCGGACCGCACGACGCTCCTCATCACCCACGATCTTGACGGGCTTGACGAGCTTGACGAGATAGTCGTCCTGGCCGGCGGGAAGGTAACCGAACGCGGCACTCATGCGCAGCTCTTGCGGGCCGGTGGCGGCTACAAGCAGATGTGGCAGGCGGAGGCCAGTGCCGGCGCGCGGTGACTGAGAGAGGATGAGCAGATGGCCTGCACCTTGCACGTCGCCTGGGATGACCGGCTTGCCTCCTACGACTTCGGGCCCGAGCATCCGCTGGCGCCGGTCAGGGTGGAGCTGACGATCGAGCTGGCGCGCACTCTTGGGGTGCTCTCGGCGGACGGGGTGACCGTCATCGCGCCGGAGCCGGCTACCGACGCCGAGCTCGAGCTGGTGCACGACCCCGGGTACATAGCCGCGGTGCGGCGGGCCGGCGGAGCCGCGCCCGACACATCGGTGATCGCCTATGGCCTCGGCACGCCTGACGACCCGGTGTTCCGCGGGATGCACGAGGCCTCGGCGCTGGTGGCCGGGGCCACGCTGGCCGCCGCCCGGGCGGTCTGGACATCGTCGGCTGAGCATGGCGCCAGCATCGCAGGCGGCCTGCACCATGCGATGCGCGGGCACGCGAGCGGGTTCTGCGTGTACAACGATCCGGCCATCGCAATCGCCTGGCTGCTTAGGCAGGGCGTCGAGCGGATTGCCTATGTCGATGTCGACGTGCACCATGGTGACGGGGTGCAGGCAGCTTTCTACGACGATCCGCGGGTGCTGACGATCAGCTTGCACGAGCATCCGGCCACCCTGTTCCCAGGCACCGGGCTGCCGTCCGAGACCGGCGGTCCGGGCGCGGTCGGCTCGGCGGTCAATGTGGCGCTGCCCGCCGGAACCAGAGACGCCGGCTGGCTGCGGGCCTTTCATGCCATCGTGCCGCCGCTACTTGAGGCCTTCGGGCCGCAGCTCCTGGTCAGCCAGCATGGCTGCGACACCCATTGGCTGGATCCTCTGGCCGACCTGCAGCTGAGCATCGACGCGCAGCGCGCGGCGCATGCCAAGATCCACCAGATGGCCCATCAGTATGCGGCCGGGCGCTGGCTGTTCACCGGCGGCGGCGGCTACGAGCTGGTCCAGGTGGTGCCCAGGACGTGGACGCACCTGCTCGCCGAGGCCAGTGGCCGGCCGCTCGATCCGGGCAGCGTGATCCCGCAGTCATGGCGCGACTTCGTCACGCTGCGGACCGGCCGGCCGGCGCCTGAGCTGATGACCGAGGGCGCCGCCGCTCAGTTCGTCCCTTTCGAGGCGGGCTACGACCCGGGAGACCCACTTGACCGGGCGATACTGGCAACGCAGAAAGCGCTGTTCCCGCTCCACGGACTGATGCCGCTGGCCTGAGGGCCTAGCCGATGGTGGCTTGCGGTGCCTCGCCGGCCACCAGTTGGTATCCGGTGACCAGGTCGGCCCGGATGGCGATGACGTCGTCCATCCTCCCGCTGACCCAGGGTCGCAGTGCCTTCCGGTAACCAGCGATCTGGGACTCGTCAACGACGCGGCCGGCCTTGCCGATCACCACGACGCTCCAGCCGAGGTGAGTGTCGGGATCGATCACGTCCGCTTCGTAGGCAACCACCGTCCCGCCTTCGCTGCCCGCGTGCGCGCTGATCGCCGTGCCCAGGCTGGCGATGATGATGATCGCGTTGTCAACGACGAGATGGTTGACCGGGCGGATGGCAGGCAGCGCATGGTAGGTGAACACCACCCGGCCGAACGGCACGCTGCTGAGCAGCCTCAGGGACTCGGCCTGGGTCAGCTCCTGTAGCTGCCGCGCCTCGATCATGACCTCTCCCTCTGGCCGGGGGACACCAGGCCTCGCGCGGCCACCGCGTGTCTGGCATGACCACATTGCCGTGCCGCGGTGCGGCCAAAACAATTCGACAAGATATGCCAATAAGTAGCCGGTCTATTCACTCAACATCATTTCGATCTATTCACTCGACATCATTGCGCACCTACCGCTTGGGACCGGGCATCGCCGGTCAAGCGGCGCACCCCCTTCGTGCCGAAAAGCCAACGCCCCCGCTAGGCCTCCGGCAACCGACCGCTCCGGCCAGATCCCCCGTGCCCGGTTTGTCCAGGCGGCAGGTGCTGCACTTTTACCTTCACGGGCGCCGCGCGCGAACTGGCAGGGACGCCAGGCCCAAGCTGATGGGACCTTGGTCCCTAACCGCCCATGCAGGTCAGCGGACGGCCGGACTGCCGCTGTCAAGCTGACGGCACGCATCCGGGCAGGTCCGGGCAGGTCCGGGTAGCCGTTTCCGGCCACCTGGACGCTGCCGCCTCCTAAGTCGGATACTTCTCCAGGATCTCCTTGAGCCGCGCCGCGAAGCGCAGCGACTCGTCGTGTTCACGCTGCCAGACGTTGCGGCCGAAGATCAGGCCGGTGGCGCCGGCTTCCATCGACTCGCGCGCCTTATCGAGCATGGCTTCGTCGCCGGCCCGCTCGCCGCCGGAGACCAGGAGCAGCGTCCGGTTGGCGGACCGCACGACAGCGTCGATTGCCTGCTGCGCGGAGAACCTCGCGAGATAAGGCTCGGGCACGCCTGATTGCTTGTCCGGATGCGGGAAATTCACCTTCACGACATCGGCGCCGAGCTCGCTCGCGGTCCGCGCCGCGTAATCGACCGCATAGAAGGAATCCTTGCCGCCCTTGGCATCGATCGCCGCGCCGCGCGGATAGGCCCACACGATCAGCGGCATGCCGAGCCGGTGAGCGTCCTGGCGCACCCGCAGAAACTGGCCGAAGTCCTGGTCCTGCGCCGGCGTGCCGACATACAGCGTGTAACCGACGGCGTCCGCGCCCAGCCGCACCGCGTCCTCGACGGACGCGTTGACCGGCGAGAGCGGATCGATAGCGGGGATCTCGGTCTTGCCGTTGAGCTTCAGCACCAGCGGGACCTCGCCGGCGTAGTCCCAGAAGAATTTCTCCGCCAGGCCGATCTGGATCGCGATGCCGTTGAAGCCGCCCTCAACGGCGAGCTTGATGATGTAGGTCGGATCGCTGGCGGCGGGGTTGGCAAAGAAGTCACGGGGGCCGTGCTCGAGTCCCTGGTCGTACGGGAGGAAGATCGCGGTCCCGTTACCCAGGCCGTGCTCGTTCAGGATCCTGTGCAGGCGGGCCTTCTTGCCAGGGCCGAGGCCAAGCTCGCTCAGGCCGGGGCGTGCTCTCATCAGTCGCCTCCAGTGGCCGCCAGTGCGCCGCGCCCGCGGCAGCCAGCCACGCTTACGAGGCTGGCGCATCGTCCGCGCCGCCGTCAGGGGCGTTAATACCCGCGCAGCGGGACGAAAGGCCCTGAAACCGGAGCACCGGCTGCAGCCGCCCCACACCGCTGCCCCGACTCGGCCGGCCGGCGACGCACCGCGACGGCCGCGCTACGACGCACTGCGACGGCCCGCTGCGGCCCGAAGGTCCTGCCCATCAACCCACCTTCGCCTCTACGCCGGCGAGCCTTCAGGCGCTGCGATAGGAGCAGGACTTGCGGGAGTGAGTACGCGGCCAGCCGCTGCGCGCGCCGGCTAACAGACCCCGGTCCCCCGCCGACCAGGCAGGCGGGGGGCCGGCTTGCGTTGGCGGGCCGCTCGTCAGCACTCCCCTGGTGGTCCTGATAGCTCAGTCGCCGACCGCGGTCTGGGCCCGACGGCCACCGGGCCGGTCGGAGAACTGCCAGGCCAGCCGGGTGCCGCCGTTGGCATCGGACCCGATTTCGACTGCTGCGCCGATCTGGCGGGCGCCCTCCCGCAGGGTCTCGGCAAGGCCCAGGGCCACGTCCTGGCCCGCTGGCGGCCAGCGGCCCTGCAGCGTGACCGTCAGCCGCACGTGATCGCTGACGGCCACCGCGACCTGCGCGGGCCCGGCCTGCTCCCCTACCGCGGTCAGGGTCTCGCGGAGCGCCTCGAGCATCTGGGCGGCGGTCCGCTCCGGCAGCTTTCCGTCCATGGCCCCGCTGAACGAGACATCGGGCGTGGTCCCGAGGGCCCCCGCCAGCTCGCCGCATACCTCCAGGACACCGCGTCGCAGGTCACTGCCGCCTGACGGGCCCCTGAGCCCGAAGATGGACTGCCTGATCAGGCGGGTGGCCTCATCAAGCTCCCGGGTAGCGCTCTCGATCCTGCGGCTGACCTCGGTGGGGCCTGCCAGGGCGAGGGCCGCTTGCAGCGACAGGCTCGCGCTGAAGACTCGCTGGATCACCCGGTCCTGAAGATCGCTGGCGATGCGATCCCGGTCGCGCCTCAGGCTCACCTCGCGCAGCCGCTCCTGCAGCCGCGCGCTTTGCGACTGCGCACGCCTGATGCGCCCGCGCAGGCCCTGGGTGGCGACCGAGATCAGGGCTCCAAGCGCCGCCCAGAAGACCAGCCGCCTGACGATGACCACAGCCGGGTCGGCGGTCGGTACCAGGGAGAAGACAATCACGGCGGTGACGACCGCCACGACGACACAGGCCGACTCCCAGCGCCGGTGGAACAGGGCGGTCCACACGACCGGCATCAGGGCGACGATGGCCACCCCCGATGTGCTGCCTGCCGCGATGGTGAGCGCTAGGACTGACCCCACATACAGCAGCGGCACCAGCACCGGCGCCCAGCTCGGCAGCCTGGCCCACGGCAGCGCGAACGCCGCCGCCGTTGCGAACAGCAGCACGACGCTGGCGATCGTGGGCAGGATAGAAGCAGATCCGGGCGGCAGCGCCAGGCTTGCCTCGGCGAGCACGGCCAGCACGGCGAACGGCAGCACCCGCGCCGCAAGTCCGGGCCCGCGGAACGGGTAGCCGGTCATCCGCACGGCCGGCGGCTGCAGCTCGCCTGGCATGCCGGAGAGCGGCATACCGGACTGCGCGCGCGCGGCCCGTTCCGACTCCATCTGCCTCGTCCTCAGCCGGCCCTGCGTCAGAGCCGGTACCTGGGTGCGCCGTTGCGCGCCGCTCCTTCTAGGCTGGGCTAGTGCTCGGTATGCCAGCAGGGATCGACGCCTGCCTCTTCGACCTCGACGGCGTGCTCACCCAGACCGACGTGGTGCATGCCGCCGCGTGGCAGGAGATGTTCGACGCGTTCCTGCGACGGCGTGCGACCAGGACCGGTCAGCCGTACGTACCGTTTGACCTGGTCTCCGATTATGGCAGATACGTGGACGGCAAGCCCAGGGCGGACGGCGCCCGGTCGTTCCTTGCCTCCAGGGGCATTGACCTGCCCGAAGGAAGCGATGACGACGACACGGGAGCCGAGACCGTCCACGGACTCGGCAACAGGAAAAACTCGATCCTGCTGCGCAAGATCGCCGATGAGGGCGCGGTCGCGTATCCGGGGTCGGTCCGCTACGTCCACGACGTGGTAGCGGCAGGCCTGGGCCGCGCCGTGGTCTCCGCCAGCGCCAACTGCCGGGCCGTGCTCGCCGGCGCCGCGCTCATCGATTATTTCCCGGTAGTAGTGGACGCGGCGGTGGCCGACAACGGCAAGCTGCGCGGCAAGCCGGCCCCGGACACCTACCTCGCCGCCGCCCGCATGCTGGACGTCAGCCCCGCCGCAGCGGCCGTCTTCGAGGATGCGCAAGCCGGTGTCGCCGCCGGGCGCGCTGGCGGATTTGGCTGGGTGGTCGGGGTGGACAGGATGGACAGCATGGGCCAGGCCGACGCGCTGCGGCGGGAGGGCGCAGACGTGGTCGTCAGGGACCTCTCGGAGCTGCTCGACGGGGCCTGACCGGCCGCGCGGAAAGCCTGACACGATTCAGCGAGCCGGTACCACTCCCCGCTGATGAAGAATTAACGACGGGAAGGACCAATCCGGCTTCTCGCGGATCCCGATTGCGCGGTGTGCGGACTGGCGCCCCGCAGCCCCGCGTCTTTCGCTTCAGGTCCTTCCCGTCATGTTCATCACACTGCGGCCGGCCCTGCGTGCCCAGGGTCCAACGGCCGCCGGCAGCGGGACCTTGGCCCGCGGGATGGCTGCCTCGGGCAAGGCCCTTGGTCCCTAGCGCCATCGCGCCGGCGCGCGCAGCATAGTCGGGGTTAAATGCGCTGCCTGCGCGATAGCTTGAGCTACCGGAAAGCGGTACGGGATGCCAGCCCGCCCGGCTGACTGCGGCGGCGGTTAGGAGCGAACACTGGTGACTAGCGCGATGAACGCGGACGGCGCCCTGCAGATGGCGGCGAGTTCCTTAACGGAGCTGTACGATGCGCTGCGCCGGGCCGGTTTCCGGGTGGTTGGTCCTACGGTCAGGGACGATGCGATCGTTCTCGCCGAGCTTGCCTCGGCCGACGAGCTCCCGTTCGGCTGGGGGGTCGTCCTGCAGCCGGGCGGTTACCGGCTCAGGCAGCGCAGCGACCGGGCCGCCTTCGGTCACTCCGCAGGGCCGCAGTCGTGGAAGCAGTTCCTGCATCCGCCGCGGCAGAAGGTGTGGTCAGCACGGCGCGCCGGGGATGGCTTCGAGCTTGACGACAGCGCGGAGCCCGAGCCGAAGCTGGCTTTCGTCGGGGTTCGCCCGTGCGACCTGCGGGCCATCCAGATCCAGGATCAGGTGCTCGGCCGCGCCGGGTCGAGGTATGCGGCGCGCCGCGATGCCGCGTTCATCGTGGCAGTGAACTGCACCGAGCCGGGCGAGACGTGTTTCTGTACCTCGATGGGGACAGGGCCGGAAGCCGGGCCGGGATACGACCTGGCGCTGACCGAGATGACCGGCCCCGACCAGCACACGTTCCTTGTCGAGGTGGGTTCGCCAGCGGGAGCGGCGGTGCTCGCCGACATCCGGCTCGACCGCGCCGATGACGCGACAGTGGCGGGCGCCCGGGCCGCGGTGGCGGCTGCGGCGGGCAAGATGGGCCGGTCCATGCCCGCCGGGATCCTGCACGAGCTGATGGCAGCCAGTAATGACGCGGCTCGCTGGGATGATGTCGCCGCCCGCTGCGTGTCCTGCGGTAACTGCACCATGGCCTGCCCGACATGCTTCTGCACCGGCGTCGACGACGTCACCGACCTGTCCGGCGAGCACGCTGAGCGGTGGCAGCACTGGGACTCCTGCTTCGATCTCGACTTCTCGTATCTGCATGGCGGCCCGGTGCGGTCCTCGCCGAAGAGCAGGTACCGGCAGTGGCTCACCCACAAGCTCGGCACCTGGCACGATCAGTTCGGATCCTCAGGCTGCGTCGGCTGCGGGCGCTGCATCGTGTGGTGCCCGGTCGGCATCGACATAACCGAGGAAGTAGCCGCACTCCGCGCCGAGGCACCTGGGGAAGTGTCATGAGCAGCGTCTCGCCGGCCGACCTCGCCGAGCATGAGTTCCTGCGCGGACTTGCCGACCGCCACCTCGCTCAGCTGGCCAGGGTAGCCAGCCTGGCCACGGCTAAGCCCGGCGACAGGATCTTTGAAGAAGGCAGCCGCGCGGACCGGTTCTGGCTGATCAGGACCGGCCGCATCGCCCTGGACCTGCAGGTGCCAGGGCCGCAGCGGCTGCTCGTGGAAACGCTTGGCCCTGGTGAGGTCATCGGCCTGTCCTGGTGGGCCCCCGCGCACCGGTGGGAGTTCGGAGCCGCGGCCGTCCAGCCCACGACGGCATTCGAGCTGGGTACCGGTGTAGTGATCGAGATGTGCGAGGCAGACCCGGCTCTCGGATATCAGTTCACCCGCCGGCTGATGACCGTGGCGGTGCACCGGCTGAATGCCACCAGAATCCGGCTGCAGGATCTCTATGGCGGCTCGCCCCCGCCGGCGGGCGGGCCATGACGACCGCCGTCTTGCCGTTGCGGTACCAGGTCACCGACCGCCGCGACGAGACCCACGACACCGTCACCCTGGCCCTGCAGCCGGTCGACGAGCCAATTGCCGCCTATCAGCCCGGGCAGTTCACCATGCTCTACGCCTTCGGCGTCGGCGAGGTCCCGATCTCGATGAGCGGTGACCCGGCCGAGCCGGGCCTGGTCCAGACGATCCGCGCGGTGAGCGCAGTGACGGCGGCCCTGTGCGCAGCCCGGCCAGGCCAGATGATCGGCGTACGCGGGCCTTACGGCACTGACTGGGACCTGCCGGGAGTCGCGGGCCGGGACCTGGTCCTCGTGGCCGGCGGAATCGGGCTGGCGCCGCTGCGCTCGGTGGTGCTCAGCGCCCTCACGGTACCGGGGATGTGCCGGCGGATCCTGATCCTTATTGGCGCCCGCTCCCCCGCTGAGCTGGTCTACGCCGCGGAGCTTGACGGCTGGCGAGCCCGCGGCGCCGATGTGCGCGTCACCGTAGACCACGCCACCGCTGGCTGGACCGGTCACGTCGGGCTGGTAACCCAGCTGATCAATCGCGCCGACATCGACCCGGAGCAGACCAGCGCCCTGGTCTGCGGCCCGGAACTGATGATGCGGCTGTCCGCGCAGGCGCTGTGCGAGAAGGGGGTCGCGCCCGGCCGGATCCGCATATCGCTGGAACGCAATATGCGCTGCGGGATGGCCGAGTGCGGGCACTGCCAGCTGGGGCCGCTGCTGCTGTGCCGGGATGGCCCGGTGGTCACCTACGACCTGGCCGCTTCGCTGACCGCCACGAGGGAGCTCTAGATGCCCCGCCCCAAGCTCGCGGTATGGAAGTTCGCCTCCTGCGACGGCTGCCAGCTCACCTTGCTCGACTGCCATGACGAGCTGCTCACCCTGGCGAGCGAGGTGGATATCGCCCATTTCACCGAGGCGTCGAGCGCTGACGTTGCCGGGCCCTACGATGTTTCGCTGGTGGAAGGTTCCGTCACCACGCCGGATGACGCGTGGCGGATCCTGCGGATCCGCGATCAGTCGCGGATGCTGATCACGATCGGGGCCTGCGCCACCTCAGGCGGTGTCCAGGCGCTGCGCAACTTCGCCGATGTGGCGGACTTCGCCGCGGCCGTCTACGCGCGGCCTGAGTACATAGCGACGCTCGCGACCTCGACGCCGATCGCCGACCACGTCACGGTCGACTTCGAGCTGCGTGGCTGCCCGATCGACAAGAGGCAGCTGCTCGAGCTGGTTTCGGCACTGCTGGTGGGCCGCAGACCGCGCATCCCGAGGCACAGTGTCTGCTATGAGTGCAAGAAACGCGGAACCGCCTGTGTCATGGTCGCGCACGGGACGCCCTGTCTCGGCCCGGTGACCCAGGCCGGGTGCGGTGCCATCTGCCCGGCCTACGGCCGGGGCTGCTATGGCTGCTTCGGTCCCGTCGCGGAGCCGAACACCGCCGCCCTCATCCCCACGCTGCGCATGCTTGGCCTGACGCCGGTCGGCGTGGACCGGGTGTTCGCGACCTTCAACGCTGGGACGCCGGAGTTCACCAAGGCACGCGAGCAGGCCGTCGCCCAGGAAGCCGGCCGGGCAGCTGATCCGGCGGACGAGCCCGGCTAACCCGGGCGGCCGCCTCGGCGGTGTGGCTTAGCTCCCGGCCTCGCTGCTCCCGGCCTCGCTGCTCCCGGCCTCGCTGGCGGTCAGCTTGCTGACCACGGTCACCACGCCGTCCACGTCACCAGCCAGTCGGACCGCCGCCGGGATCAGGTCGGGCGGCAACGTGCCGGACAGGGTGATGGCAGCGTCGTGCGCCGTTACCGTCACCGCGCCAGCGTCGTCAAGCAGGACATTGCTGAGCACGGCACGCACCTCGGCGGCAATCTCGCTGTCTGGCCGCAGGAACACAGTCAGCAGGTGGCCCCGGGTCACGACGCCGATCAGTTTCCCTGCCGGGTCAATGACCGGCAGCAGCTTGATGTGATGCCCGTTCATCAGCCTGGCCGCCGCCCCGATCGGGGCGTCGGGGTGAATGGTGACCGCAGGCGAGGTCATCAGCTCGGCCACGCTCCGGCCTTCCGCCTGGGCGCGCTCGTGCCTGGTGCGCCCGCGCATGCCCGTTCCCAGCCGCCCGTAATGGCGCTCCTGCTTGCGGATCAGATCGGCCTCCGAGACGATGCCGAGCACCTGCCTGTCTCTGCCGAGCACCGGTATCGCGCTCAGCTTGTGCTCGCTCATCAGGCTCGCGATCCGCTTATACGTATCTTCCTTGTGGGCGGTCACGACCTCCGTCATCATGACGTCGCGGACCCGCCACCGGCCGCTGCGCGGGCTGCGCGGCGACGCATGAGCGGTGCCGCCGGCGGCCGCGCGGCTGCCGGGCGCCGACGGCTGGCCGGTGCCATCCGACTCCTCTTCCGCCGTGACAGACTCGACCGCCTTGGCCACATCCGCAGCGGTCGCGTGACCGTACAGCGTCTGGTAGTAGGTGGCTCCCAGGTGCCGGAGCATGGCATCGAAATGTTCATCACGACGGCTCATGTTTGCTCCCTGCTGCTTGCGTCCCAGGTATCAGCGCCTATCTCAGTCGATCAGATCGCAGCCCAGCGTTGCAGGGGCCATCGGGTCGTCGCCGTGGGACTTCCGGCCCGGTCCGGGCCGGAAGATCAGGTCCCGGCTGATACGTCGGCAAGGACGGCAGCGGCGAGTGCATCGGCCGCAGCCGCAACCGCCGGCGACAGGCCGGTGCCGGTGCTCAGGTCCGCCGCCTCCACGGCGTGCACGATCAGCCGGCCCGGCAGCCGGCCGAGTGCCTGGGCCAGCCCGACCGCCTCGCCCAGGCCGAGGCCATGCGAGCTGACCGGATAGGGCTCCGCTGGGTTCCCTTCGCCCAGGATAAGCCGGTGCAGGCGGCCGGGGACGGCCGGGGACGCGCGCACCGCATCCACCACCACGGCGAGATCCGCGCCCGACCATGCCTCGATCAGCCTGGCCGGGTCGCCGTCACTGACCAGCAGGTCCACCGTGCCAGGCACCCGGCCGCGAAGCCAGGCCACCACCGCCGGCCCGATGCCGTCATCGCGCCTGAACTCATTGCCGACCCCGATGACGGCCACCCGCGGGTGGCCGTCCGCCTTCGGCCCGGGCCGCCCCGATTCGGCCGCACCAGGCCCGGTCATCCCCGGTCCACCGCGAGCTGAAGGAAGTGGGTGGCGCAGGAGATGCACGGATCGTAGTTGCGGATCGCCTGCTCACACTGCGCGGTCAGCTGCTGGTCGTCAAGCTCGATCCGCGCTTGCACAAAACTGCGCAGGTCAGCCTCGATAGCCCGCTGATTCTGGGACGTGGGCGGCACGATACGCGCCGAGAGCACGGTGCCTTCGTCATCGAGCTCGTACCGGTGGTACAAGACCCCGCGGGGCGCCTCGGATACCCCGTATCCGATGCCAGCCCGCGCGGTCACTGGCGTGAATGGCCGGGCAGGCGGCTGGTATGCCGCGATGATGGCCAGCGCCTCCTCGATTGCGCAGACGGTCTCGACTGCGCGCACCACGATGCTGCGGAACGGGTTACGGCACTCGGGACCGAGCCCGGCCGCCCGGGCGGCCTCAGCGGCGAGCGGCGGCAGCCAGCCTGAATTGAGCGTGTACCTGGCCAGCGGCCCGGTTAGGTAAGGACGGTCGTGAGAGGCCAGCCTGGCATGCAGCGCGGTGGAGTGCGGCACCTGCTCCTCGGTCACGTGCTGCTCGAAGTCGGCCGCGGCGAAGGCCAGCCCGCCGGTGCTGACGAGGGTGCCCCGCTCGATCGGGTAGCTGCCGGGCTGCTGCAGCGAGAGGAGCTCGTGGTCGCAGCTGAACTCGGGGAAAGCGAAACCGGCCACCCACTGGACCGTGTCTAGCGCGCCCGCGAGCGCGGCCCGCAGCTCGCCGGCAACCGGGGCAAGCTCGCTGGCCGTCGGCACCTGGTAGAAGCCGCCGACCCGGACGTTGACCGGATGGACGGCCCGCCCGCCCAGCTGCTCCATCAGGGCGTTTCCGGCCCGCCGGAGGGCCAGGCCGCGCTCCACGATGTCCCGATGGTCGCGGGCAAGCTCGATGGCGCCCGGATAACCCAGGAAGTCGGGCGCGTGCAGCAGGTAAATGTGCAGCGCGTGGCTGCCGATCCATTCCCCGCAATACATCAGCCGGCGCAGCTCAGCCAAGGCGCCGTCGAGGGTCACCCCGCAGGCATCCTCAATGGCCTGGCACGCGCTGGTCTGGTAGGCGACCGGGCATATTCCGCATATTCGGGCGGTGATGTCCGGCGGCTCTGTATAAGAGCGGCCAGCCAGGAATGCTTCGAAGAAGCGCGGCGGCTCGTAGATGTCGAGGCGCACCTCCTCGACCAGGCCGTCACTGACCCGTACGTACATCGAGCCTTCGCCCTCGACCCTGGCCAGCCCCTTGGCCTGCAGGGTGCGGTCGCCTCGATGGGTCATCCCGGGCCCCGCCCGGCCCGCATGCCTGCCCGCTGTAGCTTGTTCATGTACCGACCTTCCCTGATCGGCGGGCCGGCGGCAAGCCAGTCGTGGCCGGGGACCAACGACCCGCCGCGAGCTACCCCAATGCCTCTGGTTTACCCTGCTCACCACCGCAATACTGTGTCTGGATATTCCCGGGCCGCCGGCGGCGGCCCTGTCAGAAGGAGTGAGGGCGATGCCTGGAATTACGGTAGGCGTGGACGGCTCCCACCACGCACAGCCTGCGCTTGATTGGGCTGTGAAAGAAGCAGGGATCCGGCATGCGGCGCTGACCGTCCTAGCCGTTCATGAGGTCGCTTCCAACCATTGGACGGGCCACAAGATGACCGTGCCCGAAGATGAGGCCGACCGGCAGAAGGCAAAGGAGGCGGCCGAGGCGGCGGCGGCCAAGTCAGCGGAGGGACTCGGCGAATCGAAACCAGCTTCGGTGACGGTGCGCGCGATCAGCGGGCTGGCGGCCCAGGAACTGATCAACGCATCCAAGGACGCCGATCTGATCGTTGTCGGCGCGCGGGGCGGCGGCGGCTTCGCGTCGCTCCTGCTCGGGTCGGTCAGCAGCCAGGTCGTGCATCACGCGACCTGCCCGGTCGTGGTCGTTCCGTCCCGCTAGTACCCACCCGCACGCGCGCACCTCGCCCGAACGGCAGGGTCCCGGGCCGGCCGACAGCCGGGCCCGGGGCCCTGCGGTTCCGGTCAGCTTTCCGGGACGCGGCACCTGGCGGAGCGCACCAGGCACGCCCGGATCCACGCCGAGCGCCCCACCTGCCCGAGCAGCTCGCTGTAGGTGATGCAGGCGCAGGTCCCGGTATAACGGGACATTCCAGCTGGCCCTCCGTCCCCTCGCGGGTCCCGTTCCCAGCTGATCGTGCCAGCCGGCCTGCCGGCAGGGCCGAAGGGCCCGGCAGCTGGTGCCCAATGCCCGTGGCCCCCGGCGGCGGCCGGTAGCGATCGTGGTCAGGTGACCGCGCAACCGCCCCGGGTGCCAGCCCGGCAGCCCAGCCCGGCCGCACAGCCCGCGGGTGCCAGCCCGGCAGCCCAGGAGGGATAGCACATGACCACCCGAGTAGGGATCAACGGCTTCGGCAGGATCGGCCGCACCTTCGTGCGACGGTCCGTAGAGCGCGGCGACATCGAGGTCGTCGCGATCAACGACATCACGGACGCGCGCGCGCTCGCGCACCTGCTGGACTTCGACTCGACCTACGGCCGGATGACCGCGACCGTCGAGTACGCGGGCGATTCGATCATCGTCGACGGGAAGCCGATCGCGGTCTCGTCGTGCCAGGATCCCGCCGGGATCGACTGGGGCCTGCTCGGCGCGGACATCGTGATCGAGTCCACCGGACGGTTCGGCTCCAGGGACGACGCGGCGATCCACCTGAAGGGCGGCGCCCGCAAGGTGCTGATCTCGGCTCCGGGCAAGAACCCGGACCTCACGGTGGTCGTCGGCGTCAACGACGGTGACTACGACCCGCGGCGGCACGACGTGATCTCGAATGCATCCTGCACCACCAACTGCGTGGCCCCCATGGCCAAGGTGCTGAATGATAGCTTCGGCCTGGTGAGGGGGCTCATGACGACCGTGCACGCGTACACAGGCGACCAGATGCTGCTCGATGCTCCGCATAAGGACCTGCGCCGTGCCCGCAGCGCCGCAATCAGCATCGTGCCGACCACGACCGGGGCGGCCCGTACCACCGGCGCGGTGATCGCCGAGCTGGCTGGCCGGCTGGACGGGGTAGCGCTGCGGGTGCCGGTGCCTGACGGGTCCCTGACTGACCTGACCGCGGTGCTCGGCAGGGACGTGACCGCCGAAGAGCTGAATAGTGCCTTCGAGCGGGCCGGTGCGGTCGGCCCGCTGGCCGGCATCCTGCGATACAGCACCGATCCGCTGGTCTCCCGGGACATCGTGGGGGACCCCGCGTCGTGCGTCTTCGACTCCGGCCTGACCCAGGCATCGGGCAGCCTGGCCAAGATCTTCGGGTGGTACGACAACGAATGGGGCTACACGTGCCGTCTCGCCGACCTCACCGCGATCGTCGGCGCGCAGCTATAGACCGCTGACCCGCCCCGCCCCGGGCGGGTCAGCAACTTCAGGAGGTGCTGGCTTGTACCGGCCACTTGCAGACGACGGGATCCTGCGCCGGATCATCGGCGCAGCCGCAGCCGCGCCATCTATCCACAACACCCAGCCCTGGCGGGTCAAGGTCACCAGCGATGACGTCATCGAGCTGCACGGCGATCCGGACCGGATGCTCTGGGTCGCCGACCCCCATGGCCGGGCCTTGCACCTCAGCTGCGGAGCGGCTCTGTTCAACATCACGCTTGCGGTCCGGATGGCCGGCAGTAAGGCGCTGATCTGGCCGCTTCCCGATCCGCCCGGCGAGCCGACGCTGCTGGCTACGGTGCAGCTCGCCGAGGGCCGCCCGGCGAGCCTGGCCGAGCACGAGATGTTCGAGGCGATCGGCCTGCGGCACACCAACAGGGAGCCCTTCTCCGAGCGGCTCGTTCCCGACTCGGTGCTCATCGACCTCGAGCAGGAGGCCGGGTTCGAGTACGCGGTACTCCGGATGCTGAGCGGCAGGGACACGGCTGCGGTCCTTGAGATCGCGCGCGCGGCCAGCCAGACGCTCGCCGAGGATTTCGATCACCAGGTGGAACTGGGGAAATGGCTCGGTGACCGGCCGACAGACGGAATACCCGCCGCGGCTCTCGGCGCCCAGCCGGATCGCAGCCCGGCGCCGGTTCGCGACCTCGGGTACGCCTCGCTCACCATCGCGCATCCGACCGCAAGCTTCGAGCGGATGCCGCAGCTGGCCGTGCTCTCTACCGCGCGGGACGAGCCTGCCGACTGGCTGCGCGCGGGGCAGGCGCTTCAGCGGGTGCTGCTGACCGCCACCCGTCACGGCGTTGCGACATCGTTCCTGTACCAGCCGATGGAGCTGCACGACATGGACGGCACCGACAGCTGGTGGCCATGGCCCGAGTACCCGCAGATCATTCTCAGGCTCGGTTACGGGCCGCCGGCCGTCCATACGCCACGGCGCCCGATCGAGGAGATCCTGGACCGGCCGGGTACGAACTCGGCCACCCGCGAGCCCGGCAGGACTTAGCGGTAGTGCTGCCGTACGCAGACGTCCGCCAGACCCACTCGGCCGTGGTGTTCTTCGTGGGCGATCGGGCCTACAAGCTGAAGAGGCCGGTGAACCTTGGCTTCCTTGACTTCAGCACGGTCCGGGCCCGCGACGCGGCGTGCCGGCGCGAAATCGAGCTGAACCGGCGGTTCGCGCCTGATGTGTACCTGGGCATCGCCGAGGTCGCAGGTCCGGCCGGCCCGCCCGCTGAGCCACTGGTAGTGATGCGCAGGATGCCGGGCGACCGGCGGCTTTCCGACCTGATCGGCGGCGGGGAGCCGGTCGGCGGCGCGCTGCGCCAGGTGGCGCGGATGCTGGCCGCACAGCATGCCGCTTCGCCGCGCCGGCCGGAGATCTCCGAGCAGGGCAGCGCTGGCGCGCTGTGGGGCCGCTGGAGCGCTAGCTACGAGCAGATCCGCCCGCTCGCCGCCGATGTGCTCCAGGCCTGCGACATCGATGCGGCACAGTGCCTCACCGAGCGGTTCCTGGCCGGGCGGGAGGCACTGCTGAGCGCGCGGATCTCGGGCGGGCGCATCGTCGACGGCCACGGCGACCTGCTGGCCGACGACATCTTCTGCCTCGATGACGGGCCGCGGATACTCGACTGCCTGGAATTCGACGACAAGCTGCGGTGGCTGGACGGCCTCGATGACGCCGCATTTCTCGCGATGGACCTGGAGCGGCTCGGCGAGCCTGCGCAGGCCGAGCAATTCACCCGCTGGTACCTAGAGTTCTCGGGCGACCCGGCGCCGACCGCACTGCGCCACCACTACGTCGCCTACCGGGCATTCGTGCGCGCGAAGGTCACGTGCGTGCGGGCCGGCCAGGGCGATCCGCACGCCGCGGCGGCGGCGCGGCAGCTCACCGCGATGACACTGCGGCATTTGCGGGCTGGCGCGATCACGCTCGTCGTGATTGGCGGCCTGCCGGCCACCGGCAAGTCCGCGCTGGCCGGCGCGCTGGCCGACCGGCTCGGCTGGACCGTGCTCGGCAGTGACCGGATCCGAAAGGAACTGGCCGGTGTCTCACCTGGAGAGCAGTCGGCGGCCGGCTATGGCACCGGGATCTACACGCCGTACTGGACCGAGCGCACCTACGCTGAGCTGCTCAGCAGGGCCGCCCGGCTGCTGGCCATGGGCGAGTCGGTGATCCTTGACGCGTCGTGGGTATCGGCAGGGCAACGGGGCGCCGCCGCCTCGGTAGCCCAGGCGGCCAGCGCTGATCTGGTGCAGCTGTGCTGCACCGCCCCCGCCGAGCTGGCCGCACAGCGGATGAGCCGAAGGCGGGATGACGTGTCCGACGCCTGCCCGGCGGTGGCGGCGCGGATGGCAAGGGTGCAGGCGCCTTGGCCCGCGGCGATCGTCATCGATACCAGCGAAGCTGACGCAGCCGACGCAGCCGGGCCGGGGTCAGCTGGGGAAGCGGGCACAGCTGGGGAAGCGGTCCGCCGGGCGCTGGCGGCGATACGCCCGCACGGGCCCGAGCACGTCTGGCGGCCGGCCCGGCCCTACATGCCCCCCGGCTGAGGCCGCGCCGGGGAACATGCGGACAGCCTCACATGTGCGCAGGCGCTGCCAGTAGGGACATTCCTCGGCTGCCGCCGGGCCCAAAGACCTGCCCTGTCCTGGCGGCTGTCCGCCCGGGCCCGGTCGCGAGGGAAACGAGGGGGTGCCGGGGCGCCTGATCAGATCGACAGCACGGCCGCGCCGGTCACCCGGTCGGCCGCGAGATCGGCGAGCGCCTGATCCGCCGCGGAGAACTGGTAAGGGGTGACGGTGACCCGCAGTCGCAGCTGCTCCGCGAGCCGCAGGAACTCATCGGCGTCGCCGCGGGTGTTCGAGGTGACGCTGCGCAGGGTCCGCTCCTGGAACAGGTCCGCCGCGTAGTTGAGCGCCGGGATGTCGGTGAGATATATCCCGGCTATCGCGAGCGTCCCGCCGCGGTCGAGAGCGGCCAGCGCGGCAGGCACGATCTCGCCTACCGGCGCGAAGATGATCCCCGAGTCGAGCGGCTCAGGCGACGGATCGTAGGAGTCCTGCGCGGACGCGGCGCCGAGCTCGAGGGCCAGCTCACGAGCGGCGGCCGCGCGGGTGAACACGTGCACAGCGGCGCCCTGCGCCATCGCTATCTGCGCGGTGAGGTGCGCCGAGCCGCCGAAACCGTAGATACCGAGGCCGGGCTCGTGAACCACCCGCGCCCGCATGCGATCAGGTTACGCTCGGGCACCCTGGCGGGGGCCCGCTGGCCCCGCGTGCGGCCGGCCTGCGTGCGGCCGGCCTGCGTGCGGCCGGCCTGCGTGCGGCCGGCCTGCGTGCGGTCAGCCGGCCGTCGCCGCCGCGGTCGCCTGGCCGGCCGTTCCGGTGATCGTCGCCTGCCTGGGCACGATGAGCACCGGCCGGGCAGCGAGGTGCATCAGCCGGTGCGACACGCTACCGAACGGCATATGCGGCATGTCGGTGCGGCCGCTGGAACCCAGCACGATCATTCGCGCATCGTATTCATCCGCGACAGCAAGGATCTTTCTCGAGACGTGTCCGAAATCAGCTTCGCGGACGGTGCCGTCGGCAGTGATGCCTGACGACCTCAGGTCAGCGACAATCTCGGCGACTAGGCTCTCGCCCTGCCCTTCCGCGCAATCCACCTGCAGCCGGCCGAACCTGCCGACGGCAAATTCATGCACGTGTACCACAATGACCTGGTCGCCGGTGTCACGACTCAGCTCGCGGGTCATGGCTACGGCTGCGGAGACGTGACTCTCAGGCACATGCCGTGCCGCGTCCACCGCCAGCAGAATTGTCTTGCTCATAACCTCTCCCCAGGGTGTGCGCGCCATCCAGCTCAGGGAACGGGGTGGCGATTCTGGACAGTAGCCGCCGCAACAACGTGACGGTAGGGACCAAGGTCAGAAATTTGGGGTACAATGCCGGCCCACCGGGCCAGCGGCAGGACCGGCCGGCGCTACTTCGGCCGCCTCGCGGTGGCGGCACCGGCCGTCCCGGCGTCCGGCGCAGAGTCCTTCGGCCGCGCGTACCAGGACCGCCAGACGAGCCGGTGCACCGGGATCAGCCTCGGGATGTCGCGGAGCCCGGGCAGGAACGGCACCGCGAGCAGAAGCAGCGTGGCCAGGGCTGTCATGTAGACCGCGATCATGTCGATATTGGCCGAGTTGGTCCAGCCCGGGATCTGGTACCACATCGTGTAGAGCCACAGCCACGGCTGGCCGGGATAGCTGCCAGTCTCGTTCATCACGCCCCACTGCTCACCGGTAAGGTGCAGCGCCTGGGCCTTGTTGCCGAAATACTGTCCGTCCTCAAGGAACAGCAGCGGCTTGGTGAGGTTGGTGCCGTAGAACGGTTGCTGGGCGATCAGGTCGGCGTCCAGGGCTCCGCTGCGCGCCAGGGTCAGCTCGGTGGCCATCAGCGCGGGCACCGGCCCGTCGTTGGCCGCGGGAACGACCGGGTTTCCGTTGCTGAACTTCACTTTCGGCACTACGGCGTAGTAGGCATTGGCCCACTTCAGCTGCTGGGCAGCCGACGCCGACTGGTAGGTCCTGAGCGCCGCGGCCAGCGCCCGGTCGGTGGGCGCGAGCTTGGCCAGCGGCGAGATCACGAAATCCTGCGCCGCGTTGACCGGCTGGGTCACCCCGGCAATGGTCTGCGGGGAGAACAGCAGGCGCTGCACGCTGCCGTTCTGGCCGGCCACATACGGCGGCCCGTAGGTGGCGGTCTCGCTGGTCCCGTTGAGCTCCGTGGCCGCCGTGCCGATGAAGTCGGCCGGCATGATCCTGGCCCAGGTCCCGATGGTGACAGGCGGCACGTCCGGTGAGGACAGCAGCGCGGAAAGACCGAACGTCAGCGCCAGGACCACCACCGAGGCGATGGTGCCTTCCTTGAGGAGGTCGTACCGGCGGGTGGGGCCACGCCACGGCGCGGCCTCGGCCGCGGCGACCTGGCGCCTGGTCAGCCCCTTTCGCAGCGGGGCGCCCCCGCCTTCCGCCCCGATCGGGTGTGCGACGCCGCGCACCCGGACCAGCAGCACGTGCGCGCCGACGATCGCGATCAGCACGATCGGCAACAGCACCACGTGCCAGAGGAGCATCTGGCCGAAGTTCATCACGTTGAAGAAGGCGCCGACGCCGACCGAGTTGAACGCGTCCTTGCCGCTGGTCGAGATCCACTGCGAGTCGAAGTTCTGCTGGGACAGGTAGCCGGTGAAGCACTCCACCACCGACGCCATGAAGGCGACGACACCGGTAATCCAGGTCATCGCCCGGCGGCCGCGCCACGCGGCCATCCAGAACTTGCCCCACAAGTGGATGACGAGCAGCGCCATGAACAACTCGACGCTCCACATGTGCAGGCTGTTGAAGAAATGGCCCACCCCGTTGTAGTGCCACCAGTCAGGGCCGCCGAGCGCGATGGCGAAACCGGACACGATCGCGATCCCGAGCGCGGCTATTGAGGCCACGCCGAAGACGTAGATCCAGGACGCCACGTAGGCCGGCTGGCTGTCTGGGAGGAGTTTGTCGGGCGGCAGCGAGCGAACCGCCCGGCGCCGGACCCGCGCGGTCCACATCCGCGACGTATCCTTGCTTGCCGAGGCTGCGGTATCCGCTACGAGCGGATCGTCAGCGGGACCGGCTGCCGTGGCCCGCCCCGGCTCCGCACCGTGGGCCCTGGGAAATGGCAGCAGCAGGGCAGCGCCGAAAATCACCACCGTTACAGCGATGAGTAGCAGGTTCGCAACGGAGATGGTGAAAATCGACCAGTGCACGAAGCCACCAGGCTGGTTGAGGTCGATGGCGACAGGGCCGGTGGCCATCGCACGGACGCTCATGCGCATGCTCCTCGACTGCGGGCAATCCGCCAGGCGGCAGGAAGGACTGGCTGATCATTCCGTCTGCCGCACATGACGAGACAGGGATATCGGTCATCGTCCGGTGGGCCTTTGGTCCTCATCGGAACTCCGGCGCCTGACTCCGCCCCTGAGGCTACGCCCCGGGCATGCCCAGATGCGCGCAGCGACACCCGCCACCTGGATAATGCGCCCATTCCCCGCGTTCCGGGACTTTGTCAGCTGAGGACAAACTGCGGCGGCCCCGTTGAAGCGCACCTCGGTCACCGAGCGGCGCGACGATCGCTTCGGTTGCCAGGGCGGTTGGCCCGGCCAGCTGATGCCAGGCGCATGGCCCGGATGAGAGCTCACGTACGATCAGAACAGTGCCAGAACAGCATGCAGGGGAGTTACCGGTTGGAGCCCTCAGATTCCCGCCCGGTAGTGCCGCAGATGCGGCTCGACGAGCTACTCGCCGAGCTGCAAGTCCGCCTGCAGGCCGTGCTGGCCACGCGTGACCGGACGCATGCGCTGCTTGAGGCGGTCATGGCGGTGGGCGGAAACCTTGAGCTTGAGATCGCGCTCCGGCAGATCGTCGAGGCGGCTGTCACCCTGGTCAATGCGAGGTACGGCGCGCTCGGCATCATCGGGGACGGGGGCCAGCTGGCCGAGTTCGTCCCGGTCGGGCTGGACGAGGCGGAGATCGGCAAGATTCATCACTGGCCGGAAGGGCGCGGCCTGCTGGGGGAACTGATCACCAATCCGCGCACGCTGCGGCTGCCGGATATCTCGGCGCACCCGCGGTCGTACGGCTTCCCGGCCGGGCATCCGCCGATGCGGTCGTTCCTCGGCGTGCCCGTGCGGATCCGCGACGACGTGTACGGCAACCTCTACCTGACCGAGAAGCTGGGCGGCGGTCAGTTCGACGAGGAGGACGAGTCCCTGCTCGTCGCGCTCGCCGCCGCGGCCGGAGTGGCGATTGACAACGCCCGGCTCTACGAAGAGGCCCGCAGGCAGCAGCGCTGGCTGCGGGCCAGCGCGGAAGTCACGCAACGGCTGCTCTCCGGATCAGCACCGGAGGAAGTGCTCGCCCTGGTGACCCAGCGTGCGCTGGAGATATCCGGCGCGGACCTCGTGGCGCTCGCCCTGCCGGATGGCCGCCGCCAGCATCTGGTGATCGAGCATGCCACCGGTGCGGGCGCGACCCAGGCCCTGGGCCTGGTGCTCCCTGCCCAGGGCTCGGTCTCCGGGCTCGTCATGGATACCGGCGAGCCCAAGACCCTGCACGACTTCAGCGCCGATGACCGGGTCGCCGCTGTCGCGCGCCAGCACATGCGGCTTGGGCCCACGGTACTGGTGCCATTGGGTGCGCCGGGCAACGTCCGCGGCGTCCTGACCGCCGGGCGCCACCGTGGCGCGATGCAGCTGGCGCCGGCCGCCATTGACATGGTGATCACGTTTGCGGCACAGGCCGGCATCGCCCTTGAGCTGGCCGAGCACCGCAGGGACGTCGAGCGCTTCGCGGTGTTCGAGGACCGGGACCGGATCGCTCGTGACCTGCACGACCTGGTCATCCAGCGGCTTTACGCCACCGGCATGTCGCTGGAGGGCACCGCGGCGCTGCTGACCGAGCCCGAGGCCGCTGGCCGGGTGAGCAAGGCTGTCGACGCCCTGGATGAGACGATCAAGCAGATCCGCTCGGCCATCTTCGCGCTGCACTCCCGGGGCGACGGGCGGCCGCCTAGCCTCCGTTCCCAGATCCTCGAGGTCGTCGCCGAGATGACCAGCCCGCTCGGTTTCGCGCCGTCACTGCGGATGGCGGGCAGGCTGGACGAGCAGGTCACCCCCGAGGCCGGCGAGCATCTGCTCAGCGCGCTGCGCGAGGCGCTGTCCAATGCCGTCCGGCACGCGCGCGCCACCCGCGTCGAGGTGGCCATCGAGGCCGACCAGGACCTCGTCCTCACCGTCATTGACAACGGCGTCGGCATGAAGCCGACCAAGCGCCGCAGCGGACTCGCCAACCTGGAAGAACGGGCGAGCAAGCTGAGCGGGACGATGCGGGTGGGCCCGGCCGCGAGCGGCGGTACCGAGCTGGAGTGGCGCGTACCGCTGGCTGCAGCCGGCTAGGCCGGCCTGCCGGCCCCTGATCATGATCAGGGCTGCGGGACCCGCGGCGACCAGCCGCCGAGATCAGCTGCCCCGGACCCGCTCGCCGTGGTCCTCCTCGCCGAAGATACGCGCGGCGTAGGCAGCCGCCTGCGTCCTGCGCTCCATGCCCAGCTTGGCGAAGAGCGCGGAGACGTAGTTCTTGACCGTCTTCTCCGCCAGGAACATCCGCTCACCTATCTGGCGGTTGGTCAGTCCCTCCCCGATCAGCTCCAGGATGCGCCGCTCCTGCTCGGTGAGGCCCGACAGCGGATCGGATCGAACCGCCTGATCCCGCATCCGCTTCATCACCCTGCTGGCCGCCTCCGGGTCGAGCATCGACTCGCCTGCGGCGATGGTCCGGACCGCGCCGACCAGGTCGGTGCCGCGGATCTGCTTCAGCACGTACCCGGCCGCGCCAGCCATGATCGCGTCGAACAGCGCATCGTCATCGCCGAACGAGGTCAGCATCAGGCAGGCGACCTCTGGCATCCTCGACCGGATCTCGCGGCAGACGCTGACGCCGTCGCCGTCCGGCAGCCGCACATCAAGCACGGCCACATCCGGCCGAAGCGCGGGAATCCTGGCCAGGGCCGACGTGGCGGTGCCCGCCTCGCCCACGACGACGAGGTCTGGCTCCGCCTCGAGCAGCTCTCTTACCCCTCGCCGCACAATCTCGTGATCGTCGAGCAGGAAGACCTTGATCTGCTTGCCCTCGTATGCCGTCCGCTCTGACTGCGACTGGCCCATCTTGCACCCATCTTCCGGAGGGTCAGGCTACCCCCAACCATTCCACCTTAGCCGGGCCGCGCCATCAGGCCAGGTTCCATGATCCGCAGTGCTCCGTCAAGGCGGGCGCCAGCTGACGTCCCGGCCGGCGGTGACTCGGCGGTCCGCCAGGAGCTCGCCAGGCGGGAGTCGGCTGATCGCGACATAATTGCAAACTGAAGAGCAAGCCGGAGCCGCAATCTCTACTGGCGGGGCCATGGACACGGACAACCAACGGTCGCTGGCGGCGATGCCGCTGCACGCGATCACTGCCCGCTACGGCGAGGCGGGGCTACGGGAACGGTTCGCGATCGAGACGGCGGCCTTTCCTGAGCCGGACCGGCGGCGGCTTGAGCGGGCGCTGGCGGTGGCCGCCCGGCTGCACGCCGCCGACCGCCGCCAGCGTGAGCCTTACCTCAACCACCTGCTGCGGGTAGCTATCCGGATCATCTGCTACTACGACATCAAGGATGCCGACGTGATCTGCGCCGCCCTGCTGCACGACGCCGTCGAAGATCACGCCACGGACCTCGCCGCCGCAGGCGGCCTGCCCGGCGCCATGGCCGCGCTCGCCGCGCAGTTCGGGGACCGGGTGGCAGACCTGGTCGGCGCGGTCACCAACCCGAGTTATGAGCCAGGGCAAGATCAGCACGAACAGTACCGTGAGCACGTACTGGCCAGCCTGGACGCACATCCGTGGGCCCGGGTCATCAAGGCCTCAGACTTTACCGACAACGGCGTCGGCCTGATCCACACGACCGGGCCGAGAGTGGCTAAGCTCGCCGCCAAATACGCGCCGCTCGTGCCAGGCCTGCGGGAGCTAATCGCCCGCCCGGACACCCCGCTGAGCGAGACCGTCAAGGCGCATATCATCGGCCAGCTCGGCCGCGCACAGGACCGCTTCACGGCGATGACGAGGCCCGATCCCGACGGCCCGATGCACGCGTAGTCATCGTTTCAGCAAAGACCACGTCTGCGGTCAGCACGCTTTCAGCTTGCTCCCAGGTAGGCGATCAACCATGGAGGTGGGCAGCAGAACCGATACGCGGGGGAGCCGATCCCGATGAGCACGATTTACGATCAGACGGTGACGGGGGGATCAGGTCAGGCCGGACCATACCCGCCCTGGCCGGGTCCCGGAGGTCCGGGCGGGCCCGGCGGCCCGGTCGGCTACGGCGGCGGGCCCGACGGCCCAGGCAGCCCGGTCCGGCGCTTCCGCCGCCGTCTCCTCGCAACCGTGGCCGCTGCCGCAGTCGGGCTCGGCACCTTCGCGGCGCTGCAGGCCACGTCAGGCAACACGGCGCTGACCACGTCCCAGATCGCCGCTCAGGTGAGTCCTGCCCTCGTCGACGTCGTCTCGACGCTCGGCTACCAGCACGCGCAGGCGGCCGGCACCGGGCTGGTGCTGACGGCGTCGGGTGAGGTGCTGACCAACAACCACGTCATCGAGGGCGCCACCTCGGTGAACGTCACTGATGTCGGCAACGGGCGCAGCTACCCGGCCAAGGTGGTCGGCTATGACCGGAGCCAGGACATAGCGGTCCTCCAGCTGCGGGGCGCATCAGGACTTAAGGCAGTGAACCTGGGCAACTCCGCCAGCGCCGCGGTCGGCCAGCAGGTGGTCGCGCTGGGCAACGCCGGCGGCAAGGGCGGCTCCCCGTCGGTCGTCACTGGCCAGATCACCGGGCTCGGCGCCTCGATCACCGCGTCGGACGGGGGGACTGGCACCTCCGAGCAGCTGACCGGGCTCATCCATCACAACGCTGACATTCAGCCGGGCGATTCGGGCGGCCCGCTGGTCAGCACCGC
Organism: Streptosporangiaceae bacterium; assembly: GCA_050011895.1. Taxonomy (GTDB): domain Bacteria; phylum Actinomycetota; class Actinomycetes; order Streptosporangiales; family Streptosporangiaceae; genus DATBGO01. The sequence goes on along the minus strand of JBEKIF010000018.1, from coordinate 18,455 downwards.
CGGTCAGGTGATCGGCATCGACACCGCGGCCTCCTCCGGCTCCTCCGGCTTCCAGTTCGCACCCGGGCCGAGCCAGACCCAGGCCTTCGCGATCCCGATCAACGAGGCGGTCTCCATCGCTAGCCAGATCGAGGCCGGCAGAGCCTCGGCCGCGTTGCATATCGGCCCGACCGGGTTCCTGGGCGTCGAGGTCCTGTCTGCGGCCGAGGCCGCGGCGGAGGGCATACCGGCCGGTACCGGGGCGGCCCTTGGGGGCGTCCTGACCGGATCGCCCGCGCAGCAGGCTGGCCTGACCGCGGGTGACGTGATCGTTTCGGTCGCCGGTCACTCCGTCTCGTCGCCATCAGCGCTCCAGTCAGCGCTTGGGCGGCACCACCCCGGTGACAGCGTCGCCATCCGCTGGACCGACCAGTCCGGCCAGGCACATTCCGCGACCATCGTTCTCACCACCGGCCCGGCAGCCTGAGAAACGCGCCAGGCAGTCAGCTGGGCGACGGCCCGGACCGGACGAAGCCGGCGATCACGGCACCGAGCAGCTCGCCGGCGTCCTCCTGCAGGAAGTGGCCGGCCCCGACGATCACCGGGTGCTCGATATCGCGGGCGCCCGGCACCGCGTTTTTCAGGATTGGCGCCATCGCGCCCGTGATCGGATCCCGGTCGCTGAAGGCGACGAGGAAAGGCTTGTCCCATGCGGACAGGCGGCGCCAGGCTGCCCGGTTGGCCTCAGCCGCCGGATCATCCGGTGCCGTTGGCACCAGGCCGGGCATCGCCCGCGGCCCGGCCATGAAGGTCTCGTCAGGAAATGGCGCATCGTAGGCCGCGAGCACCTCCTCGGACAGCGTCGTCTGGCAGCCGGACTGCACGAGCCTGGACACCTGCAGCCGCGGCACGGACCGCACGACCTCGCGAAACCGAAGCCAGACCTCAGGCATCCCCTGGTCACCTGTGGGCAGCCCGGTATTGGCCGCGACCACCCGGGCGAACCGGTCCGGGTGCTCGGCTACCAGCCGCAGCCCGATCAGGCCACCCCAGTCCTGCCCGACGAGAGTCAGCCCGCGCAGGTCAAGCCGGTCGAATGCGACCGTGCGGATCCACTCCACGTGCCGCTCATAGCTGTGGTCAATAATCTCGGCCGGCTTGTCGGACCGCCCGAACCCGACAAGATCCACCGCGATGGCGCGCAGCCCCGCGTCGGCGAGCACCTCCATGACGCGGCGGTACAGAAACGACCAGCTCGGCTCGCCATGCAGCAGGAGCACCGGTTCCCCGTCTGCGGGCCCGGCTTCTACGTAGGCGATCCGCAGGCCGTCCAGCTCCGCATAACGCGGCGGATAGGCGAAATCAGGCAGGCCGGCGAAACGATCCTCGGGGGTACGCAAAAATCGCATCCGACCATGCTGTCATGACTCAGACCGGCGGTCCGTGGCCGCCGTAAGCCGCGGCGGGTGGTCAGTCAGCGGAACGCCCGTACCCGGTACCTCGGCGCGCGCCCGCACCGCCCGGCACCATCCGGGGAGCGCGGGTCCGGCGACTGCCTCATCGGGTCTACGCAGTGAAGGCGGCCAGCCTCCGAAGCCGCCTGACGATGTCCTCGTGCACGGCGTCCGGCGACTGGGCGCCGTCGACCGTGAACATCCATTCCCGGCCCGCGTAGTACTCGAGGAGGGGCACCGTCCTTTCCTGGTACACCAGCAGCCGGTGGTCGATAACAGCTTCGGTGTCGTCTGCGCCCCGGCCGCGGGCTGCCAGCCGACGCACAAGCTCGGCGCGGGGGACGTCCAGGTGGATCGCGGCCTGCACCTCAGCCCCGAACGCGCGGACCACCTCGTAGGACGCCTTCGCTTGCTCGACGGTCCGCGGGAACCCGTCGAGGACATAGCCGCCGGCCGCGGCCACTACGGGCTTGCGCAGCATGTCCATGACCACGCCGTCCGGGACCAGGTCTCCCGCGTCGACGTAGGATTTCACCCGCTGCCCGAGCGAGGTCTGGTCCCTGACGTGCTGGCGCAGCAGGTCTCCGCTGGAGATGTGCGCGATGCCGAACCGGGCGGCCAGCCGTTCCGCCTGCGTTCCCTTGCCGGAACCGGGAGCGCCGATCAGCAGCAGCCGCATCTGATCACTCGCCCCGCCCGGTCGCCGTGGGACACCACGTTGATTTCGCTCCTCCCCGTCAGCGGCGACGACGCGCGTCGCGCGGTCAGACCCGTCTAAACAGTATGAACCGGGTGATCGCCACAGGATGAACCGGGTGATCGCCGCGATCGACGCCGTCAATTCACGGAGTGCCCCGCGGGCCCCCCAGTCGAAACTCGCGCAGGTATCCGATGCGATTCTTCGCCCTCGTCACCACGGCCGCGACGGTGGCCGCGAGCAATGCGCCGCCAAGGCGGGAGGCGACTCGCCGCCAGCGGCCTTATTCCGAGTCGTACCTGAAGCCGTCGAGGAAGCGGCGGAACACCCCGCCCTCTCGCGTCAGGGGCGGTGCGGGCGGTGGCGCTTCAGGGCGTTCCGTGGCGACGGGCTCGTCGTAGTCAGCCCGGGCGATGGCATCCACTACCTGGGCCTCATCGAACGCCTCCGAGCCGGGAATCTTCGGCACGAAGCCGACGAGATCCCCGTCGAGCAGCACTTCGGCCTCCAGGGACGCAGTTCCTTCGGTGCCCCAGATCGCCTTCCGCCGGTCACCAATCTCGACACGCACTCCGTAGACCTCGACCCCCGGCTTCTCCAGGTAGGCGTCAATGCCGCGATCCCGGAGAGCGTCGGCGACCCGCCTGGCCCGGTTCTCCTCCATGCGCCCAACCTACCTGCGCGATTCTGGTCACCCGCCCGGCATCAGATCCGGCTGGCTGCGCTCGTTTAACCTGACCCCTGCTTTCATGAAATTCGTTGCTTGTTACCTTTTTTCGGACGTAGCGTGGGGAGATGCGCCTGGGTCGACCGCCGCGCCGCCTCAGCGCCCGGGTGGCGCTGCCGGTTGCGTGCAGCGACTGCGCCGCCGCCAGCGGCACCAGGCCGGCTGACCATGCAGGCGGGCCTGGGCAGCGCGACATCGCAGACGCGGCCTGGCAGCACGGCGCCGTCGGCTTAAGGCGGCTGCCTGCGACGTCCGGCGTCCCGGCGACCAGGACAGCGCTGGCCGACTCGGCGGCCGGCCGGGGACTTGCCGCTGGCTGCCCGTCCGCCGACAACCGCGGCCTCCGGCCGGCCGAGCGGGGTGCAGTGCATTGACCGAGAACGCCGGGGCGGTAACCCCGCTCGCTGGCCCGGCCGGCCTTGCGCCGGGTCCCGCCGTACAGCCGGCCCGCCGGCGCCGCCCGACCGGCGCCCCGCCGCCGCTGCCGCACCCGGTCTCGGTCAGCACCACGGCCTGGCTGGTCGTCGTGGTTGTGGTGCTGGCGGGCGCGATCGTGGTCTCGCTGCGCGCGCCGTCGCTCCGGTTCGACGATCAGGTCAACGCCGCGGTGCTCCGGTTTTTCGCGCGGGCCCGGACGCCGTGGCTGACCAGCATTGCCAACGGCGTCGTGGCGGCCGGCTCCGGCTGGGGGGCCACGGTGGTCGGGCTGTCCGTGGTCGCGGCGACGATGGCGTTCCGGCGCTGGCGGCATCTGCTGGTGTTCCTGTGCAGCCTGGTCCTCCTCGAGATTGCCATCCAGCTGATCGACAGCGGACTGACCCGGCCGCGGCCGTACGGCGTGCGGATCATCGGGGGCTGGGCGGGGTTCTCGGCACCGGCCATCTCGGTGACGATCCTCACGCCGTTCCTGATGGGCATCGCCTACTGCCTGGTCGTGCCTGGACGGCCCCGCACCTACGCGAAGGCGGCCATCGCGGTCATCGTGACTGTGTTCTGCCTGGCCCGCCTGTACCTGGCGGTCGATCACGTGGATGACCTGCTGCTGGGTGTGGCGCTCGGGGTCGCGATCCCGGTCAGCGCGTTCCGGTTTTTCACCCCGAACGAGGTGTTCCCGGTCACCTACCGGCGCGGCCGCACCGCGCATGTCGAGGTGACCGGCGCGCGCGGTGCGGCGATCCGGCTGGGCGTGCGCGATCAGCTGGGTTTCACCGTGACCGAGATCACGCCGGTCGGGCTGGAGTCCTCGGCCGGGTCCACCCCGCTGCGGCTGCGGATCGATGGCGGCCCGGCGGACTACCTGTTCGGGAAGCTCTACACCAAGGGCCACGTCCGCGCCGACCGCTGGTACAAGCTGTGGCGGACGATCCTCTACGGTTCGCTGGAGGACGAGCACCCGTTCCAGACCGTCCGGCGGCTGGCTGAGTACGAGGACTATGCCCTGCGCCTGTTGCAGGACATCGGGATCGCGGTAGCCAGGCCCTACGGCATCGTGGAGATCACGCCCGAGCGGGAGTACCTGCTGGTCACCGAGTTCTTCGACGGCGCGGTAGAGATCGGCGGCGCCGACGTCGATGATCAGCTGATCGGCCAGGGGCTGCTGCTGATCCGCACCCTGTGGGACGCGGGGCTCGCGCACCGCGACATCAAGCCGGGCAACCTGATGGTCCGCGACGGGCAGCTGCTGCTGATCGACGTGGCCTTCGCCCAGGTACGTCCTTCGCCTTGGCGGCAGGCGGTCGACCTGGGCAACATGATGCTGGTCCTCGCGGTCCGCACCGACCCCGCGCGGGTGTACCAGCAGGCGCAGGGTTACTTCACTGAGGCCGAACTCGGCGAGGCCTTCGCCGCCACCCGCGGGGTGGCCAGCCCGACGCAGCTGCGGGTGTTCATGAAACGCGATCCCCGTGACCTGCTCGCCGAGTTCCGCAAGCTCGCCCCGCAGCGACGGCCCATCGTGCTGCAGCGCTGGAGCGTCCGGCGGGTCAGCCTGGCCGTGGCGATGCTGGCCCTCTTCGCCGTGCCCACCGTTTTCGGTATCGCCTTGTTGTTGCCGACCAGCGTTCCAACGTCCCCCGCGCCCGATTGCGGCACCGGCCACACGATGATCCTGGCGGCCCAGGCGGTGCCCTCGGCAGCGTTCCTGCCCTGCATCGCCGCGCTGCCGTCGGGCTGGACCGCCGCCCTCGCCGAGGTCGCCAGCGGGCGGGCCAGTTTCTCGCTGGACTTCGGCCGGGCCGGGCCGACGGCCGGCCTGATCATCACGCTGGGTGGTAATGGCACCGTCAACGAGGTGACGATCGCCCTGACCGCCGCCTGCGACACCGCTGGCGCCCGGCAGGTCCCCTCCGGCCATCCCGGCACGCGCCTGTTCGAGCGCCCGGCGAGCCTGGTCCCGCAGTACTCCGAACTCCGCTACTACACCTTCCCCGGCGGCTGCGCGACCTATCAGTTCCGCTTCGCGCGAGGTGCGTCCCCGGTCCTGGCCACCACTGTGGGCAGCGCAGTTGCGTTCATGCTCCGGTCGGCGCTGGTCGGCTATGTCCGGCGCACCGAGGGCCTGGCACTGTGCGGGCGGGGTGCCGCATGCCCGGGGTGACCCGGGTGGCCGCGGCCCGGCCGGAGGAGGAGGCGCTGCTTGCCAGCCCCCGGCGGGCCGCCGTCTTGACCGCCGTGGTGGCGGCGCTGACGGCCGTGGTGTTCGCGCTGGTCGCCGACCACGGCACGCTGGCGCGCGTCCAGCAGCTTGACGATGCGTGGCTGCGGCTGATGATCTCCGGCCGGGCACCCCCGCTGACGGCGGTCGCCAAGGTCTTCAACGTGCTCGGGCTGGTGTACGTCACGCTGCCGGTGCGGATCGCCGTGGCTGGGTTCCTGGCGTTGCGGCGCCGGTGGTGGCATCTGGCCGCCTTCACCGCGGCCGTCGTGATGTCGGAGGCCCTGATCGGCTCGCTGAAAGGGATCTACGACCGGGCCAGGCCACCCGGGTCGCTGGTCGCGACGAGCGGCGCGTCGTTCCCGTCGGGACACGCCGTCGCCGCGTCGGTGACCGTCGTGGCAGCGGTCATCGCGCTGGTTCCCGCCGGGCGGCGGCGCGCCATCTGGGGCGCGGCGGCGGTGGCGTTCTCGGTCCTGATGGGGCTCTCCCGCGCCTACCTGGGCGCCCACTGGCTGTCCGACGCCACCGCCGGGATCCTCCTCGGCACATCCTGCGCCCTGCTGGCCGCCCTGCTGGCGGGCCTGCTCCAGCAGCAGCAGCATCGGCGGCGGCTGCCTGCCGGGACGCAACAGGCGGCGGCCGTCCTTCCGCCGGAACGCGCGGGAAGGGGACGGAGACCGGCATGAATCCGAACCAGGCCCATGCGCCGTGACACCGCGAGAGTGTGATGCGGCGCCGATCACCTGTCTGATGTGCGGGTCAGGCCGCCGCGCCAGCTCCCCTTCCGGTGCGCTGCGATAGCCGGTCTCAGCCTGGCCGCTGACGGTGCGCTTGAACCGTCGACGGCCCGCGCCAGGGACGTATCGGCTGCCGGGCCGAGCGCTTGCCGCATCCCCGCTGCGGCGGACGGGAGGGCGGCCCGCGTTACGGCCCGCCCTCCTGGTCAGAGCTGCTGGTTCAGCCCCCGTTAAAAGGGGCGACCAGCGGGTTCGTGCTTGAGTACAAGCCAGCAGGGTTCGGGTACCAGATCCACACGTGCATCGTGAACAGATCGGGGTGCCAGAAGCTGAACGTGGACCCTGTCCTGGGATTCGTTTTCGAGCAAGTCTTCGAGTTCTCGTCCGCGATGAAGGTGCCGTCCTGGTAATGGCAGGCCGCCGGGAAGGATCCGAACGTCGCATTCTGCAGCGGTGGTGTCTTCGGCATGCTCGTGAATACCCATTCCAGAGCGCCGAGCTGCCACTGATGCCCGCTGTGCTCGTAGACCAGGATCTGCGGCCTGCGGATGTTGAATCCCTGGATGTGGGGGTTCAGGAAATGAATCCCCATGTTCGGCATCATCGGGGTGATGATCTCGTAGCCGTCGGCCCTGGCCTTGCCGAGGTTCGTGGCGTACTTAGCCGTGGCGAGGCGCGCGGCCGCAAGCTGCTCGGTGAGATCCGTGCTGGCCGCGGCGCGGGTAGTTGCGGATGTCAGGCGGGAGACAGGTGCGGTCTGTCCCCAGGCCGGTCCGGTCTGGCCCCAGGCCGGGGCCATCCACATGGTCGCCGCCGCGACGGCCGCGGCAATGCCGCCCAGCCTCACCACGCTGATCCTGCGCATCGTCTTCTCCTCTCCTAGGACCCCTCTTGGACCCTGTAGACGTGGTCGGCGACCAAGCCGTGAGCCTCCCGGTGGACAGCTGCCGCGGCCTCCGGTGAGGGCGCCTCGACCAGGCAGAACACCCGCCCGCTCACCTCGTCGACCCAGTACCTCAGGTACCGGACGTCGTAGCCGGCCTGCGCTTGCAGGTCGGCGAGGTGGGCCTTGGCGACGTCATCCATCGTCACGCCGCCGTCGATCTCGTGAACGTCCAGGAAAAGCGGCACTGCCGACCTCCCTCGTGTCGTCGGAACCATCACGACGACCGTAGGCCGGGTACCTTGCGGGGCACGTCGGGAAGAATGCCCAGCTTGGGAGGAGGGGTGCCCAGGTTGTGGCCGGGGATGCCTAGCTTGGGGCCACGATGCCCATCCCGGCCGGAGCAGCCCGCGTGGACCGGCGTCGGCCAGGTATTCCTTAGGGAGGAATCGGAGTATTCTCCAATATGGAACCTAGCTTAAACTTGAAGCGGGACCGGCCCTCCCTGAGGAGGGCTGGTGCTCCAAGACGACGCTTCGCCGTCGAGCTCAACCCGATCAAGGAGGCCGGCATGGCCGTCGACATCACCACCACATCCCCCGTCCGGCTGACGGCGGAAGCGGGGCCGGGCCTGCCAGACCCGACGCCTGAGCTCGAAGAGCTGTACCGCGGCTTCGAACAGGAGCTGCTCATCCCGCTCTGGACCGAGATCGGCGACCTCATGCCGCTGCACCCGCAGTCCAAGGCATCACCGCACCTGTGGCGCTGGAAGAATCTTCTCGCACTGGCGGACAAGGCTGGCCACGTGGTGCCCGTGGGCCGCGGCGGGGAGCGACGGGCGATCGCGCTGGCTAACCCTTCGCTCGGCGGCAAGCCGTACGCCACCCCCACGCTGTGGGCTGCGATCCAGTACCTGATGCCGGGCGAGAACGCCCCCGAGCACCGGCACACCCAGCACGCCTTCCGCTTCGTCGTCGAGGGAGAAGGCGTATGGACCGTCGTAGGCGGAGATCCCGTCCCGATGCGGCGCGGCGACTTCCTGCCGCAGGCCGGCTGGGCATGGCATGCCCACCACAACGCCGCTGACCGGCCGATGGCCTGGATCGACGGCCTCGACATCCCGTTCCAGTACTACACGGAGTCACAGTTCTTTGAGCCCGGGCGGGACGAGATCACCACGGCTGAGAAGACCACGCCGGACCGGTCCCGCTCCGAGCGTCTCTGGGGTCATCCCGGCCTGCGCCCGGTATCCCGACTGGACGCCCAGCCGGGCACACCGCTGCTCGCCTACCGGTGGGTCGACACCGACCGGGCGCTGAGCGACCAGCTGGCGCTCGAGGACGAGCGTTTCGACGGCACTGTCGAACCCGGCCACGCCGCCGTCCGGTTCGTCAACCCCACCAACGGCAAAGACGTCCTGCCGACGATCCGGGCCGAGATGCACCGCGTCCGCAGGGGGGCGCAGACCGCTCCGCGCCGCGAGGTCGGCTCATCGGTCTACCAGGTCTTCGACGGCACCGGCAGGGTGACCGTCGGTGACCAGGCCTGGACGGTAACGCGCGGCGACCTGTTCGTCGTTCCGTCCTGGGTCTCCTTCTCGGCGATTTCCGAGGCCTCCGCTGCCGACTCCGACTCGGGCGCGCTGGATCTGTTCCGGTTCAGCGACGCCCCGATCTTCGAGGCCCTGCACGCTCACCGCATCCAGGTCGAAGGACAGCACTGATGAAGCTAGCCACCGTTCGTACCGCCGGCGGGGCCACGCGGGCCGTGCGCGTGGAGGCGCACGGCCTGGTGGACCTCGGTTTCGGCGATGTCGGCGAACTGCTCAGCCGAGACGACTGGGCCGGCCGGGCGACAGCGCCTGGCGCCCAGCAGGCCGTTGCCGCGGACCCGGTCTCGTTCGCACCTGTCGTCCCGGCACCGGGCAAGGTGCTGTGTGTCGGGCTGAACTACCGCACCCACATCCTCGAGATGGGAAGGGACCTGCCGAAGTACCCGACCCTCTTCGCGAAGTATCCGGAGGCGCTCATCGGCGCGACCGACGAGATACAGCTGCCGCCGGAATCGAACGCCGTCGACTGGGAGGCCGAGCTGGCCGTCGTCATCGGGGCCCAGGTCCGCCGGGCCACCGAGGAGGAGGCGTCCGCGGCTATCGCAGGCTTCGCGGTTCTCAACGACGTGACGATGCGTGACTGGCAGTACCGCTCTCCGGTGTGGCTGCAAGGCAAGACATGGGAAGGGTCGACGCCGTTCGGCCCCTACCTCGTGACGCCTGACGAGCTGCCCGGCCGGACCCGTCCGGCTCTGCAGCTGACGGCCTCGGTCGACGCGGAGATCGTTCAAAAGGCCGACACCTCGGACCTCGTCTTCGACCCGGTCGCGCTTGTCCAGTACATCTCCACGATCCTCACGCTCAACCCGGGCGACGTGATCGCGACCGGCACTCCCGGCGGAGTCGGCCACGCACGCAAGCCGGCCCGCTACCTCACCGCCGGATCGACCCTCGTCACCGAGATCGCCGGGCTGGGCCGTGCCGAGAATGTCGCCGTTGCCGAGGCTGTCCTCCGGTGACCGCAGTGACCAGTGAGGAACGCGCCTTTGCGCTGAGCCGGCGCTGGATGGAGCGCGGGACCGCCGAGTTCATCGCGGCCTCGGCCCGGATCGATGACGACGGCCTCGGCGAGCACACCGCACTGACGGGCTGGACGCGCCGTCACGTGATCGCGCATGTGGCCGCGAATGCCGAGGCGCTCGGTCGACTCGCGCGCTGGGCCAGGACCGGCGAGGAACACCGCATGTACTCCTCTCCGGAGCAGCGCAACGACGACATCGAGAACGGATCCCGGCTGCCGGCCACTGAACTGCGCCAATGGCTTGACTCATCGGCTCAGCAGCTCGCGGGCGACCTGAGCGAGCTTTCGGATGCCCAGTGGAGCCACCGCGTCGTGACCGCCCAGGGACGGACCGTACCGGCGAGGGTGCTGCCGTGGCTGCGCAGCCGCGAGGTCATGGTGCACGCGGTCGACCTTGGCTCGGGCACGACGTTCGCGGATCTCCCGGCTGCCTTCCTCACGGCGCTCGTCGGGGACGTGGTCGTCAAGCGCTCGGCCAGCGCGAATGGCCCGTCCGTCACGGTTCAGGCCACCGACACGGGCGGGTCATGGGACATCAACGGGACCGGGGAGCGGCTAACTGTACGGGGATCGCTCGCAGATGTCGCCGGCTGGCTGACCGGCCGGCCCGGGGGCGGGATCAAAACGACTGACGGCACGCCCATCCCGCTACTGCCGGCCTGGCTCTGATGGCCGGAAACCACACTGCCGGCCTGGCTCTGATGGCCGGAACCCACGTCGAGGTAAGGACAATCTAGTGAAGAACACCTCTGGCGCCGATGTCATCATCGTCGGCGGCGGGATCGGCGGCCTGAGCAACGCTGTCGCACTCACGCAGGCCGGCCTGAAGGTGCGCGTGCTCGAAGAGGCGCCAGAGTTCGGCGAAGTGGGCGCTGGCCTGCAGATCGCTCCTAACTGCACCCGCATCCTGGCCGACTGGGGCCTGCTCGACGAGGTCATCTCCCTCGGGGTCACTCCTGAGAACATCATCATGCGCGACGCCATCGACGGCACGGAACTGACCAGGATGGACCTCGCTGACACCCGTGCGCGCTACGGCTCGCCCTATGTCGTCATTCACCGCAGCGACCTGCATGCCGCGCTGCTCCGCGAGGCCAAGCGGATCGGGGCCGATCTCGTCACGGCCTGTAAGGTCACCCGGGTGGAGCAGGTCCCTGGCGGCGCACGGGCGATCAGCGAGAGCCGGACCGACTCCGCCGAGATCGTCCTTGCCGCCGACGGCCTGCGCTCGGTCATCCGCCCCCTGCTGAGCGACGACGAGCCGGTCAGCTCCGCATACGTGGCCTACCGCGGCGCGGTGCCGATCGAGAAGGTCAGGGACCTCGGCATCAGCCTGCACGACGTCGTCATCTACATCGGGCCCAGGCGTCATTTCGTGCAGTATCCGCTCCGCCAGGGCGAGATGTTCAACCAGGTCGCGGTCTTCCAGTCGCCCAAGGCCCTGGCCGGCGAGGAGGTCTGGGGGACGCCCGACGAACTCGATACCGCCTTCGAGGAGACCTGTCCGCAAGTGCGTGCGGGTTTGCGCCACATGTGGCGGGACCGCTGGTGGCGGATGTTCGACCGCGAGCCGATCGACAACTGGGTCCAGGGCCGGCTCGCCCTCACCGGCGACGCCGCCCACCCGCCGCTTCAGTACCTCGCTCAGGGCGCGGTGATGGCGATGGAAGACGCCTGGGTGCTGGCTGGCCATGTGCAGCGGCAGGGCGTCAAGGGCTCCGCCGAGCATGGCACCCCGACTGGGATCGACTGGGACGCCACGCTCGCCGCCTACAATGCGGTTCGGCCAGTGCACTGCCGCCGGGTGCTGACGACAGCACGGGCCTGGGGCAACCTATGGCACCACGACGGCGACAAGCGGTTGTGGCGCAATCAGGTATTCCGCGAACGCGACGTGCACGATTACAGCTACGTCGACTGGCTCTACGGGCCGACGGCGATGACGCCGGACGAGCTCGCGCCCATGTTCCCCCAGCTGTGAACGCGCTGGACCCTGGTGATGCCGCGGCCGAGGCCGAGCACCGCCGGGTCGGCAATGGTGCTGCAGCCGCACTTCCGGAGCCGGTTTGACGGTCTCGACCTGCTCCACCCGAGGGCCGTAGCATCGTGGTCACGCCTGTCCAATAGGCAATCTTGTCCGGACTTGCCAAGGAGTTAGCCGATGGACTTCGCATACGACGCGCGCACCGAGGAACTCCGCGGGCAGTTGTTGGCGTTCATAGCTGAGAAGATCCGCCCGGCGGAGAAGGTGTTCGCCGAGCAGGTGGCCGAGCTGGCTGATCAGGGCAGGGTCTGGGAGCGCCCGGCGGTCATGGAGGAAATCAAGGCCGAGGCGCGCAAGCGCGGGCTGTGGAATCTGTTCCTGGCCCATCATCCTGACGGTGCGGGGCTGACCAACCTGCAGTACGCGCCGCTGGCCGAGATCACGGGGCACAGCCCCGCGATCGCCCCTGAGGCCCTGAACTGCGCCGCCCCGGATACCGGCAACATGGAGGTGCTCGCCGAGTTCGGCAACAAGCAGCAGCAGGATCGCTGGCTGCGGCCGTTGCTCAACGGCGAGATCCGCTCCGCTTTCTGCATGACCGAGCCGGATGTCGCCTCCTCCGACGCGACCAATATCGCGACCCAGATCGAGCGGGACGGCGACAGCTACGTGATCAACGGCCGCAAGTGGTGGTCGTCCGGGGGAATGGATCCGCGCTGCCAGATCCTCGTTGTGATGGGCAAGTCCGACCCGGCGGCCGACCGTCACCGCCAGCAGTCGATGATCCTGGTGCCGAGGGACACGCCGGGCGTGACGTTCAAGCGGGGGATCCAGGTCTTCGGCTACGCCGGCGGGACTCACGGCGGTCACGCCGAGGTGGAGTTCCGTGACGCACGGGTGCCTGCCGCGAACCTGATCGCGGGCCAGGGCGATGGTTTCGCGATCGCCCAGGCCCGGCTTGGTCCCGGCCGGATCCACCACTGCATGCGGCAGATCGGTGCTGCCGAGCGGGCGCTTGAGCTGATGTGCCGGCGGGTCACCGACCGGATCGCCTGGGGCAAGCCGCTGGCCGAGCAGGGCGTGATCCAGGACTGGATCGCCGAGTCGCGGGTCAGGATCGAGTCTGCCCGGCTGCTGGTGCTGAAGACCGCCTGGCTGATGGATACGGTCGGTAACAAGGGCGCGCACACGGAGATCCAGGCCATCAAGGTCGTAACACCGCGAATGGCCGCGTGGGTGATCGACAAGGCAATCCAGGCACACGGGGCCGCCGGGGTCAGCCAGGACTTCCCGCTCGCGCAGATGTGGGCGGACTCACGGAGCATGCGGTTCGCTGACGGTCCCGATGAGGTGCATAAGCGCTCGCTCGCGCGGCGTGAACTGCGGAAGTACAGCTAGATGCCGCGCGTCCCCGGGGTGCCGGGCGTCGAGGATCCCGGCCGGCTGGCGAGCTGGATCGGCAGCAGCGGCGCTGACGGCCTCGGCGAGCTGCAGGGCGTCGAGCTGATCGCGGGCGGCCGGTCCAACCTCACCTACCGGCTGGACCTGGAGGCCGGAAAGCTCGTGTTGCGGCGCCCGCCGCTCGGCCACGTGCTGCCCACAGCGCACGATATGACCAGGGAATACCGGGTGCTCACCGCGTTGCGCGGCACGGATGTCCCGGCGCCGGGCCCGGTCGCGATCTGCACCGACCCTGACGTCATCGGCGCCCCGTTCTACCTGATGGAGTACGTTGACGGCCTGGTCCTGCGATCCGAGGAGGACGGCCGGCAGGTCAGCCAGCAGCAGGCCGCCCAGTTGTCGGAGCTGCTGGCCGGGATGATGGCCACGATTCACGGCGTGGACACGGCCGCCGTCGGCCTGAGCGACTTCGGCCGGGCGGAGGGCTACCTGGCCCGTCAGCTCGCCCGATGGCAGCGCCAGTGGGACCTGTCCGCCACCAGGGAGATGCCAGGCTACGACCAGCTGGTTGCCCGCCTCACCGAGGGACTGCCGGAATCGGCCGAAGGGACTTTGGTGCACGGCGACTTCAGGCTGGACAACACGCTGATCAGCCTGGGTGCCCGGCCGGCGATCAAGGCCGTGGTGGACTGGGAGATGTCCACGCTCGGCGATCCGCTCGCTGACCTCGGCCTGACGCTCATCTCCTGGGTTGGCCCTGGCGACGCCGGATGGCTGGAGGTCAATGTTGGCGCTGCGGTGACCACCAGGCCCGGCTTCTTCTCCAGGGCGCAACTGGCAGCCCGTTACGCGGAGCTAACCGGCCGGGATATCTCCGGGATCGGGTACTACATGGCATTCGGCTGCTTCAAGCTGGCTGTCGTCCTTGAGGGGATCCACGCCCGATTCCTGCAGAACAGGACCGTGGGCGAAGGATTCGAGCGGGAGGGACCGACAGTCCCGGTCCTGATCGAGCGGGCACACCGGATGCTCGACGGCGACCTGGGCGGCGACTGACTTCACTTGTCACCCGGCGCCGTCCGGTACTCGTCGCGGAGCTGGCGCTTCAGGACCTTGCCTGCCGGGTTGCGGGGCAGCTCATCGGCAAGCAGGAGTCGGGTAGGCAACTTGTAGCGGGCTAGCGACTGGCCGGCGAAATCACGCAGCTCCTCGATTGACAACCTGTGCCCCGCCTTGAGCACCGCGATGGCGACGACCGTTTCGCCCCAGCGCTCGTGGTGAAGACCGATGATCGCGACTTCAGAAATTGACGGGTGCGAGTAGATGACATTCTCGACCTCGACAGATGACACGTTCTCTCCGCCGGAAACCACCATGTCCTTGAGCCGGTCGACGATGTACAGAAACCCGTCAGAGTCGAAGTACCCGATGTCACCGGTGTGGAACCAGCCCTCGGCGTCGATGGCCTCGGCGGTGGCCTCCGGCAGGTTCCAGTAGCCCTTCATGACGTTGGGCCCGTATGCACAGATCTCGCCTTGCACGTGCGGTCCGGGGATGGTAACGCCCGTCCCGTCAACAACCTTGACCTTGCTCAGCAGCGGAGCCTGACCTATCGATTCTCGCTTCGTCAGGGCGTATTCCGCGGTAAGGAAGGATGCGGAGGGTGCCGTCTCCGTCAGCCCGTAGCCGTTCAGCAAGGAGATACCCCGGGCCTGGTAAAGCTTGATCAGCGCCTCGGGGACCGGGCCGCCGCCACCGATGATCATCCGCACGCTGCTCAGGTCCGCGGACTCGAAGGCGGGAAGCTCGCTGATGGCCCGGAGCATGGGCACCGCCGCGAACAGCGTGGAGATCCGGTAGCGGCTGATGTCGTCGAGGGTCGCCTGAGCATCGAAGGCGCGGTGCAGCACCACCTCGCCGCCCCTCTGCCACGTGGTGGGGATGGTGACATTGAGGCCGGCGATGTGGAAAAGCGGCGACGAGATGAGGGTCACGTCATCCGCGAGGACATCCCATAGGTGCATCAGGTTCGTGTTGTTCCACCACAGGTTGGCATGCGTGAGCATGACCCCCTTGGGACGGCCTGTCGTCCCCGACGTGTACATAAGCACGGCGACCTCGTCGGGCCCCACGGAGTCCGGCCGGGACAACCGTTCGTTGCCGTCCACGACCGACTCGAAGGCCTGCCAGCCGGCCCCGGCCCCCTCGACGCCGACGTAGCGGTGTACCGGCAATTGCTCGCGCACGCTATCGATGACCGCCTGGCGCTCGCCGTCAGCAACGAGGGTCTGCAGGCCGGCGTCCCCGACGATGAAGGACAGCTCCGCGCCCGTCAGCCTGAAGTTCAGCGGCACGAAGATGGCCCCGATACGCGCGGCTGCGAGGAAGGTCTCCAGCACGGCGGGCTGGTTGGTCCCCAGGAAGCCGATGCGGTCACCGTGGCACAGGCCCTGCGCTCGGAATCCTGCCGCCAGACGATCCACGCGATCGAGCAACTGCCCGTAGGTCAGCGTCTTCCCCTCGAAAGTCAGCGCCCGCCGATGTGCCGATCGGGCCGCCCGAGCGGCAAACCAGCCGCCGAGGCTGATGTCCGGCTTCGTGCGGCGGGAGTCGGGCATTTCTCCCCCTCGGGGTCTCGTCTTCGCTGGTTCGACCGTAGGCTTCGGGCGAGCCTGGCGGAATGCCTTGGTGATACTATTTCCGTTATGGGGAACAAGACGGGCCACCTGGAGTCTGTCGACGCTGCCCTCCGGCTGCTGCAGATGCTCGGCCGGGAGGGCCAGCTGCGGGTCACCGACGCGGCCGATGAGCTGGGCGTAGCCGCGTCCACGGCACATCGGCTCCTGTCGACCCTGCGCTACCGCGGCTTCGCGGTCCAGGCGGGCGACCGTACCTACCGGCCCGGGCCCGCGTTTACCGAACTTGCCGCAAGCCATGCGTCGTCGATCGACCTTTGCGCCGTGTCCCGGCCGCACCTGGAGTGGCTGCGGACCACCCTGGACGAGACGTCGCACCTCGTCGTCCTGATCGGCCACGACGTGCACTTCATCGCGAGCGTTGAGGCGCGGCGGCCGTTGCGGGTCGGCGCCCGGGTAGGTGCGGTGCTGCCGGCCCACCGCACCTCGGGGGGCAAGGCGTTGCTCGCGGCACTTCCCAGGGAGGAGATCGACCGTCTCTACCCGGCCGGCCAGTCAGGCAACGGGCTGCTCACCATGACCGAGGCGGCGACCCTCAGGCGCGAGCTTGAGACGACCAGGCGCCGCGGCTACGGGGTAAACATGGGCGAGAGCGAGCGCGGGATTGCCGCGCTCGGCGTGCTTGTCCGAGGATACGACGGGCACCCGCTCGCCGCGGTGACCGTGTCCGTTCCGGCCGTCAGGTTCTCGGGCGGGCGGGTCAAGGAGCTAGTCAACGCCGTCCAGACCGCGACACAACGGATCAACGCCGATCTCGCCCGCCAGGCCAACGGCTGACACGCTCCCCGGCCTGCCGGCGGCTCGATATCGTCGCTCCGCCGGCGGGCACGGTGTCAGGTCACTTACCGACGGCGCGGCTCAGGTCGGCGAGCGCGTCCGTCAGGTAGCCAGCTATCCGCTCGGCGTCCGGCACCAGGTCGGGACAGGTAGCCACACAGCACTCCAGATCGTCGCCGTAGCTCACCACGACGATGCCGAGGCCGGTGCTGGGCGGGAGGAACGTCACCGGGTAGTTGCCCACGGCCTGGACACCGTCAATGGAGATCGGCTTGGACAGGCCGCGCACGTTCGACATCGTCAGGTTCCACGGTGTGACGGGGATGCGCTTGGCGATTGCTGGCCTGGCCATGAACTTGGCTCCGGCCATCATCAGCGCGCTGGGCCAGAAGTAGCTCGCTGACTGGATGAGCCCGATGGGCAGGGCATTGGAGGTGGCCTTGGCCTTCTTCATGGCCGCGCGCGCCGCCTTGAGCCGCCGCACCGGGTCCTCGACGTCCGTCGGAAATTCCGCGAGCATCATCCACACATAGTTCGTCCACTTGGTGCGCTCCTTGCCGGTGCGCGTGGAGGTGGCTACCACGGCCGTCAATGGCTTGCCGGGCAGCTCACCGAGTTCCTTGAGATAGCGGCGCACGGCGGCGGCGCCCAGCGACATCACCACGTCGTTGACCGTTGACCCGGTTGCCTTGCCGAGTCGTCTGACCTCGGGGAGGGACATGACGGTGAACGCGTACTCGCGCCGGTTCGTCAGCGCCCCGGTCAGCCTCGTCTTGGGGGCGACGATCCTCGGCAGTCCTACCCCGCCTCCCCCGCCTCCGCCGCGGTCGCCGTCCGCGGGCGCGGGCGCGGGTCGCAGTCCCGCCGCGGCCCGGCCCGGGATCCCGATGGCTCCGCGCAGACCGCGGGTGACCAGGCCGGGGACGGTCCGGATACCGTCCTGCACAACCCGCTTGCCGAGCCAGGCCATGAGCTCCGTCTGCAGGCCGACGGCTCGTACCGGTACCTCCACGGCGGACGCCAGAGTTTGCGTGAGCGCGTCCGGCCGCGCCCGTGACGAGGCGCCGGACGGTTTCCCTAGCGAAGGCGGCCGCTTCCAGTCGTCCGCGAGTATGGCGGTCACATCCGCCATCAGACCGCCGTCGATCAGTGCATGGTGGATCCGCAGCAGGTGCGCCACGTTTCCGCCCTCCAGGCCCTCGATGACATACAGGTCCCATGGCGGCTGGTCTGGCTCCGCCGGCAGCGCCATCAACCTGGCGACCTCGGCGGTCAGCTGCCGGTGAGTGCCCGGAGCGGCGAGCACCCTGTCATTGAGGTGATCGTCTATGTCGAACTCGGGATCGTCGTCCCAGTACTGAAGGCCCGAGCGCGGGGGGACCTCCCGGAGCCAGGCGCTCCCGGATCGCGGCGCGGTTCGCTCCGTCCGGTGCGCCGTCCCGGTCGAAGATGAAGAGCGTGCCAACGAGACCACTGGTCGTCGACGTGTCGATGGACAGGAACATTGTGTCGAGACCGCTGAGTTTCTGCATCTGGCGAGATCCGTTCTGCTCGGAGGGCATCAGTCGGCCCTCAGTTCCTTCTTGAGGATCTTGCCCGATGGGCCCTTCGGCATCTCATCGAGAAACTCGACGGTCCGCGGGTACTTGTAAGCGGCGATCCGCTCCTTCGCGAAATCGACCAGTTCCTGCTGAGTAACAGAGTGGCCAGGCTTGACGGTGACGTACGCCTTGACCTCCTCGCCGAGCCGATCGTCCGGGACCCCCAGCACTGCCACCTCGCTGACCGCGGGATGGGTGTACATCATGTCCTCGATCTCTGCCGGGTAGAC
>JBEKIF010000017.1:0-89238 GCA_050011895.1 Streptosporangiaceae bacterium | reverse complement strand
CGGGTTTGGCTCCCGCGTCCTGGCCGCAGCACTGTGACCAGCGGCGTAACCGGCTGCATGTCATGCCAGTACCGCATTCCAGCAGAGGATGCCGACATTCTCGAGCCGGTCAGGCCACGCCGTTCCAGCGGGCCCTTCGCATATCGACGCGGCCGGGCTTGCCGTCCGGCGCCAGCCGCAGTGGCGTGCCCTCGGCCAGGTAATGGCTGAGCGCGGCCTGCTCGTGCCCGGCCAGCAGCGAGCCATCGGCATGGATGACCCGCCACCACGCCACGCCGCCGCCCCACAGCGCCAGCACGCGGCCGACCTGGCGCGGGCCGCCCTGGCCCAGGTACTCGGCGATGTCGCCGTAGGACATCACCCGGCCCCCGGGTATCGACTCCGCGAGGTCGAGGACGCGGCTGGTGAAATCGCCCAGCGCCGGGCGGCCAGCCTCGGTGCGTCGCGTGGTCATTCGCGTGCTCATTCGCGTGGCGAGGCCGCGCCCGGCCGCTGCGGCGCCGCCGCGTGGCGCCCGGCGGACCCGGCCGACAGGCCGTTCGGCGCATCGCGGGCAGGCCCTGCGGGCCAGTCCGGCGGGTACCTTTCGCCAGCCGGCTGCCGCCGCCTAAGGACAAGCCGGCTCGTCGCCGTGACGACCACCGCCAGGCAGGCCAGGCCGAGCACGCAGTACAGCACCAGCTGCTGCTTGCCCCGCGGGCCGACAGGGACGGGCGGAACCGCCGCAGGCCCGCCGCCGAAGTAGCTGCCCGGAAGAACGCTCCGCCTCGGCAGCAGGTCACTCAGGCGGGCACTGGCAGCGAGCTGCCCGGCCGCGGCCAGCGCCGCGGCGGCATCCACCGTGCCGAACCCGACCTGATCGTCATAGCCGCCCGCCGGGCGGTGGCTGGCCGTGGTGGTGAGAGCCTTCCTGACCAGCGGCGGCGGCAAGGCCGGGTACCTGGACCTGATCAGGGCCACCACTCCCGCCGCCAGTGCGCACGCCGGGCTGGTCCCGCTCACCAGCCAGTACTTGTTATCCCTGCCCTGCGCGGGCACCTGCACCCCAGGGGCCGCGACCTGCACGGAAAGGTTGTCGCTCGAGAACCCGGCCGACGCGCCATTCTGGCCGACGGCGGCCACCCCGAGGACGCCGGGATAGTCGGCAGGGAACGAGTACGGGGCATTCCGGCTGGCGGCCGCGGAGTCTCCCGAGTTGCCGGAGGACGCCACCACGACCACGTTGTGATTGAAGGCCTCCTGGAGCGCCTGCCTGACCGCCTCGCTGGGCCTGCCGTAGCCAAGCGACATACTGATCACGCCAGCACCGTGGGACACCGCGTAGGTGATGGCCCGCGCAAGCTCTCGCTGTACCCGTCCCTGTGGCTCGCGCTGGTATCGCGCATAGCCCGGATCCTGCCGGTCGGTGATGACCCGGATCGACAGCACGTGCGCCTCCGGTGCGATGCCGATGATCCCGCTGCCACCGCCGTCGTCACCGTGTCCCGCGATGAGCGAAGCCATCCAGGTGCCGTGCATGCCCCAGTTGGGGTTGTCGGGTGAGGTACCCACGCCGGTCAGGTCGGGGCCCGACGTCACCGATCCGACCAGGTCGGACACGGCTGGATTGACCCCGCTGTCGATGACGGCGACGGTCACGCCCTGCCCTTTCGTCACCTGCCACGCGGCCGGTGCCTGCACCGCGTCGAGGACCCACTGCTGGGCATCGCGGACGCCGTCCGCGCGGGCCGGGCCGGCCGAGATCGTCGCGGCCAGCACAGCCGCGGCGAGCACCACGAGCAGGCCCGCGGCCCGGGCGCGCACGCTGGCCGCTGTCATGTTCAGCATCCGGGTGCTCCAGGGCACCTGGGCGGGGCAGGCGGGGCGCCAAGCGGCATCGCGACTTCCTCGGCAACGCCGTCAGCCACGCTGGTCATCTCCTGCGCCGCGTAGCTGTCCGATGACAGCGGGACACGCGGCCGCCCGTCAGCGTAGCCGGCGGCCGACATGATCAGGTACGGGCCGTCGTTCACCGCCCAGGACAGCTGGCGCTGGCGGTCGCCGAATGACGACGCGAGAGTGTCAGGGAAGGCTACGGCGCGTACTCCTTCGCCCGGCTGCCCGCCGTGCGGCAGCTCACCGGCGACAGCCCCGGCCGCCGCCGCGCTCGGCAGCACCGCCACCCCGATCGTGACGACGAGGGCCCCGGTGGAGTCGATGTAGGTGGCCCTGAGCAATGCGACACAGCCCCGCCGGTCAAGCACCCGCGCCGCTGCCGGGTCGGTCGCAGCGCCGCAGCTCGACTGCCTCGCGATACCGATCCGCCGAGCGGTCAGGTTCAGCCCGGAACCTGACGCGAGCGAGTAACCGGGCAGCTGATAGGTGACGGTCGCAGGAAAGATCTGCCCGGCCGACCTGACCCGCCAGCGCCCCGCCGTCTGCCAGTTAATGATCCGCTGCTGCTGGACAACGCTGAACCTGCGCGGCAGCAGCTGGCTGGCAACGCCGGCGGCCGATACCGCCAAGCCGCTCAGCCCCAGCACGAGCGCGAGAAGAATCAGGCCGATCCGCCAGCCACCGGAACCTGGCCCGGCCGCGCCAACGAGCCCGGCGCGCTCCGCTGCCTCGTCGGCCGGCGCCGGGCTGCCCTCAGTGCCCGGAAACTCTGGCTGCATGGCCACACCGGAATGTTACGGCCTGCTCACGCATGACGCGCCCATCAGCGAAGAGGTTCACCAGCCCCTGCCGTCCGCTAGCTCAGTAAACGGGCAGGGTACGATCCACCTGACTGACCCAGGCGAGAACGCCCCCACCGACATGCACGGCGTCGGCGAACCCGGCGTTCTTGACCACGGCCAGGCATTCGGCACTCCGGGCGCCGCTCTTGCAGTGCAGCACGATCCTGCGGTCCTGCGGAAGGCGCTCGAGGGCGGCACCGGACAGGAACTGGTCCTTGGGGATGAGCACCGAGCCAGGGATGGACACGATCTCGTGCTCGTTCGGCTCCCGCACATCCACCAGGAAGATCTTGTCGTCGCTGTCGAGCATCGTCTTCAGCTCGGCCGCAGTGATCGTCGAACCCGATGCCGCCAGCTGGGCATCCTCTGATACCGCCCCGCAGAAGGCCTCGTAGTCAATCAGCTCGGTGATCGTCGGGTTCTTGCCGCACACCGCGCACTCGGGATCCTTCCTGACCCGCAGGGACCGGTAGCTCATCTCCAGAGCGTCGAAGATCATCAGCCGCCCGACCAGCGGCTCGCCCACGCCGGTGATCAGCTTGATGGCCTCGTTGACCTGGATGGAGCCGATAGACGCACACAGCACCCCGAGCACGCCGCCCTCGGCGCAGGATGGCACCATCCCCGGTGGCGGCGGCTCCGGGTAGAGGCAGCGGTAGCACGGGCCGTGCTCGGCCCAGAAGACGCTGGCCTGGCCGTCGAACCGGTAGATCGATCCCCACACATACGGCTTGTCAAGGAGCACGCAGGCGTCGTTCACGAGGTACCTGGTGGCAAAGTTGTCGGTGCCGTCCACAATCAGGTCGTAGTCCTCGAAGATCTGCAGCGCATTGTCGGAATCAAGCTGCTCGGCGTGGACCACGACATCGATGTAGGGGTTGATCTCCCTGATGCTGTCCTGCGCGGATTCAGCCTTCAGCCGGCCGACATCGGACTGGCCGTGGATAATCTGGCGCTGCAGGTTCGATTCGTCGACGACATCAAAGTCGATGATGCCCAGCGTGCCGACGCCCGCAGCGGCGAGGTAGAGCAGCGCTGGCGACCCGAGGCCGCCGGCGCCTACGCAGAGAACCTTGGCGTTCTTTAGGCGCTTCTGCCCGGTCATCCCGATCTCAGGGATGATCAGGTGGCGTGAATAACGACGCACTTCATCGACGCTAAGCTCGGCGGCTGGCTGGACCAGTGGTGGCAGCGACACTGAGTTACTCCCGGAAGGGCCTGCCTGAGCAGGCAAGCGGCTCGGCTGGGACGGGCGTTCGCTATCCCACCCCCTCTCAACCAGGCGGGCGGTCCCCGCATTCCGTGCTGGAGTTCAGCTCGCGGGCCGTGGGGCGCCAGGCGGCGGCCCGGTAGCGGCCCGGTAGCGGCCCGCTAGCGGCGCGGGTGCCAGCCGCGCGTGGCGGCCAGGAAATGTCACCGGTTCCGGGTAGAACTCATGACATGCCCGAGCCAACCCCGCCCACCAACCGTCAGCGGCCAGCACCTGGATCGCCGCGGCCGAACGTGCTGCCGCTCGTCCCGGACTTAGCCCGGCCGCCCGGCCAGCGGCGGCCATTGCCCGATGTAGCCGCAGTCCGCCCGATCCCGGTGCCCGATTACGCGCCCCCATACGATGACGAGTGCCAGGCGGCTGGGCGGGACCCGGCCACGCTGGCCTGCGGGCCGTCCGATGGGTGCCGCCCGGACGACCGCAGCCTGGACGACCGCAGCCCAGACGACCGCAGCCCAGACGACCGCAGCCCAGACGACCGCAGCCTGGACGACCGCAGCCCGGACGAAGGCGACGCTGGCCGGCCTGGGCCGGCCCGTTCCCGGCCAGCGGACCGTGATCCGGCTGCCGACGGACGCGGCTGGCCGGGCCAGTTCGCCCAGGTGCTTGCGGAGACGCTGGCCGGGTCCCGGCCACCTCGGCAGATCGTGCCGTGGACCACCGAGCAGGCACGCAAGCGCATCAGCCGGCTCGGGCCGATGCTCGCCGCCGGAGACCGGCCCGTGGTGCGGCGCGTCCTAGCCTCGCGCCCGGCAGCCGACGTCGTCGAGATGACCGTTGTCGTCCGATTCGGCCCCCGGGTCCGCGCGCTGGCCGTCAGGCTGGAGCGAGACGGTCCGCGCTGCGCGACCCCGGGCCGGCCCGCCAGGACCGCGCGCTGGCTCTGCACGGCGATAGAGGCGGCCTGACGTGCGGCGCCTATCGATTACGCGGGTCGCCGTGGCACTGCTTGAACTTCTTTCCCGAGCCGCATGGGCACGGGGCATTCCGTCCGACCCTGGAGAAGTCGGCGCCGTTCGCCGACTCGGTGCGCTGCTCGGTCTGGCCGGGGGCATCAGCGCTTGGCGCGCTGTACTGCAGCCGGCCTGGCCGCTGTGGGGCATCCAGGCCGCGGGGTGCCAGGCCAGCGGGAACCGCAGGGGCACCAGGAGCGGGCTGACCGCCCGGCGCCGCGGCGGCTCCCTGCCCCGCGCGGCCGCGGGCTCTCCGGCCGCCTGCCGCGGCCGATCGTGACCCGGTGCCGCCCGCCGCGCCCGATCGTGACCCGGTGCCGCCTGCCGCGGGCGCCGACGACCCGGCACCGCCCAGCGGGGCCGGCCCGGCGCCGGCCAGCACGCCGTCGGCTCCAGGCGGTGCCTCTTCAAGGATCGGGCTCTCCTGCACCTGCACCTGGAGGTTGAACAGGCTGCCGACCGACTCCTCCTTGATGCCCTCTTTCATCGAGTCGAACATCGTGTAGCCCTCGTTCTGGTACTCCACCAGCGGGTCACGCTGGGCCCAGGCCCGCAGGCCGATGCCCTCGCGCAGGTAGTCCATCTCGTACAGGTGCTCCCGCCACTTGCGGTCGAGCACCGACAGGACCACGCGCCGTTCGAGGTCGCGCATGACCTCCGGGGTCAGCTCAGCCTCGCGCCCGTCGTAGGCCGCCTGCGCGTCCTGCTGCATCGTCTGGGTGATGAACTCGGCCGACAGGCCCGAGCGCTCGCCGCCCGCCTCCTCGGTGATCGCCTCGAGGGAGAGCCCGACCGGGTACAGCTGCTTGAACGCCCGCCACAGCTGATCGAGATCCCATTCCTCGGGAAACCCGTCGCTGGTGGCGCCCGCCACATAGTCGGCCACCACGTCGTCGATCATGCCGCGGATCTGCTCGTGCATGTCGGCGCCCTCAAGGACCTGCCGTCGCTCGTCGTAGATGACATGCCGCTGCCGGTTCATGACATCGTCGTACTTGAGCAGGTCCTTGCGGATCTCGAAGTTCTGCTGCTCGACCTGTGTCTGGGCGGACCTGATCGACCGGCTGACGGTCTTGGACTCGATGGGCACGTCCGGCGGTGTCTTCAGCCACTCCATGATGTGCGCGACCTTGTCCGCGTTGAACATCCGCATCAGGTCGTCCTCGAGCGACAGGTAGAACCTCGACTCGCCGGGGTCGCCCTGCCGCCCCGACCGGCCGCGCAACTGGTTGTCGATCCGCCGGGACTCATGCCGCTCGGTGCCGAGCACGTAGAGACCGCCTGCCGCGACGACCTCCTCATGCTCCTCGGCCACCGCCCGCCGCGCCTTCTCGACTGCCTCAGGCCACGCCGCCTCGAAGTCCTCCGGCGTCTCCACCGGGGACAGGCCGCGATGGTGCAATTCCAGGTCGGCGATGAACTCGGGGTTACCGCCCAGCATGATGTCGGTGCCGCGGCCCGCCATGTTCGTAGCGACGGTGACGGCGCCCTTGCGTCCCGCCTGCGCGATGATCGCGGCCTCACGCTCGTGGTACTTGGCGTTCAGCACCTCGTGCGGGATGCCCTTGCGCTTAAGCATCCTGGACACGAGCTCGGACTTCTCGACGCTGGTCGTGCCGACAAGCACCGGCTGGCCGGCCGCGTGCCGCTCGGCGATGTCCTCCACGCAGGCCTCGAACTTCGCCTGCACGGTCTGATAGACCATGTCGGCCTGATCCGCCCTGATCATCGGCTTGTTCGTGGGGATCGGCACCACGCCGAGCTTGTAGGTCTGGTGGAACTCGTTCGCCTCGGTCTGGGCGGTGCCCGTCATCCCGGCGAGCTTGTCGTAGAGCCTGAAGTAGTTCTGCAGCGTGATCGTGGCGAGCGTCTGGTTCTCGTCCTTGATCTGCACGCCTTCCTTGGCCTCAATGGCCTGGTGCATGCCCTCGCTGTACCGGCGGCCGTGCAGCATGCGGCCGGTGAACTCGTCGACGATCAGGACCTCGCCGTTGATGATGACGTAGTCCTTGTCCTTCTTGTACAGCTCCTTGGCCTTGAGCGCGTTGTTCAGGAAGCTGACCAGGGGGGTGTTGACCGAGTCGTACAGGTTGTCGATGCCGAGCACGTCCTCGACCTTCTCGACGCCCGCCTCCGTGATGCCGACAGTCCGCTTCTTCTCGTCGACCTCGTAATCGCCCTCGCCTTCCTCGCCGCGCCGCAGCCTGGGCGCGATCTTGGCGAATTCGAGGTACCACCGGCTGTTCTGGTCGGCCGGCCCGCTGATGATCAGCGGGGTCCGCGCCTCGTCGATGAGGATGGAGTCGACCTCGTCGACGATCGCCAGATTGTGCCCCCGCTGGACGCATTCCTCCAGGCCCCAGGCCATATTGTCCCTGAGGTAGTCGAAGCCGAACTCGTTGTTGGTGCCGTAGGTGATGTCGGCCGCGTACTGCTTGCGCCGCTCGTCCGGCTCCATCTGAGCCAGGATCACGCCCACCTCGATGCCGAGGAAGTGGTGGATCCGCCCCATCCACTCGGCGTCGCGCTTGGCCAGGTAGTCGTTGACGGTGACGACGTGCACGCCGTTGCCGGACAGGGCGTTCAGGTAGGCCGGCAGCACGCTGGTGAGCGTCTTGCCCTCACCAGTCCGCATCTCCGCGATGTTGCCCATATGCAGCGCGGCACCGCCCATCAGCTGCACATCGAAGTGCCGCTGGCCGATGGTCCGCTTCGCGGCCTCGCGGACGGCCGCGAACGCCTCCGGCATCAGGTCGTCGAGCGACTCGCCGTCCGCGTGACGCTGCCGCAGGTGGTCCGTCATTGCCCGGAGCTCAGCGTCGCTGAGCGCGGCGAAGTCCTCCTCGATCGAGTTGACCTGCGCCGCAATACGCTTGAGCTTGCGGAGTAGTTTGCCCTCGCCAGCGCGAAGGACACTATCGATAATGACTGGCACTGCTCTTCGCGCTCCTCGCGGATCGTCTGTCAGCGGACCGGCTTGCCGCCACGGCACGGTCGGGGTGACACTTGCCAGGCGGGCAGATAGCGAGGCGGCTCACCGGCACACCGTATTACAGCCATGGTAGGCGAGACGCGGGATGAAACCGAGCCTGTACGGTAAGCCACGCACGGCAGGGGCGGGTACTCGCGGGCCAGGAGCGCTGGCCACAATGATATGCACGGCGGTCAGGCAGGGACGGCGGTCAGGCAGGACGACGGACAGGCAGGACGAGAGGAGCAGTGCGCATGTCGAACCAGGTGGAGCCGGGCACTATCGGCGGCGCCGCGCGGGATCAGGGCATCTTCGGCAGCGCCGCGCGGGACCAGAGCGGCTTCTCCAGCGCCATCGATGAGCAGAACCAGGGTGAGCAGGCGGCCCTTGCGCATCAGGTGCCGCCCGACTGGACGCCGCCGCATCCCTTCCACGGGCGCCCGGTCTCCTGGGTGGCGGTGTCCATCATCATGGTCGGTTTCCTGGTCGGCGGCCTCGCCCTGGTCTTCGGTCCGACCTGGTGGCTGTTCTGGGTCAGCCTCGGGCTAGCCGCGGTGGGCGGCCTGATGTCGCTGGCCATCAACATTTTCGAGGACTGGTACTAAAGCCCGGCCGCCCGCGGCTCTGGTAACCGTCCCGCGCCGCTGTCTCCCCGCTGCCCGCCGGCAGCGCGCCCGAAATGTCGGCGCCACCGGCTATGCTGCGCCTCGTGACCAGGCCCTCTCCCGCGGTGCCGGAGCTGACGCTGTCGGCGGACGAGGCTCGCCTGATGACACTGCGCGCCCAGGGCTTTATCGGTACCGAGGTCCGCCGCGGCGGCGTTCCCGCCATGCTGCGCAGGCTGGGCGCGGTCCAGCTGGACACGATCAGCGTGCTCGCCCGCTCGCACGAGCTTGTCGCCTACGCGCGGCTCGGGCCGGTGCCGCGGGCCCGGGTCGAGCGTGCCTACTGGCATCCGGGTAAGCCGGATGCGTTCGAATACTGGTCCCACGCCGCGTGCGTGCTGCCCATCGAGGAGTGGCCGTTCTACGGGTTCCGGCGCCGGACGTTCCGTGCCAGGGGCAGGCACTGGCACAAGGTGCCCGAAAATGCCTGCACGGACGTGCTGGCGCGGCTCAGCGCGGAAGGACCGCTGACCGCTACTCAGCTCGGCGGTGCCAAGCGCGGCAGCGACTGGTGGGACTGGTCGGACATGAAGATCGCTGTCGAATGGCTGCTCACCACCGGAGCGGTCATCTGCACCCGCCGCACCGGCTGGCGCCGCGTTTACGACCTGCCCGAACGGGTGCTGCCCGGGCACCTGCTCGACGCCGAGCCCTCCGATGAGCAGTGCATCACCCATCTCGTCGCTATCGCGGCCCGGGCCCTCGGCGTGGTTACCCGCAGCGATCTTGTCGACTACCAGCGGCTGCGGAACTTCGGCGCAGCCAAGGCGCTGGACGGGTTCTCGGTCGATGCGGCGGCGGCGAGCGCCGGCCTGATACCGGTGCTGATCGCTGCGGGCGTAGCGAAGGCGGGCCAGGCGGCCAACGAAGCCGGAAGCGGCGCGGCCTCCTCCCGGCCGCGCGGCCTGGCGTCGGCCAGTGGAACAGCTACGGCGCCAGTTCAGGCCTGGGCAGATCCGGCCGCGCTGGCCGGGGTCGGCGGGACGGGCCAGGATGCCGCGGGCCGCGGCCGGCACCGGGTGACGCTGCTGTCACCATTCGACTCGCTCATCTGGGACCGCAAGCGGACCCTGCGGATGTTCGGATTCGAGCACAGCCTGGAGGCCTACCTGCCGAGCGCGAAGCGCGTACACGGCTACTTCACGATGCCGCTGCTGGCCGGCGGCCGCCTTGTCGGCCGGGTCGATCCGGCCCGCAGCGGCCGGACCCTGCTCGCGCGCAAGCTGTCCCTGCAGTCAGCGGCAGCCGCGCCAGCGATGGCCCGCGCGCTGCGGGATGCGGCCGCCTGGGTCGGCTGCGACAACGTATCCGTCGGCGAGGTGGCACCAGCCCGCCTGGAGGGGCGGATGCGCGCCGAGATCGCCGCGGTGACCTGACCGCCGACCGGATTCGGCCTAGCTGCGGTCAGCTGAACTCGATCAGCTTCTCCCGCACCGCCACCATGACCGCCTCCATCCTGGAGTGGATCTGCAGCTTCTCCAGGATGTTGCGGACGTGGTTCTTCACGGTGTTCTCGGAGATGAAGAGCTCCTTGGCGATATCCCGATTGTTCATCCCCCTGGCCACCAGCTTGAGGACCTGCATCTCGCGGTCAGTGAGCTTGGGCGCGGGCACCTCCTGGGCCCGCGCCTCGCCGTCCCGTCTCGCCAGGGTCGCGAACTCGGTCAGCAGCTTGCCCGCCATCGACGGATTGATCAGGGATTGCCCGCCATGTACTGCCCGGACCGCCTCGGCGACCTCGTCCAGCGGGATGTCCTTGAGCAGGTAGCCACTGGCTCCCGCCCTGATCGCCTCGAACAGGTCTTCTTCCTCGTCACTGATAGTGAGAATGATGATCTTGGCGCTCGGCGCAGCCTCCTTCATGGCCCGGCACGCCTCGATCCCGCTGCTCCTAGGCATCCGGATGTCCATCAGGACTACGTCAGGCAGCGACTCGGCCGCCTTCTCCACCGCCTCGGCACCATCACTGGCCTGGCCGACCAGCTCGATATCCGGCTCCTCCTCGAGGACCATCTCCAGCCCGCGCCGAAACAGGGCATGATCGTCGACGATTATCGTGCGGATCGGCTCAGGTCGCTGTGCGGCAGCTGGCGGCGACGAGCTATCCGCGTGACTCGCGCCCATTGCACCTCCTCAGGCCGCCGAACCGGCGATGCCGCCCGGTGCACCGCCGCCGGGCGGCCATCGATGCCTGGATCCGCGGTGCCGTGTGATCAGACTCTGGCCGACCGGGGCCCGCGACGCAAGCGCGCCACCCTGGCGAGGGCTGCCGTGCCGCAGAGCTAGCCGGGGGCCACATCCGTCGTCCTCCCGGCCTGGCCGTTCGCTGGCGCCGCCGTCCGCGCCTGCGACGAGCCTGCGGCTCGTCCCGCCGAC
Source organism: Streptosporangiaceae bacterium (assembly GCA_050011895.1). Taxonomy (GTDB): domain Bacteria; phylum Actinomycetota; class Actinomycetes; order Streptosporangiales; family Streptosporangiaceae; genus DATBGO01. Next base: position 78,286 of record JBEKIF010000017.1, on the reverse strand, counting down.
AGTTCTTCCACCAGGCGGATGACCCCGTACTGATATCCCCGGCGCCGGTACACGACGCTGGGACAACCGTCCTGGGCATCACGGAACAGGAAGAAGTCGTGGCCCACCAGCTCCATCTCAAACAGCGCCTGGTCGATGGCCATCGGGCGGGCGAGATGGAACTTCTCTCGCACCACCAGCGGCCCGTCGCCTTCCATCTCGATCGGCACGACATCGTCGGGCTCGTGCGACACTCCGTCGTCAGGCTCCTCCGGCCGGAATTCATCGGAGCCGGCCATCGCGGCCTCGGCCCGCGCGAGCCGGTCGCCCGAAGCCTGCCGCGGCACGGGCGGCAGCTGCGCCGCCGCCGTCGCCTGCACCGCGAGCAGGCCACCGGCAGCCAGGCTGACGGCGGCCTCGTCGATCACCGGCTCGCCCGGCCGGCTTGCCGGCGGCGCCGCTCGCCGTGCCTTGCGGCGGTCTCCGGCGCGCCGCAGCCGCGACTCCAGCTTGGCCAGCGCCATATCGAGCGCGGCATAGCGGTCCTGGCCAGCCGCCTCCGCACGGATGGCGGGCCCGCGAGACCTGATCGTCAGCTCGACGCGTTCCCGCCGGTCGGCCTGGCGCGGGTTGCGCTCGGCCGAGACCTCAACATCTATCCGTATCGCCTTCTGATCAAGCTTTCCGATCCTGCTGAGCTTTGCCGTCGCGCGCTCACGGAATCTCTCCTGCACGTCCGTGTGCCGGCCTTTGAAGATGATGTCCACCTGGAAACCCCCTTCTGCCCGCGTTGAGGTGACACCCGTCCGGCCGACCTGGTCTTCGACCCCACATTCGCCTGCTGAGGGGCTCGCGGCGAACCTTGTGCCACTACTACCCTTCTCCCTACCCGGGGGACGTCGGATCCCCCTGCGGGGCAGGACTTACTTCTAAGCCGCACCGTGATCAGTCGACAAGAAGTCGCCTTACGTGGACCGTTTCGCCTGCGGCTGGCATCGGCTTGCCAAGGCGGGGCCCCCGCTCGCGGGGGAGCCTGCCCGACGCAACCACGGACCCGGACGGGTGCCATGCCACGACGCTAGCCCTACCTGGGCCGGATGTCAGGTGGGAGCGCAAGCAACCCGCCGGTGTCAGCCGGAAGCGTACAGCGACCGCGACATCTCAGGCGGTAGCAGAGTGCCGGGATGGTCAGCCGGGGAAGACAGGACCCTTTCCGGCGGAGTCCACCGGCTCCCACGGAGCATTCAGGCTGGGCGACACGAAAAGCTCGCCGTTGGACAGCCCGACTGCCAGCCCGGCGCCGTCACCGGTCACCGACACGGTACCGCTCTGCGTCCCGATCAGCGTGGGCTGGCCGCCGTTGACCGGGACCTCCTCCAGCTGTGCCCCGGAGCCAGCTCCCGCCAGGACAACGATGTGATCAGCGTCATACCAGCTCAAGGCCCCCGGGTCGGCAATGCCCGCTCCGATAGCCACGGTCTGCCCGATCGATACCGCGGCGCCGGCGTCGCTATGAATGATGGCCGCGAGCAGCAGCTGAGAGGCGCCGTTACCGGTCTTGACGATCATCGCGGCCCGGACGCCGTCCGGGGCGACGCGGAACGCGGTCACCTCGTCGCCTGCTGGCAGGCCAAGGTCGGCCTGCACGGTGGAGCCGGTCCCTGGCGTCAGCATCCAGACGGAGCCGCCCGCCGCGAACCATAGGGCACCGCTGCGATCCCAGCTCAGCGAGGTAACGGTGCCGCTAGGGCGCTGCGCCGTCAGGGTTGCACTCCGGGCGAGCTCACCTCTGTAGATAATGCTGCCGTTCGCGGAGACGCCGGCCAGTGCGGCCTGGTCCGGTGATACCGCAATCGCGCTCAGCGCAGGGACCTCGGCCGTCCCTGCCTGACCGGAAACGGGGCGCGACGGGAGCGAGGTGACCGAGCCAAGGTGCCCGGCAGCCGTGACCAGCCTGACGGACCCGGTGCTGCTGATGAAGTAAGGCCCGGCCGCCGCCGAGGGGCTAGGCACCCAGTCCTGATACATCTTCGGCAGCAGGTACTGGCTCCCGTCCTGGCCCAGCGTGTGCCCGTTGACCTGCAGCTGAACAGACTGGATGCTCGACGGCCCGTAGGAGCTGCTGGTTAGCGTCCAGACCAGCTGGGCAGCCAGCGCTGGCTGGTTCAACGACTTCAGGGTCGCTTGCGGTACGCGGATGCTGACGGTCGCGTCCGGGCCATTGAAACTCACCTGGATATGCGGGCTGGTGCCCGCGGGAAAGGCGGTCCGCGTCGCCCCGGACAGCCAGCCCTGCGGGTCTTTGAGGAGCCCGGTGACCAGCTGCGTGGCCAGGTCACTTTCGGTGGCATTCTGCGGGACGAACACCGGGTCAGGCACCAGCGTCTGGCCGGACGGGTCGAGGAAGTACAGGTTCCGCTGCTGATACGCGCGCTCGAGCTCATCGGTGGTGAGCATCAGCTGCGCGGTGGGCAGCGGTGAGTCGATCCGCCACTGGTTATTGATCTTGGTCAGGTGGAACGTGTAGCCGCCCTTGGACGAAGCGGACGAAGGGGTGGTCAGGTACTGGCCGCTGCCCGTCAGCGTCGCCACCTGGACGGCGGAGACCTGCACCGTGGTTTGCTGACTTGCCAGGTTGAGCTGCCGCTTCGGGACGTTGGCAGTGGTGCTCGGCTGAAGGTTGCCTACCACAGTCACCTCCCCGCCTGGGTGCCATCTGCTGCGCTCTCCCGGAGTCAGATATTCAAGGGCTATCGCCCGATCATTGGCGAAGCTCGCGCTGGCCGCGAGGAAGCCGTTCACGATCTGGGCTGGATTCCAGCCTGGGACCGGTCCTATCGGGATGAGCTGGGGGTTTTCCTGATTCTGGCCGCCCCCGGCCTCGGAGATAGGGAGCTCGTTGACGCCTCCGCTGGCCGGCACCATGGCGCATCCGGCCAGGGCGAGTGCCGCGGCGCCCGCCACCGCTGCCGCCGTCACGAAGCGGCGGACGGCGGCGGCCCCAGGCTGGCCGATTGCCCGCCCGGCCGCCGGGCGCCAGGCCGAACGGGATGTGAGCTCGCTGTGGTCATTCATCCGGTACCGCCCCGGTGCCAGGAGCAGACCCGGCTCCGGCCTCGATGTCATGCCCATCGAGAGGCAGGCTGCCCGGCCCGGCTTTGCCGTCCCCGTCCAGGGGCAGCCCGGCCAGCCCCGCTGCGCCACCCCCCTCCCCGTCCAGGGGCAGCCCGGCCAGCCCCGCTGCGCCGTCGGCCAGTTCTGCCTCATCGGGGATAAGCGAAAGCGGTGAGCCCTCCAGAAGGGCGCCGGCCGCCCTCGGCAGCGTCAGCCGGAACAGCGAGCCACGGCCGCATTCCCCCCATGCCTCCAGCCATCCGCCATGCAAGCGAGCATCCTCAAGCGCGATCGACAGGCCAAGGCCGGTGCCGCCAGTACTCCTGGCCCGGGCCGGGTCCGCCCGCCAGAACCGATCGAATACCAGGTGCTCCTCGCCTGGCCTGAGCCCGACACCATGGTCGCGCACCGCGACGGCCACCGCGCCCGAGTCCCCGGCGACAGTGACCAGCGTGCCCTTGCCGTCACCATGCTCGACCGCGTTGACGAGTAGATTCCGCATGATGCGCTCCACCCGGCGCGGATCCACCTCGGCCACGCATGGCTCCGCAGGCAACCTGAACTCGATCTTCGCACCGCGCCGCTCAGCCAGTTGCTGTGCCACATCGGCCGCGTTCCTGACCAGGTCGCAGACGTCCACGGGCTCCGGGTCCAGGGTCGCCACATTCGCGTCGTGCTTGCTGATCTCCAGGAGGTCGGCGAGCAGCGACTCGAACCGTTCCAGCTGGCTCAGCAGCAGCTCGGCCGACCGGGCCGCCGCCGGGTCCAGCTCGGCACGGGACGCGAAGATGACCTCGGCGGCACACTTGATGGTCGTCAGCGGCGTTCGCAGTTCGTGGGAGACGTCGGAGACGAACTGGCGCTGACCCAGGGTGAGATCCTCAAGCTGCTGCATTTTGTCCTGCAGGCTGGCCGCCATCTCGTTGAATGAGGTCGCGAGCGCCGCCAGCTCGTCTGACCCGCGTACCGCCATCCGCTCCTGGAGATTGCCCGCGCGCAGCCGCTGCGCGCCGCTGGCGGCTTGCCGGACAGGTACCACGACCCAGCGGGTGACCAGCGAGGCGATCAGCGCCAGCAGGACGACAAGCGCCAGGCCGGCCAGCATCATTATCAGCTGCACCTGGTCCAGGCTGCGCTGCTCATCAGAGAGCGGAAAGAAGTAATAGAGCTGGTAGTAGTTTCCGAGCGGCACCCCGTAGGCGAATCCGGTGGTCACCGGCGCGCCGGACCCGGGGTAATTATTGATGCTGGTCAGCTGGTAGCTCAGCTTGTTCTGGATTCCATGTCCCTGCAGCTGGCTCACCTTGTCAGTGAGCGGAGTGGGCAGGCTCTGGGCGCTGGGGATCCCCAGCCGCCCGCCAGCGGTCAGCGCCGCGTATTCCTGCCTGGGCTGCGCGATCAAGACAGCCATGCCGTAGTTGCCGAGACCTGGCGCCTGGACTTGGAGCTGGTGCAGCAGCTGGTAGATCTGCCCTCTGGTCCCGCTCCCCGGGCTTGACCTGACCCAGGGCATTGCCTCGGCGGTCTGCAAGCCCTCGGCGGCTACGCTGCCCGTGCGTGTCGCGTCGGCTTGCAGTACGTCGCTGGCGATGTACTGCATCAGGAACAGGCCAAGGACGGTAACGACGGCCCCTGACAGCACCAGCGTGGTACCAACCACCCGCAGCTGCAGCGATCGCACCCAGTGCTCCCGCAGGCTGCCTGCCGCGGCGACGAGGCGCTTACGGAGGGCGGCGGACAGCCGGCTGGCCGGCCGCAGGGCCCGGCGGATCCGATCGGCATGAACGGTCACCGACCAGTGCCCGGCGGCCCCTGCAGCTTCATGCAGGTCGGCCGCGGGACTGCCGGGCGTCATCATGGCATTCGCATCCAGGCCGGTCTCATCGGCCGGCCGCGCGGCCGTGCTCAGTGCCGCCTGGCCCTGCTTCCCGTTGCCAAGACCAGCCAGGCGCCTCCCGCTCCCGGCAGTCCTGCTGATGACTCCCCTCATGACCCTTCTCTGCTGAACGGGCCGCCGACCGGTGCCGGGCATGATGGGCCCGGCGCGTCACCGATCAGCCCGGCCCGGCCTTATATCCCACGCCCCGGACCGTTACGACGACCTCCGGGCGCTCGGGATCCTTCTCGATCTTGGCGCGGAGCCGCTGGACATGGACGTTGACCAGCCGGGTGTCCGCCGCGTGCCGGTAACCCCACACCTGCTCAAGCAGCACCTCCCTGGTGAACACCTGACGTGGCTTGCGAGCCAGCGCCACGAGCAGGTCGAACTCCAGCGGGGTGAGGTTGAGCGGCACGCCGACCCGGGTCACCGAATGCCCGGCCACATCGATGCTGACATCACCTATCTGCAACATCTCCGGTGCCGGGTCGTCGGTGCGGCGCAGCCTGGCCCGCACCCGCGCGATCAGCACCTTCGACTGAAACGGCTTGACGATGTAGTCGTCAGCTCCCGACTCAAGCCCCAGCACCACGTCAACGGTGTCGCTCTTGGCGGTGAGCATGACGATCGGCACCCCGGACTCGGCCCGGATCTGCCTGCAGACGTCGATGCCGTCCAGGCCAGGCAGCATCAAGTCAAGCAGCACCAAATCCGGCCGGCTGTCACGGAACACGTCCATGGCCCTGTCCCCGTCAGCCACGAAGGTGGGCTCGAAGCCCTCGCCGCGGAGCACTATTCCCAGCATCTCGGCGAGAGCAGCGTCATCGTCGACGACTAGCACGCGACCTTTCATAAGCCTCATCGTTCCATGTAAACGGCGGCCAGGTGACCGTCCTGAAGATCGGATCCCCGGCCCAGGACACGCAGGGTACCTGCTGTGACAGGTTGCGCGACCCCGCGTTCGGTGACGATGGCGGTGATCAGCCCGGGCGGCGTGACGTCGAAAGCCGGGTTGAAAGCGGGCGTCCCAGGCGGCGCGACGGGTACTCCGGCGATCCAGGTGACCTCCTCCGACCGCCTGTGCTCGACTTCAATCGAGGCGCCGTCCGGGCTGCTCAGGTCCACCGTGGACGTTGGTGCGACCACCACGAACGGCACTTTGTGGTGGCGGGCAAGTACCGCGAGGCTGTAGCTGCCCACCTTGTTCGCCACGCTGCCGTCAGCCGCGATCCGGTCCGCGCCGATCAGGACAAGATCGACCGCACCCGCCGCGAACAGCGAACCGGCAGCGCAATCCGCGAGCACCGAGTGCGGAATCCCGGCCCGTCCCGCCTCGTAGGTGGTCAGCCGGCCGCCCTGCAGCAGGGGCCTGGTCTCATCGATCCAGAGCTGGGCCAGCCTGCCTGCCCTATGTGCCGCGAGGACAACCGCGAAGGCTGTTCCCTCCCCCGCCGAGACAAGCGCTCCGGTGTTGCAGTGCGTCAGAACCCTGGCGCCCTCAGGTACCAGGGCAAGACCATGCGCCGCCATCGCCTGGCTCGCGGCGGCGTCTGCGGCCTCGATTGACGCTGCCTCGGCAACGGCAGCGGCCGCCGCTACCCGTTTCGCATCTGGGTCCTGACCCCGCAGCTGCCGTGCCGCCATGTAGGCAGCCAGCGCACGGCGGGTTCCCCAGCCCAGGTTGACTGCCGTGGGGCGGGCGGCCTCGATCATGGCGGCAGCGCTCGGCACGTCATCATCGCGATACGCGGCGAGCGCGACGCCGTAGGCGCCAGCCACGCCGAGCAGGGGTGCGCCACGCACCACAAGCCGGCGGATAGCGTCAACGAGCTCCGGGACATCGCTGCAGGTGACGACTGCCTCCTCGGCGGGCAGCCTGGTCTGGTCCAAGAGCGCGATCGCCGGACCTGCGGGCGGGTCCACCCAGCGCAGTGCAGGAACGTCCACACCACGATTTTGCGTCCTGGCGGCTCCCGGGTGCGAGACGCGGGCCCCGGCGCAGGGCGGATTCGGAAAGATCCGGTGCCGTTAACGACCCGAATCGGCGCATTTCAAGAGCCTCACCGTCGGCATCTCGCCCGTTGCCGTGCGAGTATCGGTGCCGGCGTCATTGTCTTGCTCGACCTCGGCATGCGGATGCGCAAGGAGGGACTCGGCCTCGCGCTGCAGGGCGCGGCGCAAAACCGGCAGCTGACCGCGGACGCCCAGTGCGGTCACGATCCCTGGCGCCAGGAGTCGAGGTAGTCCTGCTGCGCCGCAGTGAGAACGTCGATCTCGGCATCCTGCGAGGCGAGTGCGAGCCTGGCCACCCTGGCGTCGATGGCCGCGGGCACACCATGAACCCCCGCGCTCAGCCCATGAGCGCCCTCGGCCAGCCAGGCGAGGACAAGTGCCTGCACGGCGAAAGAGATGTCCATCACGTCGGCCGGGTTACCCTCGCCCGCGACCAGGTTGACCACCCGGCCGTCGGCCAGCAGGATCAGCCGCCTGCCGTCGGCCAGTACGTATTCATCGGCATGCGGGCGCACCCCTGGACGGATCTCCACCGCCGTCTCAGCGAGTCCCCGGACGTCGACCTCGACGTCGAAATGGCCTGCGTTGGCCAGGATCGCCCCGTCCCGCATCGAGGTCATGTGGGCGGCGCTGATCACGTCGCGGGAACCGGTCGCGGTCACGAACACCTCACCAAGCGGTGCGGCCGCCGCCATCGGGAGCACCTGGAATCCGCGCATGATCGCGTCGAGCGCCCGCACCGGATCGACCTCCGTGACGATGACCCGGGCGCCGAGCCCGCAGGCCCGGTCCGCGATGCCACGGCCACAGGGCCCGTAACCGGCGACCACGACGACCTTGCCCGCCAGCAGCGTATTGGTCGCGCGGATGATGCCGTCGATCGCGGACTGGCCGGTGCCGCAGAAATTGTCGAACATGCGCCTGGTCGCCGAGGCGTCCGCCGCCACCATCGGAAACGCCAGGATGCCGTCGGCCGCCATCCGGCGGAGCCTGGCCACGCCGGTGGTGGTCGACTCACAACCGCCGCGCACCCCGGCCAGCAGCTCTGGCCGCTGGCCGTGCAGCGTGTTCACCAGATCGCAGCCGTCGTCGACGACGAGGTCGGGCGCACAGTCCAGGGCCCGGTGAATGTGCTCGTAGTAGGTGTCCCTGTCCACCCCCGACCTGGCGAACACGGTGACACCCGGCCTAGCCGCCAGCGCCGCGGCGATGTCGTCCTGAGTGGACAACGGGTTGGACGCGGCCAGGTACACCCGGCCACCACCGTCGGTCAGCAGACTCACCAGGCCCGCCGTCTCCGCCGTGACATGGAGGCAGGCGGCGACCGCCAGCCCGGCGAACGGCTGCTCCGCCGCGGCGGCGTCGGCGACCATGGCAAGGACTGGCATCGCGCGCCGCGCCCAGGCGATCCGGGGCCGGCCGCCATCGGCCAGCCCCGGGTCGGATACGTCGGACGCCATACCGGGCGGCGCGGTACCGGCCGGGACGCGCGCGGCCCGGCTCATCTCATGACCCGGCGCATTGCCCGGCCCGGTTCCGTGTCGGCCCGGCTCAGTACCGGTAGTGGTCGGACTTGTAGGGGCCGTCGACGGGCACCCCGATGTAATCGGCCTGTCGCTTGGTCAGAGTCGTCAGCCTGACGCCAAGAGCGTCGAGGTGCAACCGCGCCACCTTCTCATCGAGGTGCTTAGGCAGGACATGCACGCCGAGCGAGTAGTCGGCGGCCCGGGTGTACAGCTCGATCTGAGCGATGACCTGGTTAGTGAAACTATTGGACATAACGAAGCTCGGGTGGCCGGTGGCGTTACCGAGGTTGAGCAGCCGCCCCTCCGACAAGACGATCACTGCGTGGCCGTCCGCGAAGACCCACTCATCGACCTGGGGCTTGATGGTCACCCGGCGGATGCCAGGCAGCCGGGCCAGGCCCGCCATGTCGATTTCGTTGTCGAAGTGCCCGATGTTGCCGACGATCGCCTGATGCTTCATCCCGCTCATGTGCGCGGCGGTGATGATGTGGAAGTTGCCGGTCGCGGAGACGAAGATGTCGGCGCTGCCCACGACGTCCTCCAGACGCGAGACCTGGAAGCCGTCCATCGCTGCCTGCAGCGCGCAGATCGGGTCGATCTCGGTGATGATCACCCGGGCGCCCTGTCCGCGCAGCGACTCTGCGCAGCCCTTGCCGACGTCCCCGTATCCGCAGACGACCGCGACCTTCCCGCCGATCAGCACGTCGGTGGCCCGGTTGATGCCGTCTACCAGCGAGTGCCTGCAGCCGTACTTGTTGTCGAACTTCGACTTGGTCACCGAGTCATTCACGTTGATCGCGGGGAACCGCAGCGTGCCCGCGGTCGCCATCTCATACAGCCGGTGCACCCCGGTGGTGGTCTCCTCAGTCACGCCGCGGATGGCCGCCGCCGCCGCCGTCCACCGCCGTGGGTCGGCCGTCAGCGAATCACGGAGCACCGACAGGACGACCTGCCATTCCTCCGGGTCGTCGTCGGCCGCCGACGGAACTGCCCCGGCCTCCTCGTACTCCGCTCCCTTGTGCACCAGGAGCGTCGCGTCGCCGCCGTCGTCGAGCAGCATGTTCGGCCCGCTCTCGCCAGGCCAGGTGAGCGCCTGCTGGGTGCACCACCAGTACTCGGGCAGCGTCTCGCCCTTCCACGCGAAGACGGGGATGCCCGCCGGGTCCTGCGGCGTGCCGTAAGGCCCGACGGCCACGGCCGCGGCGGCATGGTCCTGGGTGGAGAAGATGTTGCAGCTCGCCCAGCGCACCTGCGCGCCCAGTGCGGTCAGGGTCTCAATGAGCACCGCTGTCTGCACCGTCATGTGCAGCGAGCCGGTGATCCGCGCGCCGCGAAGCGGCTGCGCCTTGGCGTACTCCTCGCGCATGGCCATCAGGCCGGGCATCTCGTGCTCGGCCAGCCTGATCTCGTTGCGCCCGAACTCGGCGAGCGACAGATCGGCGACCTTGAACGCAGCGGGCTCTGCAGGCATGCGCATACTCCTCGGCTTGATCGGTGTCCGGGCTGGCTTGACCGATGTCTGGGTTGAGATGACATCCCGACGGTACGGGACCGGAGGGGGTGATCGCACGTTAGAGGTCACATATCTAACAGGAAAATGTAAGCTTCATGCTTATGCGCATCACCGAAGCAGCCAGGCTGCTCGGCACGTCGCCGCGGATGCTGCGGTACCGGGAATCCCTCGGGCTCCTGCCGACGGTGCGGGACCGTCCGGCTGCCCGGCGCCAGGCCGGCCGGCTGCGGGAGCCAAGCGGCCAGCCAGGCCGTGCCCCTGGCCAGCCCGGCCGTGCCCCTGGCCAGCCCGGCCGTGCCCCTGGCCAGCCCGGCCGTGCCCCGGGGCACCGGCGCTTCGGCCCGGAAGACCTGGACGCGGTTGCCCTGGCGCTGGCGATCGAGCAGCGCTACGACATCAGCCCGGCCGCGCTGGCGTTCGGCTTGCGGGTGCTGGCCGATCCCGCCGCCCGCAGCCAGGTGGCCGAGCTGGGCAGGCGGATCGGGCGGATCCAGGCGCCACCCGCCCGGGCGCTCGATTTCGAGAAGGAACGAGCGCACCGGCTGCTCAGCATCTCCGACGACCGCGCCAGGCGCTGACCCCAGGCTGCCAGCCTGACCTGCGGCCCGCCAGCATGCCCGGCTGGCGGCGCCTGCTACTGGGCAGGTGCAGATCAGCGCGAACGGCCGCGCAGCCCGCGGATCACGCCGCGACGGGACGACCGGCCGGCCGCGCGCACAGCCGGGTCGGTCTCATCGGACCGTTTAGCCTGGTACAGGTCGGGCTCGAGGTAGATGAGCTCGGCAATCGGGACCGCGGCCCTGACTCTGCCTTCGGCCCTATCAATAGCGGCGGCAAGGCTGGCTGCGCTGTCCTCGGCCCGCACCGCGATCTTCGCTGCCACCAGCAGGGTCTCCGGCCCTACGTGCATGGTGCGCAGGTGGATGACCCGTTCCACTTCCGGGCCCGCTTCGAGCGCCGCGTCGATGGCACGTTCCACGTCCGTGGTCGCCGCTTCCCCGATGAGCAGGCTCTTCATCTCGACCGCGAGGATCACCGCGACGCAGCCGAGCAGGACGCCGATCGCCAGCGATGCTGCCCCGTCCCACTTCGGGTTCCCGGTGATGACGGTCAGCGCGACGCCGCAGACCGCGAGCGCGAGCCCGACGAGCGCCGCGAAGTCCTCCAGCAGCACGGCAGGCAGTTCAGGTGCCTTGGCGTGCCTGATGAACCTGTACCAGCTCTCCGTGCCCCTGGTGCGGTTCGATTCGGCGATCGCCGTCCGGAACGACAGGCCCTCCAGGACGATGGCGATGCCGAGCACGATGAACGCGGCACCTGGCGAGGTCAGATGCTCGGGATGGGTGATCCGCTGGATGCCCTCGTAGCCGGAGAACACGGCACCCACCGTGAACAGCACCACCGCGACGATGAAGGCGTAGAAATACCGTTCGGCGCCGAACCCGAACTGGTGCTCCTCAGTCTGATCGCGCAGCGACCGTTTCCGCCCGATGAGGAGAAGAGCCTGGTCGCCGGAGTCAGCGACCGAGTGAACCGATTCCGCCAGCATCGCCGCGGAGCCGGTGATCGCGAACGCGACGAACTTCGTCGCCGCGATGGCCAGGTTGGCGGCGAAGGCCGCGAAGACAGCTTTTCTCCCGCCCGCCGGCCGCGCTGGCGCGGAACCGGCAGCATCCCCGGGCGGGCCGGACGCCACTGGGTCAGCTAGCCGGCCGCAGGATCGCGGGCCTCGGCCACCAGCAGGACAGGAATGTCGTCGCGCACCGGGTAGGCCAGCCCGCAGTCCGGGCCGGTACAGACCAGCTCGTTGGCCTGGTCGTCGGCACGCAGCGGCGCATGGCATTTCGGGCAGGCCAGGATGTCTAGCAGCCAGTCGTCGATGTTCATAGCGTCTCCGATGTGTCGGGGGTCCGGCCTAGGCTCCAGCATCGCGCACGATGCGCAGGACCTCATCACGGGTCGCGGCGAGGGATGCCGCGTCCCCCGCCTCTACGTTGAGCCGCAGCAGCGGCTCGGTGTTGGATGGCCGCAGGTTGAACCACCAGTCGTCGGCAGCCACGGTCAGCCCGTCCAGGTCGTCGACCGTGACGCCGGGCCGGGCGGCGAACGTTTCGCGGACCCGGGCGGCGGCGGCGGCCTGGTCGGTTACCTCGCTGTTGATCTCGCCTGAGGCCAGGTACCTGCCGTAGCAGGCGAGCAGCGACGATAGCGGCCCTGGCTGCGACCCGAGCGCGGCGAGCACGTGCAGTGAGGCGAGCATCCCGGAGTCGGCGAACCAGAAGTCCCTGAAGTAGAAGTGCCCGGAGTGCTCGCCGCCGAACACCGCTCCGGTGTCGGCCATCTCGGCCTTGATGAACGAGTGCCCGACCCGGGTCCGTACCGGTTTGCCGCCATGCTCGGCCACGATCTCGGGGACCGCCCGGGAGGTGATCAGGTTGTGGATGATCACGGCGCCAGGCTCCCTGGCGAGCTCTCTTACGGCAATCAGCGCGGTCAGCACCGACGGTGAAACGATCTCGCCCCGTTCATCGACCAAGAAGCACCGGTCGGCGTCGCCGTCGAAGGCGAGGCCGATGTCGGCCCCCGAGTCAAGGACGGCCTGCTGCAAGTCGGCCAGGTTAGCCGGATCGATCGGGTTAGCCTCGTGGTGCGGGAACGTCCCGTCCAGCTCGAAGTAGAGCGGCACGATGTCGATCGGCAGCCCGTCCAGCACCCTCGGCACGGTGTATCCCGCCATCCCGTTCCCCGCGTCTACGGCCACCTTGAGCGGGCGGATGCCGGACAGGTCGACCAGCGTCTTGAGATAGTCGGCGTAACCTGACATAAGGTTACGTTGCGTGATAGTCCCTGGCGAGCTGGTGGATGCTGGAAGTGCTGGAAGGCCGCGCGAGGCCATCTCCTGCAGTTCCGCCAGACCGGTCGCGGATCCCACCGGGCGAGCGCCAGCCCGGCACAGCTTGATCCCGTTGTACTTGGCCGGATTGTGGCTGGCCGTGATCATCGCGCCGGGTATATCGAGGCTGCCGCTGGCGTAATACAGCATGTCGGTGGAACCGAGCCCGGCGGAGATCACGTCCGCGCCCTGGCTGGCCGCGCCGCGGCCGAACGCTTCCGCCAGCGGGACTGAGGAGGTCCGCATGTCGTGCACGGTCACGACGGCGGGCGCCCCGGTCAGCCGCGCGAACGCCGCCCCGATTGACTCCGCGACCGGCTCATCAAGCTCATCGGGAACAATGCCGCGGATGTCGTATGCCTTGAAGATCTTCGCGTACTGCGCCACTATGGCCTGCCTCCCGAGCACGCTGCTGCGCCGCCCGCGGCGGTGCCCGCCGCGATTCCCGGACACCGAGCCTACCGGTCCGGATGCCGCGGCCTGCGTGTGCATGGCCGGCCCCCGAGCGCCCCCCGAGCGGCCTCGGAGCAGCCCGAGGCGGCCTAGCCGAGCCGCCCTTTATCTCCCGGCGAGGAGCGAAGCATCCGCAGGTGGCCGCGCCTGCCCACCTCGACACCCTGACCGACGGGCTCCGTCGCGGCGCGCGGGACCGCCGCCTCCCTGACCGCGTCGGCGAGTGCCTCGAGGTCGTCCGCCTCCGCCTCGGCCGGGCCGGCGGGCAGCCGGACGACGTCCCAGCCACGCGGCACGGTCAGCCGGTCGGCGTGCGCGGCGCACAGGTCGTAGCAGTGCGGTTCCTGATAGGTCGCGAGCGGGCCGAGAACCGCCGTGGAGTCACGGTAGACATAGGTGAGCGTGTACAGCGCGGCCTGCTTGCACGCGGGCCGACTGCAGCGACGAGAACTCAACGGCCCGCCTCCCTTACGGCTTCGCGCGCCCTGCCGCCAAGGCTAGCGGCCGGCTGTCGAATACCGCAGGAGGCTTGCCCGCCTGGATCGCTCACAACGGCAGACGGTACCGAGCCGCAGGCGGTAACGCCATCACCTGGGGCACTCTGTGCGATCGTGTCTGCTGTGCGATCGTGTCCGCTGTGCGATCGTGTCCGCCGTGCGATCTCGATCGTGTCCGCGCGACCGCGCCGATGCGCACGCCGCCGGCCCGGCTACGCTCTGAGACTGTGCGAAGCGGCGACGGCGACCCGGTCCGCCCGGCCCGGATCCGGCGGCGGGACAGGCACGGCAGGGGGCTGCGCGGAACCCTGACGCCGCCGGACGCTCCGATTCACCGTAGCCGGGCGGAGCGCTTCGATGATCTGGTCCTGCAGGCCGTCACACAGCTCGAGCCCCGCTGGCAGGCCGAGCTGGCCGGCGTGGAGTTCGCCGTCGAGGAGATCCCGCCCGCCGAGCTGCCCGACGACGAGCCCGATCCGGTACCGCTGGCCCGGCTTGATCCGGGCTGGCCGCAGGCTGACGACCCGCAGCGGCCGGCCAGGCCGGCCAGGATCGTGCTTTACCGGCGCCCCCTGATGGCCCGCGCGGAGGGCGAGGAGGAACTAGCTGAGCTGGTTCTCGACGTGGTCGTCGAGGAATTCGCGCGGCTGCTCGGCATCGACCCCGAGGCTGTCGATCCTGGCTACCCCGATGACTGACCGCCAGGCAGGACGGTCAGCAGCGAGTTGTGCACCGCAGGGAGCGGAACCCAGGTCAGCGAGCTGGCCACCGGCAGGATCGAGAGCGCCGCGGTGCCCGCGCTGAGCACCCGCCCGGCATAAACCGGCCCTGAGCCCGGCAACGGCGTGACCACCACTGCGAATGCCGCATTCCCGGCAGAACCGGTCGGCGCGCTGACCTTCACCACCACACTGTGCCCGGCGGCGATGTGCACGATGTTGCCGGCCGTCGCGGGTGCTCCGGCCTGCGCGGCGACCCGGACCCTGGCAGCCCCTAGCGGAGCGGACAGGACCAGGGATGCCGAGGCGCCCGTATTGCCGGATAGCACGCCTTGTTCCTGCACCGGTGCTGAGGCGGCGGTGAACGCGCCAGGTGCGCCCGCGCCGCCGCCCGGCACGGACATCGCGGCCGTCACCGGGACGTTGGAAGTGACCCGGACCGCTCCTGCTATTCCACCGAGAGACGGCAGGGCAACCTCGACCGCCGAGCCGCCGGGCAGGTCGATGCCGTTGCCGCCGGTCGGCTGGTACGAGCCTTTGGCGGTCACCGCGGTCAGCTTGATCTGAGCGTTGCCCGCACCGGGCACAGCCACATAAAGCTGCCGCGTTCCCGCCGAGCCAGGCACGCCAGGAAGCACGAGGCTGGTCGCGGGCGGCTGGGCCGCAGGCAGCCACGCACCAGGCTTGGCAGCGCTGGCCGTCTCGCGCACGGCCGCCACCACCCGCCCGACGCTGGTGCTGATGTGCAGGGCCAGGACCCTGGAGTTGCGCACAAGGTTGGCCAGCGACTGGACGACCAGGCCGTGGGCCGGCACTGCTATCCCGGTATCCGTGCTGCCGAGCAGCGGCCCGCTGTCGGTGTCCACATCGACCTCGGCGGTTGCAGGCTGGTTGTCGGTATCCATGAGGTACAGCTGAATGTCGGCGACCGAGTGCTGTCCGGGCCCGACAAACCAGAAATCGGTGCCCGGGCCACCGCACCGGGCGGTGGCCACACCGTCCGGGCCCGTCTGTTCAACCTCTAGCCCGCGCGCCATCCCGCCGGTGGCCTGGACCATGACCCCGCCGCGTGCCGGGCCCGTCGCGACCTGGCTGGCGGTCGCCGCGGTGCCAGCCGAAAGGCTCCGGCCCAGAACGGGAGCTGCGGGGATGGCCGCCTGCACGGCCCGGCCGGGCGTGGCGATTGTGTTCACCGCGGGACCCGGCGCTGCGGCGCTGACCGGCGACAGGCGGCTTACCTGGGCCTGTCCGGTGCCCGCGGACGCGGTGGCCACCGCTATCCCGCCCGCCGTTGGCCCGGTCGAGCCCGGCGCGGGGCAGGCGCGGACGACCGACGTGACCACCGCCCGGGCTGATGCGGCCGTCCCGGTACCGGCCGCAAGCGCCACCGGATGGCTCTCCGAGGCCACCCCGAATTCCGCACCCACCGCCAGGATCAGCAGCAGGGCGAGCACGTACCGGTTTGCGAGGATGCGCCTCACCAGGCTTCCCCTTCGGTGTCGCGATCAGGGACGGGCCACCGTGGCGGCGGAACATCATCTCTGGTCGCCGATCCGGTCCAGGCCGGCCCGCTGCCGTCAGCGGACGGCAGCGGATCGAGCGCGTCGCCGTAGCCGGACGGCCAGCCCAGCGACTGCGCCGCCGACCGGCCGGCTGGTTGCGCAGCTGGCCGGTGCGGCTGCTGACCGGCATCGTCCCAGCCGGGGCGCTGATCGCCGCCTGGCCAGTCCCGCTGATCGCCGGCTGGCCAGTCCCGCTGATCGCCGCCTGGCCAGTCCCGCTGATCGCCGCCTGGCCAGTCCCGCTGATCGCCGGCTGGCCAGTCCCGCTGATCGCCGCCTGGCCAGTCCCGCTGATCGCCGCCCGGCCAGTCCCGCTGATCGCCGCCCGGCCAGTCCGGCCGCTGGCCTGGCTCGCCGAGGTTCAGCTCCCGGTCAGCCCCGTCCCAGCTTGACGGTTGATCGGCGCCCGGCCGGTCTGCCAAGCGGCCGGCCGAGGCATCGGCAGCCCAGCCCGTCACGCCGACCGGCGGTCGGCCCGACGGCTCAACCGCTATCAGGTCCGGATGCTCAGCTGAGGCCGAGGAGCTGGCGTCCGGCGGGTGAGCTGACCGCGCTCCCGGCCGGACGGCTGACTCGCCCCGGTCAAGGGCGGCTCCGGCGTTTGCAGCCACGGCGGCTTCCTGGCCGACCCGGCGCGATCGACGGCCGGCCGCCCGGCCCTGCCGTTGTCTGCGGGGCGCACCCGGGCGATCAGACTCCGGCGCGTCCGCGGAGTCCCGCCCGGCTACCGCGCTGGAACCAGCACCGTGCAGGCTTTCCGTCGCTGTCGCCCTGGCCCCGGGCAATGCCAGCACGACCGCCGCGGCCAGGGCAAGCGCCTCGATGACAAGGGCGATGTCGTGCGTGCCCTGATCATGGCTGATGTTCACAAGTCCGCCGCCCGGCGGAAGCCGGAACGCCTGCGCCCATGCGCCGGCCGGAGACGGTACCGGCGTCAGCGGCGTGCCGTTGAGTGTCGCACTCCATCCTCCGGCAGGCTCAGCCAGCTCAAGCGTGCCGCCCGCCGCCGGAGCGGTCGCGTTGGCCACTGACACGTCGCCGGATCGCAGCGCCACCACGGTCCCGCCGGGCTCAACGACGCGAGCCCGGGCCGACGGCTCGACCAGCCGCCACAAGGCAAAGGCTGACGTGGCGGTAACCGGCCGCAGGTCGGCCACCCCGTCCAGCAGCCGCGCCAGGCTCTGGTTGACGGGCGCAGGGACGAGAACGAAGCCGACGTCGAACTGCGCCAGGGACTGGCCCTGATCGTCCGCCTCGCCCCCGTTCGGGGCGACCAGCGTTGCGACAGCGGTGTCGAGGGCGCGCTGCGCGGGCGCCACAGGCACCAGGTCTGCCTCGCCAAGCGATGGGTTGAGCCCGCGCTGCAGCGTGTAGCTGACTTGCCCGCCCGCCGAGCGCAGCACCAGCGTGCGCAACTGCAGCCCGCTGGCCGAGGACACCGAGACAAGCACGGGCACTACCGGGGCCGCAGTGGGTGCGACGGGCCCGCTGACCCCGTTGATGAGCCAGTACGCGGCCGATAGCAACGGTGCGGAGCACGCGGCGGCGGCGAGAACCACCGCCCCTATGGTGCGGGCCGCGCCAGAGCTGCGCGTGCTCCCGCCGCCGACCAGCCGCGGCAGTGCATCTCCCGCGGCCGCGGCGGCCAGCACCAGGCCCGCGCCGACAATCGCCAGCGCGATGCCCGGCCAGACGGGCACGCCCGGGCCGCCGCCTGCCGGGCTGACCGCCATCCGGCTCACCACGATCGCAACGAGGAGCCCGGAGATGGCAGCACCCCACCCCGCAATGACGAGCATGCGCCGCCGCGAGAACAGCAGGGCGGCGATGCCGGCTACGACAAGCCCGGCGGTGATCCAGACCGGAGGCAGGCCGGGGCCGCCCGGGCTGAGCATAAGCAGCGAGCGGGCGGGCAGGTCAGGGCTGGCCAGGCCGCGCTGCTGCACGCCAACTTCGAGCAGCAGCTCGGCCGGGTGCGCAGCCAGCTGGACCGTCCACGGCAGCAGCACGACGGGCGGAACGATCACGGCAATGCCGAGGTTACGCAGGACGGACGGGCGGCCGACGCCGACCGCTGCCGCGGCCACGACAGCGGCGAGCACAGCGACAATCCAGGTCAGCGGCACGAAAGCGGCAGCTATCGCGATCGTGAGGCCGGTCGCCCAGGCAGCCCGGCGCGCTCGCCGTGGCGGCTCGGTGAACATCCTCGCGGCCAGCAGGGCGATCAGCGGCAGCAGGGCGAAGGCCACAGCAGTGCCGAGCCGCCCGGCAGCGATGGCACCCATCGCCACGGGCAGCAGCGCGTACGCGGCTGCCGCCCAGATCCTGACCAGCGCGGAGCGGGTGACGCGCCGGACGGCGAGGAAGGCGAAGACGCCGGCCAGCGGCACACAGCCCAACAGGATCACGTCGACGGCCAGCCATGGCTTGCCGCCCAGCACGGTCGCCAGGGCAGCGACAACGGCTATGTACGGTGGCGCGCTGCTACCTGAGCCGATCCCGGACGGGTGGAAGCCCTGCAGATACTCATGCCACAGGCCGGACACCCCGCCCCAGGCCGGCACCAGGGCGCCGCCGCCCAGGGGCCCGCCGCTCAGCAATGACCGCCCGGCTACCAGCGCGACCAGCGTCAGGCCAAGGAAGAGCGCCACCCCGGGATGGGTCAGGATGCGCTGCGCGAGACCGGTATCGATGAGCAGGGAGTCGTCGTCCGTCGGGTCGTCAGTCGCGTGATGTGCTCCTGCCGTGTCGGCCTGGGTCGAGCGCGACATCGCTGCCGCGGCGAACTCCGCCAGCTGCCGCAGCGAATGGCCCTTCGGCAGGTCCGCCCGGAGCCGCCCGTAAGCTGCCCGGCGCCCCAGGGATCTGCGATGCCGGGCCCTAAGCAGCTGGATGGGGTGTCCGAGGACGGCGCCGAGCGCGGAGAGTTCATCAAGGCCCGCCGCGGGCCGCTTGGCGAGCAGGAAGAAGACCGTGCGGAGCAGGGACACCGCCACGTTGCCGGCGAGCGAGGCCAGCATCGGCCCGGCCGGCAGGTTGGACAGCAGCGTGAACATCGCGTTGCGCCGGTCCAGCCGGCGCGGCCGGCTCGTGGCCGACACCGCGCGGCGGCGGCGCGCTGCGGCCTCCAGGTGAAACACGACGGCGTCGGTGATCACCCGGACCCGGTAGCCGGCCGCATGCACTCGCCAGCAGAAATCGACGTCGTCACGGAACAGCACCATGCTCCGGTCGAAGCCGCCGACCTCCTCCCACACATCGCGCCGGATGAGCATCCCCGCGCTGCCTGCGGCCAGCACATCGCGGTCCCCGTCGTGCTGGCCCTGGTCAACCTCACGCGGCTCGATACCGGTGATGCGGCGGCCGACTGTGTCGATGCTGACCCCGGCCTCCAGGATGACCTTGCGGTCGGCCCAATCCATGACCTTCGGCCCGAGCACTGCCGCGGATCGGGTCTCGGCGACACCGCGGAGCAGCTGCTCAAGCGCATCGGGGGCCGGTTCGCAGTCGTCATGGAGCAGCCAGATCCACTCCACGCGCTCGTGGGCAGGCGTGTCGGCCGGGCCGGGAACGCTGACGTTGGCCGCGCTGTGCTGCAGCGCGCGCTCAACGGCCGCCGGGTACCCGGTGCCCCGGTCCATGCCGAAGACAACCGCCTGGCCGAGGAGGCCGGAGAGCACAGCGCCGCTGCGGTCCCTGCTGCCGGTGTCGACGGCCACGACCCGCTGGACCGGCCGGGTCTGCTCAAGGAGGGATTCGATGACTTGGGGCAACCACGCGGCGCCGTCGTGCGCGACGATGACCGCCGTGACGACGTGCTGCGGGTAGGTCTCATTCGGCGACAACTGGGATCCGCATGCTGCTCAGAGGGCTACCTGCAGGTCTGGCGCTGCTACGTGCGCACCGGTCTTCGGGGGCGAGGGCACGCGGTGAACAATACGCGAACCAGGAGCACTAAGGCGGCCAGTCGCCGGCCTTCGCGCTCCCCCGCCACGACGGCGCTTGCGCCGACCCGGATCCGTCTGCCCAGGTCACCGCCTCACGACACGGCTATACGGCCTGGCGCTTCAGCCGCCTGCGCTCGCGTTCAGATAGCCCGCCCCAGATCCCGAAGCGCTCGTCATGCTCCAGCGCGTACTCCAGACACTCCGCCCTGACCTCGCAGCCGCGGCATACCCTCTTGGCCTCCCTGGTCGAGCCCCCCTTCTCAGGGAAGAAGGCCTCTGGATCGGTCTGCGCGCACAGGGCGCGATCCTGCCAGCCGAGGTTCCCGGCATCATCAACGCCGATACCAACCCCGTCGTGCACCAGCGAGACGATGACGTCAGCCACAGCACACCTCCATCCCCTCCGACAACCCCGTCAACTCGCCGCCCGGCTGGGCAAGGCAGCGAGAATTACATAGCTGAAATTACAGCCGCGTGTCTTGCGCTGAGTCAAGAGTGATACGTGATAATGGCCAACCTGATGCCCCTGATGACGGGAAAGTCCAGCGTGATTTTCCTGGGATCACAGCACCCCCGGGCCTGCTGGCGGCACCGATGCTGCCAGGCCGGAGTCAGCCTGCAAGACTGCGGCCATGCGCATCACCGTTCTCGCAGGCGGCGTCGGCGGTGCCCGGTTTCTGCGCGGGCTGAAGGCCGCCGCGCCCGGCGCCGAGATCACGGTCATCGGCAACACCGGCGACGACATCAGCCTGTTCGGCCTGCACGTCAGCCCGGACCTGGATACCGTCATGTACACCCTGGGCGGCGGGATCAGCGAGCAGCAGGGCTGGGGACGGGACGAGGAGACGTTCACCGTGCTCCGCGAGCTCACCGCCTACGGCTGCGAGCCGGACTGGTTCACCCTCGGCGACCGCGACTTCGCCACCCACATTGCCCGTACCAGCATGCTGGCCGCCGGGCTCCCGCTGTCTGCAGCGACCCGCACCCTGTGCCAGCGCTGGCGCCCGGGCGTCACCCTGCTGCCGATGTCCGACGACAAGATCGAGACTCACGTCGTGATCGACGACGATCACCGCACTCGAACCGTGCATTTCCAGGAGTGGTGGGTCCGGATGCACGCCAAGGTCCCGGCCAGGCAGTTCATCGCCGCCGGAGCGGAGGGCGCGAGTCCGGCGCCAGGCGTGCTCGAAGCCATCACGGCCGCCGACTACGTCGTGCTGCCCCCGTCCAACCCGGTGGTCAGCGTCGGAATCATCCTGTCGGTTCCCGGGATAGCCGCGGCCGTCCGCGCGAAGACCGTGGTCGGCATCTCGCCGATCATCGGCGGTGCGCCGGTGCGCGGCATGGCCGACGCGTGCCTGGCGTCCATCGGCGTCCAGACCACCGCCGCCGCCGTCGGGGCCCATTACGGGCCCGGGCTGCTCGATGGCTGGCTAGTCGACGAGAAGGACGCTGACGCCGTCGGCGCCCCCGGGCTCGCCGGGATCACGGTCCGGCCGATCCCGCTCTACATGACCGATCTGCAAGCGTCCGCTGAGATCGCCCGCGCGGCACTTGCCCTCGCCGAGGAGCTCAGCCAGTGAGCCATCTGACTGTCACGGGGATCGCCGGACTGCCCGAAATCGAGACAGGTGCCGATCTCGCCGCGCTCATCTCGGACGCCGTAGCCGACCTGCGCGACGGCGACCTCGTCATAGTCACCTCCAAGATCATCAGTAAGGCCGAGGGCAAGGTAGTGCGTGCTGACCGGGACAGCGCGATCGACTCCGAGACGGTTCGCGTGGTAGCCCGCCGGGGCGCCACCACGATCGCGGTGACCAGGCACGGCCTGGTACTGGCCGCCGCCGGCGTGGACGCATCCAACACCGCCGCGGGCACCGTGGTGCTGCTACCCGACGACCCGGACGGTTCGGCCAGGCGGCTGCGGAAGGCCCTGGGCGACCTGCGCGGTGTCACGGTCGGGGTCATCATCACCGACACCATGGGCCGGCCATGGCGAGTCGGCCAGACCGACACCGCCATCGGGACGGCCGGGATTGCGCCGTTGCGCGATCACCGGGGCCAGGCCGACACCTTCGGCAACCCGCTTGAGGTAACTGTCGCGGCGGTGGCCGACGAGATCGCGGGCGCCGCTGACCTGGTCAAGGGCAAGACGATGCAGCTGCCTGTCGCCATCGTGCGCGGCCTGTCCGAGCTGGTGACAGCGGCGGACGGGCCGGGTGCCGCCGCCTTGATCCGGCCCGCCGCCGAGGACATGTTCCGGCTTGGCGCCGCTGATGTGCTCGCCGAGCGGCGCACCGTCCGCGAGTTCACGGCCGACCCGGTCAGCCCGGAAGCCGTCCACCGCGCGATCGCGGCCGCCGTCACGGCGCCCGCGCCGCACCACAGCGAGCCGTGGCGGTTCGCGATCGTGGAGTCGGAGCGGGCCAGGATGGCACTGCTTGACGACATGCTCGCGGCGTGGACTGCCGACCTGCGCGGCGACGGGTTCAGCCAGGAACAGATCGCCCGCCGGGTGCGGCGCGGCGAGCCGCTGCGCCGGGCGCCGCTTATCATCGTCCCCTGTCTCACGAGCGACGCGGCGCACCCCTACCCCGACCAGCGGCGCGCGGCGGCCGAGCGGACAATGTTCGTCGTTGCGATGGGTGCCGCCGTGCAGAACCTGCTCGTCGCGCTCGCTGTGGAGGGTCTCGGGTCCTGCTGGGTGTCGAGCGCGCTGTTCTGCAAGCAGGTCGCCGCTCAGTCGCTGGGACTGCCATCAGGCTGGGAGCCGATGGGCGCGATAGGCGTCGGCCACCCGGCCAGCGCTCCCCCGCCCAGGCCGCCCAGGGTTCCAGAGAGATTTCTGATGACTATGTGACAGCAGCGATCAGCGTGACAGCAACCGGTCGCCGCCCACCGCGCCGACCAGGGTCCGCCAGTGGGCCGATGAGGTACTTGTACCGGATTATGAGTGATTCTGCGACCCTTATGTCCAATATATTCCCACAAAATCCGGTACAAGTGAAATTTGGACCGCACAAGCCGGTCTGTAGCGGACGCCGGGGCGGGACCGGGCCGCCGCGCCGGGGCCAAGCCGGTCGGAAGCGGACGCCGGGGGGGACCGCGCCGCCGCGCCCGGGGCCAAGCCGGTCGGAAGCGGACGCCGGGGCGGGACCGCGCCGCCGCGCCCGGGGCCAAGCCGGTCGGAAGCGGACGCCGGGGCGGGACCGCGCCGCCGCGCCCGGGCCAGCCCGAACGGACGCCGGGCGGGACCAGCGTCGCTACGCCTGGACCAGCGGGAGCGAGGCCGATGGCCCGCGCACGGCGGCGCAGACCCCGTCGCTGGCACTGGCCGCGGCGAGCCGTTCAGTCGTTGGTCTTCCGTAGGTCGTCGTCCGCTGCCGCATCGGCCTCCCGGTCGGGGCCACCATCGCGGCAAGCTCGCTGATCGTCTTATAGGAACCGTTCTGCGAGCCGGCCATCCTGGAGATGGTTTCCTCCATCAGGGTGCCGCCCAGGTCGTTGACGCCGCCGGCCAGCACATCGCGGCAGAGATCCTCGCCGAGCTTGACCCAGGAACACTGGACGGAGCTGATCGCGCCGTGCAGCAGCAGCCTGGACACGGCGTGCACGGCGCGGTTCTCCCGGCGGGTCGGGCCGGGGCGAGCCAGACCGGCCAGGTAGATCGGCGAGCTCGCGTGCACGAACGGGAGCAGCACGAACTCGGTGAAGCCGCCGGTGCGCTCCTGGATGCCGCGGATGACCCGCAGGTGGCCGACCCAGTGGGCCGGCGTGTCGACGTGCCCGTACATCATTGTCGCGCTGGTCGGGATGCCGAGCTCATGTGCCGTCGTGATCACCTCGATCCACGCGGCAGCGGGCAGCTTGCCCTTGGTGAGCACCCAGCGGACCTCGTCGTCCAGGATCTCGGCGGCGGTGCCCGGCAGCGAGCCGACGCCTGCTTCGCGGGCCCTGACCAGCCACTCGCGGACCGGCAGGCCGGTGCGCGATGCGCCGTTGGCGACCTCCATCGGCGAGAACGCGTGTACGTGCATGTCCGGGCACCGGCGCTTGACCTCGGCCGCGATCTCGAAGTACGCGGTGCCGGGCAGATCCGGGTGGATCCCGCCCTGCATGCAGACCTCGGTGGCGCCTGCCCCCCACGCTTCCACGGCGCGGTCGCCGACCTGCTCGAGGGAGAGCGTGTAGGCGTCGGCATCGGTGCGGCGCTGTGCGAACGCGCAGAACCTGCAGCCGGTGTAGCAGACGTTGGTGAAGTTGATGTTGCGGTTGACGACGTAGCTGACGTCGTCGCCGACCGCCTGGATGCGCAGTGAGTTGGCCAGCCCGGCGAGCGCCTCAAGCTCCGGGCCGTCCGCGTCGAGGAGCGCGAGCGCCTGCGCGTCGGTGAGACCCGCCGGGTCACGCTCGGCCCGGCGGAGCGCCGCGAGCACCTCTGCGCGCAGCCGCTGCGGCGCGCTGGCGGGCTGTGCGGACCGGCGGGCCGCCGGCTCGATCCTGGCCCCTATCTCGGTCCAGTCCCCGTACACCTCGGCGAAGTCGTCCCTGCGGTCGCTGGTCCGGCCGGTGGTGTCGATCGTCACGTGCAGGTCGGTCCGGCCCGCGGCCTCGCCCCAGCCGCCGTCGGGTTCCTGCCACGGCAGGCCGCGCGGCATCGCCCCGTCACGGGCCAGCCCGGTTGCCGGGTCGGCCAGCGCGGCGACGTGCCCAGCGAGCCTCGGGTCCAGCCACGGCTCGCGCAGGTAGCCAGGGTAGGCGGTGAGCCGCTCGCGCAGCTCGAAGCCGGCCGCGGCGGTGCGCCGCGCCAGGTCGTCGATCTGCGGCCAGGGGCGTTCCGGGTTCACGTGGTCGGGGGTCAGCGGCGAGACGCCGCCCCAGTCATCGATGCCGGCGGCCAGGATAAGCCCGTACTGGTCGCCGATCAGGTTGGGCGGCGCCTGGATCCGCGCCGTCGGGCCGAGCACCAGCCGGGCGACCGCGATGGTGGCGGCCAGGTCGTCAAGCTCCGCGTCGGGCCCGCCGCGCATCTTGGTATCCGGCTTGGCGCGGAAGTTCTGCACGATGACTTCCTGGATGCCGCGGTACTCGCGGGCTACCTGCCGGATCGCGAAGATCGAATCGGTCCGCTCCGCCAGCGTCTCCCCGATCCCGATCAGGATCCCGGTGGTGAACGGCACGTTGCTGCGGCCGGCATCCTCCAGCACCCGCAGCCGGACCTTCGGGTCCTTGTCCGGGCTGCCGAAATGCGCCGCGCCCTTGTCGGTGAACAGGCGCTCCGCCGTGGTCTCCAGCATCATCCCCATCGACGGCGCGACGGGCTTGAGCCGCTGGAAATCCTGCCAGCGCAGGACGCCCGGGTTGAGATGCGGCAGCAGGCCGGTCTCCTCGAGAACCCGGATCGCCATCGCCCTGACGTAGGACAGCGTGTCGTCATACCCGTGCGCGTCGAGCCACTCGCGTGCGGCGTGCCAGCGGTCCTCGGGCCGGTCGCCGAGCGTGAACAGGGCCTCCTTGCAGCCGACCGCGGCACCGGCGGCCGCGATCTCGATGACCTCGTCCGGGGACAGGTACGGACTGGGCAGCCGGCCCGGCACGGTGGCGAACGTGCAGTAGCCGCAGCGGTCCCTGCACAGCCGGGTCAGCGGGATGAAGACCTTGCGCGAGTAGGTGATGACGCCAGGCCGCCCGGCTGCCTCCAGGCCCGCGTCCCTGGTCCTGGACGCATAGCCGAGCAGCTGGGTCAGCTGCTCGCCGCGGGCGTGCAGCAGGGTGGCCGCCTCGGCCTGGTCGAGTGCCTTGCCATCGCGCGCGCGGGCGAGCGACCGGCGCAGCGCGCTATCGGACGGCCTCGGCCCGGCTGCCGTCGCGGGCTGCGGGGGGCGCGCAAGCTGCGGGTCCTGCGGGCTGGGGCTGCGGCTGGCCGCATCGGCGCTCATAGATCCAGCGTAGGGTCCGGCCGCCGGCGCCCGGCCGCCGGTCTCCGGCACCCAGTCCTGGCTGGCTAGAACGCGCGGTAGTCGCGCGCGGCGAGCCTGGGGCCGCGGCACGGGGGGCGGGCGCCGCCCAGCTCGATCAGTCTCGCCGCCCGGTGCCGGTGGCCGGCGTACGGGGCGAGCAACTCCAGCATCCCGGCATCGTCCACGATCCGCCCGGCAAGCGCCCAGCCGACCATCGCGGGCAGGTTATAGTCGCCGACCGTCACCGCGTCCGCGTCGCCGCAAGCCCGCTGCCTGACCTCGGCTGAGGTCCAGGGCCCGATGCCAGGCAGCGCCCGTAGCCTGCGATCGGCGTCCTCGGCCGCCAGGTCAGCGATCTCCTCAAGCCGTCCGGCCGCCAGGGCGGCTGCGGCGATCGTGCGCGCGCGGACGGCCTCCACGCCAGCCCGGTGCCAGTCCCAGGACGGGATCCGGGCCCATGTCCTGGCGGGCGGGAACACCCGCATGCCTGCCGGGGCCGGCCCCGGAGCGGGCAGCCCGTGCCGCAGCAGCAGCTGCCGCCAGGCGCGGTGCGCCTCCAGGCCGACGACCTTCTGCTCGAGCACCGCGGGGACGAGCGCTTCGAGCACCCGGCCGGAGCGCCCGACCCGCATTCCGCGATGCCGCCTGGCCAGCTCGCGGAGGAACGGGTGGGCCGGGGCGAAGCCGCCCGGGTCGTCGCCCGCGCCGAGGTGGCCGGGCAGCTGATCAAGCAGCCAGGCGGCGCCAGGTCCCCAGGCGGTTGCGCTGACGACGGTGCTCCGGCCGGCGTTGGCTGCCTGCGGCGACGCGTTGGCTGCCTGCCGCGACGCGTTGGCTGCCTGCCGCGACGCGGGCGCGGCTGTCACGCGGATCGTGCCGGGGCCGTCCGGAGCCAGCGACGTCCGCCAGACCGCCCCCGCGGCGTCGACGCGGAACGAAGGATCACGCGGCCCGCGGCGGTGTACGGACAGAGTCGCCGCCACGTCGACCGGGTACGGGGCCCGCCACTCACGAACGAGCCGCACGGTCCGCGAGCCCGCATCGGCGGCGGGCAGCCCGGCGGTCACTGGCGCACCTCCTGAGGCGGTCAGGTGTCAGCGGTCAGGTGTCAGCGGTCTGGCGTCAGCGGTCTGGCGTCAGCCGGTCTGGTGTCAGCGGTCAGGTGTCCGTGGAGAACCGGATTGCGGTCGGGCCGAGCTCAACTTCCGGCCAGACCCGGAGCCCGTGGCGCAGCTCGTTGCCCTCCGCGATCCTGGCTCCGTCGCCGATCACCACGCCATCAAGCTGCGCGCCCGCGCCGATGCAGGCGCCGCGGCCGACCACGCTGGAGTTGACCATCGCACCGGCCCCGATGCGCGCGCCGTCGAAGAGCACCGCCCCAGCGACCTGAGCCCCGTCGGCAACCATGCAGCTGGCTCCCACCGCAGTGCCGCCGCCGACCTTGGCCCCTGGCTCCACCACGGCTCCGGGTAGCAGGAGGGCAGGGCCGCTGGGGCCAGGCAGCGCCGTCGAGCCCAGCTCGCCAAGGACGAGATCACAAGAGCCCTGAACGAAGGCTTCGGGTGTTCCCACGTCCAGGAAGTACGCGGTTTCGACATAGCTAAGGACCAGGTCCCCCGCTGCGATCAGGCCCGGGAACGTCTCGCGCTCGACCGAGACCACCCGACGCTCAGGGATCCTGTCGATGACATTTCGCCTGAAGATGTAGCAGCCTGCGTTGATCCGGTTGGTCACCGGATCGGGGGCCTTCTCGAGGAACGCGGTCACGCGCCCGTCGGAGTCGGTCGGCACGCAGCCGAATCTGGCCGGGTCGGGGACCTCGACCAGGTGCAGGGTCACCGCCGCGTCCGTCTTGCGGTGCAGGTCAATCTGCGTCACCAGGTCGTGCCCGGACAGCACATCGCCGTTCAGCACCACGACGGGATCGGCGGGGCCGCTGCGCAGCCTGGCCGCCGCGTTGCGGATTCCGCCGCCGGTACCGAGCGGGACAGGCTCCTCGACGTAATCGATCTCCAGGCCGAACGACGCGCCGTCACCGAAGCAGTCGGCGAACATCGCTGCGCGGTAGGAGGTGGCCAGCACGACCCTGGTGATGCCGCTCGCCGCGGCCCTGGCCAGCTGGTGAGCGAGGAACGGGACGCCGGCGGTCGGCAGCAGCGGCTTGGGAGTGGTGATCGTCAGCGGCCGCAGCCGCGTCCCCTGGCCGCCGACGAGCAGGATCGCCTCGAGCTCGCCGCAGGCCGGCGAAGCGTGCACCGGCTCAGCAGCGGATGGCAAATCGGTTGGCATGGGCAGGGAGACTACTCGCGGCCCTGGACTGCCGCACGCTCATACGAGGCGAGGTGCGCCTCGGCTGAGGCGGCCCAGGTGAATTCCAGCGCCCTGGCGTGACCCGCTGCACCCAGGGCCTCCCGGCGCGCCGGGTCACCGAGTAGCGTCCGCAAGGTGCTCTGGATGCTGGCGGCGTCCGGCTCGGTGTAGGCGACCGCGTCACCGCCCACCTCGGGGAGCGATGTCTTATGCGTGGTCAGGACCGGCGCGCCGCATGCCATGGCCTCAAGAACCGGCAGCCCGAATCCCTCGCTGGTAGAAGGAAACGCGACGACGAGCGCGCCGCCGAGGAACCCGGGAAGATCGGTGAAGTGCAGGTAGCCGGGGCGCACGACACGCAGGTGCGCGGGAATCGCTGCGACCGCCTCGTCCACCTCCTCGCTCCAGCCGCTCCCGCCGGCCAGCACCAGGGCAGGCGGCTCATCCAGGTCAGCTACCGCCTCCGCCCAGCCGTTGATCAGGGCAGGGATGTTCTTGCGGGGCTCAAGGGTGCCGAGGTAGGCGACGTACGGCTTGTCGTGCAGGCCGAGCCGGCCGGAAACCTGCCGCACCTGGGCCTGCGTCGGCTGGTGAAAGCGCGTGTGATCGACGCCGTGGTACGCGACGTCGATCCTGGTCGGATCGGCGCCCAGGGTGCGGACAAGCTCGTCCCTCGTCGCCTTGGACGGGACGATCAGGCGGGTAGCACGGCGCACGGAGGTGCGGATCGCTGACTTGTAGAATGTCGCGGTCACCGGGCTGTGCGCGTCAGGCTCGGTGAAGAACGTGAGGTCGTGAATGGTCACCACGCTCGGCGTACCAGGCCGCAACGGCATCGAGTAGTGCGGCAGGTGCAGGACGTCAGCGTTGACCTGCTGGGCCACAAGCGGCAGGCCGCTCTGCTCCCAGGCGAGCCTGGCAGGCCGGTGCGCGATGGCTGGCGGTGCGGCGACGATCCGCGCCGCCGGGATCAGCCGCTCGTACCGCTCCTCGTCGGCACGCTGGCACGCGACCGCCAGTTCCGCCCCGGCTGCGTCCAGTGCACTCACCAGCCCGTCGACATAGCGGCCCAGCGCACCGCGGTCCGCGGGCACAGCGGTCGCGTCTATAAGCACCCTAGGCGACACGACCGGTCAGGCTCCTTTCAGCAAGCCCTTCTGGGGGGGCGACGAGACCATCGGAGGCGAGCGTTACTCAGGATGTCCGTCAGGACTCAGGATGTCCCGTCAGGTCTGAGCGTACGCCCTCCGCCTCAGCGCCGTGGCCGCGCCAGAACGGGAAACGGCGCCGGCCGGATCGGGGCTGGCCGCCGACAGTCTGGCTAGGCCGGCCGGGTCGCGTGGCGGAACGCGAGGCCATGGGCTACGGGCTCGCGCCGGAAGATGGCGACGCCGCGGGCGTTGCCGAGGACGATGGCGATGGGCTTGCTCGGCCGGCGGAGGGCGTGCTGCCCTGGGCCGCCTTGCTGGCGTTGTCGAGCGCCGCTTTCATCGCGGCGATGTCCCGGCCGTAGGCGGCGAAGTCACCGCTCCTGAGGTCCGCCTGGGCCGCGGTGTACAGGCTCTCCGCCTGCCTGAGGTACCGCAGTACCGTCGAGGTCGCGGCCGGGCCAGTGCTGCCTCCTGACGGGCTTGACGGCGTCGGGGCCGCCGATACGCCAAGCGCCTGGGCGAGGGCGGCCGGCAGCGTCGGGGAGAACCCGACCCGGCCGTTGTAGTACACAAGCACCTGCTGCAGCGTGGGATACGAGCCGCCGTTGCCCGCCGCCGACTGGGATACGTACACGGGCTCGAAGTACATCAGGCCGCCGCCGACCGGCAGCGTGATCAGGTTGCCCAGGGTCACCTGGGAGCCGCCCTGCCGCAGCAGCGTCAGCTGGGAGGCGACCCGGGAGTTGGACTCGAAAACGTTCTGGACCTGCCCCGGGCCCCTGATAGCCGTGTCCTGGGGCAGCTGCAGGACCCTGATCGTGCCGTAGTCCGTACTCAGCGGGTTGCTGTCCACGGCCATGAACGCGGCGAGGTTGGCCCGCCCGCGCGGGGTGAACGTCGTCATCAGCGAGAACTCCGGCGAGGAGTATCCCGGCATCGTCATGGTCAGGTAGTAGGGCGGCTGGCTCGACTGGCCTTGCGCCGTGCCGCTCGGGTCAATAGGCACCGCCCAGAAGTTCTGCCCCTGGTAGAACTCCTGGGCCTGCTGGACGTGGAACTGGGCGAGGACCTGGCGCTGCACCTCGAACAGGACGGGCGGGTAGCGCAGATGCGGCTTGAGGTCGGCCGGGATGGCGCTGGCCGGCTTAATGACCCCGGGAAACGCCTTCTTCCAGGTGTCCAGGATCGGGTCGTTGCCGCCCCACTGATACAGCGTGACGGCCCCGGTGTAAGCGTTCACCACCGCCTTGACCGAGTTGCGGATGTAGTTCACCTGCCCGCCGGTGCCTGCCACCGAGCCGTCCAGGCTGTAGCTGTCCGAGGTGGCCTGCTGCAGGTCAAGCCGCTGCGAGTACGGGTAATTGTCG
This sequence comes from Streptosporangiaceae bacterium, assembly GCA_050011895.1. Classification (GTDB taxonomy): domain Bacteria; phylum Actinomycetota; class Actinomycetes; order Streptosporangiales; family Streptosporangiaceae; genus DATBGO01. Next base: position 47,403 of record JBEKIF010000017.1, on the reverse strand, counting down.
GTGGTGGTGTACGCGTCGACCACCCAGAGGACCTGGCCGCCCGAGATAACCGGGTAGGGATTGCCGTCCAGCGTGAGGAACGGCGCTACCTTGGCCACCCTGGACACCGGGTCCCTGATGTACATGATCTTTGAGTTGCCGTCGATGGCCCCGGACAGCAGGATGTTGACCTCGCGGAACTTGATCGCGTAGAGCAGGCGGTTGAGCGGCGAGCCGATCGGGACCCCGCCGCCGCCTTTGTAGGTCGTGTTCGCCTGGCCGCTTGCGCTCTGGCTGCTCGGGTAGTCGAGTTCCTGCTGGTGCCCGCCGACGATGGCGTAGCTCGTCTCCTGCTGGCCGAAGTAGATCCGGGGCTGGAAATTGCCAAGTTCGCCGCCGGGCGGGATGTCGCCCTCGGTGAAGACCGGGTTGCCGCCGGGTGTCGCTGAGTCCGCGGCGGCCGCGACGAAGCCGAAACCGTGCGTGTAGACGAGATGGCTGTTGATCCAGTTGCCCTGGCCGGCCGGCGGCCCTGCCATGTCGCGGACGCCGACGACCTGGTCGACGGGCACCGCGGCGCCCGGCACCGGGTACCTGTCGACGGACAGGACGTTGGCGAACTTGTAGTAGCCCTTGACCTGCTGAAGCTGCTGGAACGATGGCGAGACCACGCCCTGGTCGAGCAGCCGCACGTCGGGCAGCCCGGCCGCCTGCCTGGCCAGCAGGGCCGCGGATTCAGCCGATACCGCGGAGTACTGGCTGACCTGGACCCGGTTCAGCCCGTAGGCGGTCCGGGTGCTGGCGATCTCACGGCTGAGGTACGGGGTCTCCTTCGCGGCCTCGTTCGGCTTGACCACGAACTGCTGGATGATCGCCGGGTACACCCCGCCGATCAGCACCGCGGACAGCACAAGCAGCCCGAACCCGACGGCGGGCAGCATCGAGCTGCGGCGGAGCGCGCCCGCGAAGAAAAGCGCAGCGCAGATCACCGCGATGATGGCGAGCACCGTCTTGGCGGGCAGGACCGCGTTCACGTCGGTGTAGGACGCGCCCGTCTGCACGACTCCGCGCTGCGAGAAATCGATGCCGTACCGGTCCACCCAGTAGGCGACCGCCTTAAGCAGCATGAATACGCCGACTATCACGAACAGGTGGGTCCGGGCCGCCGGAGTCGCCCGCTCGCCGCGCGGCTGCAGCCGCAGGCCGCCGTACAGGTAGTGCACAGCGGCGGCGGCGAGCAGCGACAGCAGCACGGCGGCGAAGAGGTAGCTGAGCGCCATCCTGATGAAGGGATAGACAAAGACGAAAAACGAGAGGTCCAGATGGAACTGCGGATCAACGACGCCGAAGCTGGTCCGGTTGGAGAACAGCAGCCAGGTGCGCCAGCTGCCCGCGGCAGTAAGGCCGGAGACAAGACCGATCAGGCCCAGCACCACTCCGAGCATCAACTTCCGGTGCGGGTCGATGACCAGGCGATAGGCCTCCAGCCCCTGTTGCTCGTGCGAGGTCGGGCGGTAGGTAGGCCGGAGCCGGTAGGCGAGCCAGATGTTGAGCCCTATCACGGCGGTCATGAACAGGGCCGTCACGACGAACAGCGCCCACTTGGTGCCGTAGGTCGTGCTGAAGACGGAGGTGTACCCGATCGAGTGAAACCAGAGGAAATCAGTCGATACCCCGGCCGCGATCGTGACGATCACTATCAGGGCGACCAGCGCGATGGCCGCCGGGAGAAAGAACTTGGTCCAGCGGGGCAGGACGATCGGTCGGCCGCCGGGCGGCCTTGGCTGGCCAGGAGCTCGGAAGGCCACGCCCTCCCCCTTACGTCACCTCGGCCATGAGGCAGCGAGCGGCACGTTGAGGCCCATGCCACGCTGGCCGGTCGCACGGATGTGCGCCTCATGACGCAACTTACCGGTAGCCGGCAAGGTTCCCGAACTAATCGGCGATCAACGTGGCGCGGGCAGGCACTCGGGGCCGGTTGCCAAAGCCGGTCAGCTGGACAGCCGGACGGCCGGTCAGCAGGACGGCACCGGCCTGCCTGCCTTCAGCGCCTGCAGCCCGCTGATGGCGCCGGCCAGGGTGCTCACCTTGATCAGGCGCAGCCCGGCCGGCACCGCGCCGGCCGTATCGGGACAGTTGGCGGCCGGGGTCAGGAAGACAGTCGCCCCGGCCGCGCGGGCCCCGACCATCTTCTGCTGGATCCCGCCAATCGGGTCGACTGTGCCGTTTGCCTCGATCTCCCCGGTCCCGGCGATGAACTTGCCGCCGGTGAGGTTTGCGGGCGTGAGCTTGTCGATGATGCCGAGGGCGAACATGAGGCCGGCGCTCGGGCCGCCGATGTCCTCGCCGAGGCTGATCTTCACGGTGAACGGGAACGCAAAGCTCTCCGCTACCTGCACGCCCACCACGGCCTGGCCGGAGACATTGGCCGTCACCAGCCGGACTCGCTGGGTCTTGCCTTTCCTGTCGATCGTCAGCTCCACCGGCGCGCCTGGCCTGCCCCGGCGGATCAGCACCCCGGCGTCGGCGCGGCACGTTACGGGCGTGCCGTTGACCGCGGTGATGACATCGCCCTTGCGCAGCACGCCGAAGGCAGGCAGGCCCTTCTCCGTCGCCTGGATGGCATCCACCGTCTTGAAGCTGATCCGCAGCTGGCAGAGCGCGGCCGCGGTGGCGCTCTGCTGCGAATTCGTCATCTCCGCGGTGTCCTGCTGGGCGATCTGCTGTTGTGTCTGGCCCGGAGTGAAGATCTCCGTGGCAGGCACCACCGCGTCCTGCGGGCTCAGCCAGGCTCGCAGGGCCGCCAGGATGTTGAAGCCGGTTCCCGGGCCGCCGAGAAAGCTCACTGTCACCATGTTGAGGTTCCCGGCGACCGGATAGGTCGGATGCCCGCTGATCTGGATCAGCGGCTGCCCGCGCGAGCTGCCCAGCGTATTCAGGGTCGGGCCCGGGGTGAGCGCCACATAAGGGACCGGCGCGAAGACGGCGACCACCAGCGCGGCAAGTACTCCGGCTCCGGCCACCAGCAGCGTCACGAGACGGCGGGACATGGGGGAAGACTACGCGCCGTTCACCCACTCGCTGTCGCCGCCGCTGAACAGCTGGTGCTTCCAGATCGGCACGGTTGCCTTGAGCTCGTCGATCAGGGCACGGCAGGCATCGAACGCTGAGTCGCGGTGCACGCAGGACGCTCCGACCACGACGGCCAGGTCACCGACGTCCAGCTCACCGACACGGTGCACGGCCGCAAGCGCCAGGACGTCGTAGCTGGCCGCCACCTTCTCGGCCACCCGCCGTAGCTCCGTCGCGGCGGACGGGTGAGCGCTGTAGGAAAGCCGGACGACCCCCCGTCCATGATCATGATCCCGGACCGCGCCGGTGAACAGCGCGACGCCGCCGGCAGCCGGATCCATGATGGCGGCACGCACCTCGTCCACCGAGAGCGGCGTGTCGCGCAGTTCGGCCAGCCTGATCACGTCCATGCTGCAAAATACCGCGAACGGCTCAGGGCGCGCGCCGCCGCCGCCTGGCCCGGCGGACAATCGCTGCCGTGCCGATCACCGCGACCGTCGCGCCGGCCGCGGTGATCGTCGCGTCCTTCTTGTCCAGCCGGCGCCCCGCCACCGCGTGATGGCCGGACCGCTCAGCCAGCAGGGCCTGCAGAGCCTCGGCGTTGCGGACGGCCGGCCGCCACCCGGCCGCCCGCAGCGCCGCGCAGTCGACCACCCACGGGTACACGACGAAATGAAGGTCGGTGACGGGTGCCGGTGTTATCCCGGCCCGATGCAGGCGCTGCGCGGTGCGTAGCGTCAGGCCCGCAGGAAGCTCGAGCCTGTGCAGCCCGGAGAGCTCTTCGACCTCCGCTTGCTCCAGCCAGCCATCGCAGCCCACCGCGAACTGGCCGGTCACCTCGCCGGCCGCGGCAAGCTCGAGCGCGGACACCAGGTCAGTCACGTGGCAGAACTGCCATCGCGCCGCGCAGCCTTTCACGGCCAGCAGCCGCGGCGCTTCGAAATGCCTGGTCACGAGGGTGTCGATGCCCTCACCTACCAGCGCGGCAGGCCGCACGACGGTGATCGCCATCCCGGGGTTGGTCCGCGGCGAGCGCTGCGCGAGATGCTCGATCTCCAGCAGGTCCCCGACCACGCTCCCGTCAGCCTCAGCGCGCAGCGGCGCGGCCTCATCGAGCGGCACCGGATTATCCGGCCGGGCGCCATAGACCATCGCGCTCGTCAGCAGCACCACACGGCCGACACGCCCGGCCGCGGCCGCAGTCAGCACGGTCTGCGCGCCGCGGACATTGAAGGCGCGCCGCGACCGGTGATCGGCGCCGGGCGTAAGGTCGATGTCCGTGTGCACGAGGACGTCGACCCCGGACAACCGCCCGGCCAGGGCCGGGTCGCGCACGTCAACCACTCGCCACGTGACCCCCGTCGCGTCGCCCCGGTGATCGTCGATCGCGACTACCCGGCCGATCCGCGTCGAGGCGGCCAGCCGCATCGTGAGCGCGTGGCCCACGCCTTGTGCCGCTCCGGTGACCGCGACCACCGGTCGCCGGCGCCGGGCGGCTCCAGGCCGCCCGTCCGGACTTTGCCCTTGGCGAACCTGGGCATCTCGGTTGCTCACCGCGCAGCACTCCCGGGATAACGTGGCGGACGTGACTCTTCCATCCTGCCTGAGTGGGAGCAAAGATGACTGATCCTCCCTTCGGCTTCGGTTTGCCCGGTGACCCGGACAAGGATCGTGACGATTCGCCGGCGTCCGGCGGCGGGGGCGCCGGCGGGCCCGCCGGGCCCGCTGGTGCCATGGGCCCGCTGGGGCCCCTTGGTGACCCGCAGCAGTTCGCCGACGCCCTCCGGCAGTTCGCCGACCTGATGTCCTGGCAGGGCGGCCCGGTCAACTGGGACCTCGCCAAGAACGTGGCCAGGCAGACGGTGGCCGCCAAGGGAGACCCGAGCGTGCTGCAGGTGGAGCGCGGCAAGGTGATCGAGGCCATCAGGCTTGCCGACCTGTGGCTTGAGGACGCCACCACGTTCCCGACCGGCATCCGCTCGGTGCAGGCATGGAGCAGGTCGGAATGGGTGGAGGCGACCCTGCCGGTCTGGTCCAAGCTCTGCGACCCGATCGCGGCCCGAGCGGTCGACGCCATGGGCGGCATGCTGGCCGAGGATCCCGAGGAACTCGGCGGTGAACTGCCGCCCGAGATGCGCTCCGCCATGGCGGCGCTGACCGGCGGCGGCCTCGGGGCGCTGAGCGGGCTCGGCGAGATGATGCGCAGGATCGGCGGGATGATGGTCGGCGGCCAGACCGGGTCCGCTGTGGGCGCACTCGCCCAGGAGGTCGTCAGCTCGACCGACGTCGGTCTGCCGCTGGCGCCCGATGGCACCGCCGCCCTGCTGCCTGCCGGGGTGGCCGCGTTCGGCGCCGGGCTGTCGATAAGCGAAGACGAGGTCAGGCTTTTCCTGGCGCTGCGGGAAGCCGCCCACCACCGTCTGTTTGCGCATGTGCCCTGGCTGAAGGCCCGGCTGCTCGGAGCCGTCGAGGACTACGCGCGCGGCATCACGGTAGACGCCTCCGCGCTCCGTGAGGCGATGCCGCAGATCGACCCTGCCAACCCCGAGGCCCTCAACGAGGCGCTCGCCGGGGCCGCCCTGTTCCAGCCGGAGGACACCGACGCGCAGAAGGCCGCGTTGAGCAGGCTTGAGACCATGCTGGCGCTGGTGGAAGGCTGGGTCGCGACCGTGGTGGCGTCCGCAGCCACCGACCGGCTGCCGCAGTCCAGCGCCCTCGCGGAGGCGATCAGGCGCCGCCGTGCCACCGGCGGGCCCGCGGAGCGGACCTTTGCGACCCTGGTCGGCCTTGAGCTCCGGCCGCGCAGGCTCAGGGAGGCGGCGGCTATCTGGCGCGGCCTGACCGACGCCCGCGGCATATCCGGCCGGGAAGCCATCTGGGCCCACCCCGACCTGCTGCCGACGCCCGAGGACCTCGACGATCCCGAAGGTTTCGTGCGCGGCCGCCCCGAACTGGACATCTCTGATCTGGAATCCGATAGCAAGGACGACGACGGCACTCAGGACGATGCCGCTGGCGGCGATCCTGGCCCCGAGGATTCCGGCGACGATCCCGGTCCCCGAGTTTGATGCGCCAGGCAATTGGATGTGCCAGGTATTTTGCTGTGCCAGGTAATCTGCTGTGCCAGGTAATCTGCCGTCCACAGCCGGTGGACGGGATCACGCCAGCGTGACTGCGGGCCATCGCGGCCGGGCTGCGGGAATTCACAGGTGCCCGCGTCCATCGTCAACAGGGACACTCCACGCTCTCCCCACGTTCTGCACAGCGCCGTCCACAGCAAGGTGTTGACCGCCCGCGCGAGCGGGCCTAGCTTCTCCTGACAGGAGTTCCCGGGCCGCACGCCTCCGTCGCTTCTGGGGAAGGGCGCGAACGGCCGGGCAGGAGACAGTGCCTGCGCTTGGCACGGCTCCCGAGCCCGGGGACTCCGACAAGTCCCCGGTGCGTCCGGTCAGGACGGCTTTCGCGGAGCGAAACTGCCGGGACGAAACTGTCGGGACGCCCTGTCATGCTGTCCCGCGTGAGACCAGCGCTCAAGCCCGGGCTTCTGCCGGTATGGCGGGACCGCGACACACTGCAGATCGGAATAGACCCGCGCCGGGCAGTGGCGCTGACCGGCATGGCCGGCGTGTCCAGCGTGATCAGCCTTCTCGACGGGAGCCGGGACCGTGGTCAGGTACTCCAGGCCGCCCGCGATCGCGGCATTCCAGCCGAGACGGCGGATCGGGTGCTTGCCTTGCTCGCGGCGGGCGGCGCGCTTGACGACTTCCCGGCCGGGACACTACGCGTGCTGCCGCAGCCGCTGCGGGCCAGGCTAGCCGCCGAGTTAGCATCCGTGTCGCTGGCCCGCCGGGATGGCGACGGCGGTGCCCGCACGCTTGCCCGCCGAAGCGCCGCCAACATCGCGATCCGCGGGACCGGGCGGATCGCCGCGGTGGTCGCCAGCATCCTGGCGACAGCTGGTGTCGGGACGGTGTCAGACGGAACGGGCTCGGCCGGCCGGGTGCTGCCTGATCTGGCGGTGCTGATCGGCTATCCAGATCCCGAGCTGTCAGCCGCGCTGATGAGCGACCAGACGCCCCATCTGGCCGCATCAGGCAGCGAGGCGATCGGTATCGTCGGTCCGCTCGTGCAGCCCGGGCACACCGCCTGCCTGCGCTGTCTTGATCTTGCCCGAACCGACCGCGATCCGGCGTGGCCGCTCATCCTGGCCCAGCTCGCCGGCCGCCAGCCGGTACCGGTCGCCTGCGACGCCGCGCTGGCCGCGGCCGTTGCTGCTCAGGCCGCCTTCCAGGCGCTCGCATTTATTGACGGGGCCGCGGTTCCCGATGCCGTGCGCAACGGCACGCTGGAGCTGGTTCTCCCTTCCTGGCAGTGGCGCCGGAGGACATGGCCGCCGCATCCCGGCTGCTCCTGCGGCAGCTACCGCCGGTAGCGCAACTGCCCGACTCGCCGGCCGCCGCCAGCCAATTCCGCTGGCTTGCGGCGCCAGGCTCGCTGCTGCTGCCACAGCTCAGCCGGCTGTTCAAGCACCCGCATTTATCGGCGTTCCCTGCGCTGTGGCAGCAGCAACACGCCGGAGCGCGTTCTCCCTGCTGGCCGGGGCACCGGCGGACGTGACCGCTCCAGCAGCGCCGTGCCTGTAACAGTCACCCGCCTCGGTAACCGAGAATGGGATCATGAGTGACCTGCCCCGCCGTGCTGTTACGCGCTCAGCCAAGCTAGCGACCCTGCCGGTCGGGCTGGCTGGGCGAACCGCCCTCGGGCTCGGCAAGCGGCTCGGCGGCAGGCCTGCTGAGGCCGTGGCCCGCGAGATTCAGCAGCGCACGGCGGAGCAGATCTTCAGGGTCCTTGGCGAGCTGAAAGGAGGCGCGCTGAAGCTGGGCCAGGCGCTGTCGATCTTCGAGGCAGCCTTGCCGCCGGACCTGGCGGGCCCGTACCGGGCGACCCTTACCATGCTCCAGGAAGCCGCTCCGCCGCTGCCCGCAAGCAGCGTCCACAAGGTACTCGCCGTTGACCTTGGAAAGGACTGGCGGGCCAACTTCCTTGACTTCGATGACAATCCGGCAGCCGCGGCCTCGATCGGCCAGGTACACCGGGCTGTCTGGCAGGACGGCCGCAAGGTGGCGGTAAAGATCCAGTACCCCGGCGCCGGGCAGGCGCTGATCAACGATTTCACCCAGCTGAGCCGGGTAGGCAGGCTCTTCGGCGTGCTCATGCCCGGACTTGAGGTCAGGCCATTGCTAGACGAACTGCGCAGCAGAGTCGTCGAGGAACTGGACTACCGGCTCGAGGCCGCCTCACAAGAGGCATTTGCCACCATCTATGCGGATGACCCGGACATATTCGTCCCGCACGTGGTGGCAGCCTCTGACCATGTCCTGGTCAGCGAATGGATGGACGGCACGCCGCTGTCCCGGATCATCGCCGAGGGGACGCAGGAACAGCGGAACCGCGCTGGGCTCCTGATCGTCCGGTTCCTGTTCTCCGGTCCGGCGCGGGCCGGGCTCCTGCACGCGGACCCGCATCCGGGCAACTTCAGAGTGCTGGCCGACGGCCGCCTCGGCGTTCTCGACTTCGGCGCCGTGGATCGGCTACCCGACGGGTTTCCCCCGTTCTTCGGCAGGCTGCTCCGCCTGACCCATGAAGACCGGAGCATTGAGAAGGTGGAGCAGCTGCTGCGAGAGCACGGCTTCCTCAAGCAGGGAGTCAGCGTCGACCGCAGCGCGCTTCGCGGCTACCTGGCGCCGCTGGCCGAGCCCTCCAAGGTGGAATCATTTAAATTCAGCAGGGAGTGGATGCGGGGAGAGGCAGCCAGGGTCACCGATCTGCGCCCGGCTGCCGTTGGCAGGCAACTCAACCTGCCGCCTTCCTATCTGCTGATTCACCGCGTCTCGACCGCTGGCATCGGGGTGCTCTGTCAGCTTGAGTGCGAGGGGCCGTTCCGTGCCGAGGTGCTCCGATGGATGCCCGGCTATCTCGACTCCGAGGAACCCGGCGCGGGCCCGGTGGACGTATTGCCCGGGGACCTGAGCGAGGATCTGCTGGAGGAAGACGCGGACCAGGACGGCCGGGTCGCCTCGGAGACTGCCGGATCGTAATCATCCGCGGCGGCAGCGGCGCCGCCGACGGCTGCTGGCCTGCGGGCGCGGACCGCGTGCAGCCCTGTTATCTTGCCGTGTCCTGATCACGAGGTTCGAGCGGCAGCGGCGCTCTCACGATCACCGGTCCCGGCAGCGGCTACCCGGGGCCCGGGAGGACTTATCCTCCCGGGCCCGCGGGCCGCCAGCGGCAGCCTACTGAGGCAGCAGCGCTGCACTCAGGTGTCCCACTCAGCTGCCAGCGCCGCACGCAGCTGGACAGCTGCCTGCCTCGCGTGGGCCAGCCGGCGCCGGGCTCGTTCGGCACGGCGGGTCGCCCTGCCAAGCGCGCGCACCCGCAGCACCTGGCGCTGCTCCGTGGCCGAAGCCAGCATCGTCTGATGATGCTCCCGGGCCGCCTCATTGGTCAGGTACATGATTCACCGCCCTTCTCGTTCATCGCATGCCGGTTTGAGTGAACAGGTCACGCCGCGACTTCCGTCTTGCGAGGCCGTCCTCGTGGCCTCTTGCGCGGCACGACCTCGCCGCGAAGGAACAGCTCACCGCCCCAGACTCCCCACGGCTCCCGACGCTCCAGGGCGCCGGCCAGGCACGTGCGCCGGGCCGGGCAGCCCTGGCACAGTTCCTTGGCGGACTCCACGTCCTGGGGAGACTCGGCGAAGAAAAGCTCCGGGTCGTCGCTGCAGGGCAGCCCGAGGCCGTTCGGTAGTCCGGCTGTGGCCACCGGGCCCGCCAGGACCGCAGGTCCAGTCCTGGCCTGCGCTTCTGCTGGTGCGGACTCTGCCTCGAACCCCGCCGGACCTCTTAATGCGGCGGTGGTGCCGGGCCAATACATCGGTGATCCCCTTTCATCTGCTGGTCGTACGGTCTCGCACGCCTCTGACAAAACGGTGGCCTTGCATGACGAAGGCCGCGGACCCGGTTTCCGGGTCCGCGGCCTTCGGGGGATCAGGCCGGTCTTTGCTAGACCGGTTCCCTCGCCGGATGCGTGCCCAGAGCGCCGCCGCTGGCCGCGGCGATGCGGGTCGTCTGTGGGTCGTACTGCCTGATGGAGTTCTGCTTGCTGGCGTTCTGCTGCCCGAGCACCATGCCCTGGCCAGCCGCGAAGCGGCGCTTGCCAAGAACATGGGCCGCCCACCGGGCACCCGGACGCGCACCGACGGCGCCTGTGCTACCAGGCACGAAGGTCCGGGCGCCGGACAGCGGGAAAACGCCCGCGCCGAAACCGAGCCGCGTGTCGGCGGCAGCCGTGACATTTGAGATCATGTTCAGCATCCTGGGCACCTCCCCCTCTGCAGCGTCAATAGACCTTTGGTCATGTGAGCAGCCTACGTAGCTGCTCCGGTGCCGGGCAACCTATTTTCTTGACGGTTCTCTGCGCTTATTCAGCGCAGGCCTTCCGGCCACCTCTGCCGCACGTAGCGACCCCTGCCGCGCGACAGACCCTGCCGAACCGACCAACCCGGCCGAACCGGCGGACCCGGCCGAACCGGCCGACCCTGCCGAACCGGCGGACCCTGCCGAACCGGCGGACCCTGCCGAACCGGCGGACCCTGCCGAACCGGCGGATCCTGCCGCCAGCCTCATCGCCTCGCTCATACCGCCCGTCTCAGCCAGTTGCGCGCGACGGTGCCTGCGCGCACAAAGCCAGCACCGCCGCACCGTATCTGTCGAGCTTGATCCGCCCGATACCGGGGATCGCGGCAAGCTCGCGCGTGCTGCGAGGCCGCCGCTCGGCGATCAGTTCCAGGGTCGAGTCCCTGAAGATCACGTACGCGGGAACGCTCTGTTCCGTGGCGAGCCCGTGTCGCCATTCCCGTAGCCGTAGCAGCAGCGCATCATCGTTGCCACGGGGCGGATGCTTGCGGACCTCCCGCAGGAACCGGGACGGCGTCCTGGTCTGGCGGCCGCCCGGCGAGCGGGCCAGCGCCCAGGACAGCTGCAGCCTCTTCCGCGCCCTGGTCACGCCTACATAGAGCAGCCGCCGCTCCTCCTCGATAGCGTCTGCGGTCTGCGCATGGATAATCGGCATGGTGCCATCGGTCAGCCCAGGCAGAAACACCGCGTCCCACTCCAGGCCCTTGGCCGCGTGCAGGGAGGCGATGGTCACCCCGTCCATCGCCGGGGCATGGCCCAGGACGCTGCGGTGGGCCAGCTCCGCCGACAGGTCTGCGAGTGTCGCCTGCGGCGCCGCGGTGAAGAAGTCGTCTGCGAGCTGAGCGAGCGAGGCCAGTGACTCCCAGCGTTCCCGCGCCCGGCCCCGACCGCCCGGCGCCTGGCTGGTCAGCCCAATCCCGGACAGGACCGCGCGGACCTGGGCCGGCGGGCCGTCCGCTGCCGACGCCGAGCGGGCCGCCACCCGCAAGAGCGCTACCGCCTGGCGCACCTCGTCGCGGTCGAAGAACCGCTCAGTCCCCTTGACGAGAAATGGCACCCCCGCCTCGCCGAGTGCCTGCTCGAAGGCGACGGTCTGGGCATTGGTCCGCACCAGCACGGCGATCTCGCGGGGCGCCATCCCGGCCTGGATCATGGCCGCGGCCCTGGCGGCGACAGTGGCGGCCTCCTGCTGCTCATCGCCGCACTCGGTGAACTCGGGCATCAGGTCCGGCGGCCGCTGCGCGACCAGGTCGCCACCGCCGCGCCCCAGCTGGTTGGCCAAGGCCACCACCTGCGGTGTCGACCGGTAGTTGCGCACCAGCCTGATCACTGTCGCGTCGGGGAACTCGGCGGCGAAGCCGGTCAGGTAGGCAGGCGTCGCGCCGGCGAAGGAGTAAATAGTCTGGCGCGGATCGCCGACCACGCATAGCTCATCGCGGTCGCCGAGCCATCCGTCGAGCAGCAGCTTCTGCAGCGGGTTGACGTCCTGGTACTCATCGACGACGAAGTAGGCGTACCTGTCCCTGACTGTCGTCGCAGCGGCCGGGTACTCGGCGAGGATCGCCGCGGTGAGCTCAAGGACTGACTCGAAGTCCACCAGGTGCCGCTCCCTGCGCAGATCCTCGTAGACGGCATAGAGCCTGGCCGTCGAGTCCGGGCCCAGCGGGCTCGTTCTTCCGGCTTTGGCACTTTCCTGCGGGTAATCGGCCGGCCTTACCTGCGTGACCTTGGCCCACTCGATCTCGGCGGCGGCATCGCGGAGCTCGGGCAGGCTCACCGACAGCCGTAGCCGCCGGGCCGCCTCCGCCACCACGCCGACCTTGGACGCGAGCACCTGCGGCGGCCGGCCTCCCACCGTCGCCGGCCAGAAGTGGGTGAGCTGCCGAAGCGCGGCCGCATGGAAGGTTCGTGCCTGCACCTGCTCCATCCCGCCGCCGCCGACCGCGGTACTGCCCAGGTGCCGCAACCTGCCGCGCAGTTCCCCGGCCGCGCGGGTGGTGAACGTCACCGCCAGCACGCGCGCCGGATCCACGGCGCCGGTCGCCACCGCGTAGGCGATCCGGTGCGCCACTGCCCGCGTCTTGCCTGTCCCGGCCCCCGCCAGCACGCAGACCGGTCCCCGGGCGGCCAGCGCCACCTCCCGCTGCTCGGGATCGAGCCCGGCCAGCACCGCGTCAGCGCTGGCCCGCGCATGTTGATCAGGGACGTCCACCGGCGCACCTCCTGTTCCGCCGCCATCCTCCCCCATGGCACCGACGCGCGGCGCCAGCACGCGGCACCGGGGCCAGACGCGCGGCGCCGACCGGCGGCACTGGCCATCGGGAAGCTGGCGGCCCCGTTGCGCGTTACTACTCATCGGCAATAATGCTGCGAAGGGAGTTGACGGCAGATGGCGGAGCCGCTGATCATGTACACCACGCGGTGGTGCGCGTTCTGCAGGCGGCTGAAGAGCCAGCTGGCCCGGGAAGGAATCGAGGTCACTGAGGTCGACATCGAGGCTGACCCCGCTGCTGCCGAGTACGTTATGACCGTCAACGGCGGATTCCAGACCGTTCCTACCGTCCTATTCCCTGACGGCAGCGCGCTGACCAATCCGTCGGCTGCCACGGTAAGGGAACACCTGAGGGAGCTAGCCGCCCACTGATGTCTCGCGATGACAGCCAAACGGCAACCAAGACGGCGCCATCCGCGCAACAGGCGTCCGGCGAGGCCGACGTGCCCGGTGTCCCGGCGTCGCCGGAGGACGCAGTGTTGCGCCGGACCGCGGACGGATGGCGGGTGGGCGCTGAGGACCTACCTGACCTGACCTGCGCTATGGTGCTGGCCGACCTGCTCGCCGCCGAGTTTGTCGGTGACGAGGCCGCCGCGCCAGAGCAGGACGGGAAGGACGCGGACGGTGAGCTCCAGGGCGGAAATCGTGACGGCGAGTCGGCCGCGGATGAGGCGCGGCGGCTCAGGGCCACCGTCGGCCAGCTGCAGCACGCCCTGACCGCTCGGATTCGCGTCGAGCAGGCCATCGGCGTGCTGGCCGAACGCCACCGGATCCGGCCCAGGCAGGCCTTCGAGCAGATGAGGTCCGCTGCCCGCAGCCGCGGCCGGCGGGTCAGCGACATCGCAGCCGACGTAGTGGCCAGCGCGTCAAACCCGTTGCTCCAGCTGCCCGAAGAGCTAGCCAGGCAGCGCTCGGGACAGCGGCACGGCGGCAGGCAGCGCCGGATCACCGGCCCCGGGGCAGAGCAGGACCCGCAATCCGCCCGAGGCACCGGACCTGCCGGTCTCAGAGGCCGCCCGGCTACAGCTGATTTACAGATGGCTACTATGGGTAACAATCCGTCGTGCGTGCGGAGCGGCGCGGTGATCTAGGCAGCCAGGGGGCTTCCGGCTCCCTGCTGATCATCGGCGGCGCCGAAGACCGGTGCTGCGGCGCGGGGCTGCTGGAGCGGTTCGTCGAGCTCAGCGGCGGCGACGAGGCGCGGATCGTCCTCGTCACGGCCGCCACCGGGATACCCGAGCAGGTGCATGCCGACTACGAGCGGGTGTTCCGCAAGCTCGGCGTGGACCGGGCCAAGGAGCTGCGGCTGCGCGGCCGCGCGGACGCGGACAGCGACAGCGCTGCGCTGATGCTCACCGACGCGACCGGGGTGTTCGTCTGCGGGGGCGACCAATCACGGCTCCGGACCCTGGTCGGCTCCAGGACCAACGACATCATGCTCGAGCGGCTCGGCACCGGCCTGGTCGTCGCAGGAACCAGCGCCGGCGCCACCGCCATGGGCGCCGCGATGATCCTGGGCGGCGAAGGCCCGGAGGTATCGGCCGCCGCGGTGCGGACCGGTCCCGGCCTCGGGCTCGCGCCAAAGGTGCTCATCGACATGCACTTCGGCGAGCGCGGCCGGCTGCCCAGGCTGCTCAGCGCCGTCGCGACCGACCCGGACCAGCTGGGCGTCGGGATCGACGAGAACACCGCGATCCTGGTCGAGGGAAACAGCTTCCAGGTGCTCGGCAGCGGGGTGGCCACCGTCGCCGACGCGGAACATGCCACCGTTGTCCACCCCGCGGGCGACTGCGATCCCATCACGCTGTTCGACGTGCGCCTGCACCTGCTGCCCGCCGGATGCGTCTTCGACATCGCCGGGCGCACGCCGGCCATCGGGCCCGCGCACGACCGGTACTGAGCGGTTACGCGAGCAACGACCAGCAGTCCAAGGAGCAGATGTGCGGCTGATAGACGTGCGCCACCTCAGCGGCCCGAACGTCTACACCACTAAGCCGGTCAGCGTGGCGCGGCTCGAGCTCGACGAGCTGACCTGCCGGGAGACGACCGGCTATCCGGGCTTCGCCGCCCGGCTCACCGCGGCACTGCCGGGGCTTGGCTGCCACCATTGCGCGGCGGGCCGGCCCGGCGGGTTCACCGAAGCCATGGACCGGGGCACCTACTTCGGCCATGTCACCGAGCACGTTGCGCTCGAACTGTCCCGGCTGGCCGGCCGGGACGTGCAGCTGGGGCGCACCATGTGGGCGGGCGCCGAGGGCCGCTACGACGTCATGATGGAGTGCCCGCAGGACGAGCCCGCGGATTCGGGCGTGGCCGCATTGTTGCTGCAGACCGCTATCCGCGCCGTCCATGAAATTCTTGAGAAACGGGAGCCTGCGGTCGATGCCGACCTCGCGGGCATTTCCCGGCTGGCGGAGCGAGAGCGCCTCGGCGTGAGCACCGCGGCCATCGCAGCCGCCGCCCGCGGCCGCGGGATCCCGGTTCGCCGCATCGGCAACCTGAGCATGCTGCGCCTGGGCTACGGGTGCTATCGCCGCCTGGTCTGCGCGGCGCTGACCGAGCAGACCTCTGCCGTCGGCGTGGACATCGCCTCCGACAAGGTGCTGACCAAGCAGTTGCTGGCCAGCGCCGGGATCCCGGTCCCCGACGGAGTGGTCGCTTCCAGCCCGGCGGACGCTGCCGACGCCGTTGAGTTCCTCGGCGGCCGCGTCGTTATCAAGCCGCGCAGCGGCAACCACGGCGGCGGCGTGACGGTGAGCGTGACCACCGCGCGGCAGGCTGCCGACGCGTACGCGCAGGCGAGCTCCGCAGGGGCGGGGGTCATCGTGGAAACATACATCCCCGGCAATGATTACCGGGTCCTGGTGGTCGACGGCCGGGTCGTCGCCGCCGCGGAGCTGCGGCCAGCCGCAGTGACCGGCGATGGCACGCAGCACATCGGCCAGCTTGTCGCGCTGGCCAATGCCGACCCGCGGCGCGGCCACGGCCATGCGCGCGAGCTCACCAGGATCACCCTGGACGCCGCGGCCATCAGCCACCTGGCCGGACAGGGGCTGGACGAAGGATCGGTGCCGGCCAGCGGCGAGGTTGTCACGCTGCGCAAGAACGCCAACCTGTCCACCGGCGGAACCAGCCGGGACGTTACCGATCTGGTCCACCACGAGGTCGCCGAGATGTGCTGCCGGGCGGCGGCCGCGGCCGGGCTCGACATCTGCGGCATCGACGTGCGGCTGGCCGACATCTCGGCGCCCATCCACGATCCTGACGGCCAGCACGGCCAGCACGAGCACGGCCGGTCAGGACCGGGCGCGGTGATCGAGCTCAACGCCTGCCCGGGGCTGCGGATGCACCTGTCGCCGACCGAGGGCACGGCCAGGGACGTGGCGGGCGCGGTGATCGACCGTCTGTATCCGCCGGGCGCTCAGTCCAGGGTTCCCGTCGTCGCCGTCACCGGCACCAACGGGAAGACCACCACGGTCCGCATGATCGGCCACATCCTGCGCCAGGCTGGCCTGCGGGTGGGCATGTCCACGACCGACGGGGTGTACTCGGGCGGGCGGCCGGTCTACCAGGCGGACGCGTCCGGGCCGCGGTCGGCCGAGATGGTGCTCGACGACACCAGCATCGAGGCCGCGGTCCTCGAGACGGCTCGCGGCGGCATCATCCGGGGCGGCCTCGGCTATGACAAGGCCGATGTAGCTGTGATTACTAACATCACCGCGGACCATCTTGGCTCCGACGGGATCGACGATCTTGACGAACTCGCCGGCGTCAAGGCCCTGGTTGCCGAGGAGATCCGCGATGGCGGGACGGTGGTACTCAACGCCGACGATCCGGCCACGGCGGCGCTGGCCGAGCGTCCCGCGGTGCGGCGGCGCGCACCCGATATCAGGTACTTCAGCCTGGTGCCAGGCAACCAGTTGGCCGAGCGGCACCGCCTCCGCGGCGGTGTCAGCTACGAGGTAACCGACGGCCAGCTGACCGAGATCGAGGGCACCAAGCGCCGGGTCCTGCTCGGCGTCGCCGAACTGCCCGGCGCCTTCGGCGGGCGGGCGCCGCATGTGGTGGCGAACGCCCTGGCGGCGGTGGCGGCCTGCCGGGCTCTCGGAATCAGCGCTAAGGACATCAGGCACGCCCTCGCCGCCTTCTCCCCTGGCGAGGTCAATCCGGGCCGGGCCAACCTGTACCTCGCCGCCGGCAGCCCGGTGATCGTGGACTACGGGCACAACGCGGCGGCGCTTGACGCAACGGGACGGATGGTCAGCAATGTGTGGGGCGGCCAGCCGGCCGCAGCGCTCACGCTGCCCGGCGATCGCCGCGATGACCTGGTCGCTGCCACCGCGGCGGCAGTAGCAGCCTGGTTCGGCGACGTGGTGGTCTACGAGGATCATGACAAACGCGGCCGTAAGCCTGGCGAGATGACGGACCTGATCACGGCCGCGCTGCGCCGGGCCCGGCCCGATATTCACTGCGTTGCCGCTGACGGGCCTGAAGCCGCATTGCGCGCGGCGGTGCGAATGGCCTGCGGGCACCCGGTCCTGTTCCTGCACGAGACATTCGGGATGGCCCGCAAGGCACTCGCCGCCGTCGGCGCGGAGCCATGGCCCGCCGGGCTGCTGACCGTTGGCGACCCCGCCGAGACCGGCACGCCAGGCGCCGCCGACCTGGCCAGCCCGGCGGACCTGGCCGACGCCGCCGACCTCACGGCAACCGCGCCGCTATGGCAGCCGGGCTGGCTCAGCCAATGGAACCGCGGCCGCTGACCAGCGCCCTGGCGATCACCGTCCGCAGAATGTCGTTGGTTCCCTCGCCGATCACCATCAGGGGCGCATCGCGGTAGAGGCGCTCGACGGTGAACTCGCGCGAGTAGCCATAGCCGCCGTGCACCTGCATGGCCGTCACCGCGCACTCCAGTGCCGCCTCCGAGGCATAGACCTTGGCCATGCCCGACTCCAGGTCCGTGCGCTCCCCCGCGTCTGCTCTGGCGGCGGCCCAGTACACAAGCAGCCGTGCGGCCTGCACCTTCATCGCCATGTCCGCCAGCTTGAGCTGGACCGCCTGGAATCCTGAGATCTTCTGGCCGAACGCCTCCCGCTCCCCCGCATAACGCAGCGCCTGATCGTAGGCCTCCTGCGCCACGCCAACGCCGCGGGCGGCCACGTTGATCCGGCCGGTCTCGAGCGCGGCAAGCACCTGCTGCAGGCCCCGGCCCGCGGTGCCGCCGAGCAGGTTCGCCGCTGGCACCCGGGCCTCGTCAAGCACGAGCTCGCAGGTCTCCGGCCCTTGATAGCCGAGTTTCGGCAGGTCACGTACCACTTCGAAACCTGGCGTGCCCGCATCGACCAGCAGCACCGACATGCCCGCGTGCGCTGGCTCCGCGGCCGGGTCGGTCTTCACCAGGACCGGCAGCGGGTCGGCATGACGAGCGTTGGTGATCCACGTCTTCCGCCCGTTCACCACGTAGCTATCGCCGTCCTTGCGCGCGGTGGTCTGGATGCCCTGCAAGTCGCTGCCGGCGCCGGGCTCGGTAAGCGCGATCCCGGTCCGCCGTTCCCCGGTCGCGAGCGCCGGAAGATGGGCGCGTTTCTGCTGCTGCGTCCCGTATCTGGCGATCATCCAGCAGGACAGGGTGTGGCTGCCGAGGATGCCCGCCACGCCCATCCAGCCGCGGGAGATCTCCTCGAAGACCAGCGCGAGCGAGACCATGTCGGCCGCCAGGCCGCCATACTCCTCGGGCACCGTCAGCCCGAACAGCCCCATCTGCCGCATCGTTGTGACGAGTTCTTCGGGGTACCTGCCCGCCGCCTCCCACTCCCTGGCCACCGGCCTGATCTGCTCATCCACGAAGGCCCGCAGGGTGTCCCGCAGCAGCCGCTGTTCGGCAGAGAGCTCGAAGTCCATCTGGCCTCCCGGGTCCGGTCCGCTTACCACAGGCCGCCGGAAATGCGCTCACCGTGGTCAGCGGGTGCTCGCGAGACCGGCGGCAGGATCAGGTATACCGGCAGGCACGTTGCGGCGCATCGGGGCGGCCCGGGAATGCGCCGGCGAGCGCGGCCCTGGGCGGCTCGCCGAAGCCTGCCGGTCAGGTCGCACTCCGGCAGGCGGCCACCACGGGTCGCCGAATCGCTCGTGTCGCCTGCGCCTGGCGTCCGAGCCGGTCCGGCCAGGACGGACCGGTCAGAGACCAGGCTGCTGGCCGGCGGCGAGTACTACGCCGCGGTGTGCCCACGGCCGGGTGAAGCCGACAGCGCCGCGTCCCGCATAAGGCGCGATGCGGATCGGGAAGCCGGTGGCATACGCCTCGATCATCATCCCGCCGCCGATGACCAGGGCGACATGACCGGGCGAGGTGACGGTGCCATCCGAGCCTGCGAAGAAGGCAAGATCCCCGGGCTGGACCTGATTGGCCGGGACCTGCGGCCCCCACAGCCATTGCTGCTGTGACGTCCGCGGGATGCTGATGCCGGCGGCCCGGTAGGCCTCCATGACCAGGCCCGAGCAGTCGAACGCGTCCGGGCCTGTGCCGCCCCACTGATACGGCTTGCCGAGCTGCGCCTCGGCGAACGCGATGGCCGTGCTGACCGCGTTGTTAGGCGCCGAGCCGACCCCCGGCAGGCAGCTTGGGGCGCTGTCCGCGGTGACCTGGCTGACTGAGTAACCTCCGCTGGCGTACAGCCTGGCCCACTGCAGTACCGCCTGAACGTACGCCTCGAGGTGGTTGTAGGCGAAAATCGCGCCCGAGACGTTGTCGACGACCCCATGTTCGAGCAGGTACTTCGCCGCGCCCGCGATCGCGTCAGCCGGGTCATAGACGCTCGCGATCCCATCTCCGTCCGCATCGGTAGCGACCCCGCTGACCTGCTCACTGGCCGGGTGGACCGGCGCGCCGCCCCAGGTGTTGCCTGCGGCGCCGCCGATGCCGATCTGCATGGGGCCTGCCGCGCCGAATGCGTTGGAGCCGCTCCGCACGCCGGGCAGAGTGGTCCTGCCGTCGTCACTCTCCACCTTGCCGATGCCGGCCAGGACGACCCAGGGGACTCCGTACTTCTTTCCTGTCGCCTGGAACAGGGCGAGATAGTTGGCGGGAATCGAGCCATGCGCCGCCGTGCTCGCGGCCGGCTGTCCCGCCGATCCGGCCTGAGCGGCCGCGCAGGCGCTGTTCGATTCGGCGAACAGGCTGCTGCCGCCGAACACGAGCATCGGAGCGGTAATAAGCCCGAGTACCACCAGGACGGCCGCAGCCGCGATGGCGAGCCCAATCGCGCGGGCAGGGCCGCCCTGGCCCGGCTGCCACGTCATGGGTTCCCGGCAGCAGCGAGCTCGATATCGCTCACCTGCCAGCTGCTTCCGCCGCCGGTCACGGTCACCGCATAGGGCTCGCTGGCCCTGCTCCCGCCCTGGGTATCGGTAATCTGCTGACCGATCGTCACCACGAAGGTCAGGCTTGACGCGCCGAAGGCTCGCAGCGAGCTTATGCTCGCAGAGCCCGTGGCAACCTGCTTCTCGCTGGTCCGCAGGCTCGCGACGCCCAGCGCCGCGTAGCCACGGGCGAGCACGTCGGACAGTGCCGGCGTGATCAGATTCCGCATCTTGCCGACGTACGCCGCCGCGTTCTCGCTGTAGGAGTACGTTCCGTAGTCGTCACCGAACGCCGTGGCCGCGCCCGCTGCTGCGGCAAGCCCCGACGCGGTGAACGGCAGCCACTGGTAGATGTCAGGCGCAGCCGATCCGGTCGGGGCGCTGGTCGCCGTCGGCACCGGGGTCGCGGTCACCGGAGCGATGGCCGATGGCGAGCTGGCCGGCCGTCCGGCACTGGATGAAGGGGAACGTGACGGATTAGCCGAGCCGCGGCGGAACGCGCCGAAAGCTGACGGTACGAAGAGGTAGGCACCGAGACCGGCCAGTACAAGTACTACCAGGACAAAAGCCGCCTTCCGCTGACCTGATGCCGGTTCCATCTCGCTGGACTACTTCCGTCGGCGCAACGGCCGCAGCCAGAACGGCCGCGGCGATTCAGGCTGGTCCTCCCGTGGGCGCCCGGCAAGCGGCGCTGCCGGAGCCTCCGAGTAGGGATCTTGCCCGGACGCGGCCTGCTGGCCGGCTCGCCCGGACGTGGCGCGCTGATCCGAAGGCCCGGAAGTAGCGTGCCTGCCGGCCGCTCCCGGACCGGGGTGCTGGCTGGCCCGCCCGCCCTGGCGGGCAGCCGGTGCGGCTGCAGGCTGACGGGCGCTGGACGTGCCGGCCGACCACGGAGACGCCGCGCGCCCGGGCCGGGCCGCCGCCGGGGCAGCCGGGCCGGCAGGTGGCGGACCAGCCGGCCGAACCGGCCCGGCGGCCGGCGCAGCCGCGGGCCGGACAGGCGGGGCCACCGGCCGGACGGGTTGCGAGGCAGCCGACCGAACCGGCGGAGCGGCAGGCGGCGGACCAGCCGGCCGAGCGGGCCCGGCGGCCGGCGCAGCCGCGGGCCGGACAGGCGGGGCGACCGGCCGGACGGGTTGCGAGGCGGCCGACCGAACCGGCGGAGCGGCAGGCGGCGGACCAGCCGGCCGAACCGGCGGAACAGCCGACGGCGGTGCGGCGGGGCGGGCCGACTGTGTGCCGCCCAGTGACTGCCGTCCCGATACGCCCGGCCACGGTGACGCCGGCCCGGCATTTCTCGGCTGATGGCCGTTGGAATGAGCTGCCGCAGGCGGCCGCGGCCCGGGAGAGGACTGCCCAGGGGATTGCTGCGCCGAAGGCGACAGCGCCGGGCGCGGCACCGCCGCAGGCGGCTGCGCGGCGCCGGTCATAGCGGCCGGCCGGCCGGCACTCCCGGCGACCACGGCCCGGTCCGCGCCGCCATTGGCCGCGCCTGGCGCACCACCTGGTGCTGCCGCCTGCCTGGACCGCAGGTTCAGCGGCGGCGCTGTCCGGCCGGTACCGTCATCGCCCGACGCGGCCAGGCTCCGGGCCCGGACGGTCGTTCCGCCGCGACCACGTGCCCGGGTGCCGTCAGGAGACGCGGTCCCGGCTACGCCGCTTCCCTCTTCGGTCAGGCGGCTATCGACGAGATCAGTATCAACGGCGCCGTCAGCGGATGCCGATCCGGCCGCGCCGACCGCCGTGAGGCTTGCTGCCTGAGCCGGGTTCCGCCGTGCCGATCTGGCTGCCCGATAGGCGGCAAATGTTGGAACCGCCACGGCCGCGGCAGCCAGCGTGTTGCCGCGCGCCGCCGTGCCGGCCCGGCTGAGGCTGATCTCGGCACGCTCACTGGAACCGATCATTCCGTACCCGACAGCCGAGAAGAGATGCTGGAACGGCCTGCGATAGATGAACACCGCGACCGTGACGAGCGCAATCATGAGGATCTTGAAACCCCATGGCAGTACCGCGTCACTCGTTCCCATGATCAGCGAGTACGCGTACAGCAGCACGCTCAGCACCAGGGCGACCGCCGCCTGCTTCAGCAGTACTCCGACCAGCATCTCGAACCAGCGCAGGGCAACGATCCGGCCGAATCCCGGGTGCGTGCCGATCAGCAGGAAAAGCGGGCCGACGACGAGCAGCAGAAGGAAACTAAGCTTCAGCAAGATCAGCGTGACCGCGATCAGCAGCACCAGGATGCCAGCTACCGCCGCAGCAAATAGGGCGGCGAACGCGATCTCCAGCCGCGTGGTCCATTGCTTGCCCTGGAAAAGCGGGTAGATGCCGGGATCATTTTGCTGGATGGTGCTGGCTATCCCGGCATAGGTCGCCTGCTTGGCCTGGATCAGCGCGGGGGTCGGTTTCTCGTTGATCGCTACGGCCTGTGCCCACAGCAACTGCCTGGCGTAGGTGTTCACCGGCGTCTGTCGGCCGCCTTGCGAGGTGGTGAAGTTAGTGGTGCCGAACTCACCGTCAAGCCAGGGCTTGCAGACGAGCACCGTCCACAGCTCGTTGGCGTTCTGGTCGACAACTCCGTTTCCCGAGGCGTAGTTGTAGGTGACCGGCCGGACCTGCGGGTCATTGCGCTGTACCGGCAGGCAGCTGCTCTGGCCGGGGCTTGGCAGTCTGGAGAACGCGACGTTGAGCGTCTGAGTGATGCCATCCGATACCGACGTGCCGATGCCGGTGAAATCGGCGGGTCTGCCAATGAGCCATATTGCGGCCGCGCAGGCCACGACCATCCAGATGGTTCCCTCAATCGTGCGTGTGCCGCGTTTGCGAATCAGTCCCTGCCAGGCCAGCCAGATTGCCCCGATGATGACCACGATGGCCAGGTACGGGAAGTAGATCGCGTTGCCAAGACTGGTGATCAGCTTGTCAACGACGCTCGTGAGCCAGCTGAGAATGCCCTGGCTGGCAGCGGACTGATAGACGCTGATAATGACTCTGTCGATCGATTTCGCAACGTCAAACACCATGCTCGCGACGTTGTTGCCGATCAGCGAGGTCATATCGGAGCATTGCAGGTTGGTCGCTGCCCAGAAGTCTCCCGACGTCCCGTAGTTGTCATAGAGCGTGCCATTTTGCGGCCCGGGCGCCGCAACGGGCTTGACCAGCGAGTCGATGCCGGAATCTGCGAGCTCGGGGCTGGGCAGCGAAGGCTTGCAGATGTTGTTGAGGTCACCAGTTAGACCGGACTGGCCCGCCTGGCAGAGTCCGAAGAGGCTCCCGATGTCGCCGATCCCCGGCACTGAGCAAATGCCACCCGCCGCGGCCGGCGACCGAGCTGCCAAGGTGACCGCGGCTACCGGCTGTCGCACGGCGTCCTGCCGCGCCGCCGGGCGGGCGGCAAGCGGGACGCCGAGCAGGATCGCGAGCGCGGCAAGCACCAGCGCGATCCGGCACGGAAAGCGGGGTCTGAGCATCGGGGGGGCTCCTGGGGGGGTGTCTCGTCGTTCAGTGCACTGCTAGCCTGCCGGCTGGTATGGACCGGGCGAGGCGGCCGTCCGGCCACCGGGCAGCAGC
Organism: Streptosporangiaceae bacterium; assembly: GCA_050011895.1. GTDB lineage: Bacteria > Actinomycetota > Actinomycetes > Streptosporangiales > Streptosporangiaceae > DATBGO01. The sequence goes on along the minus strand of JBEKIF010000017.1, from coordinate 23,676 downwards.
CCGGCAAGCTGCGTGCCGACCACAGGCGGGGCACCCACGGGGACCGGCACGGCGCCCTCGTCCGGCCTGGCGCGCGTCGGATTGGTGTCCAGCGACTGGCGCAGCTCATCGGAGATCAGGTCGATCCCGACCCGGCCGGCACGCCCGTCCAGATCACGGAAGATGCACTCGCCATTGCCGAGCCCCCGAAGCGCGGCCTTGTGCTCATCCGACGGTTCGATACCGAGCAGGGCCATCACGTTCGCGACCTCGGCCCGCTCCGAGGACCTGAACGCGAAGACCCCGGAGATGCAGTTCGTGACCTGCTCGTTAAGCAGGTCACCCGCGTTCTGCGAGACCAGGATCAGGGCAGTGTTGCGGGACCTGCCCATCCGGGACACCTCGGGAATCAGCTTCGCCCCCTGAGGCGTCGAGGTGATGGCCCACGCCTCATCGAGGAAAATCGCCTTCGGCAGCCTGCGGTCCATTCCGTTCAGCAGCCTGCGGGCGAACTGCGACACCAGGTAGAGCAAGGCCACCGAGAGCCGCTGCTCGTAGGAGTAGTCGTCGCGTTTCGTCCCGACATCCGGCAGGGTGAGCCCGGCCAGCGTGAACACCGTCGTCCACCCTGCGGCGTCGATGCCCTGGCCGCCTGACGGCGCGAAACACAGTTTCGCCAGCCGCATCTCCGACATTGACCGCAGCACCGCGCCGAGGTTCATCGAGGCCGGGTCAGCCGAGCGCTCCAAATGCGCGACCACTTTGCCCAGGCTGGGCTGGCCGCCGCCGGCGACGGCGCCGACCGCCTGGATCATCGCGCTCTCCCGTTCCTCGCTCATCCTGGGCAGCAGCAGCCGCAGCGTCTCAGTCGCCATGGTGCGCCGCTCGGCAAGCTCGTCGCCGAACGAGAACGGGTCGAGCAAGCCGGGGGCGGCGCTGCCGAGCGGCAGCACCCTGGCCTGGCGGCCCCGTGCCTGCAGCAGCGACACCAGCGACTCCGCGTCGCCCTTCGGGTCGATGACGGCGACCGTCACGCCGCGCAGTGCGAGCTGCAGGATGAGCAGCAGCGCCAGGGTCGTTTTGCCGCCACCAGGCTCGCCGGTGATCGCGACGGCGGTCGGGCGGTTGCGGGCGGCGGCGACCAGCGGGTCGAAATGAACCACTGACCTAGCCCGCCCCAGTGTCTCGCCGATGTAGGGGCCGATCCAGCCAGCCCCGGCGACATCCCGGTCGCCGAGATCGACGGTTACCGTCGGCATCCCGCCAGCGATCGTGTACAGGGGCTGGCGCTGCAGGTAGGAGGTGAGCCGGACCCTGTCGCCTGGCAGCGACTCGCGGAGCAGCGAGAACTGGTCGCCGGTGGAGTTGACAACATCGATCCCGGCGTCCCGGTAGTGCTCGACGACGGCCTCTGCCCGCCGGACGCACAGTTCCCTGGACGGTGCCGTCACCATCAGCCGGTGCCAGCCGTACACGAACGGCAACCGCTCCTTGGTAATGCCGTGCTCAAGCAGCCTGGCCGCCTCGATCTGCTCGGCCAGCGCGATCGGCAGCTCAGCGCCGGCCTCCCTGATGTGCGCGTCCATGTCCCTGGCATGCGCGAGCCTCCGGCTCACGTCCTTGCTCGCCCGGGCCGGGGGAATCAGCTTCATCCGCAGGCTTGCCTCAACGGGGAACGGCAGCGCGTCCGCGTAGTGCAGCCAAGGCTCGCTATCGGGGAAGTACATGACATCGGGGAACCGGGCGAAGGAGAGGAACGCCGCGTACGATTCTCCCGCGGGATGCTCCAATCTGAGCAAGGTGCGCGCGTTATGCACCTGCCCTTCGACAAGTGCCTCGATCTCGCCCGCGCCCCACTTGCGCCGCTTGACTGCCGAAGCAGGCGGGTCACCGAGCGATCCGGCTAGCGCGTGCCTGAACAGCCAGCTGAGGTCATCCGAGCTGGCGTGCCGAGCAGCCAGCGAACTGGAACCAAGCGCCCGGCCAAGCCGCTCGGCCTGCTCGGTCCACTTCGCGATCTCGCCGGCGTTTATCGCCTCGTCCTGCAGGCCCATTGCCTGCTCGCTGGTCCGGTAGGCGTTGATGAACTGCGAGAAGATGCCACCCGATAGCTGCGCACGCATGCCGCGCTGGCCCAGCCGGACGCCGAGATAGACCTCTTTAGTCCAGAAGTCCTTCGCCCAGACCTGCCGGTACATCCCGTCTAGGTAATCCAGCCAGCCAGGACCACCGTCAGAGGTGGAATCCAGCTCGGTCGCCCACTGCGCCGCGGGATATGACCGGTGCGCGATCCTGAGGTGCACCTCGGCATCGGTCATCCGGATCGCGGCCAGCGCGACCGTTATGTTGATCGCGAGCGCCTCCCGCTCCTGCGGGGTCGTGAACTCGTAAGACACGGTCGGGAGGCGATAATAGGCCCAGGCGTGGGTCTCGCTGAGCAGGATCCGGTCATCGAAATAACGGACTGACAGGCGGCTTCGTCCTGCGCTGCGCCCGCTCATCGCAGACCGCCGGACCGGCCTCGTATCGCCACGGCGCACCCGGCCTGGCAGGTCATAGCCCCGCCCTCGGTAGCCCCGCCGTCGGTAGCCCCGTCCTCGGTAGCGCCGTCCTTGCTAGCTCTGTCCTCGGTAGCTCCGGCGCGGCTGCCAGGCTGGCGACCAGCACTCCGGCCAGAGCGGTGTATGCGCGCTCCGCGCGCTCAGCCGATGCGCTGGCGAGCCCGGCATCCTGCCGATGCTCCGGACCGGAGGGATCGTTACCCACGGGACGCCGCATCGCCAGGTGCTTGAGCTGATCATCCCAGGGCACCCGGATGATCGCCCGGCACCGGCCCACGGCCACTGCCTCGGCCTGCTCAACGTGGGTCATGGTGTGCTTGCTGACGCCGTTGAGCACGGTAATCGCGCCTTCGGCCAGCCTGGCGTGCCCATGAGCTTCCAGCCACTCCATCGTCATGGCGATCGCGCTGGCGGCCTCAGCGCTGGCAGGCGCGACGAGCAGGAGCTGATCCGCGACCGAGAGCACCCGCGGCACCGCCGATGCGGCCGGATCAGCCAGCGTTAGCGCATACCGGGCAGCAAGGAGTTCAAAGATCTGGGCGGCGTCAGCGACCGCGCCTGGCGCAGCCGAATCTGCATCAGGCGCGGTCATATCCTCGGCCTGGCTCGTGATTATCTCGAGCCGCGACGGCGCCGACGCTCGCGCAGCACTAGCGTGGCCGCTCCGGGCAGACTCCCCCACCAGGGCCGGCATCACCCGGGCCCGCTCCGACAGCGAATTCTTGCCGGGGTTCAGATCCAGCACAGCGACCGGTTCGTCGCGCAGGCTGGCCAGCAACTCCCCGGTTCTTAGCGTCGTTATGCTCTGGCCCGCGCCCACGGTGCAGCCCAGGACGACAATCCGGCGATTGCCCGCGACCGGCAGCCGGGCTCGCGCGCGGTCACGCTGCTGCTGGTCAGGCTGGCCCGGACGATGACCGCCCGGCACCACGACCACGCGGTCACGCCAGCCTTCGGCGCGGCGCTCGGCCGGGCTACCAAGCGCGCGCTCGACCATCCGCAACGGGCGCTCAGCGGACCGGTCCTCGTTCACGGTCACGATCGGCCTGGTCCGCGGCGGAACCGGGGGATGCGACTGAGCAGTTCCCTGCGGCCGGACCGGGCCCTGCTGCGGGCCCGCAGTCTGCGACAGCGCGATGGCTCCCGGCCGGGCCAGGCGCTCCGGGACAGCGGTGGACTCTGGCGGCCCCGCAGTCTGCGGGACAGCGGTGGACTCTGGCGGCCCCGCAGTCTGCGGGACAGCGGTGGACTCTGGCGGCCCCGCAGTCTGCGACAGTGCGGTCTGCGACAGTGCAGCGGCCGGCTGCTGGGCCGGCGCCTGCTGCCGGGCAGTCTCCTGCTGCCGGGCCGGAACCTGCTGGCGAGGTAGCTCCTGCTGCCGGGCAGTTTCCTGCTCCCGGGCAGTTTCCTGCTCCCGGGCAGTTTCTTTCTGCCGGGCGGTTTCCTGCTGCCGGGCCAAGCTGTGCGGCACAGCGGTGACCTGCGGCCAGGCCCGGGCGTGCGACTGGGCCCGAGCCTGCGGCGAGGCCTGAGCCTGCGGCAGGGAAGTTCCCTGTTGCCCGACCGAGGCCTGCGGCAGGGCCGGCCGGCCGACTGGCCGTGCCCTGCGGGCCTGCTGAACAACGGCCGGACCAGCGTGAGCCCGCCCTTTCCAGGGACGCGCCAGAACGGCCGACGCGGCAGCAACCCGCTCCGTCCCGCCGGGCACCGTTTGCTTCGACTGCCCGATCGCGGGGAGCGTCGAAGGGGTAGCCGACCGTCGCGATGTAATCTCGCTGCTATCTTTTTCGTCCTGGCCAGCGTCCTGCCCCGGTACCCCGAGGTCGCGCGCGTCTGCGTCGGCCGGGCGGCGGCACCGCCACACCCGGGCAGCGACGACGGCCTCGGACGGCTCTGTTAGCGGCGCCATCCGGCACCAGGTTCGCGGTTCACCCAGGTAACGCAGCTGCGAGGCGACCAGCTCCGGCAGCCGCTTGCTCTCGATAACCGGCCGGGTAGCAAACCATGTGAGCACGCCGGGTGGCAGCACATAAAGCCAGAGCAGGGTGTGGCTGAACGGGACGCCGACGAGCGCAAGGACTACCACGTAAGGCACAACAATGGCCGTGAATACCGCGATCTGGCCGAGCGGAAGAGGCATGGGCAGCCGAAAGTCATACAGCTTGTAGAGCCGTTTCTCGATCCGCCAGATGTTGGTGTAGGTGGGCAGGTCCACCGTGGGCGATCTCCTTCTTCCGTGCAGCAGGCCAGTGCGGCCAGATCGGTGCGGCCAGGTCAGTGGACGCCGAGCGCGTTCGCGATTCCGCTGGCCAGCGTCTGCACGATGCTGGGCGTGTAGAAGATGACAGCGATCGCGACCGCGAGCACGAGGAACTGCACGAACCGGATGATCTCGCGGGTGAACAAGAAGAAGATAGCAACGATACCGACAATCCCGAGGAACAGCGGTCCAAACAGGCCCTGCAAATAGGTCACAAGACCGGAAGTGCTAAGCGCCGTGGGGGATGCCGTCAAGACCAGGTGCGGCGTCATCTTTCTACTCCGGGGCTGCGGGGGGATAACTAACGGGGGGCATCGTGGGGGCAAACTCTGGTCATGGCGGCCCCAGTTGCTGGGTTGACGGGCCAATGGCCTTGACGTACCAGGTCCCGGCCTGGCGGACGACGGTCAATTGGTAGGTCATCTCAAGCCCGGCCGATGCCGCCCCGACTGGCGGCGATCCGGCGGCAAGCGATGGCAGAGCGGTGGTGTGCCACTCCACGCTGATCGTAACCTGGCGGGTGGCTCCCCCGGCCGGAACGTCAATACCAGTAATGGCACCGAAGCTCACCGCGCCGTTAAGCCCGGTAATGGATGTTCCAGGCGCGAGAAACCGGCCCAGGGTCACCTCGTCACCGCTACCGTACGCCCGGAAGAATGCGCGCAGCTGACTGAGTAGTGTGGCCTGCGTGCCCGGATCGGTTGGACCGCTGGCCGCCGCCGGAGGCGAAGCGCTGGCGGGCCCTTGCACAAGCGCGGGCTCGCCGGCCACCGACAAACCGCCCGCTGCGGAGTAGACCGGCACGCCAAGCTCCATCAGCTTGTCGTTGACCTGAGCCAGCAACGTGACAATGGCGTCATGCGCATCGCGCACGACGATCGATGCCACCTGGTCAGACTGCAGCTGCTGAGTTCCCGCGCCGTTCCAGCCCAGCTGCGGGTCGGCTGCCCCGGCGGGCAGGTACGCGGCCAGCTGGCTCGCGCGCCGCGTGGCCGTTGCCGGGCTGAAGTTGAGGTAGACGTTGCCGAACTGGAGCGCGTACGCCTCGGCTAGCTGCACGGGAAACCCGTCCGGCGTCGCGGCCGCCGAACTCGCGCTGGCCGGGCTTGCTCGCTCCGGCCCCGCCACGATGCCGGTGATGCCCCGGTACCCGATGATCAGCAGGACGACCCAGACCACCGCCCGGAAGGCCCAGACCAGCCAGCGGCCGCCCGCGCCGCGCCACTGGGCCTCCGGCCGCCGGGCTGGCGAGCTAGGCAGCCCAGGCCCAGCCTCGTCGCTCGCGGCCTGGTCGCCTGGCCGCAGATCACGATCCAGGGTCGCCCTGCGAACCATCGCGCCTCCGCCCGCTCTCCTGCGCCCGCGCAGCAAGGAGTTGCGGCGAACCCTTGCCCGTCTGGGGCACCATTCTGCGTCAAACGTCCAGCCAAGAACCTCTTTGTGGCCGCCGGCGCGCCGGCGGCTTTGCGATATGACCGAGAAATTACCGCTTGCCCGGCAAACGGCGTCGGCATCACGGTGACATCTGACCTGCCTCTGTGCCGTCCGGGCCGCGGGAACATTCGCGGGTCCGCCTATCAGACCTCGCCCGGTGTGACGGTGACTGTGACAGCGAGGCAGCTGGCCTGCTCGTAGCCGGTTCTGAGGGCCGCACAGCCGGCCGGGGACCAGCTCAGCCGACCTGGAGGCGGGCCTCGCGCAGGCCCAGGGCGGTGATCACGATCCAGGCCAGGATCAGAGCTTCCTCACGCCAGGAGTCGTATCGGCCACTGCGGCCGCCATGCCCGGCAACCATCTCGGTCTTCAGCAGGAATGGGCCGCCCGCCGCCGCGGACTGCAGCCTGGCAATCCATTTAGCTGGCTCCCGATAAAGCACGCGGGTGTCGTTCAGACTGGTAATAGCCAGGATCGGGGGGTAGTCACGACCAGGAGTGATGTTCTCGTACGGCGCATAGGCCTTCATGTAGGCGTACACCTCCGGGTCGTGCAGCGGGTCGCCCCATTCCTCCCACTCCCCGACCGTCAGCGGCAGGGCGGGATCCAGGATGGACGTGAGCGGATCCACGAACGGCACCTGCGCTACGATGCCGCCGAACTCCTGCGGCGCCAGGTTCGCCACCGCGCCCATCAGCAGCCCACCCGCGGACCCGCCGCGGGCCATCAGCCGGGACGGCGCCGTCCAGCCCTGGCTCACCAGGTGCTCGGCGCACGCCACGAAGTCGGTGAAGGTGTTGGTCTTGCGCAGCATCTTGCCGTCGTCGTACCAACGGCGGCCCATCTCGCCGCCGCCGCGGACGTGTGCGATCGCGAAGCTGAAACCGCGATCAAGCAGCGACAGCCGCGGGATGGAGAAGCCTGGATCAGCAGAGATCTCGTAGCTGCCGTAGCCGTAAAGCAGCAGCGGCGCGCTGCCGTCGCGAGGCGTGCCCTTGCGGCAGATCAGCGAGATCGGCACCGTCGCGCCGTCGCTGGCCGTCGCCCATTCCCGGTATTGCTCGTAGTCGCCAGGGTCATAGTCGCGCCCGCCTGGCAGTGAGAGCACCGGCTTACGGCGGAGCAGCGAGAGTTCGCCGGTGGCCAGGTCGCCGTCGTAGACCGAATCAGGCGTTGCCAGGGAGGCGTAGCCGAACCGGTATTTGCTCGCCGCGTACTCGGGATTAGCTCCTGGCGATACCTGGTAGACCGGCTCGCCGAAGGACACCTCGTGCCGGGTGCCATCATCGCGGATCACCCGCAGCCCGGTGAGCCCATCCCGGCGGAAGTGGACGACCAGGTAGTCAGCGAAAGCATCCACGCCGAGCAGCCGGGTGTCGTCGCGATGCGCGATGACCGTCGTCCAGGTGCCCGGGTCGGCCAGCGGCGCGGCCGACAGCTCGAAGTTATCAGCGTGATCGTTGTGCAGGATCAGCAGGCGATCGCCGACGGCGCCGGTCTGGTGCTCGACGCTGTACTCCACGCCCTGCCGGCGCGGCATGACCACGCTGAACTGGCCAGCCGGGTCGGTGGCGTCCAGTAGCCAGGCCTCACTCGTCAGCGTGCTGGCTACGGTCAGCAGCAGGTAGCGCTCACTGCGGGTGAGCGCTATGCCGACCCGGAACCGCTCATCGGATTCCTCGAAGACGAGGACATCCGCACTGGCCGGGGTACCGATGATGTGCCGCCACACCCGGTAAGGGCGCCACGCGTCATCCACAGTCAGGTAGAAAAGCGCCGAGTCGTCGGCCGACCAGGCGGAACCGTAGAACGTCTCCGGGATCTCGTCCGCTTCCATCTCGCCGGTCACCAGGTCCTTGATCCGCATCGTAAAGCGCTCGCTGCCCGCGAAGTCGGTCGAGTAGGCGAGCAGCCTGCCGTCCGGGCTCACGTCGAAGGCGCCCAGCGAGAAGTACCGGGCGTCGCCCGCCAGCTCGTTCCCGTCGAGCAGGATCTCCTCGCCCTCCAGCGGCCCACCGCCCGCCGTCATGGGCGGCCCGGCGTCATCCGACCGGACTGCGCGGCGGCAGTAGACCTGGTACTGCTTGCCCTCGACGGTCCGCGCGTAGTACCACCAGCCGCCCTTCCTGGATGGCACCGACAGGTCGGTCTCCTGGGTCCGGGCCTTGATCTCGTCGAAGATCGTGGCGCGCAGCTCCGCCTGGCCTGCGGTCATCGCCTCGGTGTAGGCGTTCTCGGCTTCCAGGAAGGCGATCGTCTCCGGATCATCCTTGTCGCCGAGCCACGCGTATTCATCAATGACGGTGTCGCCGTGATGAGTCCGCTCACTGTCGAACCGCCGGGCAGTTGGCGGAGCCAGGCTCGCCGGGGGGCCTGAAACAGCGGCGGCAGGCGGACTAGCGGCATCCTTCGGCTCGCTCATAGGCGGCGAGTCTATGACAGCCGCCGGTTACCTGGACAGCGCCTGGCCAGGCCGGAGAAGGACTGCTCGGCCCGGGTCGCGGGCTCGCGTTCTGCTCTGGCAGGCCGCCCCGGAGTCACCGGGAGAACCGCGGCGCGAGTGGGCCGAGAGCGTGCTGGCCGAGGCCGCAACCGTCGGCACAGGTCAGGCCGGCACGATGTTGGCGTTGACGTGGAACACGTTGCCCGGGTCGTACTCGGCCTTAATCCTGGCCAGCCGATCGTACTTGGCCGCGCCATAGCTGCCGCGGACCCGGTCTTCCTGGTAATCGGCCGTGCCGTTAACGTAACCATCGCCGTTGCCGATGGCGTACGGGCGCAGCGCCGCCCAGAAGTCGCGGACCCAGCGGCGATCGGCGGCCATCAGGTCGGCATCCGGCGCACGGCCGACGATGAAGGCGCCGAATCGCGGCGAGCGCCCGCCGCTAAAGGCCGTCTCGTCGTCACCGACCTGGCTGTACGCGCCGTCGAGCCGGTAGAACAGCAGCACCGACATCGGCGAGTTCTTAGCGGCGACCTGTTCGGTGACCACCTCGATCGCTTCGTCGGACAGCTCCTCGATGTAGGTGCCTTTCTCATAGCAGTGCGAGCCCCACGCGTTGGCCCCGTCGAGCATCTTCTGCAGTTCGACATAGGGCATCGGGGTGACCAGGTCGAACAGTGGCGGCACCCTCCGGCGGATCTGGGTGACGAGCTGGGTGTGCTGCCCGGCGGATCCGAACCCGGTCAGCAGCAGGGCGTAGCCGGGGGCGAAGTGGTGCTGCTCGGGTACGAAAGGCGCCGGCGGCGCGTTCAGCGCCGCGATTACCGCGTTGATGCCCGGCGGCATCGACGCGACGATCTCGCGGGCCAGCCTTAGCCCCTCGGCTCCCTGGTCAAGGCTCCAGAAGAACAACCCGAACTGGACCATCGGATCGATCTCGTGCAGCCGGAACTCGAACGAGGTGACGACGCCGAAGTTGCCCCCGCCGCCGCGGATCGCCCAGAACAGGCCGGGATTCTCGGCTGCCGCCGCCCGCAGCACCTGCCCGTCGGCGGTGACGACCTCGGCCCCGACCAGGTTGTCGATGCTCAGGCCGAATTCGCGGGTCAGCCATCCCATGCCGCCGCCCAGGGTGAGTCCCCCGACTCCGGTGTGGCTGATCAATCCGGCCGGGACGGCAAGCCCGTGGGCCTGGGTAGCCGCATCCAGGTCCGCGAGCAGCGCCCCGCCGCCAACCCGTGCCCGCTGAGCGCCCGGATCGACCGTTACGTCGTTGAGCAGGCTCAGGTCGATCATCAGTCCGCCATCGCAGACGGCCGTGCCCGCGGTGTTATGTGCGCCACCGCGCACGGATATCTCCAGGTCGTGCTCGCGTGCCAGGCCGATCGCCCCGATCACGTCCGCGGCCGAAGCGCAGCGGGCGATAACCAACGGACGCCGGTCGATCCCCGCGTTCCACACCCGCCGCCCATCGTCGAAGTCCGGGTCGCCGGGGGTGATGACGGGTCCTTCCATCGCCCTGCGAAGTCCGTCGATTCCTCGGCTTACCGTCTGCGTCATGAACGCTCCCCCTCCATGGACGCCCAAGTCGGGCGGGCATTCTCAGTTCGCCGGCGGGTGATCCCCGCGATGGTACGGGCCGGGCGGCCGTCACGGCAGCCGACCAGCGCCGCGTGGAAGCCGGCTGCGGAAGCCGTGGAGATCAAGTGGAGGCGTCGCGGGGCCGTAAGGGTGGTCGACACTCCGGGCTGCCAGGATGGTTCTGTGGACGTTCTCAGCAGCCGCATCCTGCTGCGCCCCGCCGATCTCGGCCGGAGCCGCCAGTTCTACCGGGACGTGCTGGGCCTGGGCATCTACCGGGAATTCGGCGACCCGGCCGAGCCCGGGACCGTGTTTTTTCTCGGCGGGGGCTTGCTGGAGGTCTCCGGGCCCGCGGCCTGCCCGCCCCCACACTCGGTGCAGATCTGGCTCCAGGTGCGGAACGTGCAGGCCGAGCACGAGCGGCTGACCGCGGCAGGCGCTCGCGTTCTGCGCGGGCCCATGGCCGAGCCGTGGGGGCTGGCCGAGATGTGGATTGAGGACCCCGACGGCGTCCGCATCGTCCTGGTGGAAGTGCCCGCCGATCACCCGCTCCGCCGCGACCCGCGACCGGCACCGCCGCCAGTCTGACCCCGAGCGCCCGCCATCACCCCACCCGGGCTGCCCCCGCGGGCAGCCTTCTCAGCGGCCGCGCCTAACCGTCGGCGCCAGCCGCTCACCTGACTCGCTGCTGGGCCGCTCGCCGGCGCCCTCATCTTGCTGACTTGACGGCGCACTATCATAATGATATCACTTTTAGCAGGCCGGGCCGCGTTCCGGGCGCGGGCAGATCCTGGCCGGGTGTTTCGCTGGCCATGCACGACCGGTGGGAGGTGTCGGGCTGTGGACTCGTTCACGGGGAAGCTCGCGGTGGTGACCGGCGGCGGCTCCGGCATGGGCCGCGAGCTTGTCCGCCAGCTGGCGGCGCAGGGATGCTCGGTCGCGGCCTGTGACCTGAACGCGGACGCCGTCGCGGATGCCGCGGCCATGGCGCGGGCGGGCGCCCCGCCCGGGGTGCGGGTCACCGCCCATGCCTGCGACGTCTCCGACGAGGCGCAGGTCCTGCGGTTCCGCGATGAGCTGCTGGCGGGGCACGCCAGCGATCACGTCGACCTTTGCTTCAGCAACGCGGGCATCGGCGGCGGCGGTAGTTTCATCAGCGACACCCGGGAAGAGTGGGAGCTCACGTTCGCCGTCGACTGGTGGGGCGTCTATTACTGCGCCCGCGCGTTCCTGCCGCTGCTCATCGCGAGCGGCGACGGCATCCTGGTCAACACCAGCAGCGCGAACGGCTTCTGGGCGACACTGGGCCCGGGCATGCCCAACACCGCCTACAGCACGGCCAAGTTCGCCGTGAAGGGCTTCTCGGAGGCGCTCATCGAAGACCTGCGCACCAACGCGCCCCAGGTCCGGGTCGCCGTCGTGATGCCGGGGCACGTGGGCACGGACATCATCGCGAACAGCCTCCGCGCCCGTGGCCTGCCGGGGCCGGAGCACATGAGCGACGCCCAGCTGGAGGAGCTGATCCCCCGCGACGCGCAGGCCAAGCTGATCCGCGCCGGCCTGCTGGCCGAGGGCGCGTCAGCCGATGAGCTGCGCCAGCTGCTCATGCGGATGAACGCCGACTTCCGGGACAAAGCGCCGCTCAGCGCGGCCCAGGCGGCGACCGTCATCCTCGACGGGGTGCGAGCCGGGGCCTGGCGGATCCTCGTAGGCGAGGACGCCAAGAGCCTCGACGCGGCGGTGCGCGCGAAGCCCGAGGCCGCCTACGACTACGCCGAGCTGTTCAGCGTGCCGACCGAAGAACCGACGACCGGAACACCTTGACCTCAAGAGAGCTGCGGCCGAGCGCCTTGCGGCGGCCCTGGCCGCTGAATTCCTGCTACTTCTGGTTTCCTGATGTTGCTTGGAAACGGAACTCGACCACGTCACCGTCGCGCATCACGTAGTCCTTGCCCTCGATCCGCGCCTTGCCCGCGGCCCGGGCCGCGGCGACCGATCCGGCCGCCATCAGGTCATCGAACGACACGATCTCGGCCTTGATGAAGCCGCGCTGGAAATCGGTATGAATCACGCCGGCGGCCTCGGGTGCCGTGGCACCCGCCGGGATCGTCCAGGCCCGAGCTTCCTTAGGCCCGGCGGTCAGGAACGTGGACAAGCCAAGGGCCGCAAACGAGGCCCGGGCCAGCTGCGCGAGGCCGGGCTCGCCGAGGCCCAGCTCGGCAAGCAGCTCGGCGGCCTCGTCCTCGGGTAGTTCGGTTAGCTCTGCCTCCGTCTTGGCGTCCAGGAAGATCACCTGGGCGGGCGCGACCAGCGCCGTCAGCCGGTCGCGCAGCGCGTGGTCAGAAAGCTCGGCGTCATCTTCGTTGAACACGTAGAGCAGCGGCTTGGCCGTCAGTAGCTGCAGGTCGCGCAGGTCTGCCGGGTCGATCCCGGCCGCCGCGGCACCAGCGAACAGGGTGGTCCCGCCATCGAGCACCTGCTCCGCCTTGGCGGCGGCATCGGCTGCGCGAAGCCGTTCAGCGTTTTTTGAGAATTTCGCCTCTTTGGCAAGTCGCGGCGCAGCCTTCTCCAGCGTCTGCAGGTCGGCCAGGATGAGTTCGGTCGCCACTGTCTCGATGTCCCGCTCCGGGGCCACATCACCGTCCACGTGGCTCACATCCGGGTCGATGAAGACCCGGACCACCTGGCAGATCGCGTCGGTCTCCCGGATATGGGCGAGGAACTGGTTACCGAGGCCCTGCCCCTGCGACGCGCCGCGGACCAGCCCGGCGATGTCAACGAACCGTACCGCTGCGGGCACGATCTTGGCCGAGTCATACAGCCCGGCCAGCGCGGCCAGCCGCGGATCGGGGATGCCGACAATGCCGACGTTCGGCTCGATGGTCGCGAACGGGTAGTTGGACGCCAGCGCGCTGGCCCGGGTCAGCGCGTTGAAGAGGGTGGACTTGCCGACATTGGGCAGGCCGACGATACCGATGGACAGACTCACCCGGGCGAGTCTAGATGCCCGGCGCAATGGCCCGGCCCGAGCCCCGGACCACTGGGCGGCCTGCGGACCGCCGACGCTGTGGTTCCGCAGTAACGGCGCCATCGCCGTTACTGAGCCCGGCAGGGTGGCAGCACGTGTCGGGCGTGTCGCAACGGAAACTGTCGGCCGGGACTGCAAGCATTGCCAGACATGAGTGCGATCTTGCTGCTTGCCGGACTCCTGGCGGGCGCCATCCTCGGCGCGGTGATCGGCTACCTGCACGCCAGGGGCCGCCTGGCGGGCCTGGCCGCCGAAGCAGCGGGCCAGGCCAGGGCCGCCGATGAGCGGGCCAGGTCCGCGCAAGACCGGGCCGCGCTGATTGAGCGCGCGGCGCAGGAGAAGGCCGCCCTGATCGACGGGCAGCTCGCGGAGCGTTTCCAGGCGCTGTCGGCGCAGGCCCTGGACCTGAGTTCGCGGCGTTTCCTGGAGATTGCCGAAGGCCGGCTGAATGCAGCGAACGCGAAGTCGGCCGGCGAGCTCGATACCCGTCGCAGTGAGGTCGAGCACCTGGTCGAGCCGCTGAAGGAGACCCTGGCCCGGGTGGAGACCCAGCTGCGCGAGACCGACGCGGCGCGCAGCAGGTCCCATGCCGCGCTCGCCGAGCAGGTGCTAATGGCCCGGCAAAGCTCCGACCAGCTCCGCGCGCAGACCCAGTCCCTGGTCACCGCGCTGCGAAGGCCTGAGGCCCGGGGCCGGTGGGGCGAGATGCAACTGCGCAGGGTCGTCGAGCTCGCCGGGATGAGCTCCCGCTGCGACTTCGACGAGCAGGTGGCCGTGGCCACCGATGATGGCGCGCAGCGCCCGGACATGGTGATCAGGCTGGCTGGCGGCAAGAACATCGTGATCGATTCCAAGGTCTCGCTTTCGGCCTACCTGGAGGCCGCCGAGGCGGCCGATTCCGGGAAGCGCGACATGCGCCTCGATGCGCACGCCCGTCACCTGCGTGAGCACGTGGACCGGCTGGCCGCCAAGACATACTGGGCCGCGCTCAGCCCGGCACCGGAGTTCGTCGTGCTGTTCATCCCGGGCGAGGCATTCCTCGCGCCCGCTTTGGAGCACGATCCTGGACTGCTTGAGCACGCGATGGCGCACCGGGTGCACATCGCGACGCCGACGACACTGGTTACGATGCTGCGGACGGCGCAGTACGCATGGCAGCAGGCGGCCCTTTCCGACAACGCCCGCGCCGTGTTCGATCTGGGCCGGGAGCTTTATGACCGGCTCGCCGGGCTCGGCAAGCACGTGGATAGCCTCGGGAAGGCGCTGACTAACGCCGTGTCGACCTACAACAGGACCGTCGGCTCCCTGGAGAGCCGGGTACTGGTGAGTGCCCGCAAGCTGAATCAACTCGGCGTGGTCGACGCTGAGCTGGAACCGCCGCGGCCGGTCGAGGAAACCGTCCGGGCGCTGTCGGCACCCGACCTATTCGGCCAGGCCGGGCCAGAACTCGTCACGGGAACCGGCCAGGAACGCGGCGGCCAGCCGCCGGCCCAGCTGCGAAGCGGAGCTCGCGCGATGGGCGCGGCTGGCTGAAAAACTGTGGCGCTGGCGTGAGCCTGGCGCCACAGCAAGGGGTAAGGAGAGTAAGGCGTAAGGAGCAAGTGTGACGGAGACCCGGCAGATACCTGACCGGTCGGAGTACCGTAGTCCGTCGAGCCAGATGACATGCCGCGGCGCGGTCCTGGCAATGTTCGTGCTGTTCTTCCTCGGCGCGCTCATCGCTGACCTGCTGCACCTCGGCTTTCTTGTCGGTTTGAGCTTCCTGGCCGGGTGCGTGCTGGCAGCCAGGTTCGCCAGGCGCAGTGCGCTGCTTGCGGTGGTGGTCAGCCCGCCGCTGATCTTCCTCGTCGCGGTGGTGTGCGCCGAGGGCCTTTCCTCGTCGGCGGCCACCGACCGTGCCGGGCTGCTGTCCGCCGCCGAAGGGACCATTCTCACCCTGGCGGCTGCCGCACCCTGGCTGTTCGGCGGGGAGGTGCTGGGGCTGGCCCTCGCCCTGTTCCGCGGGCTGCCGCAATGCGTCCGCGACCTGCGCGCGGGGCTTCGCGGCGAAGGCATGACGCACGCGGCCGCTGACTGACGGCTGCGGGCCCGGCATCACGATGCCGCCCTCCCGGCTGGCGTGCGCAGCTAGCCGCCGCCGTTGCCGCGCTTGCTGCGCAGTTCGTGCGGGAGCGCGAACCGAATGCTCTCGTGCACCGCCTCGACCTCTTCGACGGTTCCGAACCCGCTGCGCGCCAGCCGGTCAAGAACGCCGGTTACGAGGTCCTCAGGTACCGAGGCGCCACTCGTGACGCCGACAATCGCCGCACGGGCCAGCCAGGCATCGTCCACCCCTGAAGCATCATCGACGAGGTATGCCGCCTTGGCGCCCGCGTCAAGCGCGACCTCCACCAATCGCACCGAGTTCGACGAGTTAAGCGAGCCGACGACGATGACCAGATCCGCATCGGCGGCGATCTGCTTGACAGCGGCCTGCCGGTTCTGGGTGGCATAGCAGATGTCGTCGCTGGGCGGGTCGAGCAGCTGCGGGAACCGGCCGCGCAGCGCGGCCACGGTCTGGCTGGTCTCATCGACCGACAACGTCGTCTGCGAAAGCCAGGCCACCTTCGCCGGGTCACGTACCTGGACGCCCTCGCTTCCTTCCGGGCCGTCTACCAGGTGAATCCTGGCCGGAGCCTCGCCAGTAGTACCGACGACCTCTTCATGCCCTTCGTGCCCGATGAGAAGAATGTCGTAGTCCTGCGCCGCGAAGCGCCTGGCCTCGTTGTGGACCTTGGTGACCAGCGGACAGGTGGCGTCGATGGTGCGCAGCGCCCGGTCCTTCGCCTCCTGATGCACCTGCGGCGCCACGCCGTGCGCTGAGAAGACGACGACCGCGCCCTCCGGAATTTCGTCAGTCTCTTCCACGAAGATCGCGCCACGTTGCTCAAGCGACCGCACGACATGCGTGTTGTGCACGATCTGCTTGCGGACGTACACCGGGGCGCCGAACCGCTCCAGCGTCATCTCTACTGCCTGGACAGCGCGATCAACTCCAGCGCAGTAACCGCGGGGCTTCGCGAGCAGGACACGTCGGGTCGGCACGGACATGACACCCATGGTAGGTGACCAACTAATTGGACATGCCAGGCACGGGAGGCATCGCGTACCTGCGGCTCGCCTGAGGTGCTAGGGCCCCGACAGTTGCGGCGGCATTTGCGAATGACGACAATCAGTCAGGATGCCATCATCGGTCCGTGACGGCACGGGCACTGCGGACCGCTAGGCGGGCGCATCCGTACCCGCCAAAGGGAGGAGACAGTCATGCGCTTCCCGCAGGTCGGCGACCGGGTAAAAGAGGCCCCAGCGCACGCTTTGCGAGCGATGTTCGCTGGTATCGGTCAAGTGCTGCTTGTGGCCGACCGCATGAGGAGCCGACCGGCCGACCGGGAAATGGACCAGCCCGCGGCAGCTGAGAGCCTGACCCGGACGAGTCAGCCCACCGCCGCCGAGCAGCTGAGATCGCCCGTCACTCCGGCAGCCAGCAACGACGGATCCAGGTGGCGATCGCTCGATGAGACCGGGAATGTCAGGATCCTCCCGGTTGAATACCGGACCAGTCCGGCCTTTGCACCTCTTGCTGCCGAGCCAGAAGCCGCCGAGCCGGAAGCCGCCGGGCCAGTCCCAGCCGAGCTGACCCTGGCTGAGCCCGAGACCACCGGGCCTGAGACCACCGGGCCTGAGACCACCGGGCCCGAGACCACCGGGCCCGAGACCACCGGGCCCGAGACCACCGGGCCCGAGACCACCGGGCCCGAGCCAGTCCTCGCCGAGCCAGACATGCCTGGCCCAAACTTGGCCGAGCCCGAGGCCGAGCCCGAGGCCGAGCCCAGGCCCGAGGCCGAGGCGGAGCCCGAGCTAGTCCTGGCCGAGCCCGAGCTAGTCCTGGCCGAGCCCGAGCTAGTCCTGGCCGAGCCTGTCCTGCCTGCGCCAGTTCTGGCCAAGCCAGGGCGCCTCGACACCGCCAAGCCAGTCGAGCTGCCGGTTCCCAACTATGACGACCTTTCCCTCGCGTCGCTCCGGGCCCGCCTCCGCAATCTCGGCTCCGCTCAGGTCCTCCTGCTGCTCGACTATGAGACAGCCCATGCCGCCCGCCCGGCCGTGCTCGCCATGTACGAGCGCCGGATCAGCAAACTCCAGACGGGCCAGGGCTGATCGGACAAGCCAGCAGCTGACTTTCAGCCATGCCACTGGAGAACAGCGCTTCGGCCCCGGTTCCCGTCCGGACCGTGCTGCGGCTGGTCGGCGACTGGATAGGCCGCCTCGGGCGGATCTGGGTCGAGGGTCAGATCGCCGAGCTCAGCAGGCGCGGGAGCGCGGTATTCCTCACCCTCCGCGACCCGGTCGCCGCGGTGTCCGTCCGGGTGGTGTGCGCCCGAACGGTTTTCGAGGCCACCGATCCCGCGCCGGCCGAAGGCGCCCGGGTGGTCATCTGGGCGAAGCCTGACTTCAACTCCGCGCGCGGCTCCTTCTCTCTCAACGCGATCGAGATCCGTGCGGTCGGCATCGGCGAGTTGCTCGCCCGGCTGGAACGGCTGCGCCGGGAGCTGGCTGCCGAGGGCCTGTTCGCTCCGGAACGAAAAAGACCGCTGCCATTCCTGCCCGCCATGGTGGGCCTCGTCTGCGGACGCGACTCCGCCGCCGAGCGTGACGTGCTCAGGAATGCCGCCCTTCGGTGGCCTGCGGTGAAGTTCCGCGTGGCGCAGGTCGCGGTCCAGGGACCGTATGCGGTGAGCGAGGTCACCGAGGCGCTGCGGCAGCTTGATGCCGATCCGGCAGTGGAAGTGATCATCGTCGCCCGCGGCGGCGGATCGATCGAGGACCTGCTGCCCTTTTCCGACGTGGAGCTGATCCGTGCTGTCGCGGCGTGCCGGACTCCCGTCGTGAGCGCGATCGGTCACGAGCAGGATTCGCCGCTCCTCGACTATGTCGCGGACGTCCGGGCTTCCACGCCGACCGACGCGGCCAGACGAGTGGTGCCCGACGTGTCGGAGCAGCTCGCCCTCGTCGCGCAATTGCGGTCCCGCGCCCGTCGCTGTCTCACTGGCCGGCTGGACCGCGAGTTCTCCTGGCTGGCAGGGATGCGGTCGCGGCCGGCGCTGGCCAGCCCTGTTCGCGAGATCGAAAGGCGCCAGGAACTCGTGACCGCCCTTACCGAACGCGCCCGCAGGTCGGTCGCCGCGAGCCTGGACCGTGCGGAGGACGGTCTCGCCCATACCCGGGCCCGGCTGCTAGCCCTCTCCCCCGCAGCTACGCTGCGCCGCGGCTATGCGATCGTGCAGCACGATGACGCACGCGTCGTCCGTTCCGCTGCCGAGGTCACTGATGGCGAGACACTCACCATCCGATTTGAGCGGGACGAGCTGAATGCCGTAGCCGGCCGCTGAAGATGCAAAAGCTATAACAAAGCAATCCCGGCCTATTACGCTCGCCGCGTTTCCTGCTGGCGTAACGTGGCGAAAAACCGGTTAGCTATAAGGGCGTCGGCACAAAGGCGCATCACGTTTCGCCTATTCGTTAGATTCCGCGCAGAAATTGCCTAGCGCGGCTGCGGAGCGACGATCGACGGGGCAGGGGGACCTCGCGTGCGGGTAACAGCGTCAGCTGGGGGGGCAGCGCGCCGCGATCCGGCGGCCGTGGGCCGGCCTCAGGTTCCGGGCCGCACCCGGGCGGCCGGTTTCGACGGCCTGCGCGCGCTCGCCGTTCTGGCCGTCGTCGCGTTCCATGAGAATCTTCACGCCCTGCCCGGCGGATTCCCTGGACAGCCTTCGGCCCGCGCTTCTCGGCGCGGTCACTTACACGAGCAACTGGTGGCAGGCATTACACCATCAGTCGTACTTTGACGCCTTCGGACCGCCCCCGCCGCTGCAGCACCTGTGGTCATTAGCTGTCGAGGAGCAGTTCTACCTGATCTGGCCACTCGTATTAACAGTCATTCTGGCGCGATGGCAGCGCAAGCGGCTCCGCGCCGCACTCGCCTGGGCCGGCGCTGGCGCCTCCGCCCTGGCCATGGCGGTCCTCTACGTGCCAGGCACCGACCCGTCGCGGGTCTACTACGGCACGGATACCCACGCGACCGCGCTTCTTATCGGCGCCGCACTGGCCTTGACCTGCCCGCTGGGCAGGCTCGCCGCAGCGTCGCGCGACGCCACCAGGCGCCTGGATGCGGGGGGCGTGATCGGGCTGGCGATACTGGCTTGGGCGGTCGGCCATTTCTCCGGTGCTGATGCCGCGGTCTATCCATACGGGCTGGCGCTCGCCGCGCTGGCCGCTGCCGCGGTGGTCGCCGCTGCCGCGGCCGCCGGCGTTATTGCGGCGATGCTCAGCTGGTCGCCGCTGCGCTGGCTTGGCGTGCGGTCCTACGGCATATACCTCTGGCATTGGCCGGTCATCGTCTTCTACGGCATGCTCGCCGGACCAGGATCGTCAACCCTCGCGGCCAGGACCTTACAGGTCGCGGCCGCCGTCACGGTCGCGGCAGCGTCGTGGCGCTGGATTGAGGAGCCCATCATGCGCCGCGGCCTTCGAGCGGTCATCAGCTCCGGCAGCGGCCGGCTGGCCAGGTCCGTTGTCGCCGCACGACGGTCCCCGTTGCGCGCCCTCCCGCTGGCGGTGCCTGCTGCCATGCTCGTGGTCGCATGCACCGCCGGATACGGGATCTTGCACCGGCCCGCAGGTCCCACGCTCCAGCAGCAGATCACGGCCGGCGCCATGATCAGCGCCGCAACCCGGGTGAACCACGCCACCGCAGCGACGCCGCAGGCCACCGCCGCCGCCTCGGCACGCACCGCCATCGCGCCCGCGGTCATGACTGGCTCGCACGGCGCAGCCAAGTTGCGCGGGGTCGGAGCGAAGGTCACCGCCGTCGGGGACTCGGTCATGCTCGCGGCGGCCCAGCAACTGCATGCGGCGCTGCCCGGCATCTACATCGACGCCGTCGTCAGCCGGCAAATGAGCGCAGGCCTGCAGATAGTCAGGCAGCTGGCGGACAGCGGCCGGCTGCGCCCGATCGTCGTCGTCGGACTGGGTACCAACGGTGCCGTGACCAGCGCCCAGATCCGGCAGCTCCATGCCGAGATCGGGCCAAGCCGCTGGCTGGTGCTGGTCAATACCTATGCGGCAAGGCCCTGGCAGGACCAGGTCAATGGCACTCTCGCGGCCGCCGCCCGCCGCTACCCGCACGTCCTGGTGGTCAACTGGCACGCCGCCATCGCCGGCCGCACCAGCTTGCTGTGGGACGACGACATCCATCCGCGGCCCTCGGGCGCGATCTTGTATGCCCGGCTCGTCAAGGGCTTGGTCCGGGCCGCAGGCCAGGATCTCTGGCAGCCCGGTGCCGGGCCGGGCGCCCCCGGCGCAGCGACCGCAACCCCGGCGGCACAGGCCGGCCTGTCTCCGTCTGGCCGCGGAACCCCGGGCCCGGGCCATATCCGATAGCCGGCCGCAAACCTGCGGCGGCCTTCCTGCCGCAAATCCGGCGCCAGCATTAGGGTGACACTGTGACGGCACCTGACGGCGATCCAGCCACGCCGCGGCCCCGGGCCGCCCGACCCGCTTACGAGCAGGCGCGCGACGAGTTGACTGAGCTGGTCAAGCGGCTCGAAGCGGGCGGCCTGACCCTCGAACAGTCGCTGGAACTGTGGGAGCGCGGCGAGCGCCTCGCTGCGATCTGCGCCGAGCGGCTTGAGGGCGCCCGCGCACGGCTCGCAGCCGCGATGGCGCAGCGCACCGACGAAGATGGCGACCCCACTGCGCCCTTCTAGGCCGGATCTCACGACCGGCCTGCTGCCCGCGGCAACGGCCATGCGCCTTGGCCAGCCTTCCGGCGCGCCCCGGCTACGGGCAGTCCAGCCTGGACAGGACCTCGATCACGCCGTCCGCTATCTTCCTGGCGCGTGCCGGGTCCGCGCTGAGCGCGACCTCGGCAACGGTGAGCATCAGCGCCCCCGTCGTCACCACGGCCGCGGCCTGATCATGCGGTTCACCACTGCGGGCGAAGAACTCAGCGTTCTTGCTGACCCATTCGGTCAGCCGATCGCGCATGACCAGGTCGAAGCCAGGCGGCCCGTCGCCACGCACGAAGAGCGAGGCCAGTTCCCGCTGCTCCACGCATCTGTCCAGGTAGGCTCGCGCGCCGATCAGGAACAGCTGCCGTGGATCGCTGACGCCGTCGTTCCTGGCACTGCGCACCGCACGGCGGGTCCGTCTAGCCTGGTCGCTGTGCAGTTCCTCGAACAAGGCAAGATAAAGATCGGCTTTCCCGGCGAAGTGGTGATAGAGACTTCCGATGCTCGCGCCGGCCCGGGCGACTATCTCGGTCACGCCGGCCTGCGCATAGCCCACAGCGAGAAAAGTCTCACGGGCCGCGACCAGAAGCGCGGTCCGCGTCGCCGCTCCCCGGTCCGATGTCCGCCCCGGGGGCGGCGGTGCGGACGGCGCGGTGGGCGGCGCGCGATCTGTCGGCATGCAGCTCCGCAGCACTCCTTAACGGCCGGCCGCCCAAGCCTCAAGGCTGCGCCTGCCTGCCAGGTACATAGGATTCCATCACGGCCGAAGGGAAACCGCATCCGCCATGACCGAGAACCAGCCCACTGCTACGCCAGCGACGCCACCGGGCTACCAGGTTGGGCCGTTGCCCGGCAGGCACGCACCCGACCGTAACCTGGCGCTCGAGCTCGCCAGGGTCACCGAGGCCGGCGCGATGGCATCCGCTCGGTGGGTGGGCCGCGGCGACAAGAACGGAGCCGATGCCGCGGCAGTGAACGCCATGCGCCTGCTCGTCAACACGGTGTCGATGAAGGGCGTCGTGGTCATCGGCGAGGGCGAGAAAGACCACGCCCCGATGCTGTACAACGGCGAGCAGATCGGCGACGGCAGCGGGCCAGCCTGTGACGTGGCAGTCGACCCCATCGACGGCACGCGGCTCACCGCCAACGGGATGCCGAACGCGATCTCGGTGATCGCCGTCAGCGCCCGCGGCTCCATGTACGATCCGTCGGCCGTCTTCTACATGTCCAAGCTGGTCACTGGGCAGGAGGCCGCCGGCGTCGTTGATGTGGAAGCGCCGCCAGCCGACAACATCGCCGCGGTGGCGCGGGCGAAGCACTGCTCTCCGCACGACGTCACGGTCGTGATCCTGGATCGTCCCCGGCATACGGAGCTGATCTCGCAGGTTCGCGCGGCCGGCGCCCGGATCAAGCTCATCACCGACGGCGATGTCGCTGGCGCCATCATGGCAGCGCGCGACGGTACCGGGGTGGACCTGCTGCTCGGGATCGGCGGGACCCCGGAAGGCATCATCACGGCGTGCGCGATCAAGTGCCTCGGCGGGATCATTCTCGGCAAGCTGGCGCCGCGGGATGACGCCGAGCGGGAGCGCGCCGTGGCCGCGGGGCATGACCTTGACCGGGTGCTGACCACCGATGACCTCGTTGCCTCCGACGATGCGTTCTTCGCTGCCACCGGAATCACCGACGGGGAGCTGATGGCAGGGGTCAGGTACGCCGCCGGCGGGGCGACGACCCACTCGCTGGTAATGCGGGCCCGCTCTGGCACGGTCCGGAATATCCGCAGCGAGCATCAGCTCTGGAAGCTGAACGCCTACAGCGCGATCGATTTCGACGGTAACGCCTGAAGGCGCCGCGCCGCGGCGAGCTTGCTGCACCGGGCTGCGCGCCGCACCGGGCTACCGCCGCGCGGCCTACCACGCTTCGCCGCGCCGGGCAGCCCGGCGCCACCGGGACCGGCGCGGCACGACGGTCTTGATCCGGCCACCCAGGGCCAGGGCGCGGACCTCGATAACCGGCATTCCCGGCACCGGCGGGCCGCCGCTGGTGCCGGTGCTCCGGCTGAGGACCGAGCTGCCGGTGATCTCCACGGCGACGCCCTCGGGGACGATCAGCTCCACGGTCCCGCCGATCACCGTGGCCAGCAGGGTGATCCGGCTTGACTGGAGCAGCGCCTCACGCAGATCGAGGACGACCTCGCCGAAGACCGCGGCCACCGTCAGGCTCTCCGGCACGACCCAGCGCCCGTCCCGCCGCTCCTTGCCGAACACCGCGGCCACTGCGCGCCGAGCATCCAGCCGGATCGGCTGAGCCGACGGCGCCGCCAGGTCCGCGGTCAGGGCCGCCAGCTCGCCCAGGGTCCGTGCGGCGTATGCGCGCTCAGCACGTTCCGCGTGCTCACTCAGCGTCAGCCGCCCGTCACCCGCAGCCTGCGTGAGGAGCGCGACCACGCGCTCCCTGTCGGCGTCCGATGCACGCAGCTCATGCGGACCGGGGCGGGAATTCACATCTCGAAGATACCGGACCGCGCCCGGCCCGGCTTTCCGCAATGGCGGGCCCGTCAG
>JBEKIF010000016.1:0-104542 GCA_050011895.1 Streptosporangiaceae bacterium | reverse complement strand
CTGTTGAATCTCGACGACGGCCGCCGTCTGTGCGGGTTCGGGCATGGCCCGGTGGCCGTCGCCCGTCTCGAGGAGGCGCACAAGGCGTTCTCCCACCTAGGCGCCGACCCTTTCGTGCAGGCGTGCGCGACGGAGCTCGCGCACCTGCACGTCACAGCGGCCGCCCAGGGCCCTGCCGCCCTGCTCGGGCTCAGCCGGGCCGAGCTGGCGGTTGCTCGACTGGTCGCCACGGGGCTGACCAACCGGGAGGTGGCCGGCCAGCTCTACGTATCAGTGAAGACAGTGGAATACCACCTCCGCAACAGCTACATCAAGCTCGACATCACCTCCCGCCGAGCGCTAGCCGCTCTGCTGCACTGACCGATCCAGTCCGCTGGACCAGCGGGCGAACGGCGGGCGACTGGGCCCGCGGTTGCTTCCGCCGCAAAACCCAGGGTCGAAACCATGGTCACACCCTGGGGACACGAAGGCGTCGCCCGCGTTGACTAGGTGCCATGGACTCCTCACCAGCGCCGAGGCAGGCGATTCGGCTTCTCCTCGACATCAGCTGGACTACGGACCGGCGGATCGAGGGACGAATGCGCGCCGACGGCACCGACGCCTGGAAGCCGTTCTCCGGCGTCCTAGAGCTGCTCAAAGTTCTTGAGGAAACATGCCCAGACCTGTACTAAGCGACCCTCGCAATGCGTACGAAGGAAGGCGCCGGCCATGAATATCAGGCCCCAAGGGATGACCGCCATAACCATGTCGGCGAATCAGACCGAGCCCGGCAGCCGTTCCGTATTCGAGAGGTGGGGGCGCACTGCTTACCGGCGCAGGCGGCTGATCCTGGTGCTCGCCCTGCTGGTCGCGGTGGTCGGTATCGCGTGGGGGACCACGATCTTCGCCGAGGTCCAGACGGCGGGCGGGTTCGATGCCCCGAACAGCCAGAGCCAGCACGAAGCAAACCTGGCAACGTCGACGTTCGGCAGGGACGCCGGTGACGTCGTCGTGCTGTATTCCAGCAAGACCCTGACCGCGGTTTCGCCGGCGTTCCGGTCAGCGGTAACCAGCACGCTGGCCAGGCTGCCGCGCAGCAAGGTCGAGTCGTACGCCACGTACTGGTCCACCAGATCGGCCAAGTTCGTCAGCGCCACCGGCCACCAGACCTACGCCGTGCTCGAGCTAGCCGGCGCCAGCGACACTGCGCGGCAAGACAACTATGATGCGATCAAGACCGACCTGAGCGCGCCGGGCCTGCGCAGTCAGGCCGGCGGGGTAGTCCCCACGGACGAGACGATCGACAAGCAGACGACGGCCAACATCACCCGGGCTGAGGGGTTGTCCTTCCCGATCCTGCTGATACTGCTGCTGATAATTTTCGGCAGCCTGACCGCGGCCTGCCTGCCGCTGGCGATCGGCGCTCTGGGGATTCTCGGCTCGTTCACCGTGCTGCGGCTGCTGACCATCGTCACCGGCGTGTCGGTATTCTCCCTGAACATCACCACGATCCTGGGCCTGGGGCTGGGCATCGATTACGGCCTGTTCCTGGTCACCCGGTTCCGGGAGGAACTGCACCGCCAGCGCTCGGTGGAGGACGCGGTCGCCCGCACTGTCGCTACCGCCGGCCGCACCGTGCTGGTCTCCGGCGTCACCGTCGCGATCGTGCTGGCCAGCCTCATGCTCTTCCCCGAGACGATCTTGCGGTCCATCGGCTACGGCGGCGTCGCCACCGTGCTGGTCGACATGCTCGCCGCGCTGACCGTGCTGCCCGCGCTGCTGGCCATCCTCGGCCCGAAGGTCAACTCGCTGCGCATCCGCCGCGCAGTGCAGCGGCCGCCCGCCGCCGAGGGCAGCGGCGGCTGGTACCAGCTCGCGCACAGCGTGATGCGCCGCCCCGTCCTCTACGGCCTTCCGATCGTGGTGCTGCTGCTGGCCCTCGGATCCCCGTTCCTGAAGGTCGTGTGGGGCGGCGTCGACGCCACCGTGCTGCCGTCCGCCGCCGCGCCCCGCATCGTCACCGAAGCGCTGAACCGCGACTTCCCAGGCAACCCCACCGCCCCGATCGAGACGATCGTCCAGTTCCGCGGCCCGGTCGCAGGCTCGGCTTCGCGCGCTGCCGGGCTCGCTGCTTACGTCAGCGGCCTGGACCACGTTCCCGGTATCACCGCCGCGCAGGTCACCGGCATCCGCGGGGACGTCGCCAGGGTGGACATGAGCTACGGCCCCGGCCCTTACACGCCGCAGGCACGGGCCATCGCCGGGAACGTCCGCGACGTGGCCGCACCGCCCGGCGCCACGGTCTACACCGGCGGGCAGACCGCCGCGCTGGCCGATGAGCTGTCCAGCCTCGGCCACACGCTGCCGTGGATGGCGCTGGCCGTCATCATGGCGACGTTCCTGCTGATGTTCCTCGCGTTCGGGTCGCTGGTCCTGCCGCTGCAGGCGATCGTGATGAACATCCTGTCGCTGTCGGCGATGTTCGGCGTCGTGACCTGGATCTTCCAGGACGGGCACCTGTCCGGGCTGCTGGGCTTCACCCCGAACGGGACGATCAGCCCGACTATCCCGGTCCTGATGTTCGCGATCATGTTCGGGCTGTCCATGGACTACCAGGTGTTCCTGCTCTCCCGGATCCGCGAGCGCTACGACATCACTCACGACAACACCAGCGCGATCGCCAGCGGCCTGCAGCGCACCGGGGGCGTGATCACCAGCGCCGCGCTGCTGCTCGTCGTCGTCATCGGCATGTTCTCCCTCTCCAGCATCACCTTCATCAAGATGCTGGGCGTTGGCATGATCGTCGCCCTCATCCTCGACGCCACTCTCGTGCGGATGCTGCTCGTCCCAGCGGTCATGCGGCTGGCCGGCGACGCGAACTGGTGGGCACCGGCTCCGCTGCGCCGCTTCTACGCCCGGCACGGCATCCGCGAAGGCGACGGCCCCGCGCCAGGCGCAATCCAGGAACCCGCACCCGAGCCGGTCAGCACCTAGTGACACATGCCGAAAACCACGGTTCCCGGCACATTGACCTAGCGGCTGTCACCCAATGGCTGGCAGCTCACCACCCCGCTAGTTGGCCTCGGCCGGCGTGGCAGCCTCGGCCGGCGTGGCAGCCTCGGCCGGCGTGGCAGCCTCGGCCGGCGTGGCAGCCTCGGCCGGCGTGGCAGCTTCGGCCGGCGTGGCAGCTTCGGCCGCCCGGGCGGTGGCCGGGGCCACGCCGGCCATCATGAGGCCGATCTCCTCCCGGCTGGTCGTCCGGGGGTCGGCCTCACTGATAATCGCTCCCTCGTAGATAACCAGGACCCGGTCGGAAATGGCGATCACCTCGTCCAGGTCCTCGGAGATGACGAGCACGGCTGTGCCGCTGGCCCGCTGGCCGATCAGCCGCTGGTGGATGTAGGCCGACGCCGACACGTCGATGCCACGGGTCGGCTGGGCCACCAGCAGGACCGCCGGCGAGCCGGACAGCTCGCGGGCCATGATGAGCTTCTGGATGTTGCCGCCGGACAGGTTGTGCACGGGGGTGTCCAGGCCCGGTGTCCGGACATCGAACTCCGAGACCAGCTGCCGGCAATGCCGGCGGATCGCCCGGCCGCGCAGGAAGCCAAACCGGGCGTACGTCCGGTCGGCGCTGCCCACGAGCATGAGGTTCTCGGCCACGGAGAGCTCGGCGATGACGCCGTCCCGCATCCGCTCTTCGGGCACGTATGCGAGCCCCGCATCACGGATGACCCGCGGATGCCGCCCGGTCACATCGGCGCCGCCGATCTCCACCCGGCCGCCGGCCGGGCGGCGCAGGCCGGCGATGGCCTCGGCGAGTTCCCGCTGCCCGTTGCCCGACACCCCGGCGATGCCGACGATCTCGCCGGAATGCACCCGCAAGGAGAGCCCGCGGACGGCATCAGCGCCCCGGTCGCCGGTCACCCGCAGGTCGCTGACGGTCAGGGCGACCGGGCCAGGCTGCCGGAGCGATGGCACTTCGACCGAGGTGACCTCATGCCCGACCATCATGTCGGCCAGCCCGTCCATGGTCGCGTCGGCGCCGCGGACCGTGGCGATCTTCCGCCCGCCGCGCAGCACCGTGATCCGGTCGGATAGCTCCAGCACCTCGGCGACCTTGTGTGAGATGAACACCAGCGAGAGGCCGTTCCGCACCAGGCGGGAGAGGTCGGCGAAGAGGTCACGGACCTCATGCGGGGTCAGCACGGCGGTCGGCTCGTCGAGCACGAGCAGTGAGACCTCACGGTACAGGGCCTTGATGATCTCGACGCGCTGCCGCTCGCCGACCGACAGCTGCCAGATGTAGGCGGCCGGGTCCACCTTGAGCCCGTATGTCTCCGACAGCTCGCGGATGCGCTCGGAAACTCGCCGGAGATCGGTGAGCAGGCCCCGGGATGAGCGGACGCCCAGCGCGACGTTCTCCGCGACGGTAAGCGTCTGCACCAGCATGAAGTGCTGGTGAATCATGCCGATGCCGTGCTGGATGGCCGCCGCGGGCGAGCTGATGGCCACCCGCTCACCGTGCAGCCGGATCTCTCCCTCGTCAGGCTGGTACAGGCCATACAGAATGCGCATCAGAGTGCTCTTGCCCGCGCCGTTCTCGCCGAACAGGGCATGGATCTCACCGGGTACCACGTCGAAGTCCACGTGGTCGTTGGCGAGCACCCCGGGGAAGCGCTTGGTGATGCCGCGCATCTCCAGGAACGGGGGATCGCCGGCCGCGGCGCTCCCCGGGGCTGTTGCCGTCATCGTGGATACTCCCCCTCAGTTCGTCGGCGGCGTGATGGTTCCGCTGATGATCTCGGCAGCCACGTGCTGTCCGGCGGACTTGATCGCCGCAGGCAGCGGGTAGGACGGGTTGTAGACGATCTTCTCGCCGTTGTTGCCGAGGGTGATCGTGTAAGTGGCCCCGCCGAGCACCCCGCCCCTGATCGCGGTCAGCATCTGCCGCAGGACGCCGGTCCAGTCGTAGACCTGGGAGGCGACGACCTCGGTCGGCGCCAGTGACGACTGGTCCCACTGGGTGCCGAACCACGCGACCTTCTCGCTCTTGGCCACGCCGACCGCCCCGACGACCGACTGCGAGCTGCCAGTCAGCACGTCAGCCTTCTCGGACACGTACGACTTGGCCGCGGTGGACATCAGGGTGTCGTCACTGAACGAGCCGGTGAAGCTCACGTGCACGGTGGCCTTCGGCTCGGCGGCGAGGGCGCCCGCCTTGAAACCGACCACGTACAGGTGCGCATCTCCGACGTTGATTGGGCCGATGACGCCGAGCACCTTGCTCTTGCTGAGCTGGGCCGCGACGTAGCCCTCGACGTAGCCGCCCTCCTGCGAGTTGGCCTGGTAGGCGAAGACGTTCTTCAGCCCGTAGGTGACCCCGGCGGTGCCCCAGGCGAAGGACGTCTTGGGGAACTGCGGAGCGAGCTGCTCGACCGTGCCGCCGTACTGCGAGCCGTGCGCAATGATGAGGTTGTAGCCCTCGGACGCGTACTGCCGCATCGCGTTGGCCGCATCGGTGATGTTGAACAGGTTGTCGGAAACCGACAGCGTGAAGTGCATCGGCCCGGCCAGCGACGTGGCCGCCGCGTACATCGACTGGCTGAACGCCAGGTCGTTCCGCAGGCTCGGCTCGATCAGGGCGACCTTGAGGGTCGCCGTGGACGATGCGCCGGCCGTCGGCGAGGTGGACGGGGTGGACGAGGTGGAGGTTGCGCTTGAGCCGCAGGCTGCGGCTGCGAGAGCGAGGGCCGTGCCCAGGATGAGCACCACTGGCCGCCGCAACGGGTGGGTCTTCATGACTGTTGCCCCCTCGGGAGGGTGTGAAAGGGATTGACTTTTAACGAATGGCTGCGGGCTGGTCGGCATGAGGTAGCTGGTCATGATCCACGGTCCAGGCTCACGCACCTCTCTCGTAGGGCTTGCCCAGTGCCGCGGGCTGCCGGTAACGGCGCGCGACCGATAGCAGGGCGACGACGGTCAGGACGGCGGGTGCCATCGCGGCGATGTCGGATTCCGAGGTGGGGATGATGCCGAGGGTCTTCCAGGTCACGACGACCGCGCCGACCATGCCGTATAGCAGCGATCCGCCCATCACCCCCAGGGGCCGCCAGGCGCCGAAGTACACGAGGGCGACGGCGATGAAGCCCTCGCTGTTGGTGATGTCCTCCTGGAAGATCCCGATCTGCAGGAGCAGCGTCGCGCCGGCCAGCCCGGCCAGGGCACAGCCGATGATGACCGTTGAGTAGCGGATCCGGGCGACGCTCACCCCGACGGTGTCCGCCGCGGCGGGATTCTCGCCAACCGCGCGGATCTTCATCCCGTACGTGGTCCGGTTCAGCACGAATGTGAGCACCGGCACCAGCAGGAACGCTAGGTAGACCAGCCAGTTCTGGGTGAAGAACATGGGGCCGATGTACGGGATGCGGTGCAGCAACGGAATCGGCACCGCGGGCAGCGCGGCGATCGTAACCGGCGACGGGAAGACTCTCAGCAGCAGGACGTTGGTCAGCCCGAGGCCGAAGAGGAAAACTCCGATCCCGCTGATGCCCTGCTCTGCCTTGAGCGTGACGCTCACGAACGCGGTCAGCAGGCCCATCACCACGCCGATGCCGAGCCCGGTCGCCGCGGCCAGTACCAGGTTGCCGGTCTTGGCCGCGACATAGTAGGCACCGAACGCGCCGAGCAGCATGATGCCGTCGACGCCCAGGTTGACCACCCCGCTGCGCTGGCCCATGGTCTCGCCGAGCGCGGCCAGCAGGAACGGTGTCGCCAGCTGAACGCCAGCGGCCACCGTGGCGACCAGCACGGCGGTAGTGAAGAACTGGCTCATGCCGGCACCTCTTTCTCCGCGATCCCGGTCGCATCGGCCTGCCCGCTCGCGGGCGCATCGCGCGCGCCAGGCCCGGCCGCCGCGGCTGCCCGCGCCCGCGCCCGCGCCCGCCGCCGCAGGTACTCGACCGAGACGACGAGGACGACGATGATGCCGTTGATAGCGGTCACCAGATCGGCGGGCACCCCTGTGACCACCTGCATCGAAGTGCCGCCGACCAGCAGGCCTGCGAAGAGGAACGCGGTGACGATCGTCCAGAGCGGCTGCAGGCCAGCAAAGAGAGCGACCACGATGCCGTTAAAGCCGGCGTTGCCCGTGAAGCCGGTCAGGGTGCCGTCGGTGACCATTCGGTGCGAGATACTGCCGGTCACGAGCATGGCTCCGGCTACTCCCGATAGCGCGCCGGCCAGGGTCATCGCCAGCGTCATCGTTGGCCTGACCGACATGCCCGCATATCTTGACGCTTCACGCGAGAGGCCGACCGCGCGGATCCTGAAGCCCAGGCTGGTCCGCCACAGCAGCACGTAAACGGCGACGGCGAGCAGCACGGCGATGAGCACCCCGAGGTGCAGCTGGGTGCCGGCGATGAGCGTGGGCAGCCAGGAGTTCGGTGACAGGAGCCTGGTCTGCGGGATGAGCCCGCCGACCGCGTAGCCCGAGTGCGCCACCAGCGGCCCCGACAGCAGGTAGTTCATGAACTGCACGGCGACCAGGTTGAGCATGATCGTGCTGAGGATCTCGTTGACGTTGAAGTACGCCTTGAACGCGCCGGGTATCGCGCCCCAGATGCCGCCCCCGACCGCCCCGGCCAGCAGCACCAGCGGTACCAGGATCACGGCCGGCAGCCCGGGTACCGCGAGTGCCGTCGCGGTCCCGGCCAGCCCGCCCATGGCGATCTGGCCCTCGCCGCCGATGTTGAGCATGTTGGCGCGGAAGGCGATGCAGATTCCCAGGCCGACCAGCAGCAGCGGGACCGCCTTCACCGCCGTGCTGGTGAGAGCGTAGGTCCCGGAGAAGGCACCGGTGATGAGCGCGTGGTATCCGGTGATCGGGCTGGCGCCGAAGGCCAGAATGAGCAGGGCGCCGAGCAGCAGCGCCAGGATGGCGGCGGCGGGCAGCGCGAGCCAGCTGAAAAGCAGGTCCTGGCGACTGCCTAGGCCGGCAGCCCGCGGTGGCCGGCCCGACTTCAGGTAGCTCATCCGCCGCTCCTAACTGTCATGCAGTCGGGACGACGGTAGCTTTGGGTGGCGGTTATGGTCGCGGGGCAATGGACCCGCGTTGAGGAGCCGAAAGTCCCGCACATGCTGCATTGCCCGGACGTGCTGGTCTGCTGCCCTCAGACCTGTTCGCCGGTAGCTATTCAGAAAGCGTCAGTGGCGTGCTGTGGCAGGTCGTTGGTGTTGCGGTGTCTCACCTTTCGTGGTCGTCTCGGTCAAGCAGCTGGTCGATCGCTGCCGCACGCGCTCTCATCTGCTCGATACCGCCGGTTAGCGCCTCGTGCTCAACACCGGCCAGGGGCACCGACCGTGATCAGCCTCGACCGGGTTGTTCGCATACTGCTCAACGGTATGCAGCGCCGAGGGCCAGCTCATCGAGGACGGCGGGTAGAAAGGCGCGCCGTCGGTCGTGACCTCGGCCGGACCGTGCCCGCGCGCAGCACTCGGGTGAAGAAGCGCCGCGCGCCCGCCAATCACGCCGCACGGACAGCAGCACGTGAATGACCTGGCCACGCTGATCGACCGCCCGGTAGAGATAGGTCCACTTGCCGGGCGACCTTCAGGTAGGTCTCCTCGACGTCCCGGTAGGACCGTCCGTACCGCAGGTATCAGCGGACCGCGAGTGAGTTCACCTCCCGCGGGAACCGGAAACCAGCGAAGACCGAGGTCGTGCCAGGCGCCGTCACCGGACCAGTCTCTCCAGCCAGCCGCGATCGGCCAACGCAACAGGGCCCGTCCACCTCAATGAATAATGTGATTCATGGCCCCACGATCAAGGAGCAGGCGCTGGCGCCGACTTGAACGATGGCAGGTGCTGCTGGCTGCGGTTGTCGCCGCGGTAGCGAGCATCGTCGTAGCGCTTATCAGCCTTTCCCCTGGCGGACCTGCGCAGGTTAGCGTCACAACCACCTCACCGGCCTCGCCAAGCCTCGCGATCACAAGTGAACTCGAACAGTCCCACCCGCCGCCACCCGGCCGCTTGTACATGTGGAGCGGCACGGTGCGCAATATCCCAACTGCTGCCTCGATCTTTGTCATTGACAAGCTCGCCGGCGCCCACGCGACAGTCACAGAAGGCAAAGACGCTCCGCCGTGGCTGGTCTCACCCCAAGCAAGCATTGCAAAAAATGGGACTTGGACCGTCACCTGGGTTATTGCGAAGCCGCCAGCTACCGTGCGGTGGATTGCTGTGTTGCAGATCCCATCATTTGGAGCATGCACTTCCCCGGGCTGCTCCAGCCCGTTTCCGCCCCCGGTTGACCTGACCAGCCAAGGCTCGAGGGCTCCGGGAGTCCTAGCGACCGCCACGTATCATCGGAAGGCCGCGCCCTGACTAACCCTGCGGAAAAGCGCCAAGCGGGCACGCCGGGCCGGATCCGCGAGGCATCGGCGACCGTCGGCCGTGAGCGCCGGTGCTCCGGAACACTTCAAGATCACCGTGCCAGCGTGCCATTCGGCAGGTCCGGAGGGGCGCGTTATGGTCATCAACGAGGTATACAGACCGGGCGAATTCTGTGACGTGCCCGGCCAGTCAGCCGCGCATCCAGGAGCGAGCCAGGCCACATCCCCAACGCTCCGACGTCGGCATGACCGGATGCGTCTCGGCGCCCGTCAGGACCCCGCGCATGGTAGATTAATGGCATGAGAACTGCCATCGATTCTGCCGGGCGCGTTGTCATTCCCAAGGCGCTGCGGGACGCTCTGGGGCTGACGGCGGGCCAGCCGCTGGAGATAGCCGAGCGGGACGGGCGGCTGGAGATCGTGCCGGCCGCCACGCCGATGAGGCTGGTGGATGAGGGTCACGGCGTGGCTGCCGTCGCAGGTGCGGAGATGCCCGTGCTGACGGCCGACCTGGTGCGGGACACGCTAGAGCGCATCCGCCGATGAGGGCCGTGGATTCCAGCGTGGTAATCGCGGCCTTCGCCACCTGGCACGAGCATCACGCCATCGCGCGCAAGGCCATGGCAAGCCGGCCGCGTCTGGTCGCGCACGCGGCGGTTGAGTCCTACTCCGTGCTGACCCGGCTGCCGCCGCCGCACCGTGCCCATCCGTCGATCGTGCACGCTTTCATGACCGAGCGGTTCACCGAGCCATTCCTCACCCTGTCCGAGACCGGTTACCAGGAGCTTCTCGCCACAGTGGCGGCCGGGCAGATTCTGGGCGGCCCCGCCTACGATGCCCTGATCGCTTTCACCGCCGCTGAGCATCGGGCTACTTTGCTCAGTCTCGACCAGCGGGCCACCGCAACCTACGAAACTGTCGGTGCGACGGTCGAGCACCTCCTCGCCTGACTGTCCGTCGCCTGTACGCGGCGGAAGCACAGACCAGCCCCCGGCTGCCACCTCGCAGCCAGCATCGTGACCACGTGGCCGCCGATGACGCGGTAGTCCGCCGCGATATCTCCGAGTGCTTCCCCCAGGTCATATAGCGCCACATAGCCGAGATCATCGGCGACTGAGCTGGCACCGAGCGCGAGCCGCGGCCGCGGATGAACCGGTACGGCCGGTCACCCAGACGGTTCTGCCGTTTTGCAGAACACCGCTTCGAGCCATTTAACTAGCCATTCCGTCACCTGGAGGTCGTTGCAAGGGAAGGCTTGGCCGAAGTGATAGTTAGCATTCTGGATGCCGTTGCACACGTCATTCGCTGCCTGGACATCGTTATTGGTTTGCTGCTGCTGAATATAGCTATTACAGACCTGACTGAAGTTAGTGAGGTAGTCATTGAGATTATC
Organism: Streptosporangiaceae bacterium; assembly: GCA_050011895.1. GTDB lineage: Bacteria > Actinomycetota > Actinomycetes > Streptosporangiales > Streptosporangiaceae > DATBGO01. Next base: position 93,777 of record JBEKIF010000016.1, on the reverse strand, counting down.
GAGGTCCTCAAGGTTATTGCTCAGACCTTCAAGATCGCTGCATACGTCCTCGTCGAAGTCCGCCTCGGCGGTAAGTTCATCGGTCCACAGGTCCACCTCCTCTTCTTCGGCTACTGCAGCCGACTCCTGGTGCAGGTAATCTTCGGTAACTGGGGAAGAATTTCCGACCAGCGATTCGGGATTCTCGCTCGCATGGCCGAGGCCCTCGTTTGCCCAGTTCTGCTGCTCCTGCTCCTGCTCCTGATCATCTTGCGCCGGCAGGTCCGCCGGGCGTAGCCCGTCGAGGTCGCTGTCGATGTCCGGGAGCGGGATGATGTCCGGCGAGGGAACCAGGGCCGCGGCCAGGACGGGCAGCTGGCCGGCGCGCAATTGGCCGTTCCTGTGCATGAATCCTGACGTGGAGCAACTTGGCGAAGACGATGGCGAGGACGATTGTGACCCGTTCTGGGCCGAATAGCCCGACCCGTTCTGGGCCGAACTGCCGCATCCCGACAGCCCGGCAAGACCTATCAGAAGCCCGGCCGCGCAGACGAAGATGGTGTGCCCGCCTAGCCATGGCCGTAATGACGCCTTCCTATCGCCGAGCCTAATTGATGCCATTGTGATCCGCCCCTTCAGTTTCCGCGGGATTAACTGTACAGTTCGGCAGACAAGGGGTCAATGCGACTACCGATAGCTGGTCGGCCGAATATCCCCTAGCTGGTCGGCCGAATATCCCCGCCTGTGTGGAGGGTGGTATCGGTGGTTCGGCTCCTGAGCTGGCTGTCGCTGTTTCAGCGGACGGCCTCGAGGGCGGCAGAGCGCAGGGCCGAGTCCGTGCGTGCCGCTCGTAGATCGCCCCGGGTCCGGCCCGGCAGATGCGGATGTTTCCAATTCAGAGGGGGCGGGTTTCTCGAGGATGACCTGGCCGCCGACCTCGGCGGTATCGTCCGGTCCCGGTCGCGCACCGGGCACGGCCGGGACGTCGCGAACCTGACGGCTGGGCGCGGTCAGGCTGGCGGGTAAGACAAGCCGATCTGCCGGCGGACCTCGTCCATTGCCTGCATGATCGTGTACGTCTCATCCAGCGGGAGCAGCGGACTTTCTAGTAGCCCCGCGCGAAGACAGCGGCCCACCTCGGCGGCCTCGCCGCGCAGCCCGCGCCCTTCATAGGGTTCCTCGAAGCGCTCCAGTTCGGTGCCGTCACGCGCGATCACGCGGAACGCGGTCGGCGTGTAAAACCAGCCATCGATCTCTATCCTGGCCGCCGTGCCGTGAATGGCGGCGGGGTTGCCCGAGGCGGCCAGCAAGGTCGTCGTTAGCACCGCGTGGGCCCCGCTGTCGTACTGGAAGATCATCGACGTCGTGGCGTCAACGCCGGTAAAGGCCGGATAGCTGACCGCGGTGATCCGCGTCGGCACGCCAAGCACCAGGCTCGCGAACGAGACCGGGTATATACCAAGGTCCAGCAGGGCCCCGCCGCCCAGTTCCGGCGCGAACAGCCGGAACCGCGGATCGGGGGCGAACCACTGCCCGTGCTCGGCGGTCAGGTATACGACATCGCCGAGCGTTCCCGCGGCGAGGATCTCGCGCACCCGTGCAATGTGCGGCAGGAAGCGCGTCCACATTGCTTCCATGAGGAACGTTCCCTGGCCGCGCGCGGTGTCGATCATCTCGCGCGCCTGGGCGGCATCCATGGCGAACGGCTTCTCGACGAGCACCGCCTTACCCGCGCTGATCGCGAGCAGCGCGGCGTCGTGATGGCCGGGGTGAGGCGTTGATACGTATACGGCATCGACATCCGGATCGTTGACCAGAGCCTGGTAGCTCGGGTGCCGGTGCGGTACGCCGAATTCGTCTCCGAACGCATCCGCCGATGCCCGGGACCGTGACCCGATGGCGACAACCTCACCGTCGGGCTGCAGCGCGAGATCATGCGCGAAGGCATGGGCGATGCCGCCCGTAGCGAGGATTCCCCAGCGGATCGGGCGGTCATCCGGTTGCGTCATCCGATTGCTCCTGTGGCGGGCAACCTGGCAGCGCAGCCGCTTGCCAGGCAGAGCACCGTAGCTGGTTTGCCGGTCGCCATGGGAATACCAGGGAACTGATCCGGCCCCGTGGCTCGGACTCGACAACCTTAACGACGGCCGCAGACAGCAGCAAACGGATACCTGGGGCGGTCCAGGCGCTGAGGTGAGCCCGTGCCGGCGATCAGATTCGTGGCGCGGTGGCTGCCCTGACCCTGGGACAGGTGCCGGCCGGCCGGGGATGCTGGTCATGGGCCGAACAGCCGCTCACCGTCACTGCCGCCGAGCTCGTGAAGGCCGGCTCGTAGCCGCCGCATGTTCGTCGACGAGGCAACGCCTGGTCGTCATGCGCTGCCTGGGCCCGGCCGGAGCAACGTCCGTGCTCCACGCCATCGATCGAAGAGTGCCAATCCGTCCGCATGACTGGTGCGTGCGTCTTGCGGTGCATGCTGGTTTCTGCCGATCAGCGCGCTTTGGCCGGAGCGACCTTCGAAAGCCGAACTTGTCACTCGCGTCGGCGTGGACGAGCTGCTGACGCGGTTGCGGGCGCGCCCGCGCATAGCATTGGTTCGTGCCGCTGTTCCCCCCGCTAGTGGACGCGGAAACGCTGACCGCACAGCTCGGCAACCCCGCATTGCGGATATTCGACGCGACCGTGCATCTCCGCCGTGCGGTGGAGGGAGGCCCCTATACGGTCGATACGGGGTGGCCCGCGTACCAGCAAGCGCACCTGCCCGGGGCCGCCTTTGCCGACATCCCGGGCAAGCTGTCAGACACCCGTTCGCCTTATCCGTTTGCACTGCCGCCCGCCGGTGCCTTCGCTGCGGCAGCGGGCAGCCTGGGGATCGGCCCGGGAACACACGTCGTGGCGTACGCGCAGGCGTCGCCCATGTGGGCCACCCGGTTTTGGTGGCTGCTGCGGTTTTTCGGCTTCGATGACGTGAGCGTGCTGAATGGAGGGCTTCCAGCCTGGCTTGCCGCCGGACTGGCCACCGAGCCTGGTGATGTCCGTTACCCACTCGCCCGGTTTGCTGCCCGACCCCGGCCGGAACTGCTGGCCACCCTGGACGATGTCCGGGCCGTGGTCGGCGGAGATGGGCGCACGTGCCATGGGCGCACGTGCCTGCTGAACGCGCTCTCCGAGAGTGCTTTCCGCGGTGAGGGCCCGGGAGCGTACAGCCGTCCCGGGCGGATTCCGGGGAGCAGCAGCCTGCCAGCGGCCGGCCTGGTCGATCCGGTCACTAACCGGTTCCGGCCACTTCCCCAGCTGGAGGCGGCCGTGGACGCTGCTGGGGTGCGCGGCGGCGAGCCGGTCATCGCCTATTGCGGCGGCGGCATCTCGGCCACAGTGGACCTGTTCGCCCTGTTGCTGACGGGGCGGGCTGACGCCCGTCTCTACGACGGTTCACTCACCGAGTGGAGCGCCGATCCGAGCTTGCCCCTGGTGACCGGGTGAGCTCAGGATAGGGTCGCCAGGCGAACTGCCGCTGCGCGTCATACGTAGGCGGCCGCGCAGCGTTATCCGCGAAGAGGTCCGCGCGCTCGGGGATCTGTTCCGCGGCACGGTCGGTCGTGGTGCGCGCCGGGTATGAGGTGACCGGCTACCGGCCGCAGTTGGGTTTCCAGACGATCATCGCGAGCCACGTTCCGCGTGCTGCAGCCGGGCGGCCGCTATATCAGCGTGTGCGTGCATCCCTGCCTGAACGGCGGGGTGGTGCCCTTCGCCGCGGCGGTGCCGGGACCGGGTCAGGCGCCGCTGGCGTCGTCCCATGCCGCCGGACCGGCAGCGCGATCCTTGGCTTCTTGCCTGCAGTTGGTTGTGCCGGGCCTGAGCGGCGAGCTGCGCAACTGGTCAGGCCTACCCGGAATCGGCTGGTGAGTCTCGCCCCGGAAGCTGCAAGGCCGTCAGTCCGGGGCGGGTTAGTCGTTCTCGACCACGTAGTCCCATTTGGCGACGATGTTCTGTCCGTCCGGCGCCCAGCGCATCAGCCCCTCCCCGGTCGCCTCGACGGCCCGGAGCTCGAAGCTGACCGTCCTGCCAGGACGGAGGATCTTCGGCGGCCACGGCTGGCCGGGGACGAGGTAGGGCCGGTAAACGTGGTTCGTGTCGTCGATGCTGGTGAAGTCGGACGCCGAGATGGGCACTGGTCCGGTGGCCGCGGACATGGTCACCACCCACGTGGTGGTCGTCGCCGGGGCCTGGTAGGGCAGGCCCTCGCCGGGCACCTGGGGACCGGTCACGGTCACCAGCACCGACCAGTGCGGCGTCTTCACCTCGACGGCGTCGCCCTGATTGGTCAGCGCGGGCCGCTGGACGGTGCCGGTCAGCGCGATGTCGCTGTGATAATGCAGGGTGGCGGGCGGCAAGAAGGACGGGTAGCCGCCGTAGTGACTGGAGCTGGCAGGGCTGCTGGCCGCCGGGCTGCAGCCAGCAAGAACGAAAAGCAGCAGCGCGGCCAGCGCCGGGCCGGCCCGGCCCCTCGCCCTGGCCTCCGCAGTGACTGCGGGGGCCGGGGCGAGCCTGGCTGGGCGTGCCCGGCGGGCCGGCGGGTTCATGACATGCCGGGCAGGTTCCGGCGCCGGCGGCGCAGGTACCAGGCGGATCCGCCGAGCGCGATGAGGGCCAGCAGCGGCACCCCCGCCGTCAGGGATGTCCGCTGCCACGGCGGCCCGGGATCGGCGCGGCCGGGGATGGTGACCGCATCCAGGCTGGCCCCGCCGTAGCCGCGCGAGTTGGTGAACACGTCGCGGCCGAATGGCCGCAGGCCGGGCTGTGCCGCGTAGCCGAGGTGGCCCAGCCCGTCGAGCCCGCCGGATACCGTGCCGGCTGGCAGCCGGGCGTGGTCATGGCCGGCCGCGACGTCGAAGATGTCCTCCATCGTGCGCAGCCAGCTGTAGTGGTTGTAGTAGACGTCGGAGACCGTGCCTGGCCTGATGTACGGGCTGATCAGCACGCTGCCGGTGTCCCCGCCGCCTGGTGTCGGGGCGGTGGCGTTGAACAGCGGGTCGGGGGTCTGGCCTGGTGCCAGGTCCGACGGGTCGCCTTCGGCGCTGAGCGTGATGGTGGTCAGCGGCCCGGCCGGGCTGGCCGGGCTGCCGTCCTGGGTGACGAGCTGGAATGAGCCTGTTGTCGCGGAGCCGGTGCTGGTGGCCGGGAAGTCGGGCCCGGTGTCGGTCACGGCGCCGACGAAGGAGTTCGCCGGGATGCTGGTGCCGGTCACCTCCCGGCCGGTGTCATCGGCCAGGATCGAGGTGTCGGAGATGACGTTCGATCCTGGGCCGCCGGTGACGGTGTCGGTCCTGGCCCCGGGCGGGTTTCCGGCTCCGCCGCGGACGATGCCGGGCACGCAGTCGGCGGGCACCAGCGCCGGGCTGGTCTGGGTGCATGCCGGCGGGCGGTCGATGTAGGCGTTGTTGCCCGGGCCGGGGTAGAGCTGGTCACCGTGGGCGTTGGTGCCGAGCGTGGAGTTCGGGCCGGTCGGCTCGTAGTCGACGTTGCGTCCGTGGAGGTTCTCGCCGGCCGAGTCGGACGTCAGGCTGCTGGTGTAGTCCGGCTGGTCGGAGGAGGTCGGGCGGTAGTCGCTGGCGTTGTTGAAGCTGTTGCCGGTGTAGGTGAAGGGCGCGAAGGCCTCGTCGAAGGTGATGTCGATCAGGCCGCCCTGCTTGAACGCCGGTGACTGCTCGATCATCGGGATGTAGTACTGCAGGAACAGGTCGGCGGCGTACAGGCCGCCGGTGTAGTTCTTCGGGGTGGTCGACTCGGGGTCGTCGGGGATCGGCGAGTGGTAATCCGGGGTTCCGCTCGCGGTGAACGCTCCGGACAGGTTGTTGCCGTGGCACACGGCGTCGTGGGCGTCGCTGCAGTTATCGGGGGTGATCCAGCTGAAGTCCGGGGTCGTCGTGACGCTCTGCAGGTCGCTGTAGAGGCCGCCGGCCGGGCTGTCGAGATTGGCGATGTGGTCCTGGCCGCAGTTGGTTCCGCCGCCGGATGGCTCGTTGAGCGGCGGGGTCGTGGTGCCGCCGGCGTTGACGGCACCGGTCAGCGACTCAAACCACGGGAACGGGAAGTGCTTGGCGACGTACTGGTCGTCCGGCTGCGCCGCGGTGAATGTCGTGACGCCGGGCGGGTAGCCGCCGTCCATGTCGGTCGGATTGGTGTCCGGGTTATTGGCCGGTGTCCCCGGCCCGCCGCAGGCCGCGGCCTCCCGGTCCGGCACGGTATCGGGCACGAACTTGGTCGAGCCCGGCGGCTGCGCGCCGCCCAGATCCTGGGCGTACCCCTTCCAGGTCACCCCCGCCGCGTTGAACTGGTTGAACAGCGTCGGGACGTCGGTCGGGTAGGTGCACCCGTTGTCGCCCAGCGGGGCGTTGGCGCCGCTCGGCTGGGACGCGTTAGCCGGCGAGTTCATCTGGCCGAAATTGGGATTGGTCCGCAGCGAGCCGGCGTCCAGGATGCCGGAGTCCGGCCCGATCAGCTTGTCCGAGACGCTGCAGTCTTCCTGGGTGTCCTCCTCGGGCGCCTGCCCGGACACCATCGACAGGTAGTTGTCCATGCTGGAATGGCCGGTCCCGTAGTAGTCCTTCAGCAGGACACCCTGGCCCGGGAGCGTCTTCCACAGGTAGCTGTTCTGGTTAAGGCCAGTGAACGTGGCGTCATAGGACTTGTTCTCCAAGATGATCAGCCACACATGCCTGATGGCCCCGGGACGCAGCCCGCTGCTGGTGATCGTGATCGCGCTGGCCCGGGCGGGCGCAGCGGCAATGACTGCGGCAGGGACCGCGATACCGGCCAGGGCAAGCACCCCTGCCCCGCACGCGGCGACAAATCGCGGCCGACGACGACCTATGCCAGAAATAGTCATGGGAACTATCTAATGTCCCGGCCGCACATCGCCAACAACGGCAAGCGTCACACCGGTGATGAGCGAGTGAACCTTTGCGTCAGGGTCCCGTCGGCGGCGATCCGCGCCATGATCTGGGCTCGGGTCAGCCAGCGATGACACCCGAGAGATGCACTTGGCGTAGACCCGTAGCAGAAAGTCCACGCTGTGGCCTGCCATTCGGCGACCTGCGGCGGGGCGACCCGGCGTTGAGCCATGTCGGTCCATCAGGAAGTTGCGCGCCGCCTGTGTAGTTCACGCGCCGTTGGGGTTGGCGGCGAGGCCGGCCGGGTGAACGCGGCGGGGCCGTGCTCGATGACGATCAGCGCCTAGATGCGCCGCAGGAGCACGGCTGCCGTGGACGGCCGTCCGGGCCGCCGGCGGTTCGTGTAGTCCCATTTGCGGCTGACGAGCGTGCGTTGGGGTGCCCGCCCGGAGGCTCGCGAGCCTGGTGATCAGCGCCGGGGCCCGCCACGACGATGGCACGTCATGGCGGCTGGGTAGCGCGCTGGCCCCGCGCAGTCGGCGCTCCCGCCTGAACGGGTGCTCACCGCGCCGGTCACCTGAGGAGGTGGAACTGCACCCGGTACAGCAGGGTGTCGTCGGCGATCGGGCCGGCGTGGGCCGCGCGCTGGCGCAGGGACTCGCGGTCGCGTTCCCCGGACCGGCGGATATCGGCCGAGGTGATCGCGGCAAATGGCATTAGCTCCACGGAGTCGACCTCTATCTGGGCCGGGCCGACGGAATACCGGCCGCCCGGCCGCACCCGGGGCCGGCGCCACAGCCGGAAGGACACGGTAATGTCACCCGCCAGCACCGCCTCCCGCAGATCCCGGCTGAACTCCACCAGCCGATGCTACGTTCGCCGCACGGCGCGCCACCGCACCCGGGCCGGCCTCCGTGCCTGGCTTCATCAACCGTGCGGCCTGGCTTCATGCCCGCCTGGCTGGCACCGCTGTAAAAGGTCCGGGAGACCTGGCGTTCGAGAAATCCGACGGGCTGGCGGGACCGTGGAACCGCCCACCCGGCAGGACAGCCGGGCCGTAACGCTGACCACAGCCAGAAACGGCCCCGCGCCGCAGCCTCAAGTCACCCATCCAAGATCACGAAAGTGCAGGCTAGCCTCAGCCGTATGCCGCCAGGTTGACTTCGGCATACGCGATCCTGGTGATTTCGTGGCTCAAGGACGGGTCGGGGCGCTCAAAGAGTCTTTCGAAGGCTTTTGTCGCGTCGGTGACATTCGGCGCTTTTTTCAGGAGCGAGAAGCCGTATTTAGGGTACTTGGTCAGCTCATACCAGATAAAGTCGAGCTGCGGGCTCAGCCGCAGCGCAGAGGGCTGATGGGGCAGGGTAGAGGCATACCAGACCAAGTTGTCCATGGGAGTCTTATTCCATCGCGCGCCGGTCCACTGAGCGATTCCCATTCCGCACGGGTGGCACTTTCCTAATTCCTTTGCCATCGGATTATCCTGTGATTCGACATCAAGATTCCCGACGACGCCGGCCGCCTGGTAACTAGTCAGGCCCTTCTTCACGAAAAAAGTATAGACCGCCTTATCGTTCGGAAACGGCTTCAGCGGCGGGGTTGAATTAACTAGGCCAGCCCTGGCATTCACACAAGAAACCTGGATAATCTTCATATCGGCTTTGGCCTGCGCGATGTCACGGGCCGGGACATTCGCCTCAGGAAGCGCCGCGATGAATCTCATCGCCTGGTCTAGTGCCCAGTTCCTGTCGGATCGGCCAGCTCTGGCGGCTTGAGCCGCGGCCGCGCGTTCAGCACCCTTGGCCGCGTATGTCGCATCCTCATAGCTTTCATACCAGGATCGGCATGCACGAAGGACGGCAACAGGGCCCGTTGCTCGTGGCACTGCTGCCGCGGGCGCTGCGGAACTAACGGCAACAGCCGTCGCTACACTGAGCGGGAACACGAAATACAATAATCGCCGGAGTCGAGCTGGATCAATGTTCCCCAGTCCACCCAAATCCTTCTCAAAAAATTTCATGGCGATTCCTTTACTTGCTCGGCTGTATTAGCTTGCCGCCAGTAGGCAGCACAGACTGCCATAGAACCCTTACGAATCGCAAGGGCATAGGGCGCTCCCGCCGCCTGGGCCGCGCTGCCCGCCGCCTACGACGAGCTGATCGGGCCGGGCCGGTGGCACCGGTCGGTCGACGTCAGGAAACGGTCGTCATCGCTTTCCGAAGGAGCACGACGGTGTGCCGCTCGAGATTAGGATTCGGCCCGGTGGCCTGCGGGTTCCCGGTGGGTCAAGGCGGCAGGTCGGCCGACTCATACCGCACCCGGCCAGCTGCCCGGCACGCCGCTGGTTCCGCGGATCGGGAGACACTGGGTTCCATACGCTCTCGGATCTCCGGCGGTGACGAGACTGAGAGCCCGCCGGGCCTGTCCAGGCGGTCCTAGCATTTGCTGGTATGCCTCCCAAGCGGATGAACCGGGAAGAGTTCTTTGCCAAGCTGGCGCCGTTCGATGAGGACGGGCTGCGGACGGCGCTGTGGAATCTGTACTGGCGGGGCTCGGCGCCGCTGCGGGAACGCATCGAAGGCGAGCTCGATCCCGCAGAGCGAGACCGCCGCAAGAGCACCGCAACGCAGCCGGCGGACCCCGACTGGGTGCTGTACGAGGTCCGGGAATTCACCGAGCTGGCGCGCGCGGGTGCCTACATCGCGGGCGACCGGCGGGTGTCACCCAAGGAACGGACTCGCTGGCGGGTGACCTTCCGGCGGCTGGCCGCCGACGCCCAGTCGGCATTGCGCGCCGAGGACCCAGGCCCAGCAGAGGAAAGGAGACCTCCCTGGCCAATGTGCTTGCCCGGATGCTACGTGTTCCCGACCTGTGGACCGTTTTCGCGGACTGCTATCTGGACGCGCTCGACCAGGTAGCTCGCGCCGAGGCGGCCAAATCCAAATCCAGGCGGCCCTGGGAATATCCGGGCCCGGATTACGTCCGCCGCCGAAGCGGCGATCTTGCAGAATGGCACGAGCTGCTGCTGGACCGGCTGGCTGGCTCGGAGGCCGAAGACCGCCTCGACCGGCTTGTCGGCCATCCCGCCCTCGCCGGTCCCGGGCTCACCTTCCTGCGGGCGCGACTGGCCCGCCAGCGAGGTGACCTTGACGGCGCCCGAAAACTGGTGCAGGAGTGCCTGCAGGAACTCCCCGGGCACCAGGGCTATGCAAGCTTCGCGGCGGAGATCGGCGCGGACCTGCCGCGGCGTGCCCGGGACCTGGCCGACCAGCGGTCACAGCGGGAAGCCGTCGGTGAGGCCGGGCCCGGGGCGGGGTAGCCTCGCCCCGGCATCAGCGAGCGGAGCCGCTGGCAAGCCTGGTGCGTCGGCGCAATGCTCGCCGTGATTGACCTGGCCACCGTGGACTTCGCCCAGCAGCATGCACACGAGCCCCTGGCTGGCTTCATTCTCAGTGGTCGCCGGATTCTCAGCGGTCGCCGGGCGCGGCGCCGGCCTGGCACGGGCTGCCAGGCCGCGAGCATCGCGGCGAGCCAGGATCAGCCGGTTCTCAGGGCCTCGATCAGGACATGGAGCACCTGGCGCGTCTGCGCCAGGCTCCTGGCGTCTACCGACGGGATGAGAGTTGCGTGGAAGGCCCTGGCCCGCTCGGTGATGCGCTCCAGGGTCTCTTGCCCGCCTGGTGTCCGTTCCAGCAGCGGTGAGCTGCGGTGGTCCGGGTTCGGAACCAGTCGCACGAGCTTTGCTTCGACCAGGTCGTTGGCGACTCGCTGCACACCTTGACGGGTGATGCCCAGGCGCCGCGCTGCCTGCGAAACCGTGAGGGGCGAGCCGGACACGGTACTGAGCACCTGCCATCGCGCCCGGGACTGCCCCTCCTGCTCTGTGATCGACTCCCCGGCCCGGCGGAACAAGCCCGCGGCCTCGTAGATGTCGAGCGGCACAGGCACGTTACCGAGGTCCCTGGGACGGTCTGGCTAGTTCCCCGGACAACGCTCCTTGCTAACTTTCGCCTTGTCCGGGCAGCGTCTTAGTCAGTCGCAGAGTCGAAGGGATTCCGTGATGTCCGAGGAGAGCATGGTCGAGCTGATATAGAGGGCTGTTGCCGCACGCGGGATCGAGGACGAGGTGCTCGCCGCAGGCCAGTTATATCCCCGGGGCCACACTGGAGGCATGTTCGCCGGCGGCCTGGCGGGAGGCGAAGCCGGAGGTCTGCTCGGTGGTGCGGTGGAAACCGTAGGCGCGGAGGCAGGCTCGCTGGCGGGAGCGCACGCCGCCGACGCCCGCGCCGGACTGCCCGCCAAGATGCTCGTCGGAGTCTCCGCCACAACGGTGTACGGTTTCGCGGCTCCCACCAGACGCGACGAGCCGACCGTTCTTGTCTTTCAAATCCTGCGATCGGGCCTCACGGCCAACGTCCACCAGAGAGTGAACGTGCGCGTGCTGGAGCTGATCGACAACGCCAGCGCCTCTCGTATCGAGCTAGAGGGCAACCGGCTCCCGCTCACGCATTCCAAGGACGTGATCGACGCACTCCGCGGTTGATGTCTCTATGCTGGCAGGCTCCTGGGCGCCTATCGCGGCGCCGTCCCAAAGGCAGTCTTGCTCATTCCTGGCCAGGAGGCCAGATGGTCGGCCAGGCCGCCATCCTCGTACCGGCACCACACCGGGGCTGCCAGGAGTCGGCACGTTCCGGTGAAATGGAGCGATGGATACTGTCCGCTAGGTTAGCCTGCTCCCTTCACCTGTACCGGCTCCGGTGCAGGCCCTCCCGGGGCCAGCAGCCGCAGAGCCGCAGCTGGGAACAAGGCGGCGGAGAGCAGTCCGGCGGTGAGCAGCGAAGCGCTGGTGGTCGAATTGATCAGTCCTGAGGCGAGGCCGATCTGGGTGGCCACGATCACGAAGGTGAGCGTGGTTGCCTGCATCAGCCCGGCAATTCGGGCGCGGCGGGTGCCGACGAACCGCGTATACAGCAGCGCTGGCAGCCCGCGTACCAGCAGCAGGGCGACAAGGAACAGCGGTACCTCCGCGAGCGCCGTGAGATTGCCGAGCAGGGCCTTCAGGTCGAACTGGACCCCGGTGGCGATGAAGAAGATAGGGATCAGGAAGCCGAAGCCGATGCCTTCCAGCTTGGTCTGAAACTGCGGGTGAGGGGCGTGGCCGGAAAGGTCGATCATCCGTACCAGCAGCCCGGCGGCGAACGCCCCGAGTATCGAGGCGAACCCGAAACGGTAGGCGAGCACGCCGAAGCCCAGCGCTAGGGTGAGCGCGGCACGAACGCGCAGCTGGGCGCTGCGGTCCTCCAGCCGGTTGAGCAGCCGCTCCAGGCTCTCCAGCCTTCGCACCCGGCCGAGGGCCAGCCCGATCACCGCCAGCAGCGCGATAAAGATCGCGAGCGAGGCCACCCTGGCGGCCGCCGTCTTCGAGGCCGCGGAGAAGAACAGGGACAGCAACATGATCGGCCCGACTTCCGCTAGCGCTGCGGCGGTCATCACGAGCTGCCCGAAACGGGTGTCTTCCTCGGCCGCGTCCTTCAGCAGTGGCAGCAGCAGCCCTGCCGACGTCGACATCAGCACGATTGCCAGGAACAGTGGCTGCCTAGCCAGTCCGGCCAGGCTCAGCGCATAGGCGCACCCAATGCCGAGCACCGCGGAGCCGCCGAATGCCCAGCCTGCCAGCCGCCCCAGCGGGCCTCGCAGCCGCTGAACGTCGATCTCCAGGCCGGCCAGGAACAGCAGCATCCCGAGGCCAAGATCGCTCAGCACCTCGACTGGGGCGTCGATATGCACCCAGCCCAGCACCGACGGCCCGACCACGATCCCGGCGATGACCTCGAGCACTGCACCAGGCAACGGAACCATTGGCAGCAAGCCGAGCACCACCGGGACTAGGACGGCGATCGCGGCAATGATCAGCACGCCATTGAATGAGATAGTCGGCATGCGCAACTCCAAGATCGTGCAGGCTCAGTGTGGCACGCGACGGGCTTGCGGCCCGCGCCTGCCCTTCCGCGATGTCGCCACCTTGCGGGGCATCAGCCCTTGGCGTGTCTCCTAGCTCGCCGCCCCGGGCAAGCCGACCCGGTCCCTGGCTGGCGGCTGAGCCAGCGCCACGGCGGCGAGCAACGCTCCGAGGACGCAGCCACTGCACGGCAGCTCGTCCGGCAACGCCTGGCATGCCATGGTCGCAGGCAGGCGTAAGGGAGCCTGGTCGCCGTCTCCCGTCAGCTACTGGAGCCCGGAGCGGACGGACGTGATGCGCTGCGTGTTGAAGCCGAGCCAGTGCATCCGGCCCATGTATCGCGCGTGCTCAACCTTGAGGCAGCGGTCCATGATCACCGCCACGCCGCCGTCCTCGGCGATCTGCGCGCCCTCCTCGTTGATCACGCCGAACTGGCACCAGAGGGCGCCGGCCTGGATCGCCACGGCCTCCCGGGCGATCCCCGGCAGTGCGTCCGGCGCGCGGAAGACGTCTACGATGTCCACCGGCTCGGGCACGTCCAGCAGGCTCGGGTAGCACTTCTGCCCGAGGATCCCCGTCTGGCGGGGATTCACCGGGATCACGTGGTAGCCATGCCGCTTCAGGTAGTAGCCAACGAAGTAGCTGGCCCGCAGCTCGTTGTCGGACAAGCCCACGATCGCGATCGTCCTGGCCGTGTGGAGTACGCGTTGGATCGTCAGCGGGTCCTGGTACCGCGCGAGATCGGTCATGCTGTCGCTGCCTTCTTTGGCGCTGTAGCGGCGACCAGCGCGAAACCCTGCTCCAGATCCCAGATCAGGTCGTCGACGGACTCGGTGCCCACCGACAGCCGCACGGTCCCCGGCCTGACACCGGCCGCCTGCAGCTCGTCGTCGCTCAGCTGCCGGTGTGTCGTGCTGGCGGGGTGGATGATCAGGCTCTTCGCGTCGCCGACGTTCGCCAGGTGGGACCAGAGCGTCACGCCCCGGATGAGGTCCTGCCCGCCGTCCCGGCCGCCGGCGCAGTCGAACGAGAACACCGCGCCGGCACCGCGCGGCAGGTACTTCTCCACCAGCGGCCGGTATTTGCTCCCCGGCAGGCCGGGGTAGGTCACGTTCGACGCCAGCTCGTGCGACTCGAGGTACTCCGCGACCGCCGTCGCGTTGTCGACATGGCGTTCCATCCGCAGCGAGAGCGTCTCGAGCCCCTGCAGGAACAGGAAGGCGTTGAGCGGAGCGAGCGTCCCGCCGAGATCGCGCAGGGTCTCGGCCCGGAGCTTCATCAGGTAGCCGTACGTCCCGAACGTCTCGTGGAATTGCAGGCCGTGGTAGGCCGGCGACGGATCCGCGACCACGGGAAACCGCCCATTGGACCAGTTGAACGTGCCGGCCTCGACGACGACGCCGCCGATGCTCGTGCCGTGGCCGCCGATGAACTTGGTCGCCGAGTGGATCACGATGTCGGCGCCCCATTCGATCGGGCGGCACAGGTACGGCGTCGCGAACGTGTTGTCCACGATCAGCGGCAGCTCACGGGAGTGCGCGATGGCCGCCACAGTCTCGATGTCCAGCACGTTCCCGGCCGGGTTGCCGATCGTCTCAGCGAAGAACGCCTTCGTGTTCGGGCGGATCGCCTCCCGCCAGGCGTCCGGATCGTCGGGATCGACCCAGGTCAGCTCCACGCTCATCTTGCGCAGCAAGTGCTTGAACTGGTTCACCGTCCCGCCGTAAAGCGCCGAGGACGAGACGACGTGGTCGCCCGGCTGCAGCAGCGTGAAGAGCGCGGCTGCCTGCGCTGCGATCCCGCTGGCGAACGCCACCGCGCCACAGCCGCCCTCGAGGTTTGCCACTCGTTCCTCGAACACCGCGACGGTCGGGTTCATGATGCGCGAGTACGTGTTCCCGTATTCCTGCAGGTTGAAGTATGCCGCCGCTGATTCCGGGTCCTCGAACACGTAGCTGGTCGTCTGGAAGATCGGTACCGCACGTGCGCCCGTGTTCGGGTCGGGCCGTTGCCCGGCGTGCAGCTGCCGTGTCTCGAACCCGAACGCGCGGCCCGCCTCGGCAGGCACAGTCTCGGCACGAGAGGGCTGGTCGGTCACGAAGACCCCTTCCTCGACGTCATCCGCCGGCCCCGCCTTCGGCCAGGCTGTGTTGGCCCAAGAACTGGCGGATTATGGGCGTCTGCCGCGCTTCCTCCAGCAGGAAGCAGTCGTGGCCGTACGGCGCCTCGATCACATGGAACTCGGCCGGCTTACCGAGAGCGCGAAGCGCGTCGGCGACCTCCCCCGACGCAGACGGCGGGTACAGCCAGTCGGAGCTGAACGCGATCAGCAGGGTCCGCGCTGAAACGCCTTCGAGCGCCCGCGCGAGCGATCCGCTGCCGTGCTGCCGCGCGAGATCGAAATACGTCAGCGCGCGCGACGTGTAGACATAGGTGCTGGCGTCGAAGCGCTTGACGAACGAGTCGGCCTGGTGGCGCAGGTAGCTCTCGACCTGGAACTCCGGTTCGGTGATCGTATAGCGGATGCCGCCGGCGAACTGCAGCCGCCGGCCGAACTTATCGCTCAGCGCCTGTCCAGACAGGTACGTGACGTGGCCGACCATCCGCGCCACACCCAGGCCGGCATCGGGCGTGCGGCCGGTGCCGTAGTAGCGGCCGCCTTGCCAGGCCGGGTCCCGCAAGATCGCCTCACGCGCGATCGCATTCCAGGCCACGCCCTGCGGCTGGAGCGCGTGCGTGCTGGCGATCGCCACGACGGCATCGACCTGATCAGGAAACAGGATGGCCCATTCGAACGCCTGCATCCCGCCCAGCGAGCCCCCGGCCACCGCGGCAAGCCGTTCGATACCAAGTACGTTCAGGAACGCGCGCTCGGTCCGGACCATGTCCGCGACCGTGATCACCGGGAAGTCCGGCCCGTACGGCTTGCCTGTCGCCGGGTTGGCCGATGACGGCCCCGTCGTCCCGCGGCAGCCGCCGAGCAGGTTCGTGGACACGACGAAGAAGCGGTCGGTGTCGAACGCCTTGCCCGGGCCGATCATGCCGTCCCACCAGCCTAGCCCCTTGCCGGCCACGCCGTCGCGATCCTCGGCTGCGAACCCGTCGCGCGTGCTCTCTTCTGACGGCGCCTTCGCGAAGCCCGCCGCATGGGCGTCGCCGCTGAGCGCATGGCACACCAGGATCACGTTGTCCCGCTGGGGCGAGAGGACACCGTAGGTCTCATACGCCACCCGAATCGGGTGCAGCTCCCGCCCGCAGTCGAGCCGCACCGGCTCGGGCAGATCGAGGTATTGTGTTTCGACCGTGCCGACCGAGCCGGCCGCGAGCGTCGAGGCTGGCTCCGCCATAGGGGCTATCGTAGCTTGCCCTGGTCAAGGTATTGTCAAGCATCTTGGTGGGGTATCGGGGATATGAGCGAAGGGACATCAACCGTCATGACTACCGTCACCAACGGCGTTAACGTGCAGGCACTGCTCGACGCGCGCGAAGTGCTGAAGGGCGCGCCTGAGGCCGCTCAGTTCACCTGGCGGGCGTCCGCCAAGTGGCAGAGCGGCGTCCACAGCACGATCAAGGTCCAGAGCTTCTTCGGCCTCGGGGAGGAGCAGAGCCACAACGAAGAGTGGACATTCGAAGCCGACCACCCCGAGATCTTCGCGGCGGAGGACAACGGCATCACGCCGATCGAGTACCTCCTCGTCGGCCTGGCGAGCTGCCTGACGGGGGGTATTGCGTCCGTCGCGGAGAACCGCGGCATCCAGCTGCGCGCGGTCGAGTCCACGGTCGAGGGCGGGCACGACATCCGCGGAATCCTTGGTGCCGACAGCGACGTCCGCAACGGCTTCAACGACATCAAGGTGACGTTCACCATCGACGCCGACGCGTCGAGGCAGGAGATCGAGGCGCTGGTCGCCCAGTCCCAGAAGCGCTCCGCCGTGTTCGACGCCCTCACGAACCCGACGAACGTCACCGTCGAGGTCGCCTGAGGGTCGCAGCCATCGACCGCTTTACCACGGTCGTCATCGGCGCGGGGCACGCTGGCCTCGCGGCAAGCTACTTCCTCGGCGACCGGTCGATTGATCACGTCGTGCTTGAGCGCGGCGAGGTGGCGAATTCCTGGCGGCGCGAACGCTGGGATTCCCTGCGGCTGCTCACGCCCAACTGGCAGAGCCGCCTGCCGGGCCTTCGCTATGAGGGTCCGGAGCCAGACGGCTACATGGCGGTGGGCGAAGTGACCGAGTTCATCGAACACTTCGCCAAGGTCTCGGGTGCTCCCGTCCGGACCGGCGTGAATGTCACGTCGGTCCGGCAGGCCGAGGATGGATACCACCTGACGACAAGCCGCGGCGAGATTCAAGCCCGGACCGTGGTCATCGCCAGCGGCGCCTGCAATCAGCCTGCGGTGCCGCCGCTCAGCGGTGGGGTGCCGCCGTTCGTCGAGCAACTGACGCCGTTCGGCTACCGCCACCCCGGCCAGCTCCCCGACGGCGGCGTGCTGGTCGTGGGAGCCTCGGCGACCGGCGTGCAGCTCGCCGATGAGCTGAGGCGGTCGGGTCGGCCGGTGACCCTCTCGGTGGGGGAGCACGTGCGGTTGCCGCGCACGTACCGCGGACGCGATGTGCTGTGGTGGATGGACGCGTCGGGCGTGTGGGACGAGCGGTACGACGAGGTCGAGGACCTCACGCGGGCCCGGCGGCTGCCCTCACCCCAGCTCGTCGGGACCCCCGAGCGGGCGACGCTCGATCTGAACGCGCTCACCTCGATAGGCGTCGAGCTGGTGGGCCGCTGGGCGGCGGCACGTGATGGCCGCGCGCTGTTCTCCGGCGGCCTGCGCAACGTCTTCGCGCTCGCGGACCTCAAGCTGGAGCGCCTGCTGGACACGTTCGACGCGTGGGCTCTGACGAGCGGCCGTGACGCTGAGGTCGGCCTTCCCGAGCGCTTCGCGGCGACACGCGTGCCCGAGTCGACGCCGTTGCAGCTCGACCTGCGAAGCGGCGAGATCCGCGCGATCGTGTGGGCAACGGGTTTTCGGCCTGACTACCGGTGGCTCGACGTGCCCGTGGTCGACGTAAAGGGCCAGCTGCGCCACGAGGGCGGTGTGGTCGACCGCCCGGGACTGTACGCGCTGGGACTGCCCGTGCTGCGGCGGCGAAAGTCCACGTTCATCTACGGTATTGAGGACGACGCGCGTGAGGTGATCGATCACCTCACGCGGTACCTGGCCGTTCGCCGGTGATGCCGACCGCCGGGTTCTTCAGGCCGGCCGACGGATGTCATCGGCGTCGAGGCGCCTTCGCAAAGGGGAGCGGTTGACCCTGCTCCTCGCTGACTTCGCCGCGGCTCGTTGTCTTCTCCGGCACCGCGATCCTGCTCCTGGGCAACCGGCGCTTCCGGATCGAGACCAACCAGCCGACGCAGCAGGCCGCTACGCGCTCAGCAGTCTGCGTCGCATCCGCCCTGACGGCCGAGGACCTGACCGCTTTCGACCAGCTGCTCGACACCGACAGCCCTCACAGCATCCTGCGCCGCATCGACCTGAGTGTGCGCACCGAGAGCAGGGTGTGGGCCGCCCGCCGCACCGCACAGCAGCGGTGAACAGGCACCTCCCCGATCAAGGGCACCCAGGTGCCTGGCCAGTTTCGTACACGGCAACTGCCGCACCGCCGTAGCGGCTCGACACGATCGACCACGGCAGCGTAGTGTCCGCTACAGCCGCCTGGAGATCGTCTGAGGAGCGAACGCGGGTCCGGGCAATGGGGGATAGGGGGAATCACATGGCGTACGGCGTGGTCCATAAGTTCGCTGGTGGCACGAGGGAACAGTACGAAGCGTCGATCGCGGCAGTGCACCCGGAGGGCGGGGGGCTGCCCGAAGGACAGCTGTTCCATGCCGCGGGCCCGTCGGCCGGCGGCTGGACGATCATCGCAGTGCATGACTCGCGGGAGGGCTGGGAGCGGTTCCGCGATGGCATCCTCATGCCTCGCATGGCGCAGGGCATCGCCGGTGGCTTCACGGCGCCGCCCGAGGAGACCGGGTTCGAGATCTACAACGAGGTGACGGCCTAGCCGCGGCGTGGTTCCAGCGGCGGCTGCCTGGCGACCGGTGGACCCAGCGGCCACCGCGGTCAAGGAGAACGACAGGCGCACCTCCGCGCGGCCACCTAATCCTGAAGGAGGACTAAGTGAAATATATGATCGAATATGAGATTCGCACAGCTGGCCTGAGCCACGATCAGAACCTCGCCAACCAGGAGGCTCTGCTCAATGCTTTTGGCAAGTGGAAGCCCGAAGAAGGCCTCACCGTCCACGCATTCGTCTCCAACCTGAACAACGGCGGCTACGTACTCGTCGAGGCAGCCGACCCCGGCCCGGTCCAGTCGTTCGTCTCGAAGTTCTTCTACTGGAACGATATCGAGGTCGTTCCCGTCGTCGACGTCGCGGAGGCGGTCACAACCGGCGTGGCGTCACTTGCGTGGGCCCGCGCCGCGTCGAGCGGCTGAGTCACTCGTTACGCCCGGCGAGGTGTGGAACCGGGCTGGGCTGCCGTCGTCCAGCTGCGCGGCTGCGTCGGGCCCGGGCGACCAGCCCGGGCCACCCGCACGCCCGACGCCCGGCTGCTCCGGCGCGGCAGCGGCGATCACCGATTCGGTCACCGGACGCCGGCCGGTCACGAACCGGCCTCGTCCGCTGGCCGCAGGCGCGCTGCCAAACACTGAAATGGCCCTGCGGCCGCCGCGATCGGCCGGAACCGGCGCGAACCGCCGCCACACATCGTGTCCGATCGCACCGGCCGGGGTCGCGATCGGATGCGCTGGCTGTGCGGCTGCCGCTTCGGCCCGCTACTCCCGGGCAGCTTCGGCCATATCCCGACGCTGGCCGGGGCCCACCGGAAACTCGGAAATTGCGCGGCCTCATCCCGTGAGCTCGCCTTGCCGGGCCTCGGCGCAGTGGCCTTGGATTGCGTGGGTAAGGACCTGCGAGCCGGCTGGTGGATAGGGAGCGAAGTTGAGCTACGACGTTGCCGTCGTCGGGGGCGGCCCCGCGGGGTCGGTCGCGGCCATTCAAGCAGCGCAACTGGGTGCGCGGACGTTGCTGGTGGAGAAGAACGGCATGCTCGGCGGGACCATCACGAGTGCCGCCATCAACGTTCCTGGCCTCTTTCACGCGTGGGGCAAACAAGTGATCGCTGGCATCGGCTGGCAGCTGGTGAACCGCGCGGTGCAGCTCGCCGGCGACCACCTGCCCGACTTCGCCAGGTACGACATGCCCACCAACATGCTTCAGGTGCGCGTCAACACCGCTCTTTATGCCGCACTGCTCGACGACGCCGTCCTCGGCGCAGGCGCCAGTTTGTCGCTCCACACCATGCTTGCCGCGGTCAACAAGGCGGACGGCGAATGGCGCCTGACGCTGTGCGGCAAAGAGGGACTACGCGAGGAGCGCGCTCGCGTGCTGGTGGACTGCACTGGCGACGCCAACGCCGTGGCGCTGGCGGGATACGAGACGGAGCGGAATGAAGAACTCCAGCCAGGGACGCTCAATGTCATGCTCAGCGGATACGATCCTGCCACCCTGGATTTCGAGCTTCTCGATCGCGCGTACGAAGACGCGGTGGCCGGGGGCTCGCTGCTGCCAACCGATCTCGCCACGCACGCCGATCGGGTGCGCACCTTCCTGCGCCAGCGAGGCGAGAATTCCATGCATGTCACGGGGATCGACGGAAGCACGAGCGCGGGCCGCACGGCGGCAGAGGTCGCCGCGCGCAGGGCACTGATGAGGATCTATTGCTTCCTGCGCAGCCAGCCGGGCCTGAAGAACCTGACGATCGACTTCACCGCCGCGGAGTGCGGCATACGTGAGAGCTGCACAATCCGGGGCAAGAAGCGGATTACCGCCCGCGACTATGCAAGCGGGCGCTTGTGGGACGATGCCGTCTGTTATAGCTTCTATCCGATCGATGTTCACCGGCCGGGCGGCGACGGGATCGATCTGCGGCCGCTGGCCGAAGGTACGTTCCCGACCATTCCCCGGGGAGCGATGCTCCCCCTCGGAAGCGAATGGCTCCTGGCCGCCGGCCGCTGTATCGCAGGCGACCAGCAGGCCAGCTCGGCCTACCGCGTGCAAGCGTCGTGCATGGCGATGGGCCAGGCGGCAGGCGTGATGGGGGCCCTGTCGGCGCATTCCGGTGTCGAGCCTGAGCAGCTGGCAATCGACGATATTCACGAGGTGCTGAGAGCATACGGCGCGGTAGTGCCCGGTGACATTCGCTAGCCTCATCGCGGCATTACATTAGCTGACGACGGGACTTACGATCTCTGGTCGCGCTAAGGTCAGGCGGCTATGGACTCGCGGCAGATGTGACAGTCCTCTTCGTATCCGATCGGGCCCACGGAATCTTCCCTCTCCGCCGTGACAGGTCCGCCATAGTAGGCGCGACCTAGCGCGTCCGTTATTGCGTGCCCACGTTCCACATAGATAGGGATGACATGATCGAGATGTGCCTGGTAATCCGACCGGTGCTTTTCCAGCTTGCCGAACAGGCCATAAAGTCGAGCAGCTGATAGCCCCCATGCTGGGAGCACCCAGCCATTGAGACTCAGGTCTCGCATGATTCCATGCGTCTTGTGCTCATACCCGATGGCGATGCAGGGAACGCGAGCCGTCAGGGCGAAGATCACCGAATGGAACCGGGTACCTACCAGGTAATCCAGATCGGCGATGAACGAGGCCACGCTACGGTAGTCAGCCTCCGTTTCCAGCAGGATGGGCCGAGTGCGCCCGCGGCACTGACCGGCGACAAGCCGCGACGCGATGCGGTCGTCGTCCCGCCGATCAGCGGCGGTGGCCTGCGGAAAAATCACCACGCGGCGGCCGGGGACCTCGTGGAGCAGGTCTACGAATGCAGCGAGTTCCGCTTCGTAGCATGCCTGCTGCGCCGCCGGCAGGCAACGGCGGACCGTTAGCCCGACCAGCACCTCGTCGGCGCCGACGCCGTGCGAGGCCCGCCACGCGCGCGTATCTGCCCGGTCCCGCCGCGGTAGCTCAAGGCTGAAAGCAGAATCTACCGCACGCTGGGCGATGCCGTCCGGCAGGCGCAGCTTCTTCAGTTCAGCGAGGCTGATGTCTTCGCGGGCGAGGACCAGGCGCGCCCGGCTGAGCGTCTTCCCGATGATCCACGCCGGCAGCCGCGCGCCGAACGGGCCGTAGGACTGTGGCGCGCACACGACCGGCGTGCCGAGCCGCTGCGCCAGCATCAGCGGCAGGAGCTGGTAGACGACCCGCGGGCCAAGGCCCGGCTGGGCAGCTCCTTGCAGGTACCCACCCGCGGCCACCAGCGAGACGAGCAGGTCGGCCCGCTCGATCGCTGCTAGCTCTGCCCGTACTTCAGCCGGAAGCCAGGCGGACGGCCAGCGGTACCAACGGGCAGGCGCGACGAACCATGACATTCCGATGGCAAGGACAAGGGCCTTGCGGACGGCACGAGCCAAGGGCGGGATACCTTCCTCGTCCGCGTACCGGCGCATAGAGCCGAGGTTCTGCACGCCTTCGAAGCTTCGGTGAACCCGCGGATCCTCCATACCTGCTATTTCGACCATGCAGCCTGGGAAAGCTCTTTCCACCTGGAGAATGATTGCGTGCAGCAGCGCGGCGTCGCCGGCGTTCTGCCGCGCGTAGCCACCGACGATCAAGACATTGCGCTGAGTAGCCATTTTCTTGTCCGCCGTTCTCCTGCAGGTAGCGCACGACCTGGCAAGACGTCAGTGAGCTGCCATCTCGTCTGGTGGTCACAGTTGATAATGCCTGCCAGGGAGATTCCCCGGGCAGCGGGAATCCGCCAAGGATACAGCTGTGATCCTCCCGTGTCGCAGGGCGAAGCCTCCTTGGCCTACCCGCAGGAGGCAGGCGCCATCGAAGAAACAAGCCTTGTGGCCTGCTAGTATCACCGGCTCCAGCCCGGGCAAACAAGGGGGATACCGTGACCCTCATCACATGCCGGGCGCAGCCGGTCGAGGGCTGCTGGGTCCACGGCAGTCACAATCCGCCAGGTGGTGGCCACGTCAGCGACCGGCCGTCAGATGGCTGCCGCAGGGCGCCCGATCACCGGCGGGCTGCCAGGCCGCGCGCCACCCCATGGCCCTGCCGTCAGCGGACCCTTTAGTGCAGGTGGATGAGGACCACGTCCTTCAGCGCGACCATCACCAGTCCCAGCAGGGCCGCAATGGATGTGGCGGCATATAGCTGCCGGCCCCGCAGATGGGCGGCGCGGCCGGCGGACCATCCATGGACAGCCAGCAACACGATCGCCACGGCCAGCGCGACATTGGCCGCAGCCGGGGCCGAGGCCCCCGCCAGCCACGTCAGTACAAGTGCCAGCAGCGGCAGGAAGGAGGCGCTGACCATCGGCCAGGTCGCTGCGAGCGCCGCCCGGACGTGCGGCCAGGTCGGCAGGCGCCCGCCCTCCGCCTGCTCGCCCAGCAGCTCGGCGTACTCCTCAGCGACCCAGTACACGACCAGCGTGACCACGACCGCGACCACCAGCGCCCGGATCGGCAGGTGGTCCCCGGCGGCGGCGAGGATCGAGGCGGTGACGATCGCGCCGTAGATGCCGGCCGCGCGTCGCGGACCGGGAGTCTTGGCGGATCGCCGTGGCTGCGTCCCGCCAGCTGCGATTCCAGCCATTGATCCCCCTTCCTGTCGGCTGTGCTGCACCCATCCGAGCGGTCCGGCCAGGCGGGCTTGCGCTTGAGTGATCTTCGACCTCCGCGGGCAGCCCGCCAGCAGGGGATCCCCAGCCGGCTCCGCTATCCAGGCTGGATTGTGACACTGCTCATGCGGCCGGACAGATCGCCATGGCGTCATTCTGCAGTGCGAGCCCCCTGCGCGCCGTCGGTGGGCAGCTGAACGGCAGGCGACAATCAGGTACGTGCAGTCGGATTCGCGGGGCTGGCGCGCGGGCGCCTATAACGCTGGCGACCGGCGGGTGTTACCGAAGGAACGGACTCGAGCCAGCGCGGCTCGCCAGCCAGGGCCACCGCTCGGGGCCACGTCATTGTCAGGCCCCGTACCGGCGTCGGCGGGCGGCGTAACTTCTGAGCGCACGCAGGAAGTCGATCTCGCGGAACCCAGGCCAGTAGGCGTCGCAGAAATACAGTTCGGAATACGCGCTCTGCCATAGCAGGAAGTTCGACAGCCGCTGTTCGCCGCTCGTGCGGATCACCAGGTCTGGATCAGGCCGCCCCGCCGTGTAGAGGTGCCTGGCGATGTCCTCGGTAGTCAGCGTCTCGGCGAGCCCGGTCAGGGTACCGCCTGCCTCGGCTTGCTCCTGAAGCAAGGAGACGATCGCGTCGATGACTTCCTGACGGCCGCTGTAGCCGATGGCGAGGGTTACGTGCGCTCCAGTCGAGCAGTCGCGGGTTGCGGCGACGGCGTCCTTCAGCGCGCGCGTTGTGCTATCCGGAATGACATCTAGCAATCCCGCAACGTGGACTTGCCAGGACGGCGTCGCCCTAGCGAGCTTTCCGACGACGACTTGCTCGACGACCTGCATGAGGAACGCGACCTCGGCATCGTCCCGGCGGAGCAGGTTCTCTGTTGAGCACAGGAACACCGTCACATGCTTAATGCCCGCTGCCTCGCACCAAGACAGGACGTCCTCGACGTGCTCGGCCCCGTGCTTGTGTCCCAGGCTCGGGTTTGCCATGCCCATCTGGCGAGCCCAGCGCCTGTTACCGTCCATGATCAAAGCGACGTGCTCTGGCGTGGGTTTACCAGCGAGCTGAGAACGCAGCCGTCGAGCGTACAGACCATATGAAAGATCGCGCAGTGACACGATTTGAATGTACCGGCAGCCCGCTGCGCTGACGCCGCAGCTCCGGGCCGGACCGGTCACCCGGCGTGATGGACGCGGGGACGCCTGAAGCCAGGGAGGCTGGGACCATGAGTTTCTCGGGCTTGAGTGCCCAGGTGAACCGGGTCATCGCCCGGGCGGATCGTCTGCAGCGCAGGCACGCCGTGCTGGGGTTTCCCTACGCGGTGGTCAAGAAATACGGGGACGACGAGGGCGGTCGCGAGGCCGCACTCATCACTTACTACGGATTCCTGAGTATCTTCCCGTTGTTGCTGCTCGGGGTGGCGGCGCTGTCCCGGGTGCTGGCCGATCACCCGGACCTGCGTCAGCGGCTTATCACCGCGATCGTGCCGCAGGCGCTGCGATCCACGGTTGAGCAGTCGGTGACCACCTTGCCGACGTCGGCAATCCCGTTTATCGCCGGCCTGATCGGTCTGCTGTTTTCTGGAACTGGTGTTGTGTTTTCCGCCTACCAGACGCTGAACCATGTCGCCGCGGTCCCGCACCGCCTGCGGGCCGGGTTTGTCTCCCGTTACGTCCGGGTGTTCGTGATGCTAGCAACGCTGTTGCTTGGTGCATTGGCGGTCGGCGCGCTCACGCTGGTGGTCACTGCGCTGCCGGGCCTGCCCGGAGTGCAACGGGTCGCGGGCGTCCTCGGGTCGGCCTTGGTCGTGTTCGCGGTTCTGCTGCTCGGCGCCAGGCTGCTGCTCGCGCGGCCCGCTCCCGTCCGGGCCCTGTGGCCGGGCGCCGTCGTGGGCGCGGCGGTGGTGACGGTGGTGCTCAGCGCCGGGGCGCCGTTGCTGGCGAGGCTGGTCACCAAGGCCGGACCCGTCTACGGCAGCTTCGCCACCGTGGCAGGCATGTTCGCCCTGCTCTACCTGGTCAGCCAGGCGCTGGTGTATGCGGCCGAGGTCGCAGCCGTCCGTCATGCGCGCCTGTGGCCACGGGCCCTGGACCCGAGCAGCCCCACCGCAGCCGATGCCCGTGCGCTGGCTCTGCTCGCCCGCGAGCAGGAACGCATCCCAGCCGCCCGCGTCGAGCTGCACCTCGTGGCCCCTGGTTCCCCTCCGGCCAACGACGGGACACGGTGACCGGGCGGCCCCGGGCGGACGTTCACCGTGGCAGCACGAGCACGCGCAGGTCTGCCGGGTTTCTTGCAGCATCCAGCATCGTGAGCTTTCGACCGGCGACGTGCTGTGCCGTCGAGTCGACCCGCCGTGAACGCTGCCCGTGCCAGACGGCTTCCCCGCGGTGCAGACCTTGTATCGGTGCACTTCAATCGCGGCAAGGACGGCCCGCCCGGTCCTTGCCGCGCGTCATTTAGCCTGGTTCGCCGAGTAAGGTCATAATCGGCAAGGATGAGGGCACAACCGGAGGCCAGCATGGCTGCACATGCACGCGTGGCCGGAACCACGCTGACCGACACGGCCGGAGCACGCACCCCACCGTTTGCGTCGGCATGGAGGCGGGCGCACCTGACGGTGGACGAGCGGGTTGCCCGGGGCCGGGCCGCGCGCGTTGAGGCGCCACGGTCGGATCACGGCCAGTGGGCACCCGCGCGGGATCGCCCAGACCCGATTGCCCTGCTTGAAGAGCAGGGGGCATCACGAGTACCTCACCTGGTCCCTATCCGGTACGGGCGGATGCTGGTCTCGCCGTTCACGTTCTACCGGGGCGCCGCGCTGATCATGGCCGCCGACCTAGCGGCAACCCCGGTGTCGGGGGTGACCGTGCAGCTGTGCGGTGACGCACACCTTTCGAACTTCGGCCTGTTCGGCACGCCCGAGCGGCAGATGATTTTCGACATCAATGATTTCGACGAGACCCTCCCCGGCCCTTGGGAATGGGATGTCAAGCGCCTCGCCGCCAGCTTCGAGGTCATGGGACGTGACCGCGGTTTCTCCCGGGCCGACCGGCGCGCCGTCGTGATGGCCGGGGTCGCTGAGTACCGGAACCGCATGCGCCAGGCCGCCGGGATGGCGACCCTGGGCGCCTGGTATGACCAGCTCGAGGCTGGGGTGCTGCTCAACCTGGTGCACCAGGAGACGCGCGTCAAACGGGTCAGCAAGACGGAGGCCCGGGCTTTCGAGCGGGGCGTGAAACAGGCACACACCCGGGATAGCACCCGCGTGTTCGCCAAAAGAGCAGACGAGGTCGAGGGCGAGCTGCGGATCGTCGCCGACCCGCCACTGATCGTGCCGATCGAGGACATGATCGTGCCGGGGTCGGAATGGGAGAATTCCGAGGAGCTGATCAAGAAGCTGCTCAGCTCCTACCGGCGTACGCTCGGGCGCCATCACCACCCGATAGAGGAATTCCGCTACGTCCACGCGGCTTACAAGATGGTGGGCGTCGGCAGTGTCGGGACCCGCTGCTACATCATGCTGATGCTGGGCCGCGACCACAACGACCCGCTGTTCCTGCAGACCAAGGAGGCGCAGGCCTCCGTACTAGAACGGTTCGTTGGCAAGAGCACCTACCGGAATCACGGCGAGCGAGTGGTAGCGGGGCAGCACCTGATGCAGGCGGCGACCGACATCTTCTTGGGCTGGGTTCGCATAACGGGGCTCGACGGCGTCACCCGCGATTACTACGTCCGGCAGTTCCAGGACTGGAAGGGCGGCGCGGACGTCGACAACCTTCTCGTGCCGGGAGCCAGTCTTTATGCGCGCATCTGCGGTGCGACGCTCGCCCGCGCGCACGCCCGCTGGGGCGACCGGATCGCAATTGCCTCATACCTCGGCAAGGGGGATGCTTTCGACCGCGCGATCGCGGACTTCTCCGCCGCGTACGCCGACCAGAACGAGCGGGACTATGAGGCGTTCGCAGCGGCCGTGAAATCGGGGCGGCTTACCGCCCAGACCGGCCTATAGACCGCCGCCGCCTTTCGAGCCGTCAGCGCCATTACCTTCTCTTCGATGGTGTCCTTGGCGATGAGGCGGTACACCATGACGTTGCGGGTCTGCCCTCTGCGGTGGGTCCGGTCCACTGCCCGCGCCTCGGTCGCGGGATTCCACTACGGGTCCATCAGGTAGCAGTAGTCGGCCTCGGCGAGAATCAAACCGAACCCGCCCGACTCGAGGCTGATGAGGAACACGGGAACCGAGCGGTCCTTGAAGCGCTGCACCATCGTCGCTCTGTCTCGTGTCTTGCCGTCCAGGGCCGGCTCAGGATCGGATGGTCCTCAGATCCGTCGCTGTCTTGCGCCTGCCGGGGCGCGGCTCTCGGTGATCGCCCGCAGCTTTCCCCAGCGTTCGCAGAAGATCTCCGCTGGCATCAGTGCCAGATCTTCGGCGACGGCCGGAGCGAAATCCATCTGGCCGAGCACGTCACGCTCCAAGTCGACGCCCGGGGCGATCTCGACCAGGGTCATGGTCCCGTCGCGGAGCTCGAACACAGCCCGCTCGGTGACATAGCGCACGCGCTGCCCTGAGCTGGCCGCGTAGGGGCCGCTAAAGCTGATCTCCTCGACATGCTCGAGGAACTTCCGCTGCTTGCCTTCCCGGACCACGTGCAGCTCCCCGTCACCGGTAGCTACCTCCAGGCTGCCGGCGGTGAACGACCCGCAGTAGACGACCGCCTTTGTGCCATTCGAGACATTGACGAAACCGCCGATGCCGACGGCCCTGCCGCTGAACCGGCTCACGTTCACGTTGCCCTCCTTGTCGACCTGGGCGAGGCCGAGAAAGGCGATGTCGATGCCGCGGCCGTCGTACCAGTCGAACATCGCCTGGTGATCGATGAACGCTTCGGCGTTGGAGGAGGTCCCGAAGTTGAGGCCAGATCCTGGCTCGCCGCCGATCGCGCCGACCTCGGTGGTGAGCGTGAGCAGATCGGCCACGTCCTCCTGGGCAGCGACGCTCCCGATCCCATCAGGGAAGCCGTACCCGAGATTGACCACGGCCCCGGGGATCAGTTCCATGGCCGCCCGCCTGCACACGACCAGGCGCTCGCCCATCGGAAGAGGCGGGATATCGGCCAATGGGACCTTGATGTCACCGGACAGCGCCGGGCTGTACTGCTCCCCGGCCGCCTGCGGATGGTGCTCAGGCGCGGCGACCACCACGTAGTCCACGAGGGGAGCAGGGACGCGGACGTGCTTGGGGTGCAAGGTGCCCGGCAGCGCGAGATACTTCGCCTGGGCGATGACCACCCCGCCGCTGTTCTTGGCGGCCTGAGCCAGCGGAAGCTGCTCGAGCAGCAGCGCCTCCTCGTCCATTGCGATGTTGCCCCGCTCGTCGGCGGTCGTGCCCCGGATCAGCGCGACGTCGATCGGGAACGACTTGTAGAGGAGGTATTCCTTGCCGCCGAGCTCGACGAGCTCTACGTAGTCGGCAGTCGTGGCCGTGTTCATCTTGGCTCCGCCGAGACGGGGGTCGAGGAAGGTCCCGAGGCCGACCGTCGTGATGATGCCGGGGCGATGCGCTGCGATCTCGCGGAAGAGCTGGACAACAACGCCCTGCGGGATGCAGTAGGCCTGGCACCGGTTCTGCTCGATCAGGTGCGCCATGTTGGGCGCCACGCCCGTGTGGGCGCCGATCCACTTCGCGACGAGCCCCTCGTGGCCGAAGTGGTGCATCCCGGCGAACTGCTCCGGTGCGATTGGCGGGATGGCGTTGCCGATCCCGGCGGCGTGCACCAGCGTCAGGTCACGGGGATGGCCTTTCTCGAGGAACGACTGCTCAACGGCGATCGCCACCTCCTCGGCGAAGCCGGACAGCCCTATCCCACTCACTGCCACCGTTGCCCCGTCGGGGATGAGCGCGGGGACCTGGTCTGCCCGGATGACCTGCGTCATAACCATTGCGGCCGCCTCTCATCTGCGTGCGCTATCACGGGCACGCTGCGCATCCCGGGGAGGAATCCCGCGGGCCCGGCCTCCAGGCCGCTCGTGACCACCCTGGCTTGAACCGGTGATCCGGGCCCGATGCCTTCACGTGCTCAACATCTCGCACGACGCCGGCCGACTGTAGGGCAGGACGTCGGCCGACCGTAGGGCAGAAAGTCACTTCCGGGCGGCGCGCGCCTCCTTGATGGCCAGCCGCCGGAGCGCTGCCAGTGCCGGGCGGCCGGATTGCACCCGGCGTGGCCGCCTTCGATCTGGTTGAGCGTCGGCGCAATACCAGCACGACGACTTCGGCCGCGCGGCGTCTTCTATTCTCGTCACCCGCTTGACGATGTGGTTGCAGTTCAGGCCGGTGTCCTGGCGCGGAACGAGCTACCGGCGAGACCGCGGGCCAGCGACTCGGGCCCGCCGCCCGCAGCCAGCGATGCGGCCTCCCAGGCGCCGGAGGATCGCGGGTACCGTGGCGCGGTGCAGGCAGGCCTGGCCTGCGGCGGGCCGGTCGTAGCCGCGCGGCAGTATGGGGAACGGCGGTGCCGACACAGTGCTGGCCGGGATCGCGGTGATAGGCCGGGCGGTGGGCGTGCGAGCAGGCCGTGCAGGCGCGGCGAGCTCGACGGTGACGTCGAGGACGCCCCGTTCAGGCAGGCCCGACGACACGCGCCCGACGTCGGCGAGCAGTGCCAGAGATCTGCGGTTATCGGCTTCGACGGCCGTGCGCAGCCGCGTGACTGCCGCCGGGCGTCGCTCCAGCAACGCCGAGACGAGCGCGGTGCCGGCGCCTCGTCCTTGCCAGTCGTCGGCGACGGTGACGGCGCAGTCGGCAGTGGCCGGATCATCGGGGTACTGCAGGAGGTGGGCGACCCCGACCGGGCCTTCCTCGCCCTCTGGCGGCAGCACGATAAGCACGAGCGCAATGTGCGCCACCCCGTCAACGCTGTCGACAAGGCGCCGGATCATCGAGTCATCAAGTTCGCCGAGCACACCGAGGAACCGGTGCTGGCGCGATTCCCTCGACAGCCGCCGGAACCCGTCGCGCAGCATCTCGGCATCCGTAGGCAGCAGCGGCCAGATCAGCGCAGGCGTGCCGTCCTTCAGCAGAAACTCCCCGGCCAGCGGCTGGCCGCCCGGCTGAGCCGCAGGCGCACGGCGCGGTGCCGGGGCGCACCCTGTCGGCTTCACCGGATAGTGTCCTTCCTCGCGTTTTCCACTCCCCGGGGTCAACCATTATTTCGTCTTGCTACCAATGGATTTCGGAAACGTCACATATTTGTAAACACGTCCGAGCGGCCCCTAGTATACCTATGAGCCCCGGGCCCGCGTATTGCATACCATGACATCAGCATGAAATCTGCGCGAGTTTCCGCTATGTACCATAAACATTCACCTACCGGCGGCCGCGAGCACCGCCGCCGGTAGCTGCATCGGGGTTGTTACCGCAGGTCAGTCAGCCTACGGCTCGCGTGAGGCGGGCTCCCGTAAAGCGCGCCCGGCGCAGCCGGGCCGGCGTCGCCCGCAGGGCAGAACGTGGCCGGGTGCGGCGCCAATGGCCCGCGTCATGCTGATACCTATGTGCGCTTGGCCCGCAGGCGGCCTGAACGGTTATCAGGGCCCAGATCCCCAGTGCGTTGCCTGGCGGTCATGTCCGGTGCCCTGACATCACCAGCGGCGACCCTGGCGGCGAATGCGATATTGCGCCAGCGATTCTGCTCCTCGTATGCCAGTTGATCCCAGCTCGCGCCTGGCGTCGCGTACTCGAATGCTACCTTGGCGGCGCGATCGTTGCTTTCGGTTGGATACATGGTCATTCCCTCCGGGTCAGCACCGGGATCTCACCTGGCACGGGCATGAGCCCTGGCTGCCAGCAGACGGTTCCCGGGGCCAGGCTTAAATGCGGCAAATCGATGAGCGCCCGCATGGCTTCGCCCAGAAACATGAGCGTGAGCGCCTTTCCAGGGCACACATGAACCCCGGCGCCGAAGGCGAGGATGGCGCGGTGGGCCCGGTTGATATCGAAAGCGCCGGGTTCATGGTCGCGGGAAGGGTCGCGGTGCGCGGCCCGGATGACCGGCAGCACGTTCGCGCCCTCCGGAATGAGCAGCTGCCCTACCTGAGTCTCGCGCAGGCACGTGCCGGGCAGCCCGAACGTGAAATGAGCATTCCGCCTGAGATGTTCCCAGATAACCTGGTCTAACAGGCCGGGGTCATGTCGGCACCTCTCCATGACCGCGGGGCGGCTGACGGTCTCGAATGCGATCACGCTCAGCGTGGGCAGCACGCTCGGAAAGCCGCCGTATATGGTTGTGCAAGCATCGATAACCTCGCCGGGCGGTATTCCGCAGTCGTCCATGACGTGCGCCACCCCCGACATGAGAGTTGACTGCTTCCGGCTCCGCTCGACGAGGGGACCGCAGAACTCGTGCAGTTCGGCGCGCGCCTGGTCGATATCATCGTGACCGCTGACCACCAGGGCATTTGCGCGGGCGCCGAGACTGTTCAGGCGCTGCCATTCATCCGGCCTCATCCCGGCCGTCAGGCAGGCGAGATCCCCGGCCAGCGGCGCGCAGAAATCGCGAGCCAGGTCGGCCCTGCCGGGCAGCGCCCTGGCGCGCGTGCTGGCCAGTAGCTGGATACTCCCGCGCCAGCGCTCGATGGCAGGCGGCGCGAACAGCGGGTTGAGCGCGGTCCTGACGCTGCTGGCGGGCCCGCTTCGACGCAGCAGCCCGCCCGGGCGCTCCCGGGTTATGCCCGCGATCGCGCAGTCCGGGTCGATGATGCCCAGATCGCGCAGGTATGGATTACGGAACCCCTCCAGGACCGAGCGCCAGCTTCGCAGCAGGATGATGTCGTTGCCATTGACGGTGAATACCGGGCATACCGCGTCGTCGTGGTAGTCGAAGCACGGCGCTGGCGTGCCGCCTGGCCCGATCTGGTGAGAGAGCATCATCGCCGCCTCACCACGATCACGCTGAGCGCCAGGGCCATGACGGCGAGGGCGCCGGCGACGAAGACAGAGGCCTGGAAGATGCCATGAGCACGGCTGAGGAGACCGAAACCGAGAGCGGTAGGAACGAAAGCGCCGTACCCGATGGTGCTGACCACCGATGAGGCGCCGGCCCTGATATTCGACGGCATCGCGTCATGCAGGTAGCGGGTCAAGGCGATGTTGAGGACCGTGATCCCGATGATCGCGGCCACCTGGGCGCCGATCACCACGACCGGGGACTGGACGAACAGGCCGCCGGCCGTCGCGAGCGTGCCGAATCCGGCCACCGCTACCGTGCGCCCGTCCCGCAGCCTGTCGGCGAGGGCGCCACCGCTCCAGGCACCGGAATACAGGAGCGCGAAACTCGGGCCGTACCAGACCGCGGGCAGGGCCAGGCCGAGATACCAGAGCTGGCAGAACTCAAACAGCAGCCGCATGGCCAGGGCATTGGCGACTAAGGCGACGACGATCCAGGCGACGTTGGCCTTAGTTGCGCAGCGGAGTATCCGGCCGAGGTGAGCCGACAAGCGCGCTTCAGTCGCCTTGCGGTGCAGGCTGGGCTCTTGGAACCGGTGCAAGGTGAAGAACGCGCAGCACGTAAAGGGGATCGTCAGGAAGTATTCGAGCCGAAGGCTGCCGAATCGCGCAACGGCCGCGCTGAGCAGTGCGCCCGTGATAAATGCCGCGGAGTCGAACATCTGCACCCGGCCGTAAAAGCGCTCGAAGCTGTCAGCCGAGCCCGTTTCTTCCAGGACCACGTCGTAGACCACCGAGTCGTAGGTCCCGGCGTACGCCGCATAGAAAAGGCCCCAGACCGAAATCCCGGCGGCGTACATCGCGAGACCATGGCTGAGCCCGCATATCAGGGAGCTGGCGATGAGCGCGCAGGTGGCGAGGTAGAGCACTCCCTTACGGCTCCACCGGTCAGCGAGAATTCCGAGCGGAATGTTAGCTATCATCATGACCGTGATGTACACGAGCGTAGCGATAGTGATAAGGTAATCATTCAAGCCTATGGAGCGCATGAAGAGCTTCTCGATCGAATACCATAGCGCAAAGCCATGAATGAATCCGGTCGCATACAGGGGCCGTAGTCGTGTTCTGATAGGTCGGGCTGCCAGCGTGCTTGTCATGGCGCGCTCCTACACCGCCGCAGTTCCCGGCAGCCGACAGGCCCGCATGGCGTCGGCACCGGGCTGTGCACCACCACCAGGACAGTCCGCTGACACCGGACCGCCTGTCCCTTCACCGCGTCCAGGCCGAATGGCCCGGGCACCCGTTCCCGCATGAAAGGCGCTCCTTCGGTAACCGGCAGCCAGCGACTTCAGCTGCCGGGACCTGCGGTTCAAGCGTGCGCTGGCAGCCCGGACGGTTGTGTTGCAGTCGCCTTGACGCCTACCTTGCAACCCAACGTCCCCGCTAGCCGGGTGCGCTCGGGGCCGGCGGCCAGCCGGATTCAGGGCGATAATCAGGACCCGGGCCGGGACCACCTGGGGACGGCATGGGCCGGGCTCAGGACGTCAGCATCAGGTCCGGGGAGCGGCGCTGATCTGAGCCGGAATCTGGTTTCCTCGTTCATGGGCGAGAGCCGTGAACGGATGCGCCGGGGGCGGGGGCAGCGGATGGCCGCCGGCCCGAACGTGCTGACGTAGGCGCGAGGCCGGGCGCCATTCACCAGCTCCGCTGCCAGCACCAGATCGCGGACGCCGCCGATCGCTACCCGCAGGCCAGCGGCTGCCCGCGGACTACGAGGTGCGCCGGCCGAAGGCTGGGTGCATGGTCTCTATGCGTATCCGGGCCGACTCCGCCTCTGGTACGCCGAGCCGTTCGAAGATGTCCAGCGCCTGCCTGAATACGATTCGCGCCGCGTCGGGCCGCTGCGTGCTGAGCGTCGTTTCCGCGATTCCTTCGAGGATCTTGGCTTCCTCGTACGGGTCACCGATCTCCTTGGCCAGCCGGAGAGCGGTGTGATAATGATCAAATGCCTCGCCGTGCCGACCGGATCCGCGACGAACGTCGGCTATCCCGCGAAGCGCGATCACCTGCTGGGATAGGGTTCCGATCTCCTCGGCGATCAATCTAGCCTTCTGGTGATGAATCAGCGCCTCGTCATAACACTCCGCGCTTTGATAAATGGCGCCGATGTCATTGAGCACGTCGGCTTCATCAGGGAGATCGCCGATGTTGCGGTATATGGCGAGCGCCCGCCGGAAAGCAGCAAGCCCGTCTTCGTAATTGCCCTTGTAATGGTAGACGTTTCCTATATTATGATAGAGAATCGCCTGATTCTGCTCTCCGCCTATCTCGCTAAATATTTCCAATGACTTCTGGTAGCCTTCGAGCGCGTCTCTATGGTAGCCGCAATACAGTTGCATCCTTCCTAGATTGTTGAGGGTTTTCGCCTCGCCGCGCCTGTCGCCGACGTCACGGTAGAGCAGAAGCGCGGCACGCAGATGGCCCATTGCGTCAGGGTACCGGCCAAGATGCCAGCAGGCGATCCCGGAGTGACTCAGGGTATTGGCGACGCCGCGCTGATCCGCGGCGTCGCGGTACAGAATCCTTGCTTCGTGGAAATAGGCGAGGGCCTCACGGGACCGGGCCGCGCGCTGCTGGGCTATGCCTATCTGGTCGAGGGCTTCGGCCTCGCCTCGCTGGTCGGCCAGCGACCGGTAGATCTCTGCGGCGTCCTCAGCCAGGGGAAGCGTCGCCTCGTGCCGGCCCGTCTGCCGGCTCACCACGCTGAGCTCCAGTGACGCCTGCGCGATCCGGGCCGGATCATCGAGGTCACGGCAGGCCTGCAGGGCGAGCGTATGGGCCGCGATCGCCTCGTCCCAGTACGCCCTGATCTCCACGAAGCCGGCCAGCACGTGGGTGAGATCGGCGCACTTCCGCTTCCATTCGTGCCTGCCCGCGTATTGCGCGGCCTCCAGGATGTTGCGCCACTCCGTTTCCAGCCAGGCTGCCGCGTCTTCCTGGGTGCCTAATGCCGGGCTCGCGGCTGGTGGATGGGTGACCGACACGGGCATCCGGCGCCGGAACGGATGCAGTACCCGGTCAGCCTTATCGGCTGTGTGCAGGTAGTAGTCGAGGAGCCTGCCGACTGCCTGTCGCTGCTCAGGTTCGGGGTCATCACGCGCGGCGGGTACGGCCGCATACCCGCGGACAAGGTTATGGAAACGGAACTGACCGGCTGGGGCTCGAGCCAGCAGATGATAATCCAGCAGGGCGGCGAGGGCCTTCTCTGCTTCGGCGAGGGTGCCGCCGCCCAGGGCTGCCGCGGTCTGCAGGCTGACATAGGCGCAAGGGCTCACGCCCAGCCGCCGGAAGAACCGCTGGTGGTCAGGTTCCAGCGCGCGGTAGGACAGGTCGAAGGCGGACATCACTTCCGGGCTTGCTGCGTTTGTGCCGCCCAGCCGAGCGGGAGACTGCGACAGTTCCTCGACCAGGTCGGTGAGCCTGGGCGGGCAGTCTTGCGCGAGCCTGCCGGCGGTGAGCTGGATCGCGAGCGGCAAGCGCCCGCACAGCCGCACGGCCGTAGCGACCTCGCCCTCGTCGTGGGCCCTGCGTTGCCCCGCGATCCGCCGGAACAGCGTGGTCGCGTCGTCGATGGACAGCACGTCGAGGGTCAGCGCGCGGGCGCCGGCAAGGTCGGGAAGCCTGCGCCGGGTGGTGATCAAGACCAGGCACCGGCCTGCGACCGGCAGGAGC
This sequence comes from Streptosporangiaceae bacterium, assembly GCA_050011895.1. Lineage (GTDB taxonomy): Bacteria > Actinomycetota > Actinomycetes > Streptosporangiales > Streptosporangiaceae > DATBGO01. The sequence goes on along the minus strand of JBEKIF010000016.1, from coordinate 57,565 downwards.
GGGCGGATCTGGTCATGCCTGGCAGCATCGTCGAGAATCACGACGCAGCGACGCCGGCTCAGCTGGGCCCGCCACAGCGCGGCGCGCTCGCCGACAGAGTCAGGTATCTGCATAGCCGGCTCGGTCAGCATCCCGAGCAGGCGGTGCAGCGCCTCGGCCGCGTCGAGCGAAGGGCGCCCGGGGTCGTGGGTATGAAAGTTGAGGTAGAACATCCCGTCCGGGTACTGCCCGGAGACATTACGGGCAGCGTGGACGGCGAGCGCGGTCTTTCCCACGCCGGGCATGCCCTCGATCACGCTGATCCGGGGGGCGTCGCCCTGCTCCTCGGTGAGCAGCCCGAGTTCCTCGCTGCGGCCCACGAACTCCACTGCCTCGGGCGGAAGCGTGTCTGGCGGCGGCACCCGGCCAAGACGCCGGTCGGCGAGCCTCACGGCAAGCCGGGGGTCACGGCGCAGGATGCGCTGCTGGAGTTCGGACAGTAGTGCCCCCGGCTCCGCGCCCTGCTCATCGATGAGGCGGCTGCGGGTCTCCCGGTAGAGGCTGAGTGCGTCACCCGGCCTGCCGCTCCAGTAAAGGGCCGCCATCTGATGGGCGATGAAGGTCTCATCCAGCGGGTACTGAGCCAGCAGCTGGCGAAGCTCTCCTACCAGGTCGGCATGCCGGCCGAGCTCCAGCTCACACTCGACGCGCTCAAGGATGGCCGCCCGGCGCTCCTCTTCGAGGCTGTCACGCATCCGCGCGACCCAGTCACCACGGATCCCGGCCAGCGCCTGGCCGCGCCAGAGCCGGTCCGCCTCGCGCAGCAGCACGGCCGCATGATCGTGGTCGCCGCTCGCGGTCAGCGCATCCGCCTGCCGGCGCAATCGGCGGAACCGATGCAAGTCGACCGCCTCAGGGTCGACGTCGAGCACATAGCCCCTTGCGCGCCCCGCCAGCCGGACGCTATCGCCAAGGGCCTGCCGGAGGGACGCGCGAAGCCTGGCGATGTAGACCGAGAGACTCTCCCGGGCCTTTGGCGGCGGCCGGGTATCCCACATCCTGTCGATGAGAGTCTCGGCCGGCACTATTGTGCGCGGCGTCAGCAGGAGGATCGCCAGGACACATCGCGCCCTGGCCGGCCCAAGATCACATTGCTGCCCAGCCGACCAAAGCTCAATCGGACCGAGCACCCGAAATTCCATGATCGCCCTGTATCTTCGACCACCTGCGGACAAGCTGGCAGCTGCTAAGCGGAAGGGATGTACGGACACTTTCCGCAGCTTTAAATACCCGTTTACACGTGGTTCTCACTCGAATCCAGTGAGAATATAGCGGGAACGGGGAAATGATCACGCTCCGGGTTCGCATTTAGCGCAATTTTTTTTGCAAGTTTCACGATGCTGCCGCGCTTGCCGCCTGCATTGCTTATCGAAGAGCATATTCGCGTGGTGGCTGCGACTGAAGAAGCCTGGTATTGGTGAGTGACAACCGGTACTGCGCGGGCTGGCGTGGCGTGACACGACCGGCGAGATGCCAGTGGTTAAAGGGATCCGTGGGGCTCCCAGCAAGTGGTTCCTAGGCCATTCCTGGGCCCGGTCGTACCCGGCGTGTCCGGTGCGCCCGTTTGGCGGCAGCCGGCCCGGCTGCCGCCGCGCGATGGCGGGCACGGCTGCGGCGGACAGCTTCGGCTCTCCATCACTGCGGCCAGACCGCGGCCGCTGCGGGCAGCACGCCCCGCCCCGCCCCGCCTGCCCGGCCCGGCGACGCGCCGGGCCATGTCTTCCAGCGGACCGGTCTACAGGGCTGATCTTCCGGTCGCGGGCCCCGGACCTGTCCCGGCAGGAACACGCCGCCCGGATCACCGCTACCAGGCTGCTCCCGCCACGCCAGTGCCGCCGCGCCGCGAACGGCGGCCGGCCGCGCGCGTTCCCACCCGCGACGGCTGGCGGTGGTCAGCGCGGCGCGAGCGGCTCGGCGCCCTGCGCGCCGCGGCGGGTACCAAGCACGCCGTGCAGGACGCCGCACGAATCAATCCGAATGTCATACCCCGAGATGGATCGTGGTGTAGTTTCTGACTCTTGGAGGGTCTGACATATATAAGTTACCAATGAGGGGACCTTCTCAATGAAGACTCACAGGCCGTTATTGCACGTCATCATGCGGGCCGGCGGATCGGTGAGCAGTGCTCGCCGTGAATCCTCGACGGGGACCGTTCGCGCCCGGGCGGCGCGCGGGATTCTCGTTCTGGCGCTAGCTCTCGTGCTGGGCAGCCTCGGTGCCGCAGCATCGGCATCGCCGGGTCATGGCAGCGCTGGCCAGGTCCATGCGAAGGCATATCAGTCAGCGGCTAGCCTCGCTCTCTCGGCCGCTGACACGATGCGCTCAGGCAGGACTCGTGGTAAGCCCTGGATGTGGTAACCAGGGATCTAGGCACGCGACATGGTCGCGTTTCGGCCCGCTCCCATTCCTGCTGACCATGGGTCGGCATATTTAAACGTCATGATCTCCAGCGGAATGGTGACCGTTCCTTCCGGTGATTAAAAGATGCCGGCCCGAGCTGCTCAGGGCCGCTGCGGGAGTGGGCCCGCAGCGCCATCATCGGGCGGCCTGTCCCAGGGGGTACCGGGCACCGACGGTAACGCTGATCGCGCCCTGGCCGAGCAGCCGGGTGAGCCGGCGGAGCCGTGCGCCGTCCGGGACGACCTGAACGTCAAATACTGAGATGCCGCGCTCGGCGGGCGGCGGATCTGCCGTGATGGTGGCGAGCCTGCCGCGGTGCCTGATTGCCCATACCGCATGCCGTGCCCCCGACCGCGCGGCGTTCGCTGCGGCATCGGCACCCAGGGCGCCACGGTTATCGCTACCGCGAGCCCGGACGGTGCTGATCGCCTCCTCGCGCTGGGCGCTATGGCCGTCCTCGACTATCGCCAGCCTGACTGGCCCGATCAGGTGCGGGCGCTGGCCCACGGCGTGCACGGCCAGCTGGACGAGCATGCCGCCGGTGACGCCGCCCGCGCCGTGCACGAGTACTGTCTGCCCGGCCTGGATCTGGAGCGCGTCGGTCAGGGTCTGGTCGGCGGTGAGGGCCGGCCCGGGCAACGCACCGGCGGCGCCCAGCGGCACCACTGGGGGCACCGGCCCGGCCGTATCTCGTCCTGTCCGCACCCATGTTGCCTGCCATGGCCGCTCATCCCCCCGTGCGAAGATGGACCGCGCTCTTGTCATCACGGCGGCACCCCGACCGTGCCTGGTGCGCACCGGGCCTGCCGACGTGTATCAGCGGCCAGCTGGCAGTGCTCTATGCAGGTGCCAGCCAGCTATCGGGGCCGGCCGACCGCAGGCCCCCGGGCGTGCTGGTCTGACCTCAGTTGTGAGCAAGAAACAAGGTAATTACCTGCTATAACCAGGAAGTTAGATATTGGCTCACCCGGAAAGGCCGGCAGGCTCCGGGCAGGCGTTAAGGGAGTCACGGATGGTCTCGGACGAAGAGCTGTTCTCAGCTGAGCGGAGCGATAGCTGGCAGGAGGAGCGGCATGAGGATCTGTGCGAGGGACGCTGGCACGACGATGACGATGACGACGATGACGACGATGACGACGGCAGGCGGCCTCCCAGCGTGCTGGACGGTCCCGGGTATCTGTACCGGCCGCGTCAGGTGCTACTGGAAGCCGACGGCAGCTTTTCATCCGGGCGAGTGCAGCAGGAGCTCGTGCGGCGCGGCGGCGTGCCTGACAGCGAGCTTGATCGCAGCTTCGCCGCAGCTGGACTGCCGGTCCGGGCCTTTCTCATGCCCAGCGACGTGCGCATCCCTGAGCTTGTCAGCGAACTGCGGCGAAGCACGGACGACCAACCGCCCGCCAACGTCGGGCCCAATCACGTATTCTCCGGTGAGCCTTCCTATCACGGCGGGCCGGCCGGCGAGCCCCGCAACGCGCAGGCTTTCTCCGAGGACCCCTTCTCCAAGCCTGATGAAGCGCCACCCGCCATCGCGGTTCTGGACACCGGTTACGATCCGGCGGTGCACCAGCTGCACCAGGGCCTGGCCTGGCGGCTCCTTTACACCCCCGCCGATCAGGAGACTGCCGTCCGGCCCAGCGGTTACCTCGCGCCCGAGGGCGGCCATGGCACCTTTATCGATGGCATCATCATGCGGCTGGCACCACAGGTGCGTATCCGCCAGGTCAAGGTGCTCAATCCGGCGGGCGTCGGGGACGATCACACCGTGGCCGTCGGCCTTGCCCATGCGGGCGCGCCCGTAGCCAACCTTTCGCTCGGCGGTTACACCCATGACGACATGCCGCCGGTGGCACTGTCGACCGCTCTCGCCCGGAATCCAGACGTTCTGGTGGTGGCCGCGGCAGGTAACAACGATGAGTCACGGCCGTTCTGGCCTGCTGCCTTCGAGCAGGTGGTGGCGGTAGGCGCACTTGATACGCGCGAGTGGCCGCCGCGCAGGGCGGGATTCAGCAACTGGGGATCATGGGTCGATGTCTACGCACCAGGCGTGCGGATCAGGAGCACCTACCTGAAAGCCCGCTGGAAACTGCGGAGGGACCCGACGGCGCGACTAATTGACGGCTACGCCTACTGGAGCGGGACATCCTTTGCCGCACCGCAAGTTGCCGCTCTGATCGCGACGCTGATCCCCTCGGCGGGATCGGCCCGTGCCGCCGCCAGCGATGTCCTGGCGTCAGCGACGGAGCAACCGGGGCTGGGCCCGATCCTGGTACCTAATCCCGGGGTTGTCGGGTAGCCGCCGCCGGGCCGCGCTACCCGCCATAGCCAAGGCAGACCAGCGCTGAGGCTGCCAGCTGCGCCAGTGGTCCGTCCTGGCGGGCGCGGGACGCCACCACGGAGAGGGCCTCGGAGGGACTGCTGCCACGGCTGAGGAGCTGATGCCAGGAGTGCGCGAGCTGGCCGCTGACCGTGTCTGGCAGCGGCAGCAGAGCAGCGACCACGGCACTGGCGCCCACCGCGAGCAGCGCAGCGGCCAGCCCGATCATCTCGTCGCCCGGCCTGATCGGTGCCAGCGCGGAGTCGCAGGCCGCCAGCATGATCGTGCGGGGGGCCCGGTGCAGCCGCTCAAGGTCGTAGGCGGTCAGCGGCCCGTCGGCGAGAACCAGCGACGAGAACATCGGGTTGTCGGCGCGGAACCTGCCGTGCGCGGCCACGTGGGCGACGTCCGCCCCATCCAGGGCGCGCAGCGCCGCGCTGACCGTCGCGTCGCGTCCAGCGAGCAGCTGGGCCGCCGGGTAGAGCGGGGACAGCAATTCGAGTTCCTGCGCGGCGCCCGGCAGGCCCGGACCTGCCACCAGCACAGCGCGGCCACGGCCAGCACGCGCGACCGCCGCGCGGGCAGCCAGCCAGCTTGCCGCCGACGGTGCCACCGTTAGCGGGCGGTCCGCGCAGCTCGGCAGCATCGGCCAGGGGAGCGCTTGCAGTTCGCCCGCCGGCACCACCACCAGCTGGCGGTCGGCCAGCAGCGACGACAGCGGCTGCAGCAGCGCCTGGTCCAGGCAGGCCGCTGCATGCGCCGCCAGCTCCGCGGCTGCGCGCAGCGACGCGGCGGAGCCATGCCCGGCCGCCAGCCGGCGCCAGCCAAACCGGAGCGATTCAAGTTCTGGTGCGGCCAAGCTGCCCCGGCCGAGTACGTGCAGCGAGCACTCGCCGTCGCGCACCACCACGGCGTACCGGACGCCATCGCACTCGACGTACTCGACCAGCACCCGGTCAGCGAGGGCCTCGGCGAGCTCCTCCAGCACTGCGGGGACCGGCGGCAGGCCAGGCTGACCTGCGGGCGTCCCGCGCCCGTGCCGGAGGTGGCTCCGCAGGCGTTCCTCCAGGGCCAGCCTGCTGCGGTGCAGTACCCGTGTCGGAGAGCCTGCCAGCTGGGCGGCCTCCGCCTCGGCGGCGACCATCCGCAGCTGCGTGAGCAGGTCCGCGTGCGTCTCGTCGCCCGGTGGCAGCGCCGGGCGCAGCCGCAGGGTTGCAGCGCGGTGCCGCTCCGCGGAACGAAGCACCCGAGCTGCCGCACCCTCGCCGATAGCAAGCCGCACGCCGAGCGAGGCAAGCTCCTCGGTCTGCCCGGATACGTGAACCCGCAGCTCGGTGGCACCGAGCAGGGTGCGGTGCCGCTCGGCGGCGTCCAGGCCTGCGGAGACGGCAGCGTAAGCGCCCCGCTGGTCGCCGGTCTGCTGCCGGAGCAGTGCCAGCGCGTGCCAGGCTTGCGCTCGCTGGTCCAGCTGTCCGGATCTGCGCGCCCGCGCAGCGGTCTGCAGCTGTGTCCGCGCGACCTCCAGCCGTCCCAGGTCAACGGCCATCCGGGCCGCCAGCACGCGAATGTCGAGGGCCGCCGTTGTCCAGCCTGCCGCTTCAAGCCGGGCCGCCGCCTCCGCCGCGGAGCGCAGCAGCCCCGGGGAGCGTTCCCCGGCTGCCCAGGCCGACCGAACGCGGACATACTGCGCCACCGCCGCCCAGCTCGGCCGGTGCTGACGGGCAAAGCTGCGTTGCGCGGCAGCCGCGCTGAGCATGGCGGCCGCGGGCGTCCCGGCTGACAGCTCTGCCCGGGCCAGCAAGAGCTGCGCTTCAGCGAGATCAGCCGCCTGGCCGTGCCGGGACAGTTCGTCGACCGCCACGGTGGCGGCCTGGATGGCCTCAGCGGCCAGCCCCGCCGACAGCAGCACCTCGCCCTGGTCGAGCAGCAGCGGCGCGATGGGCAGGCCGACCTTGCGGCAGGCCTCCGCGGCTGTATCGAGCGCGGCGAGCGCGGCCGGGATGTCGCCGTGGCGGCCCTCGATGAATCCGAGGTTCCATTTCGCGCCCGCCTGCGCGCTGGGGAGGTTCAGCTCTTCGTAGAGTTGCTCAGCCCTGGCGATATCAGCCTTGGCCAGCCGCAGGCAGCCTCGGTACGCGTGCAGGACGGCTCTGTTATTACGCAGCCGGGCTTCCCACAGCTTGTCATCATGACGGCGCAGCGATGACAGGGCCGCGGTGTAGACAGCCAGGGCCTCCTCTAGCTGCCCGGCGCGCTGGAGGATGAGCCCTCGCTGGGCGAGCACCCGGGCCCGATCCAAGCCGCGCAGGCTCGCGGCCGATTGCTCCGCATCCCGCAGCGCGGCCTGCGTCTTCCCCTGCGAAAGCAGCACGAAGGCGCGGCTCATCTGTGCTTGCGCCGCAGGGACAGTAAGTCCTGCGCTGGACGCGACTCGCACCGCTGCGCCGAGTTCCGTCAGGGCCGTACCGAGATCCCCTAGCTCGCGCGCGGCTAGGCCCCATGCGCGGTGAGCCGTCGACTGGGCCGACCGATCGCCATCCAGGCGTGCGAGCTCGACCGCGCGGCGGGCATGTGAGACTGCGCGGCGCGGATCCGCAGGCACCAGATCCAGCGCCGACTGCGCAGCATCTGCGGCCGACTCCAGGACCGCTGCCTGCACCTCTCCGCCTCTCCGAAGCCCCGCCATCCGATCGTCAGACAGCTGCCCAGCTGGTCACCACGGTGGTCCCGTCCGCCAGCCGGCAGCGCAGCCGGACCGGGCCTGCGGGAAGGTCCCGGACGCTGAAGCGGCCACGCTCGTCGACCGGCACGGTCACCGCCGCCGCGCCGGGCACTTCCGCGGCGACGCCCGCCGCGTTAGCCCCGACCAGCTGGCCGAGGATGTCACGCCGCAACGCACGCTCGGTGATCTCACACTCGACGGCAACATCGCCGAACTCGAAGGACAGCAATCGCGGGGCGGCCCCCCGAACGGTGGTAGCGGGGACGTCGACCGCCGAGTCGCGCACGAGCTCGGCGAGCTCGGCGTCAAGCTCGCGCAGGCCAAAGGCCGAGCGGGCGGCCTGGATCACCATCTCAGGCACCGGGTCAGCCTCCGCGGCGATCCGGCGCAGCCGCGCGAGGAGAGCTTCGTCGCCCGGGTCAGGGGGCTGCTGCTGGCCGCTCATGATGCCTCCATTCTCTGCCCCTACGACGCCGAGTCTGCGGCTCGGTCCGGCCCCCTACTAATGACAGAGTCGCCGGCGGCCCCGCTGATACCAGCGACGCGGCGAAGTTTCGACAGGCACCGGCCCCTGGACGGGCCGACGCTGCCGATCGGGATTCCGAGGATGGCCGACGCCTCCGCGTAGCTCGGTGGCGGATCGGCCATCAGGACCCGGATCAGCTGCTGGCAGAATTCGTCCAGGGTGGCGAGCGCGTGCCACAGGGCCGCATCCCGCTCGTCGCGGAGAAGGCCGGCGTCCAGTCCGGGGGCGTCGTCCGGCACGTCGATCAGAGCCGTGTAGGACTGGACTTCCCTGCCAGCATGGCGCAGCAAGCGCAGGCATTCCCGGCGCGCCGTCGTCGCCAGCCAACCAGGCAGTCGGTCCGGGTCGGCAATGCTGTCCAGATGCTCAACGAGCCGGAGCCAGGTGGTCTGCACCACATCCGCCGCGTCCGGTGTCGAGAGCCGGTGGGAGCGCGCAACAGACCACAACAGCGAATTGTACCGTTCAACCAGGGCGTCCCACGCTCGCTGGTCGCCTGCTGACGCAGTTGCCAGCAACTGCCGGGTCGTCGCCTCCACGACACATGATCTCCACTGCTGGTCCAAGGCGTCAATCCCATTTGCCACCGCCGGTCCGGAGCGCAGCACCGCGCCGGGCAAGGCGCACGGGTTTCGGGCAGCAGCACCGCGCCGGGCAAGGCGCACGGGTTTTGGACAGCAGCACCGCGCCGGGCAAGGCGCACGGGTTTTGGACAGCAGCACCGCACCGGACAAGGGGCCCGCTGGTTTTCCGGCATTCGCCCCTACTAGCGGTAACGATGGGCGTGCCCCTTTCGTAACCGCGGGGAAATATTGATCGGGGACGATGGGGTGGTGGCGTTGCGGCGGGTTCTGGTCGGGTGTGATTTCACCTATGTGGCCGAGGTCGACACGCCGGTGATCTTCCAGGTGCAGCCGACGGGGTCTCAGGACGTTGCCGTCGAGCGTGAGCAGTGGTCGTCTGATCCGCCGATGGCGATTCACTACTACACCGATCTGTACCGAAACCCCTGCGCCCGTGCGGTGCTCCCGGCTGGCAGGTCGAGTTTCCGCTATGCCGCGCTGGCCGCCGTCCCAGACGCCACCGAGGACGCCGACGAGCACGCACCGCAATGTCCGCCCGTTGCGCTGCCTGACGACACGTTGATCTACATCCTGCCCAGCCGCTACTGTCTGCCTGACGTGCTGGGCAATGAGGCGTGGTCGCGTTTCGGCGGGCTTCCCGAGGGCTACGGCCGCGTCCAGGCGATCTGTGCTCACGTGCACGGCCACCTGGCGTTCCAGTACGGCACCACGACGGCGCTGTCGACTGCCGCGGACGTCAACGCCGCCGGCCGCGGGGTCTGCCGCGACTTTGCTCACCTGGCCATCTCGTTCTGCCGGGCACTGAACATACCCGCCCGTTATGTCTTCGGCTACCTGCCTGACCTCGACGTCCCCCCGGACCCTGCACCGATGGATTTCGCGGCCTGGATGGAGGTCTGGCTCGGCGACCGGTGGTGGACCTTCGATCCCCGCAACAACGCGCGGCGCAAGGGGCGCATCGTGATCGGCCGCGGACGCGACGCCTCGGATGTGGCCATGGCGACGACCTTCGGCGGCCCGCTCCTGGAGCTGATGGTGGTCCAGGCCGAGGAGGCGACCGGATGACGCTCAGCTCCCACGCGCTCACGGCCCCCCTGCTTGACCACCGCGGCCTGGACCTCGACGCCGCCGGGCGCATTACCTACGTCCTCGAGCAGAGCTTTCGCTACGACTACGACGCGCCGGTGGAGTCACTGCGGCAGCGGCTAGTCGTCGTGCCGCCAGCTCGTCACGGCAGCCAGCACCGGCGCGCGCACCGGCTGGAGGTGAACGGTGCCCAGGCCCGGCGCCACCTACGCCGGGACGTCCACGGCAACGTCGTCGCCTGGTTGCGCGCCGAGCGCGTCATCCAGGCGGTCGAGTTCCGGATTGCCGCCGTCGTCGAATGGGTTCGCGCCGACGGGCCCACGGTGCTTCCCGCAGCAGCCCTGCGAAGTCCGGGCCTGCTGCGCCCCACCCGGCTCACCGCCGCCGACCACCGGCTGCGCGACCTCGCCGGCGGCCTTGCGGCGAGCAGGGACTCCGCGCTCGGGAAGGCGGAGCGGATCTGCGACCTTGTCCACACCGCGATCACTTACGAGCACGGCGTCACATCGGTGCGGACCACGGCCGCCGAGGCCCTGGCCGGCGGCCGCGGCGTCTGCCAGGACTCCGCGCATGCGATGCTCGCGCTGTGCCACCTCGTCGGGCTGCCCGCCCGGTACGTCTCGGGCCATCTGCTCGGCCAGGGCGGCACCCACGCCTGGGTCGAGGTCGTCGTGCCACGGGCGCACGATGCGGTCGCTGTAGCGTTCGACCCGTGCAACGGCCGGCGGGCAGGCGGCGGCTACGTCACGGTCGCGACCGGCCGCGACTACTCTGACGTGGCGCCCACATCCGGCTCCTACATCGGCATGTCGCCCAGCCGTCTTACGGCCGGCCGCCGGGTGGGCGTCCTCACCGCCGCCTGACCCAGCTCCCATCGCGAACTCCGGCACAGGCCACCGCTGCGGAATGACCAGCCGGCGGGCACAGGCAGGAAATCTGGTGCATCTCCGTAACGACCGCGCAACATAGCCCGGCTACGTTTGGGCCGTGGCGGACATATTCGACAGCTACCAGCTTGCTGCGGCATGGGACGAGATGTTCGAGCGGCCGGGGGTGCCGCGCACGCCCTGCCACGCCCTGTTCACCGCTCTGCAGCCCCTGGATCCGAGCGAGCTTCGCTACCACGCGGATTCGCTGGCCCGCCTCTTTACCGACCGCGGAGTGACCTTTGGCTATGAGGGGGAGGAAAGGCCGTTCCCGCTGGACCTGATACCCCGTGTTATCGACGCGGTCGAATGGGACCTGATTTCGCGCGGGGTACGCCAGCGGGTCCTGGCGCTCGAGGCATTCCTCGCCGACGTCTACGGGCCATGCCAGGCCTTCGCGGATGGCGTGCTGCCATGGCGGGTGATGCTCACCTCCCAGACGTTCCGCCGCGAGGCCTTCGGCCTGACGCCGCCAAACGGCGTCCGGGTGCACATCGCGGGCATCGACTTGATCAGGGACGAGCAGGGCAGGTTCTGTGTCCTCGAGGACAACATCCGCATCCCGTCCGGCGTCAGCTACGTGGTTGAGAACCGGCTGGCAATGACCAGGACCTTCCCCGCGCTGTTCGCCGAGCAGCACGTCAACCGGGTCGATGACTACCCGGCGCGGCTGCTGGCCGCGCTGCGCGCCGCGGCCCCGGCCCGGGCCCGAGATCCCGTCGTCGTCGTGCTCACCCCGGGCGTGTGCAATGCCGCATACTTCGAGCACACCCTCCTGGCCCGGCTGATGGGAGTGGAGCTGGTCGAAGGACGCGATCTCGTCTGCTTGGGCAACAAGATCTTCATGCACACGACACAGGGCAACCGGCCCGTGGACGTGATCTACCGCCGCGTCGACGACGACTTCCTCGACCCGCTGCACTTCCGGCAAGGCTCGGTGCTCGGCTGTCCGGGTCTCCTCAACGCCGCGCGGGCGGGGAACGTCGCAATCGCTAATGCGGTCGGCAACGGCGTCGCCGACGACAAGCTGCTCTACACCTATGTGCCCGACCTGATCCGGTACTACCTGAACGAAGAGCCGCTGCTGCCCAACGTCGAATCCTACCGGCTGGACGACCCCGAGGTGCTCTCCTGGGTGCTCGGCCAGCTCGATCAGCTGGTACTGAAACCGGTGGACGGCGCGGGCGGCAGCGGAATCGTTATCGGCCCGCACGCGGACAAGCGCAGGCTGGTGGGGCTGCGGGCCGAGGTCGCCGCGGAGCCGAGGAGGTGGATGGCGCAGCGCCCGGTCGCGCTGTCGACCGCCCCCGTCCTCATCGGCGAGCAGCTGGTCGCGCGGCACATCGACCTGCGGCCGTTCGCCGTCAATGACGGCAGCGACGTGTGGCTGCTTCCCGGCGGCCTCACCCGGGTGGCACTGCAAGAGGGAGCCCTGGTCGTCAACTCCAGCCAGGGCGGCGGCTCCAAGGACACCTGGGTGCTTGCCGCCGATGAGCGCCACCGTGCCGCCAATATGCCGCTGCAGATGGTGCCCGCTCCCCGGGCGCCCGGAGGCCCCGCGATCGGCCGCGAAAGCGGGCCAGCGACAGACCAGCAGCAATGAGTGCCGGCCCGGCTCCGCTCGCAGGGCTGCTCAGCCGCATCGCCGAGACGCTCTTCTGGACCGGCCGCTATGTCGAGCGGGCGGACGACACCGCTCGGATGGTCGATGTGTACGTGCACCGCATGCTGGAGGAGCCGCACGCCGACGAGGACGCCGGCTGCCGCTCGCTGCTGGCGGTGCTGGGAATCCCGCCGCGCGATGACACCAGGCTCGACATCGGCCTGGCGCTGGATCAGCTGGCCTACGACGCGAACAGCCCGAGCGCCATTGCCGGCGCGATGCTGGCGGCGCGCGCCGGCGCGCGCAGCGTGCGCGAGGTGATCTCCAACGAGATGTGGGAATGCCTGAACGTGACCAGCCTGCGGCTGGCACGCCAGCGCCGGGCCGCCGAGCAGCTGGGCCCGCACGCCTACCTGCGGTTCATCAGCGAGCGTGCCGCGCTGTTCTTCGGCCTGGCCGACTCGACGATGAGCCGCGACGACGCGTGGCGGTTCCTGCTGCTCGGCCGGAGCCTGGAACGGGTGGATATGACGGCCAGGCTGCTGCTGGCCCGGATGCCCGCCATTCCCTATGAGCTCGGCTGGCCGATGCTGCTGCGCGCGTGCGGCGCCTACGAGTCGTTTATGCGCACGCGCAGCTGGACCGGGGGTTCCGGGCACGTCGCTGAATTCCTCATCCTTGACCGGCTGTTCCCCAGATCGGTGCTGCACGCGCTGACGACGGCCGAGAAATGCCTGGCCGCCCTCGATCCCGGCCCGGTCAGGGCCGGCATGAGCGACCTGGCCCGGCGTCCGATCGGGCGGATGCGGACCACGCTGGAGTACGCCGACCAGCAGTTGCTGCCTGATCAGCTCGCCGACCTGATCAGTGCGCTTCAGCAGACCTGCCTGGAGGCCAGCGAGGCCATCACCGAGCGCTACTTCAATTACGGCCAGCCGGTGGCCTGGGCGCAGGAAGGATGACGTGGGCTGGCGGCTGAGGATCGTGCACCAGACCCGGGTGCGTTACGACGGATTGGCGCGCGCGTCCTACAACGAGGCCCGGATGACTCCAGCGACACTGCCCAGGCAGTCGCCGCTCGAGTGCCAGGTCTCGACCGACGTGCCGGCGGCGATCTCGACCTATATCGACTACTGGGGAACGCTCGTCAGCGCCTTCGACATCCAGGCGCCGCACCACGAGCTGGTGATTCGTGCCCAGGCCACCGTCGAGACCAGCTCCCCGCTCCAGCCCGCCCCGCCGCTGGAGTGGTCAGTGCTGACCGAGCGCGCGGCGGAGGAGAGGCTGCTGGAGTTCCTCACGCCGACCCGGCGCACGACTGTCGACCAAACGCTGGCGGCCACCGCCCGGCAGCGGACCGCCGACGCCGACCCGCTCGAAGCCGCCGAGGACATCGCCTCCTGGGTCAACGACCGGGTGGCCTACGTCCCGGGTGCCACCGGCGTCCAGACGAGCGCACAAGAAGCATGGGACAAGGGCCAGGGTGTCTGCCAGGACATCGCGCACCTGACGGTCGCGCTGCTGCGCGAGGCCGGCCTCCCGGCCCGTTACGTATCCGGGTACCTGCATCCGCAGCCGGAAGCCGAGCCTGGCGATGAGGTGGAAGGCCAGAGCCACGCCTGGGTCGAATACTGGACCGGCGAGTGGGTGGCCTGCGATCCGACGAACCGTGCCCAGGTGGGCGAGCAGCACGTGGTCGTGGCCGCCGGCCGGGATTACGGCGATGTCCCGCCGCTCAAGGGCATCTATCACGGCGCCCCCGGCGCCGCGATGGACGTCATCGTGGCCGTGACGAGGCTCGCCTGACCGCTGGCCGAGCCGCTGACGGAGTTACTGGTCCGGTGCACAGGCCAGCGCGGTTCTGCGGACGTGTCATCCTGGCACCTGCGCCATAGCACCGAACGCCGTCAGGGGAGCACCGTGACCACGACTGCCGCCCGCCCCGGGGACGCGACCGCACCAGGGCACGTAGACCTGCTGATCGTGGGCGCTGGCCTGTCCGGGATCGGTGCCGCCTGCCAGCTGCAGACAGCCGCTCCGGGCAGCTCGTATGCGATCCTCGAGGCGCGCGGCGCGAGCGGCGGGACGTGGGACCTGTTCAGGTACCCCGGCGTCCGGTCAGACTCGGACATGTTCACCCTCGGCTATGCCTTCCGCCCGTGGAAGCAGGCCAAGGCGATCGCCGGCGGCGCAGACATCCTGCGTTACGTCAGGGAAACCGCGGCGGCGCACGTCGTCGATGAGCACAGGACCTCGACGTCACCGGCAAGCGGGTCGTCGTCATCGGAAGCGGAGCGACGGCCGTGACTCTCGTCCCTGCGCTGGCCGAGGCGGCCGCGCGGGTGACCATGCTGCAGCGCTCACCGTCGTTCATCCTGGCGTTCCCTGTCCGTGACCCGATCGCGGATCTGCTGCGCAAGGTGCTGCCCGAGCGCCAGGCCTACGCGGCCGTGCGATGGAAGAACGTGCAGCTGGCGACCGCGATCTACAGTCTGTGCCGCAAGTACCCGGACCGGATGCGAGCGCTGCTCCGCAACGGAGTCCGCAAGCGCTTGCCGGCCGGGTACGACGTGGCCAAGCATTTCACCCCCGCGTACGAGCCCTGGGACCAGCGCTTGTGCCTGGTGCCCGAGGGTGACTTGTTCGCGGCCATCCGCTCCGGCAAAGCCGACGTCGTGACCGATCACATCGAGGCGTTCACCGCGGCCGGTCTGCGGCTGCGCTCGGGCGCGACGCTCGAGGCCGACGTGGTCGTCACGGCGACGGGGCTGAATCTGCTCCCGCTAGGCGGAATCGAGCTGACGGTCGACGGGGAGAAGGTCGTGGTCCCTGAGCGCGTCGTCTACAAGGGGATGATGCTCGACGGAGTTCCTAACCTGGCTTTCGCGCTCGGCTACACCAACGCCTCCTGGACCCTCAAAGTCGACCGTGTCTCCTCCTACGTCGCGCGCCTGCTGTCCACAATGGAACGGAACGGGTACGCGATCGTCACCCCGCGGCTGCCATCCGAGCCGATGGACACCTCGCCGTTCATCGAGATGACCTCCGGCTACTTCCAGCGCTCCCGCGCCAGCCTGCCACTGCAGGGTGACCGGGCGCCCTGGCGGCTGCAGCAGCACTACCGCAAGGACGCGGCGCTGTTCCGCGGGCCCGCCGGCGACGAGGAACTGGAGTTCCGTCCAGCCGCAGCGCGCCTGCAGCCAAAGAGCTGAGCGCGCCTACAGCCAAAGAGCTGAGCGCACCGGCCGCCAAAGAGCTGAGCGCACCGGCCGCTGCACCTGGCTGCGGCACGCTGCTTGACGCGCTGGAAGCAGCCCCAGCCCGGCCATGTCCGGTGGCCGCCCTCAGCTGAGCCAGTCCGGGCCCGGATCGGCAGTCCTCAAAGCCGATCGAACCGTGACCGAAAACCATTCGCTCACACCTATACCGGATTAGGTTCACTGAACGGACCGTAATGCCCGAAATATACCCACGAAATCCGGTATAGGTCAGTTAGCCGACGGCTACCACCGGGCTCGCGATCATGTACGCGCAGCTATGGCTGGCCGTTCTGGAGGCCTGGCGGCGGGCTGGTGGCGCTGGCCGGCGGTAGCCGCCGATTAGGCGGGTCGGCAACGGTGATCACACCAGGCCCGGGGCGGCCCAGGGCGGGCCGCTACATTGTGACTGATGCACTACACGCCTCCGGATGACGCCTCTCCGAGCGGCGCAGCCGGGACCGCCCGCCGCGTCCGTCAGCTGGCCGACGCGTTCCGTATCGAGCCTGGGGACCGGGTGGTCATTACCGGCGCCTCGGGCTTCATCGGGTCCGCCGTCACGAGAGCAGTGCAGGCCAGGGGCGCAGAGGTCGTCGTCGTGGTCGAACCGGGAGCCGGCGACCGCAATCTCAAGGGGGTCAGCGTGGAGCGGGCCGTGGCGGACATCCGGGACAGCGCTGCCGTCCGGGCCGCGTGCGCGGGCGCTCGTTTCGTGTTCCACCTGGCGGCGGTCTACCGCTTCTGGGCACCTGACCCGCGGATCTTCTATGACGTCAACGTCGGCGGGACGCTCAATGTGCTCGACGGCGCCCGAGCCGCGGGATGCGAGCGGCTGGTGTTCACGTCCACTGTCGGTGTCCTCGGACTGGCGACGACGAGGCAAGGCAAGCTGGCCGATGAAACGTCCTGCGCCGACATCTCGCACCTGTTTGGCCACTACAAGAGATCTAAATTCGTCGCCGAACATGAGGTGCTCAGAGCCGCTGCCGAAGGGCTTGACGTCTGCATCGTCCTCCCGACCTTTCCGCTGGGCCCCGGCGACGTGGGCCCCACTCCGACAGGCAAGCTCGTGCTCGACTTCCTCAATGGCAAGATGCCCGGGTTCGTGGACACCGCCATGAACGTCACCCACATTGACGATCTCGCGCTTGGCCACCTGGCCGCCCTCGAACGCGGGAACAGCGGCCGCAGCTACATACTGGGCGGGGAAAACCTGTCGATGCGAGCGGTTCTCCAGATTCTGGCCAGCTACTCTGGCCTGCCCATGCCGCGACGACAGATCCCGCGGGGATGGGTGCTTACCGCAGGCGTCGCCTCAGATCTGGTCGAAGGCCGGCTGCTGCGGCGAGAGCCCCGCGTGCCGCTCGAAGCAGCGCGCATGTCCGCCACAAGAATGATCTTCAGCGACGAGCGCGCTCGCTCGGAGCTCGGCCACACCTCGCGACCAGCGCGCGAGGCGATCGAGGAATCGGCTCGCTGGTTCGCCGATAACGGTTACGTGTCAGCCCATCGGCGTGCCGCTATCAGGTGGCAGAAATAGCCGAACATCGTTCCGGGCCATGCGCGACCGCAGGTGCTGCGCCGGGGAGACACGTTGCTGTCCTGGGACGTTGCTGTCCAGGGACGTTGACCCGTGGACGCTGCCTGGCCGGGGATGTTGCAGTCCAGGATGCTGACCCGTGCCAGCCGCCTGGCCAGGGATGTTGCTGTCCAGGATGCTGACGCGTGGACGCCGCCTGGCCAGGGCGCCCGGGTTGTCCCGGACGGATCCGGCCGGCGCGGCATGATTCGGTGACGGGCGCAGAATCGTCCCATCCGCGTTCAATATTTGGATCCGTAATCTTAGGCCCGGATAACTGGGCCTTCGAATTGGGATCCGCATATTTGAGTTACCCGGAGACTCCTAAGTGTCGTAGCCTTCGAACCTGAGAATGCCTATGACATACTCCAAGTCAGCGGCGTGGTTGCCGTCATTATCGGCACGGGAGTCGCACTGATCGGCGTATTCGCCACGCTGCCGCGGTGACGCGCATTATTGCCTGTACCGGCGCTGGCCGGCTTCGCGCTAAAGTCCATCGGAAACGAAGAGGGTGGCAATGGCAGAGTTCACGACGTTCACGATCGGGGCCCATGCTGCCTGTGCCGACGGAATCTGCGGCGAGGTGAGCCGAGTGGTCGTTGACCCGGTCGCTTGCACGGTCACTCATCTCGTAGTCGAGCCCATGCACCGGCGTAACCATGGCCGGCTTGTCCCTCTCGACCTTGTCGACATTACGACGGGCGATATCCGGCTCCGCTGTGCGTTGGCGGACTTCGAGAAGCTCGATCCTGCCGAGGAGCGGCAGTTCCTGCCAGGCAGCCCAGGTTACCCCGGCTATGAGCCGCAACAGGTGCTCGCCCTGCCCTACTACCGCGGCGGCCTGGGCTCGGTGGGCAGCATCAGCGACAGGCACATCTCGCAGACGGTCACCTACGACTCCGTTCCCCTGGGCGAGGTGGAGGTGCGCCGCGACGAGCACGTCCACGCCACCGACGGCGACATAGGCCGGGTCCAGGGGCTGGTCATCGACCCCCTCAGGCGTCACGTGACCCATGTTCTCCTCCAGGAAGGGCATTTCTGGGGCCACAAGGAAGTGGCTATCCCGATCGGCGCCGTAACGGACGTCGACAACGGTATCCGGCTCAACATCACCAAGCGCGAGGTTGAGAACCTGCCGCCGGTGGACATCGATCACCCGGACGGCTAGGCGACCGCCCACAGCGCTGGTCAGGTGGCGTCGGCGACACTCCCGCGAAGCGTCGCCCGATCAGCAGGAAACGCTCAGGTCAGCCGGTGTTCTGCAGGCCGGCGGCGACTCCGTTGACGGTCAGGAGCAGCAGCCGCTCCTGCCGCTCGCGCTCGCCATCATCGCCCCGCAGCGCGGCCAATGCGCGCAGCTGCAGGTGGGAGAGCGCGTCCACGTACGGCTCGCGCAGCGCGATGGCCCGCCGCAGCACCGGGCGGTTGGCCAGCAGCTCGTCGTGCCCGGTCACGGCCAGCACCAGGCTCCTGGTCAGGTCGTACTCGTCAAGGATCAGCGCGGACAGATCGTCCCTTCCGCCCAGGGCCAGGTACCGCACGGCAATCCGCCGGTCGGTCTTGGCCAGGCTCATCTCGGCGTTGTCCAGGAGCACGCCAAGCAACGGCCAGTGATGGTAGGCGTCGCGCGCCGCCCGCAGGCCGTGCTTGCCATCCGCCACAGCGGCGAGGCCGCTGCCGAGGCCGAACCAGCCGGGCAGGTTCACCCGCGTCTGCGACCACGCGAAAACCCACGGGATCGCGCGCAGGTCGGCCAGCCCGACCGGGCTGGCCGCGGCGTTCCGGCGGGCTGGCCGCGATCCGAGCCGCATGCTGCCGATCTCCGCCAGCGGGCTGATCATGGCGAACCACTCGGCGATTCCGGGGGTCTCGACGAGCGTCCGGTAGGCGCCAAGCGCACCGGCGTCGAGCCTGCCCGCGATCTTGCTGAACCGTCCTGCCGCTGGCCCGCCAGCCGAACCCGAGCTGGCCAGCAGCACCGCCGAGGTGACCCGTTCCAGGTGACGCTGGGCGATCACCGGGTGGCCGTACCTGGCGAAGATCACCTCGCCCTGCTCGGTGACCTTGAACCCACCGTCCACCGTGCCGGGCGCCTGCGCGAGCACCGCGCGGCCCGCGGGCCCGCCGCCCCGCCCCAGTGCCCCGCCGCGGCCGTGGAACAAGGTGAGCCTGATGTCGTGCTCGGCCGCCCACGCCACCAGCCGCTGTTGCGCGTCGAACAGCCGCAGCGTCGCGCTGACCGGGCCGAGTTCCTTGGCCGAGTCAGAGTAGCCGAGCATGACCTCCATCCGCCGCCCGGTCACGGCGAGCCTGGCCGCAACCGGCTCCAGCTGCAGCATGTCGTCCAGCACCCGGGTCGCGTTCTGAAGATCAGCACCGCTCTCGAACAGGGGGACGACGTCGAGTTCCGGGCGCGCCCCGTTAAAGACGCTGCGGCGCGCAAGCTCGTAGACGGCCGCAATGTCGGAAGCGGACCTGGTGAAGCTCACCACATAACGCCGGCAGGCGGCGGTGCCGAACCTGCCCTGGATCCAGGTAATCGCCTGGAACGTCGCCGCTACCTCGCTAGCCTCGGCCGACAGCGGGCCGCCGGAGCTGATCTCGGCCAGGACGCGCGCGTGCACCTCGCTGTGCTGGCGGACCTCAAGTTCGGCCAGGTGAAACCCGAACGTCTCAGCTTGCCAGAGCAAGTGCTGCAGCTCGCCGTAGGCCTGGCGGAAGGCGCCGGCCTGCCCGAGCGCCCGCTGCACGAGGCGGAGATCCGCGACGAACTCGTCCGGGCCGGCGTAAGCCAGTCCGGGCCGGTCCGCCTCGCCGAGGCGGGTGGCGCGCAGCCGTTCGGCGGCGTACAGGAGATAGGTGCGGAACGGCTCCTGTGGCGAGCGCGCCGCGATATCGGCGAGCAGCTCCGGGTGCGCGCCCTCGGCGGCCGTGATCGCGCCCGCGATGACTGAGCCGGCCGGCTCAGCGGCATGCACGGTGAGCGCACGGCCGATCCGCTCGGTCGCGTTCTCCAGCGCGCGCAGCACGTGATCGGCCTGGATGGCTGCCGCCTGCCTGGTCACCCGCGCGGTCACGAACGGGTTGCCGTCGCGGTCCCCCCCGACCCAGCTGCCGAACCGCAAGAACGCCGGCGCTGCCGGAGCCGCATGCCCGGACGCCGCGCCGTTCAGGGCCCGGTCGAGCGACCGGTACAGGGCCGGGACCAGCCGGAATAGCGTCTCGTCGAAGGCGGTCATGGCGGCACGGACCTCATCGAGCGGCCGCATGGCCGCCACCCGCAGCGCGGACGTGCGCCACAGCAGGTCGATCTCCTCGGACAACCTGCGCCGGGTCTCCACCCGCTCGTTCGCGCCGAGACGGCCGTCGTCCAGGGCGTCCAGCAGCGCCCCGATCCGGCGCAGCGCCTCGGTGACAGCGCGGCGCCGGGCCTCGGTGGGATGGGCAGTGAGCACGGGATGTACCCGCAGCCCGGCCAGCAGGCGGTCGAGCTGCCCGGGGTCACCCTCGCGGCTCACGCGCGCGACGGCGGCCGCCAGCGACTCGGGCTGCGGCGGGGAGGACGTATCCCGCTCGCGCAGCGTGCGGATCCGCTGCCGTTCCTCGGCCAGATTGGCGAGATGAAAGTAGACAGTGAACGCGTGCGCGACAGCTTCGGCGCGCTCGAGCGGCCAGGAGGCGACAAGCGCGGCGATCTCCGTGTGGGCGTCCTCGCCGTGCTCGCCGTGCTCACCGGGCTGGCCGTGCTCGCCGTGCTCGCCGTGCTGGCCGTGCTGGCCGTGCCCGTGGTGCTGGCCGTGCTCGCGGTGTTCGGGATGCTCGCCGTCCGCGCCGCGCCGCGCGTCGATGACGGCGCGCCGGAGCCCCTCGACGTCGTCAAGCAAGACCTGGCCGCCGGCCTCGCGGAGCACCTCGCCCAGTAGGCCGCCAAGCAGCCGTGTATCGCGGCGCATCGGCGCCGGCACGTGCTGACGGTCGGCGTCCCTGCCCACGGCCCAAGCGTAACGAGTGACCCCGGCGGCCGGGGTCGCTCTCACGCGAGCCGGCCGATCACCTTCGAGACGGACCCGCTGAACGAGCGCCACTGGTTGGTCTGCGGGGCAAGCGCGGTCTCGCCGGCGGCGGTCAGCCGGCCGGTCCTGCGCTTGCGGCCCGCCACGACGTCCCAGCTGCTGTCGGGGAGGCCGGCGGCGCCCGGCCGGTGCAGTGCCGGGTAGACGCCGCCTTCGGGAAGGGGTTGCCCGGCGCTGCGGCCAGCGGCGTACCGGGCGCGACGGCCTATGGTTTGGGATGTCCCCAAGTCCGCCACGAATAGCGAGAGAACATGTGCCGCACCGCAGGGCCTGAAGCGGCGGCGAGCGGCTCGCTGCTGGTCGCCGGTACGACCTCCGACGCGGGAAAGTCGGTGCTGACCGCGGCGATCTGCCGCTGGCTGGCTCGCCAGGGAGTCCGCGTCGCGCCGTTCAAGGCGCAGAACATGTCGAACAACTCGATGGTCGCCCCGGACGGGGCCGAGATCGGGCGGGCTCAGGCGGCGCAGGCGGCCGCGGCGGGCATCGAGCCCGAGGCCGCGATGAACCCCGTGCTGCTCAAGCCGGGCAGCGATCACCAGAGCCAGCTAGTCGTCATGGGCCGAGCGGTCGGCGCCGCCGACGCCTGCGAATACTGGGGTGATCAGGCCGCCCAGGCCAAGCGGTTCCAGACGGTACTGAGTGCCTATGACGACCTGACGTCACGGTTCGACGTGGTGATCTGCGAAGGGGCGGGCTCACCGGCGGAGATCAACCTGCGCAGGCAGGACATCGTCAACATGGGCCTGGCCCGGGCCAGGCGGCTGCCAGTGCTCGTCGTCGGGGACATCGACAGGGGCGGCGTCTTCGCCGCTCTTTACGGCACCGTCGCGCTGCTCGAGGCCGCCGACCAGGCGCTGATCTCTGGCTTCGTGGTCAACAAGTTCCGCGGCGACCGCAGGCTGCTGGCAGCTGGCCTCGATCTGATCAGCGCCTTGACCCACCGACCCGTCCTCGGCGTGCTGCCCTATCTCACCGGGATATGGCTGGACGCCGAGGACGCGGTCGCGGTCGAAGGGCCCTACGGCGGGCGGGAGCCTGGCGTACCTCGCGGCGCCGAGGTACTGCGGGTCGCCGTGGTGCGGCTGCCGCGGATCTCGAACTTCACCGACGTCGACGCGCTGGCCCTGGAACCAGGTGTCGCGGTCAGGTTCGTCACCACCCCGGCGGAGCTGGCCGATGCCGACCTGGTAGTACTCCCAGGCACCCGGGCAACCGTCGCCGACCTGGCCTGGCTGCGCTCCAGGGGGCTTGACGCGGCGCTGGCCGGCCGGGCGGCGGAGGGCAAGCCGCTGCTCGGCATCTGCGGCGGTTACCAGATGCTCGGGACGGTCATCGTCGACGGGGTCGAGAGCGCCGCCGGGCCTGTCGCGGGTCTCGGCCTGCTGCCGGTGCGGACCCGGTTTGCCGGCCGGAAGACACTGGGCCGGCCGGCCGGCTTCGCCTTCGGCGAACCTGTGACCGGCTACGAGATCCACCATGGCCAGGTGCAGGTGGATAGCGGGGACGGCTGGTTCACGGCCGGTCCTGACGGCGGGGCGCCGCGAGATGGCTGCCGCCTCGGATCGACGCGCGGCACGTTGTGGCACGGCACATTCGAGAACGATGGCTTCCGGCGGGCCTACCTCACTGAGACGGCCCGACTGGCAGGCAGGCGATTCGAGGCCGCGCCAGACGTCTCGTTCGCTGCCGCCAGGCAGGCCCAATTCGACAAGCTCGCCGACGCGGTCGAAGAGCATCTCGACACGGCCGCGCTGTGGCGGCTTATTTCCCACGGCCCGACGCCCGGGCTGCGAGGACTCCCGCCCGGAGCGTGACACGCCAGGGTGCCGCGCTTGTCAGGCTGGCGGCTCTGACCGGGCTGGCCGTGCCTGCCGCGCTGGCCGTTCTGACCGCGATCGACGGCCGAACCGGCGCAGCGCGCGGTCGAGGTCGGTGCCGAACGGGTTGTCCTGAACCAGGTAGGTCCAGGTCGCCGTGGGCCGCTTCAGCCCGGTGGCGTCGAGATCGGCGCCCGCCCCGGTGACGGCCACGGTCCTGAAGGTCTCGGCGGATCGCTCTTCGACCTCTTCGAGCAGGCGAGTGAAGAGCCTGACCGCCTCGGCGTGGAATTCGGCCAGCGGATCGAGGGCC
Organism: Streptosporangiaceae bacterium; assembly: GCA_050011895.1. Classification (GTDB taxonomy): domain Bacteria; phylum Actinomycetota; class Actinomycetes; order Streptosporangiales; family Streptosporangiaceae; genus DATBGO01. The sequence continues at coordinate 34,326 of JBEKIF010000016.1, read as the reverse complement.
ATGATGAACGGGTTGGGACCGTGACCGAGTGCCCGCAGGTGGATGCCCTCCCGTATCCCGGCCAGCACCGCGAGGTGATCAGCCCAGCCGCGATCGAGGTGGCGCAGCACGATCTGCCGGGCAGCCTGCACGAGGACACCGTGATCGACGGTCGCGGCGAGTTCGCGGTGCCTGCCGGGGCAGCGGCGTGCCAGTGCCTGCAAGGCGGCGTCGCTGCGCAGCACGCGGTCGCGATGCTGCAGGACAATGCGGCGCTGGTCCTCGATGAGCTTGTTGTAGCGCCAGGTATTCCTGTGGATCTCCAGGTTGGCGTCTTCCGCGCCGCGCTGCGCGTGGCTCACGCTGGCAGCTGCCCCGGCGTCGCTGACCCGGCCGTCGGCGGCCACATCTCGCGGCGGAGCCGCGTCCGGTGCGTAGCTGACGATCAGGTCGTCCTGCATGCTGACGAGGAAGACCGAGCCGCCGGGATCTCCCTGCCTGCCGGATCGGCCGCGCAGCTGGCTGTCGAGCCGGCTGCTCTGGTGCCGTCCCGTGCCGATGACGTACAGGCCGCCAAGCGCCGCGACCTGGTCGTGGTCACCGCCGCGGCCGCCGAGACGGATATCGGTGCCGCGCCCGGCCAGCTGCGTCGACACGGTGATCGCGCCATACGCGCCGGCCTCGGCCACGATCGCGGCCTCCTCCGCATCGTTCTTGGCGTTGAGCACGACGCAGGACACCCCGGCGCCGCCGAGCCTGCGGGCCAGCCGTTCCGATTCGGCTATGTCCAGGGTGCCGATCAGGACGGGGCGGCCGGTGGCGTGGGCGGTGCCTACTTCGGTCAGGATCGCCCGCTCCTTCTCCTCCAGCGTGACGTAAAGGCGGTCCGGCCGGTCTTCGCGTACGCACGGCCGGTTCGGCGGGACCACCGCTATTTCCAGGCCATAGAACTGGCGTAGCTGCTCGCCTACGGGTACCGCGGTACCGGTCATGCCGCAGACCACCGGGTAGCGCCTGACGAGGGACTCTACGGTGATGCTGTCCAGGATCTCGCCGCTCTCGCTGGCAGCGAGGGACTCCTTCGCCTCGACCGCGGCCTGCAGGCCGTCGGGCCACCGCTGCAGCCGGGCCACCCGGCCCCTGGATGCGCTGATCAGCTGCACCCGGCCAGCGCGGACGATGTAGTCGACGTCGCGCCGCAACAGGGCATGCGCATGCAGGGCTACGTTGAGGCGGGTCAGGGTATCAAGGTGCGCCGCCGCGTAAAGATCGATTCCGCCGAGCGCCTGCTCGACTCTGGCTGCGCCGCGGTCCGTCAGCTGGACATTGCGCGCGTCATCGTCAACCTCGTAGTGCAGGCCTGGGCGAAGCGCGCGCACCACCTCCGTCATCCCGAGATCCGGGTCGCCCGCACCGGCGGCGCCCGCCAGCACGAGTGGTACCAGCGCCTCGTCGATGAGGACAGAGTCGGCCTCGTCGATCAGCACCACGTCGGGCTCGGGCACGACGAGATCGGCCGCATCGGCGGCCAGCCGGTCGCGGAGCACGTCGAAACCAAGCTCGCTGACCGGCGCATAAGTCACCTGCGCCGCATACGCGCCCCGCCGCTCGGCCGGCGTCGCCGCCTGGTGGACGCAGCCGACCGTGACGCCGAGCAGGCGGTAGACCGGGCCCATCCACTCAGCGTCCCTGCGGGCCAGGTAGTCGTTGACCGACAGGACCTGCACCGACCGGCCGCGCAGCGCGTAGCCGGCGGCTGCCAGCGCGCCGGAAAGTGTCTTGCCCTCGCCGGTTGCCATCTCGGCAATATGCCCGGACAGCATGACAAGCGTGCCGAGCAGCTGCACGTCGTAGGGACGTTCGCCCAGGGCCCGCCAGGCCGCCTCGCGCCCAACCGCGCACAACTCGGCGTCGTCCCGAGCGCTCCCGGCCAGGACGGACAGCACCTCGTCCTGGAGCCCGCGCAGCGCCTCTTCGCGTGCCGCGATCACCGGCAGCAGACGCTGATAGCGGGTGAGGTCGGCCGTCCCCGGCTGCTGCAGGAACCGCCGCACTCGCCTGCGCAGGCCGCTCACGGCATGCAGTCGGCCGGGCGGGCCAGGGTGAGCATCATGTCGAGCCAACGCTACGCGCTTCGGGCCGCATCAGGCTGGGCGAGGCTAACCAGCCTGCTGAAGTTGGCACACTGGCCAGCCCGATAGGTCCTATCATCATGCCATGTGGCCGCTTGGTTACTTAACGCAGCGATGGGCGGATGGCGCTTCCGGTAGCCCATCGGATGGGGCTGCGGTGACCAGCCTGTGGGCGGTGACCGTGCGGACGGCGTATCTCATCCGCTGTATCGCCATCGCGTACATTGCCGCGCAGGTCCTCATCTGGTACTCGTTCTACGCGGGCCGGCCATGGCGCCTCGCGGGGCCTGCCGCCGCGGTGGTGTGGAGTCTCGCGGTGCTGGCGTACCTGAGGCGCCGCCGCCCGGGGTGGCAACTTCCGTGCATCGATTCGGGGGTCCAGGTGGGTCTTGCGGTCAGCGCCGGATTGTGGGTGCCAGCCGCGATGCGCGGCGACACCGCCAATTGGGTATACATCCTGCTGGCGGGCCAGCTCGTCATCCCCGCATGGTTCGCGCCGATCCCGCTGCTCGCGCCGCTGGCCGTTGCCTCGGCGGCGGCCTACTGGGCGGGTGCCGAGCTGATCCCGGCGGCGGGAGTTCCGAACAGCTCCGCAGCCGCGGCCAGCGCTCTGCTCCTCGCCATCGCCATCGCAGCCTGGGCCGGCCGGCGAACGTTCTACCGCTGGGCTGCCAGGGCGGACGCCGCTCTCGCGGTGGCCGACCTGGACTCCCGCGAACAGTATGTCGTGCTGTCGAGGAACCTCGAACGACGCGAGCATGAGCGGTTGCTGCACGACACAGTGCTCAACACCCTCACCGCCCTCACGCGTGCGGGCGGTGACGCGGCCGGAGTGGTGGGCCGGTGCAGGCACGATGTCACGCTGATGGAGTTCGTGCTCAGTGCTCCTGGCGGCCCGGCCAGCCCGGCGGGCCGGCCATACGGGGGACTGCTAGCCGGTGTTGAGGCTGTTGCCAGCGAGATGCGCGCCCGCGGCCTGGACGTCCACGTTACGGTCACCGGCGGCGGCCCGGCGGTGAGCGGCGGCCCGGCGGTGAGCGGCGGCCCGGCGGTGAGCGGCGGCCCGGCGGTGAGCGGCGGCCCGGCGGTGAGCGGCGGCCGGGCTATCCCGGTGCCGGTCGCTGTCGCGATGGCGCACGCCGTCCGCGAGGCGCTGACGAACGTAGCCAGCCATGCCGGAACCGGTGCGGCGTGGGTCGAGATCAGCCCGACGGCGCCAGGCGGTCCTCCAGGGGAGCCCAGCGGCGTGCAAGTCACCGTGCGGGACGCGGGCGTGGGGTTCGATCGGGCCCGCGTCGATCCGGTCAGGCTGGGCCTGCAGCGATCGATCATCGAGCGCATCGCCGATTTGGGCGGCCAGGCATCGGTATGGTCGGCACCGGGCGATGGCACCGTGGTGCGACTGCGCTGGACTGCTTCGCGGCACCGTAGTCAGAAACCCGTTGCAGTTCCCGCATCCGTCGCGCCGGGCCCGCCATGGTGAGCCGCGACGGAGTGATGCAGGAGGCGTATGACTCCGAGCTGCCCCGCGCGGTCGGCGTGGTGGCAGCGATCTGGCAGCTGACCCTGCTGATCCAGGTGCTTGTCTACCTGCACGACTATCGTCACCCAGCGGTGCCGGTCGCGGTGTGGCTCGGGATGCTCGCGGCCGCGGTATGGCTGGTTCCGCGGGCCCGGGCCGGCGGGCTCACCGGCGTGCAGGCGGCGGCAGCGGTCGCTGTTGCCCTCGCCGCGGTCGTCGCCATCGGCTGGGACCGCCGGGCGCATGGGACTGCGGGCACCGTGGACTGGTCGGTCCTCGGAACGTGCTGGGTGCTCGCGCTTGTCGCGGTGACCCGGCCAGCCCTGGAGTGGCTTTCCGGAGTGCTGCTGGTCTTTACCGCCCACGCCGTCTTCGCCATTCGCCTGTTCGGCGTGACCTCGCTCAGCCTCGCCCGGCTCGCGGCCACCGCTTACTCCCTGGTAGTGGTCCTAGTCGTGTTCGCGGCCTTGCGGCCGACCTGGCGCACCCACGCGCGGATCGCCGCCCGCCGTGTGTTGCTGGCGAGCCGGTCAGCGGCGGAGCGCGCAGCAGTGGCAGCGGTCCAGGAAGACCGGCGCGCGCGACGCGCCTTGCTCGAGATGGAGGCGCTCCCGCTGCTGCGCGGCATCGCCGAGGGCACGCTGGACCCAGCCGACACCGCGGTGCGGGAGCGGTGCGCGCGGCATGCGGCGACGCTGCGGCGGGCCCTCACTGACCGGCCACAGGACGCGGGCGGCCTGCTGGCCGAGCTGGAACCCGCGTTAACGGCCGCCAGGGCGCGGGGCCTGTGGGTGGAGGTCCAGGTGGTCGGCGACCCGGCAGCTCCCATCCCGGAGGTGGCGGCGGCGACCTTGGCGGCGGTCGACCGGGTCCTGAGCGCGCTACCAGCGCAACAGGTTACCCTCACCGTTCTCGCGTCCGGCGATGCGGTGGAACTGTACCTGACCTTCGGCAGGCCAGCGCTGGTCAGTCACGACATGACCGAGCTGAGGCGGCCGGTGCCCGCGATCGCACGGTGGTGCGTCACGGTCGACGTCGACGACACCGGGGCAGGCTGCCTCGAGGTCCGATGGCGGACCACGTTGCCTGCGCGACCAGAGCTCATGCCGGCGGCGCAGATATGACGGGCGTCACGGAGGGCGACGGCACGGCCGAGGGCGGTGCCCGAGCGGCGGAGTGCAGTGCGGGGGGGCCGGCGAAGGGCGGTGCGGGCCCGGCGGAGGGCTGCGGCGTCCCGGTCGGCATGATCGACGTGGCAGCCGTGGATGACCATCCGATTGTCCTTGATGGCATTACCGGCTGGGTGATGGCCGCCGACAGCGGCATCAGAGTCGTCGCTACCGCGGCGACCGTGGCGAGCCTCCTGGCCGGACCTGGACGCCGCGCGCACGTGGTCCTGCTCGATCTCGACCTCGGTGACGGGACCACCGTCGAGCGCAACATTGCCGCGATCACAGCCGCAGGCCCCGCTGTGCTCGTCCTTGCGGCCTCAGACAAACCGCTTTCCGTCCTGGCCGCGATGCGCGCAGGCGCTCTCGGTTACGTGCTCAAGAACGAGGAGTCGGCGCAGGTACGGGCGGCCATCAAGGCGGTCGCCGCCGGCCAGGACTGGATCTCCCCACGCCTCGCGTACATCTTCGCTGCCGATGATGCCCCGGACCGGCCCTCGCTTAGCAAGCAGGAAACGCGTGCGCTGCGTCTTTACGCTACCGGCATGCCGATGAAGTCCGTCGCTAGAAGGATGACTATCAGCGAGGAGACGGCCAAGCAGTATGTGGGCAGGGTCAGGGAAAAGTACGCCCGCGCCGGGCGGGCTGCGCCTACGAAATTGGACCTGTATTATCGAGCCGTCGAGGACGGGCACCTCCCGCCTCTTCCTTAGCCACAGATCCCCCCCTGCGGTTAGGGTCCTGGGAGATACCCGCCCTCGACCATTGATCTACGAACTGATCGTAGGCGGACCCCCGCCCGCTCGTCATGACACCTTTTCGGGGGTCGTCATTGCGATGATCCGGCGGCCGCCGGCCCGGTCGCGAGATTCGGGCCACCGGCCATTACGGGTGAGCCTCGATTATTAGCAAGACCGTCCGGTCAGGCAATTCTCCGTAACGGCTGATCTTGTCGTTGATCGTCGAGAGGGCCGAGCGGGCGTGTTCTGGCCGCTGGTCCATGAGGCGCAGCGCCGTTCCACGGCGGCCACCCGGATGCGGCGTACCCCGATCACCAGGGAAGCGATGGCGGCCGCCCGCTTCCTGGCCAGCACAGCGGTGCAGAAGGCCGCGATCAGCGCCAGCCAGATCCAGCCCCGGCCAGACGATGCCGTTGCCCGTCCGCTACGGCGATTGTGGCAGCCGTCACATCCGCCGCATCCGGCGGTACCTGACCACGTCGTCCTTACCGATGTACAAGATCACGCAAACGGTCACGGCGCCGGCCGCGCCGATCCATTTCCACCACTTCATCTGTTCCCCCCGATTTGGCTGGCCAGGCGAGTCGCCGGGCGTCCCCCATTCCTACCGGGGAAACCCGCGGCTATCGAGGATCGCCGCGCGCGGCGCTGACGAAGCGCCCGCTGAACGTGATCAAGGGGTCCTTATACCGGATTCGGTGGGGACATTCGTAACATTCAAGGCGCATTTGCCCACCAAATCCGGTATAGGCAAACGAGGATGTGACCGGCGAGTCGGGAAGGGGCGGCAGCCGGCGGCCGGCGGTTCGGCCGGGACGCCGGGAAGGGGCGGCGGCATGGGACCGGGTTTTCACCGACATCGCCAGGCTGCTGCCCGCTATCGTTCAGGCCGGATCTGACCGTCCCTGATCGGTCCCGGTGGCCTCGGCGGGCTGCGGCGGGGCGGTCGCGTGCCAGATCTCGCGGACCAGCACCTGGATCGCGCCTGCGGCGGGTATCGCAAGCAGCGCTGCGACGAAGGCGCCGAAGATCCCGCCGATCCATTCGCCTAGCGATGCCGCGACCAGGATCGACATCAGCACAAGCAGCGGGTTGACCTTGACCGTGCGGCTCATCACAAGCGGATTCAGCACATGGTTCTCGATCTGGGTGTAGACGAGGAAGACCACCAGGGTGATGATGCCCGCGGTGAGGGAATGCCCGGCCGCGAACAGCACGGTGGGGATGCCGGCGAGGGCGCCGCCGATCATCGGCAGGAAATCGACAAGCGCGACCCATAGCGCCCACAGGAACGGGAACGGCACGCCGAGCAGCAGCAGCGTCACGAGCACGACGGCCCCGGCAATGACCGAGGTCAGAATGTCCCCCAGCATGTATCCGGTGACCGAGCGGTTGACCTCACGCGCCACCCGCGAATAGCTGTCCGCACGCGCGGGCGACATCATCCCGAGCACGCCGGTTCGCATCTTGGGCCCCTCAAGCAGCAAGAGCAGCACGAGCACGAAAATGGTCAGCAGCGCGAGCAGCAGGGACAGGGCACCCTTGCCCAGCGTCAGCGCCGGCTTCGCCAGGCCCTGCCCGAAGTTCACCAGCTTGGGCGTGTTGTGCTGCACCCAGGTCTGAAGGTGATACCTGCGCGCCAGCCGCCCGATCCAGCCCTTGCCGTGCTCCGCCGCGTTCACGTACGAAGGCAGCTGGTGGGCGAGATGGTTGATCCCGTTGGTCAGCGGGTAGCCGAAGGCGACGGCCAGGCCGGCGAAGACCAGCAGGCCCCACAAGGTCACCACGGCCACGGCCCAGCCGCGGCGCCGGATCCGCCACCGCTGCAGGGCTACGACCAGCGGATTGAGGATCACGGCGACGAACCCGGCGACGATCACCAGCAGGAAGACATCGCGCAGCCGGTAGATCAGCTTGCCGGCCAGGAAGAGCACGACCAGGACCCCGGCGGTCACCAGGATGGTCCGTAGCGGGATGCCCCTGGACTCTGAAGCCTTCCAGAGGCGGCCAAGCCGGGTGTCAGCCGGCGGCAGGTTATCGGGCATCCGGCAATCATGACAGCCAGTGGCCCCCGTCTGGTGCGCCGTCGCGGGCAGCCAGCGCGGAACCGCTGCCTGAGCCCTGGCCGGCTGGTGACTTTCGCCTCTACGTACGCCCGCGTGCGGCAGCGGAACTATGGAGGGGCAGGCGGATGCGACGGAGGTGCCGACATGCATGTGGTGATCGTCTACGAGTCGATGTATGGCAACACTCACCTGGTGGCCAACGCCATCGCGACGGGCTTCAAGCCAGGAGCGGATGTCACCGTGGTCCCGGTGTCCGAAGCGGCCCCCGGGCTGCTGGGCGGCGCCGACCTGCTCGTCGTCGGCGGTCCGACGCATGCTCATGGCATGAGTCGTCCGGAGACTCGCAAGGGTGCGGCCGACGCAGCAAGCAAGCCGGACAGCGGGCTGACGCTCGATCCCGATGCGCTCGGTCCTGGCCTGCGGGACTGGTTCGAGACACTCGGCCAGCACCAGCTCATGGCGGCGGCCTTCGATACCCGCGTGACGGGCCCGGCCGCCCTGACCGGACGGGCGTCTAAGGGCATCTCCAAGGAACTCCGGCGCCATGGCTTCGGCTTGGCAGCGGAGCCCGAGAGCTTCCTGGTGACGAAGGACAACCACCTCGAAGCGAACGAGGAGGCCCGCGCCCGTGCCTGGGGCGACCGGCTGGCCGCGGGGGTAGCGGAAGGGCGCCAGCAGTCAGGCAAGCCATGAGCGTGCCCGCCGGTGATTATCGCGGTGTCCGGCCGGTGCGCACCGCGGTTCCGGCCGCCGGCCATTAATGGCGCACGTCTGACAGCTTCTGACAGAGTTCAGGCCCGGCCTTCCGCTGGCGTGTTCGTATGTCCTAATATCGACTAGGAAATATGGTCTTCGCAGCTGACAAGCCAGCTGGCATGATCAGCTAACCGGCCGAAACGCATGATCAGCGACGATCGGGCGGGTCATCAAGTGCTGGTATCGGGCGAAAACCAGGTAGCAGGAGGTGACCGAGCAGATGGTGCTCAACGAGAGCGAGATCAAGCGGCAGAAGCTGCGCCGCAACCTCAGCATCTGGGAAGCGATCGGCATCTCGCTGGCGCTGATGGCGCCGTCGATGGCGGCGAGCATCAATCCGCAGGGCACCGCGACGACCGTCGGCCGGGCGATCCCGGTCGCCTTCGCGCTCGCCTTCGTGGGCGTACTGCTGGTGGCGTACACGTTCGTCCGGCTGACCCAGCGGTTCCACCACTCGGGCTCGGTGTACGGGTTCGTCGGGGCGACGCTCGGCCCGCGGGCCGGAGTGGTCTCCGGCTGGGCCCTGACCGGCACCTACACGTTCTACGCTGTGGTCACGTCGATGGCCGGCGGCCGGTTTGCCTCTAACTTCCTGAACGCGCTCGGGATCTGGCACAACCCGCCGGCCTGGTCTGGATTCCTTCTCGGCGCGATCGGGATGCTGCTGGTGTGGTGGCTAGCGATCACCCCGGCCCGTGGCGGCACCCGGGTGCTGCTGGCGGCCGAGGCCATTACCGTGACCCTGATCGTCATCGTCATCGCCATCGTGTTCGGCAAGCTTGCAGGCCACAGCGCACCGCACGGGCTCGGCCTGGACTGGTCGGTGTTCAAGCTGCCGTCCGGCACCCCGCTGTCGACCGTGTTCCTCGGTGTCGTCTTCGGTTTCCTGTCCTTTGCCGGATTCGAGGCCGCCGCCACCCTCGGCGAGGAGACCAAGCGCCCCAACCGTGACATCCCGCGGGCCATCCTCGGCGTCGCGATCTTCGGCGGCGTCTACTTCGTCGTGGTGACCGCTGTCGAGGTCATGGGCTTTGGCACGTCAGCCAGCGGGATCAAGGCGTTCATCGCCTCGACCTCCCTGATCGGTGACCTCGGCACCTCCTACGTCTCCTCCTGGCTGGGTACGGTCATCACGGCCGGCGCGATGATCTCGGCCTTCGGGTGCGCGCTCGCCTGCACGGTCGGGGCCTCCAGGCTCGTGTACGCGATGAGCAGGGACGGCATCATGCCCGAGCAGTTCAGCCACGTCTCGCCGCGGCGCCGGACCCCGATCGTGGCCGCCGCCGGCGTTGCGCTGGCCGTCTACGTCATCGTCGCCTTCACCTGGTTCGGCCTCCGCGGCGATCCCTTCGGGCTGTTCCTGCAGAGCGGAGTGATCGGGACGCTGATCCTGCTGGTGGTCTACATCCTGGCCACGATCGGGATGGTCCGGCTGGTCTTCTTCACCGGCCAGACGGCAGTGCGGCGCTGGGAGATCGCGATCCCGGTCCTCGGCCTGATCGTCCTCGCCTACACGCTGTTCAGGAACGTGTGGCCGCTGCCGACCGGGGTGGCGTGGTGGGGGCCCTCGGTGGCCATCGCCTGGCTCGTGATCGGGATCATCGGAGCGCTGGCGAGGCCCGCCGCCACCCGGCGGGCGGGCGAATTGCTGACGGCCGCGGAGGGCCTGGGCGGCTCCGCTCCGGTGGCCGCCGGCCAGCTCGCGAGGGAAGGCGAAGTTACCTCGTGACAGCTACCTCGTCACGAAGCCCGTCCCGGTGAAGGGGGACTGATCATGCCACGGCCGTTCAGCCGGTTTCGCAGCGAAGCGGACCGCGACGCCGACGAGCGCCGGGCGCAGGTCCTGGAGCGGCAGTTGGCCGGCGAGGTCACCGGGGTCGCGACCACCTTCGTCGACCACAGCGGCGCAGCTCGGATCAAGGCCGTGCCGCTGACCGGGCTGGCCAGGGCCGCCAGGTCGGGTATCGGGTTCTCGCCGGTCCTTGACGCGTTCACCAGCCTGGGCGGCATCGACGGGGCATCGGCTCTGGCCAGGCCGGACGGGGACCTGCGGATGGTACCTGATCTGGACCGGCTCGCCGTGCTGCCGGCCCCGGACGGCTGGGCCTGGGCTCCGGGTGACCGGTTCCACCAGGACGGCACCGTTTATGCCGGCTGCCAGCGCTCCTTCGCCAGGGCGCAGGTGGCCGCGGGCCTGAGTAAAGGCATCAGCGCCCTGATGGCGTTCGAAACCGAGTGGATGGTCGGCCGGGATGATGAAGACGACTTCCATCCCGCCGTGGGCGGCACGGGCTACGGGCTGGCCCGCTTCATCGAAGCCGCCGACTACATCCGTGACGTGGCCGACAGCCTTGAGGCCGCCGGCGTGTGCGTCGAGCAGGTCCATCCAGAATTCGGCCCTGGTCAGTTCGAAGTCTCGGTGGCCGCGCAAGACCCGGTGTCCGCGGCGGATACCAGCGTGCTGGTGAAGCTCGTCATCTCGGCTGTCTCGGCTCGGCACGGCATGCGCGCCTCGTTCGCTCCGGCGGTGCTGACGGACAACGTCGGAAACGGCGGGCACCTGCACGCGAGCTTCTGGCAGGACGGCAGGAACCTGCTCGCCGGGGGCACCGGCCGCTACGGCCTGACCGGGTCCGGCGAGTCGATCACGGCGGGCCTGCTGGAGGCGCTGCCTGCCTTGCTCGCGATCGGTGCGCCGATGCCCGCTTCCTACCTGCGCCTGCAGCCGTCCAGGTGGGCCGGCGCCTACCAGGTGTGGGGGAAGGAGAACCGGGAGGCCGCGATCCGGTTCATCGAGGCCAGCCCGTCGAACCCGGGCGCGGCCAACGTCGAGCTCAAGTGCTTCGACCTGAGTGCCAACCCGTACCTGCTGACCGGCGCCGTGCTCGCGATAGCGCTCAGCGCTGCCGACCGGCAGGCCAGCCTGCCGGAGGAGGTGAGCGGCGACCCGGGCACCGCCGGCCATCCGCAGGCGGGCCAGGCGATCCGGCTCCCGGGCAGCCTCGGTGAGGCGCTGAAGGCACTGGAGGCGTCTGATGAGCTGCGCGCCGCCGCGGGTGATCAGCTGATCAGCACGTTCGCGGCAGCCCGGCGTGCCGAGATCGAGATCGCCGACGGCAAGTCGGACGAGGAGATCGTGGCCCAGTCACGCTGGCTGCTCTGATCTGCCGTGCCTCGATAACCGCGCAAGGCGCGCTGGGCCCGCAGAGGCGCGCTGGGCGCGCTGGGCCCGCAGACGCGCGCTGGGCCCGCAAAGGCGCGGATGGGCCACCCAGGCAGCCGGGTGTCAGGCCAGGTTAAGTTCGAAGCCGAGTAGCGGCACCGCAGGCACCGGCGAGAAGTCCCGGTCCGGCGCCCGCCTGAACCCAAGTCGCGCATACAGGCGATGCGCGGTAGTCATCCACGGCGTCGAATGCAGGACGAGGCGGCCGCGCCCGTCTGCACGGCCCTGATCGATACAGGCCCGCACCAGCGCCTCGCCGACGCCACGGCCCTGGGCGTCCGGGGCCACTGCGAGCATCCGGAAACCCGCGGCGTCCTCGTCAGCCCACTCCGCGTACTCATTACGTCGGTTGGTTACATAGGTAACGGCGCCCAGCACCCGGCCATCGCCGTCCACGGCGACCAGTACCTCGGCTACTTCGGCTCGGCGGCCGGTATTGAGGAGGTCGGCCTCGTAATCGGGCTCGGAGTGGTAGTTCGGCAGCGCGCGGTAGGCAGCGAGCACGAGTTCCCCGACTGCCTGATATTCGCCGGGACGAACCCGGCGGATTGCCAGCTGCACATCGCTCCGATCCAGGCCGGTCCGGCCGGTCCGGCCCGGGATGGCCCGGGTGGCGCCTGGGCCTGACCAGCACCGCCGCTCTAGCTGTCCGGCTGTGTGATCTGCGCGGCGACGTAGTCCCAGAGCTTACTGGCGGCGGCCGGGTCGGCTTCGCGGGTCCACGGCAGCAGGTACTCAGACCGGGGCCGGCGGTCGTGCCAGAACCGGCCGCTGCCCAGCAGCCCAGGATCGGCGGTCGCGAGCCAGACGACAGTGTCCGCGCCCTGGTCGGCGGTGCGCAGGATCGGGCGGGTGAGCCGGTGAAATCCCGGCAGCGAGGTGCCGAGCCCGGGCGTATCGACCCAGCCTGGGTGCATAGCGTGGAAGGCTACCCCGGTGCCTGGGTGACGCCTGGCCCACTCCCGGCTGAGCGCTACCTGGGCTCTCTTGACCCGTGCGTAGGCGGTGACGCCGTTGTAGCCGGATGACGGCATCTGCAGGGTCGCGAGGTCGAGCCGCTGCGTGTACATGCCTCCTGAGGACACGGTGATGACCCGGGACGGCGCGGCCGCGGAGAGCGCCGGCAGCAGCAGGCTGGTCAGGGCGAACGGGGCGATCAGCTGGCCGGCCACGGTGCGCTCGGTACCGTCGTCGGTCGCGTCATAATCCCGGTGGATCGCGCCCGCATTGTGCACGAGCACGTCGAGGCGGTCATTCCTGGCCAGGAAGTCGCGTGCGAAGGCGCGGACGCTGTCCAGGTCGTCCAGGTCGGCAAGGCCGTAGCTGACGGTGCCGTGGCCGGACGCGGCGGCGATCTGGCGCTGCGCCTGTGCCGCCCGGCCTGGGTCGCGGGCGAGAAAGTGCACGGTGCCGCCCAGGCCCGCCAGGCGGGTGGCCGCGGCACGGCCGATGCCAGAGGTGGCGCCGGTGATGACCGCGACCCGTCCGGCGAACGGAGGGCTGCCATCAGCAGCGAACTCGGGCAGCAGCCGGGAGCGGACAGACCAGCCGAGCCGGGAGAAGCTGCCGACGACGGTATCCTCCAGCAGGGTGTCGGCCAATCGCCCGACTGAAGGCACCATCATGACGTCCCTGGCGGGGCCGGTACCGCGGACAGCGCGCTGGCCAGCCCGGCGGCCGCCCGTCCGCCGACGCCCTCGAACCCGCGGCGCATGACGGGATCGAGCAGGCCCAGCGGCCCGCGCAGCCGGACATCGGCGTCATAGCTGACCGTGGCGCCCTGGCCGGCGGGTGTTACGGCGATCCGGTCGGTGGCCTTGAGCAGCGGGCTCGCGGCGTCCAGGACAACCTCGCGATGCGGGACGTGCTTGGTGATCTGATACGTCAAGGCCAGGCGGCGGCCGAGGAAGGGCACGGTGAGCCGGAACCGCGTCCCGGCCCGCACCGGGCCCGCGTCCAGTTGCTCACCAGCAAGCACGCCGGGGTCCCACTGGGCCGCGTTGCTGAAGGTGGACAGGTAATCGAAAGTGTCCTGGGCTGACCGTCGCGATGGCACTGTCGCGTGGTAGTGGGCCATGAGTGGTTTCCTCCTCGTAGGACTTGGACGGCAGCGTCAGCGCCAGGCTCAGGGAAGGCGGGCGGCTTCGGGCAAGTGAACCTTCCCGGTGGTGCCGCGGCCCGGGCCGCGGCCCGCGTCAGGCCGATCAGGCTGGGCGGTCCCGGGCTCCCGCAGGTCCCGCGCGAACCGCCGCAGATCGTCCAGCCTGTCACCCGGGAGCCCGATGAGCACGTCCAGGCCGGGGCAGGCAGCGGCGATCTCGCTGGTGGCCTCCAGGGCGCGACGGCCGGTGTCTTGAGTGGCCGCCGACAGCACGGCCAGGTCGGCGCGGACGTCTTGCGCCAACCGGGTGACCTCGGCGAAAGGCAGGTCGGCAGCCAGGTGGTGGGTAATCCAGCGGTCCTCGCGGAGGGTGGCCGCCGCCATCAGCGCGGGCAGGCTGTGCCGCTCACCGGGCGGGGTCGTCACGACGACGGTGCCGCGGGGCCGGCCGGTCGGCTGGCGGGTGTGCAACGCGATCAGACGTTCGCAGATGGCGCTCGCCCGGTGCTCTTGCGCTATCGATACCCGGCCTTCGGCCCAGTTATCGCCGATACGCCGCATCGCAGGCGCGATGACCCGCTGGCACAGATCCATCACGGCCACGCCCGCCGCGATCCGCTCTATCCGCTGGCGTGCCTGGGTCTCGTCGCCGCTGACGATCGCCGAATAAAGCCGGTCCGCGGGCGCGGCCCAGTCGTGGACCTGGATCCGGGGGGTGGGCTCGCCGCCCAGCCGTCGCTGGGCGGCGAGGGCACGCACGTCGCCGTCGTTCACCTCGTACCCGCGCCCGAGCTTCCGGGCAGGCAATACACCTTGCCGGACCCACGCGTAGGCCGTCTGGTAGTGCACGCCGAGCGTGTCGGCGGCTTCGCGAAGCTGCATCCAGGCCCCCGGTTTGTTTCCTGTGAATATCTTAGTGTAACTTAGTGTTAGTTTCTAGCGAGGGGCGTCAAGAGAGTCCCGGATGTGGCGGGGGCGCATCCGGGCGCGCGGCGGATGTTGCGGGTGCACATCCGAGCGCCTCAGTCGGGCCGGGGCCTGATCGCCTTGACGATCAGGCCCCGGCCCCCTGTAGTTTCTCCATCCTGGAGCCGGCCTCAAACCGGGTCCCGCCATGCTGGCCATGCTGGGTCCCGCCTATCCGAGGGCTGTTCTCTTCCATCCTGCGCCGTCGCCGTGCCCGGCGCACTTGAGGGGTCCGGATGAGCCGGATCAGGCCCGCTGGGATCCCGCCCCGTCTCCTTTCCTGACTTGCCGTCTGGACGAGGCGCGCCGGCCGTTCGCGGCTGACCGGGTACTCTGCCCATTAACAGACCACTGGCCTTTAAGGAGTGGCGATGCCGAGATCCAGGGTTGCCCTCGTCACCGGCGCCTCGTCCGGGATCGGCGCGGAAACGGCCCTGCTCCTAGAGGCAGCGGGCTTCAACGTGTACGCGGCCGCCCGCCGTGTCGAACGCATGCGATCGCTAGCCGACCAGGGCATTCACGTGCTCAGCATGGATGTCACCGATGACTCCTCGATGACCGGCGGGGTGACGCAGATCATCGCCGAGACGGGCCGTATCGACGTGCTGGTCAACAACGCGGGCTACGGCTCCTACGGGGCAGTGGAGGATGTCCCGATCGAGGAGGCCCGCCGCCAGTTTGAGGTTAACGTCTTCGGCCTGGCCCGTCTCATCCAGCTTGTCTCCCGCGCATGCGGGCACAGGGCAGCGGCCGGATCATCAATGTCTCCTCGATAGGCGGCAAGATCTACGAGCCGCTGGGCGGCTGGTACCACGCGGCCAAGTTTGCCGTCGAGGGGCTTAGCGACAGCCTGCGGATCGAGCTCAGGCCCTTCGGCATCGACGTGGTCATCATCGAGCCCGGCCCCATCCTCACTGAATGGAACGCGATCGCCAGGCAGAACATGCTCGAGAACTCAGCCGACACGGCCTACGCCCGCCAGGCCAGGTCCGTCGCCCGGCGGCTGGAGACCGCGGATAGCCCGCGGACGTCGTCCGGCCCCGAGGTCGTCGCCAAGAAGATCGTGAGAGTCGCGACCGCCGCGAGCCCCCGCGCCCGCTACCCCGTCGGCAAGGGTGCCGGCACGATAGTGCGGGCCCGCAAGGTTCTTCCCGACCGCGCGCTTGACGCGGTCATCGCGCGGGCCTACCAGCACTAGGCGCGCGGGCGCCGGAGCTGCCCTGGCGCCAACACCCCCATGCCCGGGACCTTAGGCCCTGACGCCACCGTCGTCCCGGTGGTGTCCGGGCACCTCGGCCGCGCGGTCTTGGACCAGCTGGCCGCCACGCCGGTGCGCAATCAGCCCGGCGCCCGCCAGCCCGACGGGCCCGGGCACTCGGGCCAGCCGGGCCAGCCCGCCGGCCCGGGCCAGCGCGGCCGTGTTTAGCGGTGGCTCATCCGGACAGGGTCTGAGGACCCAACGACGAACGGAGGGATCTGTCATGGCGACGGAGAACAAGGCAGCCAACAAGGTCACCGAGGCCAAGGGCAAGGTCAAGGAGACGGCCGGCCACGCGACCGGCGACGCTGACCTGGAAGCCGAGGGCCAGGCTGACCAGGCCAAGAGCAACCTCAAGCAGGCTGGCGAGAAGGTCAAGGACGCGTTCAAGAAGTGACAAGCCCGCCGCGCTGGCCTGGCAGCGCGGCGGCTGGCCCCGGTAACGCAGCCGTCGGCTGGCCAAGACAGCGCTGCCGGTCGCTCAGCTGCCGAGGCGGAGGGCGGCGGGGGCGCTGGCGGGGACGGCCGGGGCGCGCGGAGCGACCGGCCTTATGCCCTGGTACGGCATGCCGGGGGCGGGCCTGGGGTCGTCGTCGCCATGGTTGGGCCACAGCGCCATGGCCCGCTCTGCCTGGGCGGTGATGGTGAGGGCCGGGTTCACGCCCAGGTTGGCTGAGACGGCGGCGCCATCGACCACGTGCAATCGTTCATATCCATGCACCCGGTGGTAAGCGTCGATCACCCCGGTCGACGGCGACTCGCCGATGGCGGCGCCCCCGATGAAATGCGCCGTGGTCGGGATGTCGAGCAAGTCCAGCCAGGTGCCGCAGGCGAAGCCGCCGATCTCCTGCGCCAGCATCCGGACGGCGCGGTGGGCCACCGGGATCCAGGCCGGGCTCGGCTCGCCGTGCCCTGGATGTGAGCGCATCGCCCAGCCCAGCGGCCCCCGCGTGGCCCGGACGGTGACTGAGTTGTCGCGGCTCTGCATCACCAGCGCGATGATCGTCCGCTCCGACCAGTGCCGGAGGTTGAACACGCGGGGCAGTTCCCAGGGCCGGGCCGCGGCCTCGCCGAGGAACTTTGCCCAGCGCGGGGTCGGCCCGCCGCCGTCGATCAGCAGCGAGGCCAGCGCCCCCATCGCGTTCGAGCCCGGCCCGTACCTGGTGGGCTCGATGTGCGTGCGGTCGTCCGGGTAGAAGGAGGACGTGATCGCGACGCCGCGGGAGTGGTCGTCGCCGCGGTAGGCCGTGCGTTCCGCGGCGAGGATCGCTTCGGAGTTGGTCCGGCTCACCGCGCCCAGGCAGTCGGACAGCCGCGGCAGCGCGCCGGTCGCCTTCATCCGGTGCAGCAGCTTCTGCGTGCCGTATGTCCCGGCCGCGAAGATGACCTGCTCGGCGGTGATGGTGCGCCGCCGCCTGGTTGCCGTTCCGGTCCGCTTGACCTCGACGCCGTAACCGCCTGGGCACGGCCAGACGGCGGTCGCCATCGTCATCGGCAAGATCCTGGCACCGGCCCGCTCGGCCAGGTAGAGGTAGTTCTCGGTGAGCATGTTCTTGGCGCCGATGCGGCAGCCGGTCATGCACGACCCGCACTCGGTGCAGGCGGCCCGCCGCGGCCCCGCGCCGCCGAAGTACGGGTCCGCCGTCTCAGCCCCAGGCGGGTCGCCGAAGTACACCCCGACCGGAGTGGGATGGAACGTCTCGCCGCGCCCCATCCGCTCGGCGACTCTCTTGATCGCCACGTCCGCCGGCGTCGTCGTCGGGTTGGGTGTCACGCCGAGCATCCGCTCGGCCTGGTCGTAATAGGGCGCGAGCTCAGCGCGCCAGTCGGTGAGGCCGCTCCATTGCGGGTCGTCGAAGAACGGCTGCGCGGGCCGGTAGAGCGTGTTGGCGTAGTTCAGGGAACCGCCGCCGACCCCGGCGCCGGCCAGGATCAGCACGCGCGAGCCCTTCTCGCCGCGCAGCAGGTGGATGCGCTGGATCCCGGTCAGGCCGAGCGGCGGCGCCCACAGGAAGCCGCCGATCCGCCACGACGTCTTCGGCAGCGCCTGGTGCCGCTGGGATGACACCGGATGGGCGGGATCGTCGAACCGGCGGCCCGCCTCGAGGACGCCGACCCGGTAGCCTTTCTCGGTCAGCCGAAGGGCCGCCACGCTACCGCCGAACCCCGAACCGATCACCAGGACGTCGTAGTGGTAGTCGCTCATCTCACCCCTCAGCCTAGGCTCCAGGCGTACGCAGCGCCTGGGCAATGGCCCGGCGGGCCAGCACGGGCCGGGTCCGCGTGCCGCCGCACCGCGGCTGGCTTGTTACCATCAGATCAGCAGCTACGCCGCGCCGGCCGAGCATGCGGCACCGTATCCGCTGGCCAGGTGCGCGGGAAGGTGTCCGATGGGTTGGATCAAGGCGCTTGCTATCGGCATAGCGGTCATCGTGGTCATCAGCATGGTGTCGGTGATCGTGCACCTCGCCTACCTGATCATCGTGGCGGTCGCTATCGGCGCTATCGTGGCCGTCGTGCTCAAGGCACGCGCTCGGCTGCGGGCTGGCCGGGAAGAAAAGGCCAAGCGGGTCGAGACCGAGCAGACCCGGACGGCGGTTACGCAGCGACAGCTTGATGTGCGGGCCACGGCGGTGCAGCAGCAGCAGGACGTTGAGGCCGAACTAGCCAGGCTGCGCAAGGAAATCGGGTAACCGGCTCGGCAACTAGCTCAGCGGGTAACTCGGCAACTAGCTCAGCGGGTAACTAGCTCAGCACTGCCCGGCACGGCTCCCGCCTCCAGCGGCCGGTCCGTGCCGACCGGTCCGTGCCGGCCGGCCCCGGTCCATGCCACGCCAATCGAATCCATGCCACGCCAATCGAAGCTCCCGGGCGTCACCAGGGGCCGGGCGCGTTGTTGGCGACCCGCATCGCCCCGACATACCCGGCGCGCTCATAATCCACCTGGTCAGCATCGGCCGGTACGGCGAGCAGCCCGCGTATTTCGCCGACCGAGGCGTAGCCCTTGCGCACCATCCAGGCGGACAGGCCATCGAGCAGGACGACCGCATGCTCGGGACCATGCCGGATCAGCGCCGAAGCGGTCATCACGACATCCGCGCCGGCCAGCAGATACTTCACCACGTCGGAGGGGCCGTCAACGCCGGTCGTGCCGGCCAGCGAGGCAGCGACCCGGCGGCGCAGGATCGAGATCCAGGTACGCGGCAGCCTGGCCTCCGCCGGGTTGGAGAGGTCCACGGCAGGTACCACCGAGAGGCTCTCCGGATTGATGTCAGGCTGCAGGAACCGGTTGAACAGCACCAGGCCGTCCGCGCCCGCCTCATCCAGGCGCAGCGCCATCTCGCCGGTCGAGCTGAAATGCGGGCTCAGCTTGACCGCCACCGGCACGGTCACCGCGTCCTTGACCCGGCGCAGGATGTCGATGTGCCGCTGCTCGACGTCCCGGCCGGAAATCCGCGGGTCCCCGGGGATGTAGTAAATGTTCAGCTCGATCGCCGCGGCGCCCGCGTCCTGCATCGACCGCGCGTAGCTGGTCCACCCGCCCGGCGTGACGCCGTTGAGGCTGCCGATCACCGGAATCTCGACAGCCGCCGCAGCGCGCTCGATCAGGCTCAGATAGCGCCGCGGGCTTGGCTCGTCCGCGGCGCTTTCCGCGACCGCCTCGGCTTCGGCCTCAGCAGGGAAATAGGACAGCGACTCGGCGAAGACCTCGGTACCGGCCTCCGCAAGCCGCGCGTTCTCCTCGGCCTCGCGGCGCACCTGCTCCTCGAACAGGGAGTAGAGCACGACGGCGCCGACACCGGCGTCGGCGAGCCGCCGGATTCCGTCGACATTGTTCGACAGCGGCGACGCGGAGGCGACGAGCGGATTGCGCAGGGTGCGGCCGAGATAAACGGTCGAAAGGTCCATCAGCGATCCTTCCGTGCGTCTGAAGGGAACCGGTTCGCGCCACGGGTAGCCATCTCCTCGTAGCTGTCCCAGCGCTGGTCCACGGCCTCCTGGGCCAGCGCCCCCAGCCGTTCCGCCTCCGCGGGGTCGGTGTTGCTCAGCGAGCGGTACCGCAGCTCACGCTGGGTGTAGTCGGTCAGCGCGGTGCGCGGCCTCGGCGAGTCGAGCATGAACGGGTTTCCGCCCGCCGTGCGCAGCAGCGGGTCGTAACGCATGAGCGGCCAGTACCCGCTGGACACGGCGCGGTACTGCTGGCTGAGCCCGTCCCGCATCTCGATGCCGTGCGCGATGCAGTGGCTGTAAGCGATCACCAGCGACGGCCCGTCGTACGCCTCGGCCTCGCGGAAGGCGCGCAGGGTCTGCTGCGGGTCGGCACCCATCGCGACCCGCGCGACGTACACGTAGCCGTAGGAGACCGCTTGCATGGCTAGATCTTTCTTCGGAATGGTCTTGCCCGCGGAGGCGAACTTGGCGACGGCGCCGAGCGGGGTCGCCTTCGATGACTGCCCGCCGGTGTTGGAGTACACCTCGGTGTCGAGCACGAGCACGTTCACGTCGCGTCCGCTGGCGAGCACGTGGTCGAGGCCGCCTGATCCGATGTCGTAGGCCCAGCCGTCACCGCCGACGATCCAGATGCTCCGCCGCAGCAGGTGATCCACCACGCTGCGGAGGTCCGCGGCAGGCCCGTCGGCCCGGTCCAGGGCATCGAGGCGCCGCTTCAGCTCGGTGACCCGCTCGTGCTGGGCGCTCAGCTCCGACTCATGCAGTTGTGACGCGCTGAGGAGGTCGTCGGCCAGCTCGGCGCCGATCACCTCGCGGAGCTCGGTGAGCCTGGTGCGGGCCAGCTCGTGATGCCGGTCGGCGGTCAGCCGGAACCCTAGGCCGAACTCGGCGTTGTCCTCGAACAGCGAGTTCGACCAGGCGGGCCCGCGGCCGTCGGGGCCGGTCGTCCACGGCGTGGTCGGCAGGTTCCCGCCGTAGATAGACGAGCAGCCGGTCGCGTTGGCGACCATCAGCCGGTCGCCGAACAGCTGCGAGAGCAGCTTGATGTACGGGGTCTCCCCGCAGCCCGCGCAGGCGCCGGAGAACTCGAACAGCGGCTGCAGGAACTGGGTTCCCCGCACCGTGCCGAAGTCCACCCGGGCCCGGTCGGCCACCGGCAGCGTCTCGAAGAAGGCGATGTTGTCCCGCTCGGCGGCCACCAGCGGCGCGCGGGCGGCCAGGTTGATCGCCTTGCGCTCTGGTTCTTCCGGTGCGCTGACCGGGCAGGCCTGCACGCACAGCTCGCAGCCGGTGCAGTCCTCCACGTACACCTGGAGCGTGAACCGGGTGTCCGGGAGCCCGCGGGCGTCCAGCGGGGCCGACCGGAACTCCGGCGGCGCTCCGGCCAGCAGTGACTCTTCGTAGTAGCTGGACCTGATCACGCTGTGCGGGCACACGAAGCTGCAGTTGCCGCACTGGATGCACAGCTCGGGATCCCACAGTGCGACCAGTTCGGAGACGTTGCGCTTCTCGTAGGCCGCGGTGCCGCTCGGATAGGTGCCGTCCACCGGCAACGCGCTGACCGGGATGTCGTCGCCGCGGCCCGCCATCATCTCCGCGGTGACGGTGCGGACGAACTCCGGCGCGCCGGCCGGGATCATGGCGGGCAGCTCACGGGTCGCTGTGACCCGCCCGGGTACCTCGATCTGGTACGTTGCCTCGACGGTGCGGTCGACCGCGGCCAGGTTCTTCTCGACCACCTCGGCGCCACGGCGGCCGTAGGTCTTGACGATCGATGCCTTGATCTTGGCGATCGCCGCATCTCTGGGCAGCACGCCCGAGATGGCGAAGAAGCAGGTCTGCAGGATAGTGTTGGTCCGCCCGGGCAGGCCGACCTCGCGGGCGATATGCCCGGCGTCGATCGCGTACGCCTGGACCCGCTTGGCGATGATCTTCTCCTGGACCGGGCGGGGCAGAGCGTCCCAGACCTCATCGGGCGGCAGCGCACAGTCAAGCAGCAGCGTGGCGCCCGGCGCCGCCCGGCCGAGCACGTCGACCTGGTCCAGCAGCCGGAAGTGATGGCAGCCGACGAAGCTGGCCTGCTCCACCAGGTAGGGCGCGCGGATCGGCCGCGGCCCGAAGCGCAGGTGCGACACCGTCTGGGAACCCGACTTCTTGGAGTCGTAGACGAAGTAGCCCTGCGCGTTCAGGTCCTCCTCGGCGCCGAGAATCTTGATCGTGTTCTTGTTCGCGCCGACGGTCCCGTCCGAGCCGAGGCCGAAGAAGACGGCGCGGACCGTGCCGGGCGGCTCGATGTCGAGCGAAGGGTCATACGGCAGGCTGGTGTGTGACACGTCGTCGGTGATGCCGATCGTGAACCGGCGCCTGGGCTGCTCGCGGGCCAGCTCAGCGAAGATCCCGGCCACCATGGCCGGCGTGAATTCCTTCGACGACAGGCCGTAGCGCCCGCCGGTCACCAGCGGGAAGACTGCGCGCTCCCCGTCGGTGTGGGCCTCCGCAAGAGCGGCGACCACGTCGAGGAAGAGCGGCTCGCCGTTGGAGCCAGGCTCCTTCGTCCGGTCCAGCACGGCGATCCGGCCCGCGGTCGCGGGCAGCGCGTCGAGCAGCGCCCGGGTCGGGAACGGCCGGAACAGCCGGACCTGCAGCACGCCGACCCGCTCGCCCTGCCCGCAGAGGTGGGCGACGGTCTCGCTGACGGTCTCGGCACCCGAGCCCATCACGACGATCACCCGCTCGGCCTCGGGGTGCCCGGTGTACTCCATGATCTTGTAGTTGCGGCCGGTGCGCGCGCCCAGGCTGTCCATCGCGTCCTGCACCGCGCCGGGCACCGCGGCGTAGAACGGGTTGACCGTTTCCC
Organism: Streptosporangiaceae bacterium; assembly: GCA_050011895.1. Lineage (GTDB taxonomy): Bacteria > Actinomycetota > Actinomycetes > Streptosporangiales > Streptosporangiaceae > DATBGO01. Next base: position 11,606 of record JBEKIF010000016.1, on the reverse strand, counting down.
GTGCCTGGAAGTAGACGTCCGGGTTCTGCGCGGTTCCCCTGATGAACGGCTGCTCCGGCGACAGCGCCCGGCTGCGGTGCGCGCGGACAAGCTCGGCGGGCACCAGGGCGCGCAGGTCATCGTCGGACAGCATCTCGATCGTGTTCAGCTCGTGCGAGGTGCGGAACCCGTCGAAGAAATGCACGAACGGCACCCGGGTCGCCAGCGTGGCCGCCTGCGCCACCAGGGCAAGGTCGTGCGCCTCCTGGACCGAGGCGGAGCCGAGCAGCGCGAAGCCGGTCTGCCGCACCGCCATCACGTCCGAATGGTCGCCGAAGATCGACAGCCCCTGCGCCGCCAGCGACCTGGCGGCGACGTGCAGCACCGCCGGGGTCAGCTCGCCAGCGATCTTGTACATGTTCGGGATCATCAGCAGCAGGCCCTGCGACGAGGTGAACGTCGTGGCCAGCGCCCCGCTCTGCAGCGCGCCGTGCAGGGCGCCCGCCGCCCCGCCCTCGCTCTGCATCTCGAATACCGAGGGAACGGCGCCCCACAGGTTGGGCCGCCCCTTGCTGGACCATTCGTCGGCAAGCTCGGCCATCGGCGAGGACGGCGTGATGGGGTAGATGCAGCAGACCTCGTTGAGCCGGTAGGCGACGGAGACCGCGGCCTCGTTGCCGTCGACCGTGGCACGTGTCATCCGCCCTCCGGAATCATTTCGATAGAGTGCACCGGGCATTGCTCATAACACGCTCCGCAGCCGGTGCATTTGTCGTAGTCGAACTGGTACCTGTGGCCCGGGCCTAGCTTGATCACGGCATCCTCGGGGCAGGCGCCCAGGCAGCCGTCACACTCGCAGCAGTTGCCGCAGGAAAGGCAGCGGCGCGCCTCGTAGGTGGCCTCCTGCTCGGACAGGCCGCCGTGAATCTCGCTAAAGTCAGCGGTCCGTTCCTCTGGCGGCGCCTCGGGCTGCTGCCGCTGGGCGGCGTCGCCGAAGTACCACAGGTTCAGCTGGCTGAATTCGACAAGCTCATGCTTGGGCAGGTTGTCGGGCGGGGCGTCGCGCAGCCACGCGTCGATGTTCTTGGCCGCCTTCTTGCCGTGCCCTACCCCCACCGTCACGGTGCGCTCGGCAGGCACCATGTCGCCGCCTGCGAAGACGCCAGGGCAGCCGGTCATCATGCCCGCCGACACCTGGACCGTGCCGTCCCGCGCGAACTCCACCCCGGGAACCTGGCGCAGGAACGCGGTGTCGGTTTCCTGACCAAGCGCGAGAATAACGGTGTCGGCGGCCAGCGTCTCGAACCGCCCGGTCGGCTGCGGGAAGCCGCTTTCATCCAGTTCCATCGCCTCGATCGTCAGCTCAGGGCCGTCGAAGGCGGTAATGGTCCGCAGCCAGTTGATCCGCACGCCCTCGCGTTCGGCTTCCTCGGCTTCGTCCTCATGGGCCGGCATCTGGGCCCGGGTACGGCGGTAGACGATGAGCGCGTCATTGGCGCCCAGGCGGCGGGCCACCCGGGCGGCGTCCATGGCGGTGTTGCCGCCGCCATAGACAGCGACGCGGCGCCCGATCACCGGGCGGTCGCCGGAGGCGACGCTGCGCAGGAACGACACCGCGTCAACGATCGGGCCCGCGTCCTTGGCAGGGATGTCCACCCGCTTGGACAAGTGCGCGCCCACCGCCACGAAGGCCGCGTCGAAACCGCCTTCGCGCCGCTCGGCGTCCAGGTCCTCCACCCGGTGGCCGCAGGTGATGCGCACGCCCATCGCGGCGATCCGGTCAAGCTCGCCGTCGAGGACATCACGCGGCATCCGGTAGGACGGGATTCCGTAGCGCATCATCCCGCCCGGCCGGTCGCCCGAGTCCCTGATCTCGACCTCATGGCCGAGCCTGGCCAGATGGTAGGCGGCCGACAGCCCGCTCGGCCCGGAGCCGATGACCAGCACCCGCTTGCCGGTGCGGACCGGCGGCTTGCCGAACGACCAGCCACGCTCGAGCGCGAGGTCGCCGAGGAACCGCTCGATCGAGTGAATCGACACGGCGCTGTCCAGGTTGGCCCGGTTACAGACGCTCTCGCACGGGTGGTAGCAGACCCGGCCGTGAATCGCCGGCATCGGGTTGTCAGCCGTCAGCTGCCGCCAGGCCTGTTCATGCTCGCCGACCTCGGCGTGCGCCAGCCACGCCTGGATGTTCTCGCCGGCCGGGCAGCCCGCGTTGCACGGCGGCAGCAGGTCAACGTAGAGCGGGCGCTGCTCCCGGACCGGCCCGGCGCGGGATCGTCCGTGCAGCAGATCGGGCAGCGGCGTGATGTCCCGTCGCTCGGTTGGGGTCATATAGGTCAGGCTACGCCCATTCTCATCGCCCGCTCGACCCCGGGCAGGATGATTGCTCGTGGGGTAGGGATGACGGATGCAGACCGCCATCGCTGTCTTCACCCGTGACCTACGGATGCACGACAACCCGGCACTGGCCACGGCATGCGCCAAGGCCGAGCGGGTACTCCCGGTATTCGTCGCGGACCCTCGGCTGATGACCTCGCCCAGCCGGACTCGCTTCCTGGCGGAGGCGCTCGCCGAGCTGCGCGACGGGCTCCGTCAACGCGGCGGTGACCTGGTCATCCGCCACGGGGAACCGGTGGCCGAGGTGCTGCGGCTGGCCGCCGGCAGCCGCGCGCAGGCGATCTTCATAGCTGACGACGTGTCCCGCTACGCGGTGCGCCGCCGCGGTGCGCTGGCGGCCGGATGCGCCAGTCAGCGGATCGAACTTGTGGTCACGCCGGGCCTGACCGTCGTGCCGCCCGGCGAGCTGCGCCCGGCCGACGGCGACCACTACAAGGTGTTCACGCCCTACTGGAGGGCCTGGACCGCCAGCACCTGGCGCGCGGCGGTACCGGCGCCCGGGATAGTGCGGCTGCCGGCCGTCGCGGCGGGCGGGCGGGCCCCGGCGGCCGTGGGCAGTGCCCCTGCTGGGCTGCTGCCCGGCGGGGAGCAGGCTGGCCGAACCCGCGCGCAACGCTGGCTGGGCGACTCGCTCGCCTGCTACGGCGAGCGGCACGACGACCTGGCCGGTGACCAGACCTCGCGGCTCGGCGCTTACCTGCGGTTCGGCTGCCTGTCGCCGCTCGAACTCGCGGTCGCCGCGCGCGGGCGGCCAGGCGGCGAAGAGTTCTGCAGGCAGCTGGCCTGGCGCGATTTCTTCTACCAGGTCACGGCCGCCGTCCCGGACATGGCGCGGACGGACTACCGGTCGCACGGCGAGACCTGGCGGGATGATCCTGACGCGCTGGCGGCCTGGCGCGAGGGGCGCACCGGGGTACCGATCGTGGACGCCGGGATGCGCCAGCTCGCTGCCGAGGGGTTCATGCACAACCGGGCCCGGATGATCACGGCCTCATTCCTGACCCGGGACCTGCGGATCGACTGGCGGCATGGGTACCGGCACTTCTTCGCCCTGCTGGCCGACGGCGACGTGGCGAGCAACGCGGGCAACTGGCAGTGGGTGGCTGGCACCGGCAACAACACCCGGCGTGGCCGGGTGCTGAACATGCAGCGCCAGGCGCGCCGCTTCGACCCGGCCGGTGATTATGTCCGGCGCTACGTGCCCGAGCTGGCCGGCCTCGACGCGGCCCAGGCCCACGCGCCGTGGCAGCTCGGTCCCGGGGTCTGCCGCCGGCTCGGCTACCCGGCACCGATCATTGAACCAGGCCCGGCCGCCTAGCCGCGCCCGGAGTTCCGCCCGGGAGGCAGCGGTCGGCCAGGGTGGCAGCGGCCCGGCCGCGTACCACCCTCGTCAGAGCTTGTAGCCGATGTCGCGCAGCAGGCGGTGCCGGGAGGCCGCATCGGTGTCGGTCTCGACGCCGAGCGGCGGCGAGCCGTCGATCACGCCGACGATTCCGCGGCCGCGGTCGGTGACGGCGACCAGGACGTCTACCGGGTTGGCGGTCGCGCAGAAGATCGTGCAGACCTCGGGAACGGCCTTGATGGGGTTGAGCACGTTGATGGGGAACCCTTCCCTGAGCAAGATCACGAACGCGTGCCCGGCACCGATAGCGACGGCGTTCGCCGCAGCCAGGCTGGTGAGCTCGTCGTCGTTGCCTGACCGGCGCACCAGCCGGGCAGCCGACGCCTCGCAGAACGCGAGGCCGAACCGCAGATGCGGGCTCACCCCGGCGATCGTCTCGTGCAGGTCCTCCACGGTCTTGATGAAGTGGGCCTGGCCTATCACGACGTTGAGGTCGTCCGGCTTCGCCACGGTCACCACTTCGAGCCCGACTGTCGGGCCGGCCATCGCGGTCACCTTCCTTTCGTCAACCGGTGCTAGCCAGCGAGCGGGCCGCTAGCCGGCCATGCGAGTGCTCTGGCCCTGCGGGCCATCAGGTGCTCCGGGCCCTTTGGCCCGCTGCGACCGGGAGCTTGGGCCCTGCCGCGCGGCGAGGACATGAGGCAGGCTCTGGTTATGATCTCTCGCACCCCTGAGCATGTCACCAACCAGAGCGAGCCCGCTGCTCCCGAACAAGATGCCGGGCTGGCTGTTGACTGGCGCGCGTTCCGGACCGCCAACCGCTCTTGCTGCTGTTCGGCCAGGCCTGCCGTCATCGTCGTGATGGCACCGGTACCCGGCCGGGACCACCCGACGGAGTTGCTCCTGTGCGGGCATCATTACCGGGTATCCAGTAAGGCGCTCGCAGCCGCGGGAGCGGTGGTCCTCGACGGGGGCGCCATCCGCGAGGAGGCGATATCCGCATGAAACTGATCACTGCGATCATCAAGCCGGACAAGCTCGACGAGGTCATTCAGGCCGTGACTAAGGAGGGCACGCACGGGCTTACGATGACCGACGTCCGTGGCTTCGGCCAGCAGTACGGCCACCTGACCGGGAGCGCGCGGGCCGGGCGGCAGGCCGTGCTCCTGCCCAAGGTCCGAGTGGAGGTCATCGTCCTTGACGACGATGCCGCGGCTGTCGCCGCCGCGATCGCGAAAAGTGCGCAGACCGGCTCGATCGGGGATGGGAAGATCTGGGTAGTGCCCGTGGACAGCGTGCTGCGGGTGCGGACCGGCGAGCGCGACCGCGACGCGCTCTGACGTCGGAACCGAGGGGAGGCGCGAGTGGGCGCGCGAACCTGGATTGACAGGTGGCCGGTCTACCGGCAGCTGACCGGGCCGGACCGGCTCGGACTCGGCGCGGCCGCCAAGAGCGGTCGCAGCGAGCGGCTCACGGCGCGGACGGCCACCGCCGACAAGATGGTCAAATCCATCTGCCCGTACTGCGCGGTCGGCTGCGGCCAGCAGGTTTTCGTCACCGACGGCAAGGTCACCCAGATCGAGGGGGACCCGGATTCGCCGGTCAGCCGCGGCAGGCTCTGCCCCAAGGGCTCCGCGAGCCTGCAGCTGACCACCGGCCAGGCCCGTCAGTACCAGGTGCTGTACCGGCGCAAGGGCGGGACCGACTGGGAGCACCTGGACCTCGACTCCGCGATGGACATGATCGCTGACCGGGTCATCGAGGCGCGGAAGGCCGGCTGGCAGTGGCAGCACGAGGGGCAGCGCACCCGGCGCACGATGGGTTTCGCCAGCCTCGGCGGCGCGACCCTGGACAACGAAGAAAACTACCTGATCAAGAAGCTGTACACAGCGCTCGGTGCGATCCAGATCGAGAACCAGGCCCGGATATGACACTCCTCCACAGTCCCCGGTCTGGGGACTAGCTTCGGTCGTGGCGGTGCCACGACGTTCCAGCAGGATCTGCAGAACGCCGACTGCGTGCTGATCGAGGGCTCGAACATGGCCGAGGCCCACCCGGTCGGATTCCAGTGGGTGCTGGAGGCCAAGGCCCGCGGCGCGAAGGTGATCCACGTCGACCCCAGGTTCAGCCGGACCAGCGCGCTCGCCGACCTGCACGTGCCGATCCGGGCCGGCGCTGATATCGCGTTCGTCGGCGGCCTGATCAACTACGTGCTGCGGAACGAGAGATACTTCCGCGACTACGTGCTCGCGTACACCAATGCGTCGGTGATCCTGACCGAGGATTTCACCGACACCGAGGACCTCGACGGCGTGTTCTCCGGGTTCGACCCCGGGCAGCGGGCGTATGACGTGGAGACCTGGCGCTACCAGAGCGGCGAGGTGCGCCCGGCGAGCGGGCAGCGCGGCGTCGGCGGCACCCGGCGCAAGCAGCTGCGGCAGGCGTCGCGCGGCGAGGCGCACGGCTCGGGCGGCGCCGCCGCCCGCCCGGGCCCGGACACCGACGAGACGTTGCAGCATCCGCGCTGCGTGTTCCAGGTCCTGCGACGGCACTTCGCCAGGTATACGCCCGAGATGGTCGCGCAGGTCGCCGGGGTGCCGCAGGAGCTGTTCACCCAGGTGTGCGAGCTCATCACGGAGAACTCGGGCCGGGAGAAGACCACCGCGTTCGTGTACAGCCTGGGCTGGACGCAGCACACCGTCGGCGTCCAGTACATCCGCACCGCGGCGATCCTGCAGGCGCTGCTCGGCAACATGGGCCGTCCGGGCGGCGGCATCCTGGCCCTGCGCGGGCACGCCTCGATCCAGGGTTCCACCGACATACCGACCCTGTTCGACCTGCTGCCCGGCTACCTGCCGATGCCGCACGCGCACAGCAACGACGACCTCGGCAGCTATGTCGAGGCCGAGAGCGTGGCCAACGGCTTCTGGTCCAACACTGGCGATTACCTGGTCAGCTTGCTGAAAGCGTGGTGGGGCGAGGCGGCGACGGCCGACAACGACTTCTGCTACGACTACCTGCCCAGGCTGACGGGCAGTCACAGTACCTATGAAACGGTTATTACCCAGCTGGACGGCGTCTGCAAGGGATATTTCGTCTACGGGCAGAACCCTGCGGTCGGCTCGGCCAACGCCCGCATGCAGCGCCTTGGCATGGCGAACCTGGACTGGCTGGTGGTGCGGGACTTCGTGCTGATCGAGAGCGCCACCTGGTGGAAGGACGGCCCCGAGATCGAGACCGGGGAGCTGCGCACCGAGGACATCAAGACCGAGGTGTTCTTCCTGCCCGCGGCGGCGCATACCGAGAAGGACGGGAGCTTCACCAACACCCAGCGGATGCTGCAGTGGCACCACGCGGCCGTCGAGCCGGCCGGCGACGCGCGCAGCGACCTGTGGTTCATCTACCACCTGGGCCGGCGCATCAGGGCGAAGCTGGCAGCGGCCGCCGCGTCCCCGGGTGCCGGGCTCGCCGTTGACGCCGAGATGGACCGGCCAGTCCTGGATCTGACCTGGGACTACCCGGTGAAGGGCCAGCTGCAGGAGCCGGACGCCGATGCCGTGCTCGCCGAGGTCAACGGCTGGGACGCCGAGGGCAGGCCGCTGTCGTCCTACACCCAGCTGGCCGACGACGGATCCACCGCGTGCGGCTGCTGGATCTACTGCGGGGTCCGGGCCGACGGGGTCAACCAGGCGGACCGCCGCAAGCCGGGCAGCCAGCAGAGCTGGGTCGCGCCGGAGTGGGGCTGGGCGTGGCCCGCCAACCGGCGGGTGCTCTACAACAGGGCGTCGGCCGACCCGGACGGCAAGCCATGGAGCGAGCGCAAGGCGCTGGTGTGGTGGGATCCTGAGGCGCGCAAGTGGACCGGGCACGACATCCCGGATTTCATCGCCGACCGGCCGCCCTCCTACCGGCCGCCTGAGGGCGCCACCGGGGTCGACGCGATCTCCGGGATCGACCCGTTCATCATGCAGGCGGACGGGAAGGCGTGGCTGTTCGCCCCCGCAGGGCTGGTGGACGGCCCGCTGCCGGCGCATTACGAGCCGCAGGAGTCCCCGCTGCCGAACCTCTTCTACGGCCAGCAGCACAACCCGGTCCGTGAGATCATCAGGCATCCGGAGAACCGGTACCAGCCCAGCGGCGCTGAGCCCGGGTCCGGCGTGTTCCCTTATGTGGTGACGACCTACCGGCTTACTGAGCACCACACTGCAGGCGGGATGTCTCGTTATCTGCCCTATCTCGCCGAGCTGCAGCCCGAGATGTTCTGTGAGGTATCACCCGAGCTGGCGGCCGAACGCGGACTTGAGCACCTGGGCTGGGCGACCATCATCTCGGCGCGCAGCGCCATCGAGGCGAGAGTGATGGTCACCAGGCGGATGACGCCGCTCGAAGCTGGCGGCAGGCGGCTGCACCAGATCGGGCTGCCGTGGCACTGGGGGCCGAACGGTTACACGACCGGTGACGCTGCCAACGAGCTGTCGCACCTGTCCCTGGACCCGAACGTGCACATCCAGGAGGTCAAGGCGCTGGCCTGCGACATCAGACCAGGGCGGCGGCCGCGCGGGCCCGCGCTGCGGGCGCTGGTCCGCGAGTACGCCGAGCGGGCCGGGATCACCAGCGAGACCGGGACGGAGGCCTGAGATGACCGCGCAGCCGGCGCACCAGGCGGGGAAGCCCGCAGAGCCCGCTGCTGTCCTGAGCCTGGCCGGCGGGCTGGACCCGGCGGCCCGGGCCGGCTATCCCGAGCATCCGCCCCGGATGGGCTTCTTCACCGACACCTCAGTCTGCATCGGCTGCAAGGCGTGCGAGGTGGCCTGCAAGGAATGGAATGCGGTGCCCGAGGACGGGCTGACGCTGACCGGCATGTCATACGACAACACCGGCAGCCTGAACGCGTCGACGTGGCGGCACGTCGCGTTCATCGAGCAGATCGGCCGGCCTGGCGATCCGGAGCCGCAGGCCGGGCACGCCAGGCCCGGCGGTTCCGGGCCTGGCGGTTCCGGGCCTGGCGGTTCCGGGCCTGGCGGTTCCGGGCCTGGCGGTTCCGGGCCTGGCGGTTCCGGGCCTGGCGGTTCCGGGCCTGGCGGCTCCCGCTGGCTGATGTCCAGCGACGTGTGCAAGCACTGCACCGAGGCGGCCTGCCTGGATGTCTGCCCGACCGGCGCTCTGATGCGCACCGAGTTCGGCACCGTCGTCGTCCAGCAGGACATCTGCAATGGCTGTGGTTACTGCATTCCCGCGTGCCCGTTCGGGGTGATCGACCGCCGCGAGGAGGACGGGCGCGCGTTCAAGTGCACGCTCTGCTACGACCGGCTTGGGGTCGGCCTCGAGCCCGCCTGCGCGAAAGCGTGCCCGACCGACTCGATCCAGTTCGGCCCGGTCGACGAGCTGCGGGACCGCGCCGGGCAGCGGCTCAGCCAGCTGCGGGACGCCGGGGTCGCCGGGGCGCGGCTGTACGGCGCGGACCCGGGCGACGGCGTCGGCGGTGCGGGCGCGTTCTTCCTGCTGCTTGACGAGCCCGAGGTGTACGGCCTGCCGCCGGATCCGGTCGTCACCACTCGCGACCTGCCACGGATGTGGCGCCATGTGATCACAGCGGGCGCCGCGCTAGCGGCCGGCGCACTGGCCGCGTGCCTGGGCGGCGGCCCCCGGAGCCGGCCATGAATCGCGAACCGGGCAGCAGTCGGCCAGGACCGGTCCTGGGCCACCGCCAGGCGGATCCGGCGGTCAGTCCCGCGCCTTTTGGCGGCCAGGCGGATCCGGCGGTCAGTCCCGCGCCTTTCGGCGGCCAGGCGGACCGGCAGTGAGCCGGCCGCCCGGTGACATCCAGGACGGGCCGGCCAGATCCCGATGGCGCGGCCGGGGCCAGCGCGGCGACCGGCCTGTCGTACCGCGTGCCGAGTTCCGCTCCTACTACGGCCGCCCGGTGCTCAAGGAACCGGTCTGGCGAGCACCGGACGTGCCCGGCTATCTCTTCCTCGGCGGCCTCGCCGGGGCTTCGTCGCTGCTGGCCGCGTTCGCCCAGCTAGCAGGAAACCGAGAGCTGTCCCGCGCGGCGAAGACCGGGGCGGCCGGGGCGATCAGCCTGTCCGCTGTCGCGCTCGTGCACGACCTCGGCCGGCCGGAGCGATTTCTCAACATGCTGCGCGTGTTCAAGGTGACATCGCCGATGAGCGTCGGCTCCTGGCTGCTCGCCGGTTACGGGCCGGCCGCGGGAGCGGCCGCCGCCTGCGCCGTCACCGGCCGGCTGCCCAGAGCCGGGGCCGCCGCGACCATCGCCGCGGCCGCGCTGGGTCCCGGGATCGCCACCTACACCGCGGCGCTGCTGTGCGACACGGCCGTGCCCGCCTGGCACGAGGGCTATCGCGAGATGCCCTACGTGTTCGCCGGTTCGGCTGCGACCGCCGCGGGCGGCCTCGGGATGCTTGCCGTGTCCCCCGCGCGCGGGGGGCAGGCGGTCAGGTTCGCGGTGCTAGGGGCCGCGACCGAGCTGACCGCCAAAAATATGCTGGTGCGCCGCCTGGGCGATACCGGGGAGCCGTACCAGGCTGGCCGGGCCGGCTCGCTCCTGCAGGCAGGCGAGGTGCTCACGGCGGCGGGGCTGGCCGGCGCGGTCCTCGCGGGCCGCAGCCGCGCGATGGCGGCCGTGTCCGGCGCGGCTCTCGTAGCGGCCTCCGCGCTGACCAGGTTTGGCATCTTCGAGGCGGGCCTTGCCTCGGCCCGGGACCCGAAGTACACCGTCGGCCCGCAGCGCGAACGCCTGCGCGAGCGCGCAGCTGCGGACACCTGACCCGCTCTCGATATTCGCGGCGCCCCGTCGCCCGGGCACCCCTTGTGCTAACCCAAGAAAGGAACCTCAGCCGGGCGCGGATCCAGTTTCCTGCCCACGGGAGCGCCGCGAAGCGACACAGCCGCTGTGCGCCATTGCGGACGGGCCGCCTGGTTTAGGTCGGCCCCGCGCAGGTAGTGGAGTTCCTTATACCGGATTTCGTTCAGAAACCTGACCGTTATGCCGGAAATGCGGTCACCAAATCCGGTATAAGTACCTCAGTAGCCGGTATAAGCACCTCAGTACTCAGCCAACCAGGCCAAGCACGATCGCCAGCCGTGCTGAACCGCGCGCGTACGGGGCGCCCAGAATCGGCGCCGCAAGCGCGGGCATCAGCGGGCGCATCGCGTGCAGCCGGGCAGCCCAGTAGCGGGCTGCTGGTTGTCACCGGCTGACCTAGCGCCACCCCGGGCATGCCGTAATCGCCGCTGGTACGCTGTAGGACCGTAGATTGCGGCGGGGCGGGCAGCGCGCCGCAACGTAACAGGAGGAATGCCTTCGGTCGGCCAGGCGGCGATGCTGTCACGATCCAGGAGGCATTCTTGCTTTACCTCCCGGGGCGGCCGCACCTCCCGGGGCGGCCGCGCACGCCGGCACCGCACGTCGGCCTTCGTCTCTTGATGTCCCGCTTCGTATCAGCATTCACGCAAGATCTGCATAGTGCGCTGTGACGGGGCAGTAGTGCCAGGAGGGCAGTAGTGCCAGGAGGGCTGTGCGCACTGGCTGGTGTCTGGGTGGGGTTGCCCGGCCTTGGACGCTGGCGGGTCGCTGGGCCGGTTGCCCGGATCGGTGATGTGGCTGATGGGATATGGGATGGCTGGGCGCTCGGGGAACGGCGAGCTGGATGTGGGTTCGGCGGAGTCGGGGCTGAGCGTGCTGCTGGAGGCGTGTGAGCGGGCGGTCGAGGAGATCGGGGCCGTGGTGCCGCCGGTGCAGTTGCGGGCGCTGCTGGTGATTGACCGGGCGGGGAGCTTGAATCTGAGCGGCCTGGCGGGGTTGCTGGGGGCGTCGCCGTCGGCGGCGAGCCGGTTGTGTGACCGGATGCAGGCGGCGGGCCTG
>JBEKIF010000015.1:0-87161 GCA_050011895.1 Streptosporangiaceae bacterium | reverse complement strand
CAATGACGGCGAACCGCAGAAGCCACCGGGCCCCCAGGCACGGCCGCCAGAAGGACTGGCCGAAGCGGCGGGCTCCGATCGCCCGCCTGCGCCGTGGCAGCCGGGCCCACCCCCGAACACACCGGCGGAGGACTGAAAGATGCCCGTGAGCAAGCCGGCTGCCAGCCACGACGAGTTACTGACGATCGCCGAGGTCCTCGCTGAGCTGCAGGTCGCCCGCAGCACATTCGATACCTGGCGCAGCGTCGGCTCCGCGCCGGAGTGCATCAAGCTGCCCAACGGTCAGATCCGCATCCGCCGCCGCGCGCTCGACGCGTGGCTGGCTTCGCGCACCGAACTGGCCGACGCGAGCTGACGATGGCCGCGTCGCACGAGGTTCACGTGTGGAAGCTGGCGGTCCGCAAGACCCGTCGCCGCGGTCACGGCGTCCGCTGGTCGGTAGCCGGACACGAGTTCTCGAAGTGGTTCACCACCCGCGCCCTGGCCGACAATCACCGCGCTGGCCTGCTCCGCGCGGCGCGCCAAGGCGAGGCCTTCGACACTGAGACGGGCCTGCCCGAATCGGCGGCCCGCCAGCAGGCAGCGGTGACCTGGTTCGACCTCGCCTGCCGGTTCGTCGACGTGAAATGGCCGCACCTGGCCGCCAGAACCCGCATGTCGCTGGCTGACGCGCTCGCGACGCTCACGCCGGTGCTGGTGACGACGACCAGGGGAATGCCCGAGCAGAAGATCCTGCGCGCCGCCCTCTACGGCTGGGCGTTCCACAAGGAACGGCGCGCCGCCTGCGAACCCGACGACGACACCGCCGCCGCGATTGGCTGGATCCGGGCGAGCTCCCTCAAAGTCGTCACCCTCGACGAGAAAGACCGCCGGTCAGAACTCATCCGCCGCGCACTCGACGCGATCGCGCTGACCATGGACGGCAAGCCCGCCGCGGCCACGGTCGTCGGCCGCAAGCGATCGGTCTTCTACAGCGTGCTCGGCTACGCGGTCGAACTCGACATCCTTCCCGCCAACCCGATCGACAAGGTCCAGTGGAAAGCCCCCAAGACCGCCGACGAAGTCGACCGCCGCGTGGTCGCCAGCCCCCGGCAAGTCGATCACCTGCTGGCCGCCGTCGCGAAAGTACGCCCCGAGCTCGTCGGGTTCTTCGCCTGCCTGTACTACGCCTTGCTGCGCCCGGCTGAGGCCGCCGCCCTCACCACCGACAGCTGCGAGCTACCAGCAAAAGGCTGGGGCAAGCTGACCCTGACCGGGTCCGCGAAACGCGTCGGCGCCGCCTGGACCGACGACGGCGCCGCCGTCGACCAGCGCCAGCTCAAGCACCGTGCCCGCGACGCCGTCCGTGTCGTCCCCATCCCGCCGGTGCTCGTCGCGATCCTGCGTGACCACATCGAGCGCTTCGGCACCGCAGCCGACGGGCGGCTCTTCCAGGTCACCTGGGGACAACGGGGCAAAGGCGGCGTGCTCACCACCAAGGTCTACGGGCCTGTCTGGCAAAAAGCCCGCGCCGCAGCGCTCACCAGGGCACAGCAGGCATCCCCGCTCGCCGGGCGCCCCTACGACCTGCGGCACGGCGGCGTCACCCTCGCCCTCAACGCCGGCGTACCAGCGCCCGAGGTAGCCAACCGCGCTGGGCACAGTGTCGAAGTCCTCTGGCGCGTCTACGCCGGCTGCGTCTACGGGCAGGAGAAGCTCTGGAACCGGCGCATCGAGGAGGCCCTCGACCTAGCCGAACAGACCCAGCCCGACCCCGAAGACAGCCAGGAAACCTAGCCGATTCTGTTCCGTCCCTGTTCCGGAAACACCCGTGAAACGCGGGAAACAGCCGGGAACCACCAGGAGCCTACGAGATCAGCCCCCGACCGCATCGACGCTGGTCAGGGGCTGTTTCTGCTGGTGGTGGCAGGTGTTGGGTTCGAACCAACGTAGGCTTAGCCGACGGTTTTACAGACCGCTCCCTTTGGCCACTCGGGCAACCTGCCTGGCGCCGCCTCGCTCGACGGCAAAGTGAAGGATAGCGGAAGTCACGCCCGCAGGCAGCCTGGGAACCCTGTTCCCAGGCCGACACGCCCCGCCAGAATGCCCGCGCGGGCGCAAGGCGTCTAGCCTGGACACGTGGCATCCGAATCCTCTTTCGACATCGTATCCAAGATCAACCGGCAGGAAGTCGACAATGCCCTCAACCAGGCTGGCAAGGAGATCGGCACCCGATTCGACTTCCGTGGCGTGGGCGCATCCATCGCCTGGTCGGGAGATCACGCCGTAGAGATCAAGGCTAACAGCGAGGAACGAGCCAAAGCGGTGCTCGACGTCTTCAAGGAGAAGCTGGTCAAGCGCTCGGTCTCGCTCAAGGTCCTCGACCCGGGCGAGCCGAAGCCATCGGGCAAGGAATACCGGCTCGCCGTGACGCTGAAGGAAGGTATTTCCCAAGACGACTCGAGGAAGATAGCGAAGATCATCAGGGACGAGGGGCCGAAAGGCATCCGGGCCCAGGTGCAGGGCGACGAGCTGCGCGTCTCTTCCAAGAAGAAGGACGAGCTTCAGCAGGTCATCAGCCTGCTGAAGGACAAGGAACTCGACCTGGCGCTCCAGTTCGTCAACTATCGCTAGCAGTCGCCAGGCAGTGGCAAGTGGCAGCCCTGCGTAGATCTCAGGACACGATGGGAGCCCGGCGCCGGTAGCCCGATATGTCGGTCGGCCGCTGGATCGGCGTCGGAGCCAGCTCGGTGGAGCGTGGCTCGTTGTCGAGGTGGAGCAGGCTTGCGCGTGCAGAGAGTAGTGCTGCCAGGTCGGCATAGTCCCGTGCCCGCTCGAAATCTCTCGAATGTTCGGCGCAGCGTGCGCCGCGGACATTTTCACAGTCCCAGCAGCCGACTGTGTCGACACCCGCAACGCGATGAACCACAGCATCCTTGAGCGCAGTCAGAACCGTCTCCAGCTGAAGTGGAGTGAGCCCGGCCTCATTGCGTCCCGCGTGTCGTGCGCGCCTGAGCAAAGAGACCACCGAAGCCGCGTTCCGCTTGTCCCAATGCACCAGCTTGCTGAGGAACTGCCGGTCCCGGGTGTTGAGCGGCGCCCCGTTCAATGCATCGTCCAGCTCGTCCCGGACTGAAGCCCGGCTGGGACAGGGGCTGGGGCACGGCAGTTGGTCCGCAGCCCGCCGGGACGTCACAGGCACGGACGTCACAGGCACGGACGTCACAGGCACGGACGTCACAGGTTGCGGCAACCGGACTTCAGCCGTCCGGGCCGTGACCAGCGCGGGCGCCACCGGCCTGGGTGCCGGTGGCCTCGGTGCTGATGGCCGCGGCACAGTCCCTTCCCGCGAGATCCCAGAAACCTGGGGCGCGAGAGGCTGCGGCCTGCCGGGTGACTCAGGTTCCCCGTACGGGCCAGCCGGACTGGGCACGGTAGTGACCGGGCTGGCGGCACTTCCCTGCACACGATCGCTCATACCCGGCGGCCTCCTCGTTGGGCGGGAGATCTGGTTGCGGATCACGCGAGTTAGACGTCTCGCAACGCGATCAGGTTGACACTCTCAGTAATCAAATTCTGCCGTGCATCCCGCCCGGCCAGCTACTGGGTAACGCGCACGCGAGTCTCTTCGCTGTCGGTACCGTGCGATGGATCTGGGCGACAATAGCTGTGACAGCACGCCCCGCGTGAAGGATGTAGAGAAGTCGCGCGGGTGACCTGCGTGCGGGAGGAGGAACTCGCGTGCAGGGGGACGAACCCGCACGGGCGGGATGGCCCCTGGCGCCCGGACGTGAACCCGCCGACCGGGCAGTACGTCCTCATTAGAGGAGTAAACCGGCAAGGCACGGATGCGTCCTAGAAACACGCGGAGCCGCCGCGCCGACCGCGTGACCTGGCTAGGAGTCGGATAATGCGGCCAGCGCAGCAATTAGAGGCCGTCCGTACCCGACCTGCGACCCAATGCCGCGAGTAGGATATAGCCCTAAGTCCAAAGCTCAGCGCCCCAAGCCAACTTTGGCCTCGGGGCGGCGCTCATAGATGCACGCCGACACCGCTAACCAGTGGTAGCACTGCTCAGCCTCGGCGCGTGGAGGAGGTCCTCCCACTGTGACCAAGCAGGTCCAGAAACTCGACCACGTCATCATCCGGTTCGCCGGCGACTCCGGGGACGGGATGCAACTGGCCGGCGACAGGTTCACCCAGGAAACGGCCACGTTCGGCAACGACCTGTCGACGCTGCCCAACTTCCCCGCCGAGATCCGCGCCCCGGCCGGCACCCTGCCCGGCGTATCGAGCTTCCAGCTGCACTTCGCCGACCATGACATCCTGACCCCGGGCGATGTCCCCGACGTCCTGGTGGCGATGAACCCGGCCGCTCTCAAGGCCAATATCACCGACCTGCCCCGCGGCGCGGACATCATCGCCAACACCGACGAGTTCAGCAAGCGGAACCTCTCCAAGGTGGGCTATGCCGCTAACCCGCTTGACGACGGCTCCCTCGGTGCCTACCAGCTGCACGCGCTGCCGATCACCTCGATGACCGTCAAGGCCCTGGAAGGCTACGAGATCTCCAGGAAGGACGCCGAGCGGGCCAAGAACATGTTCGCGCTCGGGCTGCTCTCCTGGCTGTATAACCGGCCGACCGAGGGCACGATGAAGTACCTCGCGTCCAAGTTCGCGGCCAAGCCCGAGATCATGCAGGCGAACGTCACCGCTTTCCAGGCCGGCTGGAATTACGGCGAGACCACCGAAGACTTCTCCGTTCAGTACGAAATCAAGCCCGCGACGCTGCGGCCAGGCACTTACCGCAACATCACCGGCAACACCGCCCTCTCCTACGGGCTCGTCGCAGCATCAAGACGCTCTGGCCTGCCACTGTTCCTCGGCTCCTACCCGATCACCCCGGCCTCGGACATCCTGCACGAGCTGGCCAAGCTCAAGCGGTTCGGTGTCCGCACCTTCCAGGCCGAAGACGAGATCAGCGGCGTGGGCGCGGCGCTCGGCGCGGCCTTCGGCGGCGGGCTCGGCGTCACCACCACTTCCGGGCCGGGCATATGCCTCAAGGCTGAGACGATCGGCCTGGCGGCCTCCGTGGAGCTGCCTCTGGTCATCTGCGACATCCAGCGAGCAGGCCCGTCGACCGGCATGCCGACCAAGACTGAGCAGGCCGACCTGCTGACCGCCCTGTACGGCAGGAACGGGGAGTCTCCGGTCGCGGTCCTGGCGCCCGCTACCCCTTCTGACTGTTTCGAGATTGCCATCGAGGCGGTCCGGATCGCCGTCAAATACCGCACACCGGTAATCATCCTGTCCGACGGATACCTGGCGAACGGCTCGGAACCGTGGCGGATCCCGGCCGTGGACAGCCTGGCCAAGCTGCGCGATGAGTTCAAATTCGCCATTCCAAACGAAGGACAGGGCGCCAATGGCGCGGCCGGCTTCCTGCCGTTCCAACGGGATCCGCAGACCCTCGCCCGGCCGTGGGCTATCCCGGGAACCCCCGGGCTTGAGCACCGGATCGGCGGGATCGAGAAGGCCGACGGTGCCGGGACGATCTCCTATGATCCGGATAACCACGACAAGATGGTCCGGCTGCGCCAGGCCAAGATCGACGGGATCGCGGCCGACATCGCGCCGCTCGAAGTGGACGATCCGGGCGGCAGCGCCCGGGTCCTGGTGCTCGGCTGGGGCTCGACCTACGGCTCGATCGGAGCAGCGGCCCGCCGGATCCGGCTGGCCGGTGGCGCGGTCGCCCAGGCGCACCTCAGGCACCTGTCCCCGTTCCCGGCCAACCTCGGTGACGTCCTGCGCTCCTACGACAAGGTGCTCGTCCCCGAGATCAACCTCGGCCAGCTCGCGCTGCTGCTGCGCGGGCGATACCTGGTCGACGTTATCTCCTACAACAGGGTCCGCGGGCTACCGTTCCGCGCCGCGGAACTCGCCGGTGTTATCCAGGATGTGACGATAAATGTCTGATTTGCCCGCTGCGGGCCGAGGCGCGGCGGGTGACGGCGCGGAACACGCCGTCGACCCGCACAGGTTCGCGTCGCTCGCCCTAGTACCGAAGGCCGACGAGAAGCTGGCCACCAGGGATTTCAAGTCCGATCAGGAAGTTCGCTGGTGCCCCGGATGCGGCGACTACGCCATCCTGGCCGCGTTCCAGGCGTTCCTGCCTGAGCTGGAAATCCCGCGGGAGAACCTGGCCATCATCTCCGGCATCGGCTGCTCGTCCCGACTGCCCTACTACGTCAACAGCTACGGGATGCACTCGATCCACGGCCGCGCGCCCGCGATCGCAACCGGGCTCGCCGCCTCCCGCCCCGATTTGTCAGTCTGGGTGATCACCGGTGACGGCGACGCGTTGTCGATCGGCGGTAACCACGTGATCCACGCCCTGCGCAGGAACGTCAACATCAAGATCCTGCTGTTCAACAACCGGATATACGGGCTGACCAAGGGCCAGTACTCACCCACGTCGGAACAGGGCAAGGTCACTAAGTCCACCCCGTTCGGGTCCCTGGACACGCCCTTCAATCCGGTATCCCTGGCGCTCGGCGCCGAGGCCAGCTTCGTCGCACGGACCATCGACTCCGACCGCAAGCACCTGACCGGGGTGCTGCGAGCGGCGGCCGACCACAAGGGGACCGCTTTCGTCGAGATCTACCAGAACTGCCCGATCTACAACGACGAGGCGTTCGCACCCGTGACGGAGCCCGGAGCGCGGGACCAGCACCTGATCAGGCTCGAGCATGGCGCGCAGGTCCGATTCGGCCCGGACGACAGCAAGGGCTTGCGGTTCAGCCGCCACGGCAGCCTCGAGGCGGTCGACGCCGCCGGATGCGATCCCGATACGCTGCTGACGCATGACGCGCACGCCGCCGATCCCTCGTACGCGTTCGCGCTGTCACGGCTGGACAGCTCAGACTTCGCGCATACGCCGATCGGCGTGTTCCGGCAGGCGCCGAGGCACAGCTATGACGAGCTGATGTCGGCCCAGATCGAGTCCGCCCGCGTGCAGCAGGGTGACGGCGACCTGGCCGCCCTGCTGGCCGGCAGCGACACCTGGCAGGTCGGATAGCTGCCGATGCCACTGCACGTCGAGCGCAGCGGGCCGGTCACCACCGTCATCCTCGACCGGCCCGAGGTGCGCAACGCGGTCAACGGCCCGACCGCAGCCGCGCTCGCCGAGGCATTCGCCGATTTCGACGCTGACCCGGACGCGTCGGTCGCGGTGCTGTTCGGCGCTGGCGGCACGTTCTGCGCCGGAGCCGACCTCAAGGCGATGGGCACCCCGGACGCCAACGCGGTCAGACCCGATGGCGCCGGGCCGATGGGCCCCACCAGGATGGAACTATCGAAGCCGGTGATCGCGGCGATCTCAGGACACGCCGTCGCGGGCGGTCTTGAGCTCGCCCTCTGGTGCGACCTGCGGGTCGCCGAGGAGGACGCTGTCCTCGGCGTATTCTGCAGGCGCTGGGGCGTGCCGCTCATCGACGGCGGCACGGTCCGGCTGCCACGTATCGTCGGACTCGGCAGGGCACTGGACCTGATTCTCACCGGGCGCGCCATATCCGCCGCTGAGGCCGGCCAGATGGGCCTGGTTAACCGCGTTGTACCGCATGGCAGCGCCCGGGCGGCAGCCGAGAAGCTGGCCCTTGAGCTAGCCATCCTGCCCCAGGGCTGCCTGCGCAGTGACCGGCAGTCCGCGCGGGAGGGGGTGTCACTCTCCGGCGGCGAGGCGATGGCCAATGAGTTCCGCCACGGACAAGCCGCCCTGGCTGATGCCGCGCTACTTGCGGGCGTGTCGCGGTTCCGCGGTGGCGCCGGCCGGGGCGGCGCGCCCGCCTAGCCGCCGAAGCTGCCTCAATCGCAGCTTCGGCGCCACCCGGTTCAGCCCCGCCGAGGTGGAGCGATCAGCTGCTGAACGCGCCGGCAGCTCGCCGCCTGGAATCAGCTGCCGGCGCTCTCGCCAACCGGACGGCTGGGCCAGCCGTCTTAACCCTTGGCGCGGTCGCGCCCGTCGAGAACAGGGGTGACTTCGTGAGAGCAGGCAGCTACCTTCGGCGCACCGGACTTGCGCTAGGCCTAACGATTGCCCTGGCCCCGGTCACGCCGATGGCCGCCGCCACTGCAGCCACCAGCACGGCAGCAGTGACGACGACGGGGGCAACGGCAACGGCATCTCGCACCGGGAAGGCCGCCGACACCGCGGGCATGATCTGCTGGTCGGGCGCTCATCCCCAGCTGGCGGCCCGGATCTCGCGCGGCATCCTGGCCGCACTGAGCGGCCGTTCCTCCGTTGTCGGGCTGAAGGTCGACGACACGGTCAAGGGCGTGATCTGCGACCTCCAGCAGGACCGGCGCTTCTACTCAGCCAGCGTGGTCAAGGCAACCATCCTGGCCGCCCTGCTCCGCAAGCTGATGCAAGCGCACCGGTACCTGACCTCGGCGCAACGGACCCTGGCCACCGAGATGATCACCGAGTCGGACAACGCCGCCGCCTCGGCGCTATGGGCCGAGGTCGGCCGTCCCAGCCTCCAGCACTTCCTCAACCTCGCGTCGATGAAGCAGACCAAGCTCGGGCCGGGCGGCTACTGGGGCCTGACCTTGATCACCGCACACGACCAGATCCTGCTGCTGAAGGTGCTGACCAGCAAGAACCAGGTACTCGACTACGCCTCGCGGTCCTATGAGCTCTCGCTGATGGCGCGCGTCATCGCGTCGCAGCGCTGGGGAGTGCCCGCAGGTGCTCCGGCCGATGTCACGGTGCACGTGAAGAACGGCTGGCTGCCCTACCCCGGCGACGACTGGCACATCAACAGCATCGGAAGCTTCTCTGGCCACCATCGTAACTACCTGATCGTGGTACTGACAGCGAATAACCCGAGCATGCCCTATGGCGTCGACACGGTCCAGGACGTCGCGGAAGTGATCAACCGTGACCTGAACGAGGGAGTGACGGCAGTCATCCCGCCGTCCGCGCCGTCCCCGTCGTGGGGCACGCCCGACGAGCAGATCGCGGCGCCGCCGGCCCGCCGGGCTGGCGCTTCCGCGGGCGGTTAGCGGCCTGGCCGGCCACAATGTCTCCAGTGATCGCCGACCTGATCCGGGCTGCCGCGGGTGACCAGCCTGGCGCGGCGCCAGGTGGCGCTCCGGGCCCAGCCGGTGCCGGCCTGACCGGTGGAGCCGCCGCCGCCCGGAGCGCATTCCCCGACTGGAAGTTCGCTCCTAACATCGGGGGGCATCCAGACATCTACGAGGTCGAGAATCAGGCGGTCGACTCGGCCGGGCATGTCCTTGCGGCCATGCGCGCGCTGGTCCCCTGGGACGGCCGTACCCTCGTGGACCTGGGCTGTGGCAGCGGATTCTGGCTGAGCAGGTATGCCGAGAACGCCGCCGAGGTGATCGGGATCGAGCCTGATCCGGCGCTCCGCACCGCCGCGACGGCGCGGGCAGCACGGCTGCGGCGGACCACGGTGCTCGCCGGATCGGCGGAGCGGCTGCCGCTGCCGGCCCGGTCGGCAGACGTGGTGCACGCGAGGTTCGCCTATTTCCTCTCGCCAGGCGGCGACGCCGGGCTCGCCGAGGTAATGCGGGTGCTGCGGCCGGGCGGGAGCCTCGTCGTAGTTGACAACGACCATCGATGGGGCCAGTTCGCCGAGCTGCTGGCCGGGGCCTCAGCCACTGGGCCGGACCGGACCGCCGCAGCCGCCGATGCCTGGTGGCGGGAGCGCGGCGCGGTCCGCATCCAGGTGCGGTCGGAACTGCGTTTTCGGAGCCGGGCCGAGCTCGCGGCGGTCCTGCACATCGAGCTTCCCGCCACCGTCGCCCGGTCCTGGCTGGCCAGGAACCCGGCGGCGACGGGCCTCACCTACGGCTACGTCCTGTTTGCGGTCCAGCGAGCCGCCTCCGGCTCGGCCAGCAGGGCGGTAGCCGATGGTCCCCGCTGAGTTCACGGGATACTTCACGGCCGCGACTGCCGCCGCTGGCGTCCTGATCGGGCTGTTGTTCGTCGCCGTCGCCCTGCGGCCGGACTCGGTCTTCAGCGATGACGCGCCGCCGGGCGGGCGCGCCCTCGCTGGGTCGGCCTTCACCGGCCTGGTCGACAGCTTCTTCGTCTCGATGGTCGCGCTCATCCCGCATGCCAACCTGGGCGAGGTCGCCACGATCATGGCCGTGATCAGCCTGGTCAGCACCGTCCAGCTGCATCGCCGGGTGGCCAGGCAGGAACTCCACATCGTGCTCCTGATCCTCGGCCTGGGCATCTATCTGTTACAGCTGGTGGTCGGCGTCCTGCTGCTCTTCGATCCGGCTGATCGCGGCCAGGTGTACACCGCTACCTATCTGGTGATCGCGGCGTTCGGCGTCGCGCTCAGCCGTGCCTGGAAGCTGATGCAGGGCAAGCACCTGCAGCCCGCTCAGCCAGCTGGCGATAGCCAGTAGCACCGAGCCGCCATTCCCGCCGCTGAGGCCGAAACGGCCACGATGAGTATGCTTAGCGTGACGATGAGCACTTTAGGTGTCGAGGAATAGGCGGCGCTACGAGCGCGGCCGCCGACGACTCAGCCGTCAGCCTTCAGCAGTCCGGCCGGGCCGCTCGCCCTGACCACCCCGATCGGGCAGGACACGCCCGTGCCGTGGTCGGGGCAGTACCCATTCGGGTTTTTAGTGCCGGACAGATACTGCTGGTGGTAGTCCTCGGCGAAGTAGAAGTCCGATGCCGGGGACACCTCGGTGGTGATCTCGCCGTATCCGGCTTCGGCCAGCCGCTTCTGGTAGGCGGTCAGTGAGTCTCTCGCCTCGGCCTCCTGCGCCGGCGAGTTATAGAAGATCGCCGAACGGTACTGGGTGCCTGTGTCGTTACCCTGCCGCATGCCCTGTGTCGGGTCATGGGACTCCCAGAACACGGCGAGCAGCTCACGGTAGCTGACCTTGGCCGGGTCGAACACCACCCGTACGGCCTCGGCGTGCCCGGTGCGGCCGGTGCAAACCTCCTCGTAGCTGGGATTCGGCGTGAACCCGCCTTCGTAGCCGACCGCGGTGGAGAGCACCCCCGGGGTCTCCCAGAACTTCTTCTCGGCCCCCCAGAAGCAGCCCAGCGCGAACTCGGCGACCTGGCTGCCCGGCGGATAGGGCGGCTGCAACGGGCCGCCGAGGACCTCGTGCCGCGCCGGGACCTCCATCGGCCTGCTCCGTCCGCGCAGCGCCTCATCCGCGGTGATCATCCGCGCCCTGTGGAATCCGAACACACCCACGACCGCCTCCTCAGCGAGCTAGGCCGCGGCCGGCGCTGACCTCCGGCGCCTGCCGCGGGCCTGCGGGCCGAACCGGCCCGCACGCAACTTGACAACCGTCCGCGGCAGGGCGAGATTCCCCGCCTTGCTGGCCCGCCATCGGGGATGGCAGCCCAGCTGCGTCGGCTACCGATCAGGCCGGGCCCTGCGCCTTCAGGTCAGCCTCGATCTGCCGCGCCGTCTTGAGCAGTTCGGGCAGTATCTCGGACCGCAGGGTGGTGATGCTGACGCGGCTGGCGTGCGCGGACACGTTAATCGCCGCGTTGCCCACGTCGGCGGCGCCGCGGATCGGCGCGGCCACCGCCCGCAGGCCTTCCTCGAGTTCCTGATCGACGATGGCGTAGCCCTGCTTCGCCACCTCGCCGACGATGGACCTGAGCCTGCCGGGGTCGGTGACCGTATGGCTGGTGAACGGGTCGAGTACCGCCTCGGCCAGGTAGCGGTCCAGCTCGTCCTCGCTCATCGCCGCGAGCAGGACGCGGCCCGTGGAGGTGGCGTACGCCGGGAACCTGGTGCCCACCGAGATCGCCACCGTCATGATCCGCTTCATCGGGACGCGGACCACGTAAACCACGTGATGGCCGTCAAGCACGGAGATCGAGGACGACTCGCGCAGCCGGGACACGAGTTCCTCCATATGCGGGGCGGCAACTTCCGGCAGCGCCAGCCCGGATAGGTAGGCATAGCCGAGCTCGAGGACCCTGGGCCGGAGTGAGAACTCCCTGCCGTCGCTGCGCACGTAGCCGAGCTTGACCAGCGTCAGCAGGAACCGGCGCGCCGCTGCCCTGGTCAGGCCGGTCGCGCGGGCGACCTCGCTGAGGCTTAGCCGGTCGCGGTCCGGACCGAAGGCCCGGATCACGGCAAGTCCCCGGTCCAGGGACTGCACGAAATCGCTGTTCCTGAGCGCCGTTCCGCCATCGGCAGCTGCTGCTGGCGGGCCGGCCTCCGGCTGGAGCTCGGACGCGACCGCATCGTTCACCATGCGCCCAGAGGTTCTCATTGCACAGCAATGCTAGCGTGCGGCCGCCGTCAGCCGGGACCGCACGACAGCTCCTCGATCAGCCCACCAGCTGGCTGATGCTGATTACCTTGCTGGCCGGCGGGGCGGTAATGGCGGGCACCGCGTTCCAGTCGCTGAAACTGAGCGCGCCCGCATGGCCGGCCTCGGGGGCGATCGCCTGGAGCGGATACCGGCTGCCGGTCGCAGCGACGTACAGCATGGAGCCGTCCGATCCGTGCAGGATCAGCGCCTGCTGGCCAGCGATCGTCGTCCTGCCGGACTTGACGTAGCTAGGCAGCGCCTGGCGAACGCTTCCCAGCAGCTTCGCCATCGTGAAGTCGCCCCCTATCGACTGCGCCAGGGCAGCGGGGGCCGCCACGAACTGGCCGCAGGCTCGCTGACAGGCGCTGGCCGGGGCGCCGCTGAGCCTGAGAAACGCGCTGGTCACCTTGACATACACGCGCTTGCTCGTGTCGACGATGTCTAGCCGCGTCCCGGCGCTGTCGATGGACCCGGAAAATGCACCTGACCGGTCCATTGCGATGTCCAGCCCGACGGCGGTTCCATCGCTACGCAGGTTCCCGGCCAGGTGCACGCTCGTGGCGTCGAGCATCGCCGTCTTCATCTGACTGACGATGATCGCCGCACTCTGGGCGCCCGCGGTTTCCGGCGGTCCCGCGCCACCACCACATCCGGACAGCACGACGGCGGCCGTTGTCAGCAGGACTGGCGTACGCGCCCACTTCCGGATCATGCTCTCCCGCCCCGAGGCCGGCGCCGGCCCAGCGGGCCGGGATTCCAGATTGCACGCTAACAGAACATAACCGGATCAAGGCCGCATTGTCCGGACGCACTCAGCCGGCGAGCGTGCGCAGGCCGGGACTGCGCTGGCGGTGGAACCGCGCTGGCAGCAAAGCACTGGTGCAAGTCAGCGCAGGGTACGAGGCGCGGGATCAGCCGCCCAGCTTGCTCAGGTCGATCACCTGGCTGGCGGGCGGCGCGACCGGCGGCGGCACGCTGTTCCACTGGGAGAAGCCGATACTGCCATGGTTGTCGTGCGGCGAGATGGCCTCGACCGGATACGGCTGCCCGGTAGCCGCGACGGCGAGCGTGGACCCATCGGCGCCGTGCAGCACCTCGGCAAGCTGCCCGTTGATGGTCTGGGTCCCTGCATTGGTAAAGGCCGGCAGCCTGCCGGTGATCGACTGGAGCAGGGGGACCATGTCGAGCTGACCCGCAAGCTCATCGCCCTGGGCCGGTGACATCGCTACATACTTGCCGCACATCAGCGAGCAAACCGCGGCAGGCATGTTGAGCTGGGCGAGAAAGGCACGAGTTGCCTTGATGTAGACCTTGCCACCAGCGTTGATGATCATCAGTGTCGGCCCGTTCTCGGCAACCGTGCCGGAGAACCGGCCAGACCGGGTCAGGCCGACGTTGAGGCCGACGGTCTTGCCGCCGGTCCCGCTGAGCGAGCCGGTCAGGTGCACGCTGGTCGCGGCGCGTATCGCGGTTCTCATCTCGGCGATGGTCGCAGCCACCGGCCGCGCTGCCGCGGACTGCGACGAGCCGGACTGCGACGAGCCTGCTGAGCCGCTGCAAGCCGTGAGTGCCGCCACCGCCACGGTAGCGACGGCCACCGCGGCAGCCGACATCCTAGGACGATTCGCGAGCACGGATCAGCCGGTCCGGTCCACCACGTAATCACAGAGCGCCTCAAATGCTGCCCGGGCTGGCACGTCGGGCAGGGCCAGGATCTCGTCCCTGGCCAGCTGCGCCCAGCGGGTCATGTCCGCCCGTGCCGTTCGCATTCCCGGATGCGCCCGGAGCAGGGCCAGCGCCTCGGCATGCCGGGCGGGATCGGTGAGCTCGCCACTGCCGAGCAGCTCGACGAGCCTGGCGTCGCCGCTGTCAGCTGACCGCAGCGCGTGCAGCATCGGCAGGGTCCGCACCCCCTCTCGCAAGTCCGTCCCCGGAGTTTTCCCCGATTGCGCCGACTCACTGGCCACGTCCAGGATGTCGTCGGAAAGCTGGAAGGCCACGCCGAGCGCCTCGCAGGCCGGCCTGATCCGCTCGGTGACCTGATCTGGGGCTTCGGAGAACATGGCCCCGAACTGACCGGCAGTAGCGATCAGCGACGCGGTCTTCTGCGTCACCACGCTCAGGTAATGGGCCAGCGGATCCTCGTCAGTCCGCGGGCCGACGGTCTCCGCGATCTGCCCGCTGACCAGGCGGCTGAAGGTCGCAGCCTGGATCCTGATCGCCTCGTCACCGAGATCGGCCAGGATCTGGGAGGCGCGGGCGAAGAGGAAATCGCCGGTCAGGATCGCGATGGTGTTGTCCCAGCGCGAGTTCGCGCTGGGATGCCCGCGCCGGACGGCGGCCTCGTCCATCACGTCATCGTGATAGAGGGTCGCCAGATGGGTGAGCTCGATGGCCACCGCGGCCGGCACGATGCGCGCATCCCTCGGATTGCCGAACTGCGCGGCCAGCAGCACCAGGGTGGCGCGGAACCGTTTGCCGCCCGCATCGATCAGGTACCCGGATGTCTCGGAAAGCAGCTCATGCTGAGCGCGCGCCGCATCCCGCATGCCCTCCTCGACGAGCGCGAGGCCGTCGACAACGTCGGCTGCCAGCGCCGCATCAGACAGCTCCACGGGCACCACAGTGATCACTCAGGCTCCCTCGATCTGGCCGCACCGCTGGCGGACCGGCGGCGGACGCGAAAATCGCCACGCCACCCCCACGATAAGTGCAAGGCAAAGTAACAGACATATGCCCGCGATACCGTCGGCGGACACCAGCGGCCAGGCCGCCGCCCGGCCGGTCAGCGCACGAACAGCTGGCTGGCGGCATGGTTGGCGAGGTTAAGCAGCGGCTCAGGCGCCACGCCCAGCCACAGCGTGACGGCTGCGCCAGCGGCCACGGCAACCCCGGTATACAAGCTCGGCCGGACCACGGCGGCCCCGCCAGTCGTGGGCTCGCTGAAGAACATAAGCACGATAACGCGGACATAGGGGAAGGCCAGGATCGCGCTGCTGAGCACCCCGATGATCACCAGCGGCAGTGCCCCGCCGCTGACTGCGGCCTGGAACACGGCGAACTTTCCGCTGAAGCCGCTGGTCAGTGGTATTCCGGCGAACGCGATCAGGAAGAAGGCGAAGACCCCGGCCACCAGCGGTGAGCGCTTGCCGAGGCCGGCCCAGCTGCCCAGGTGCGCCGCCTCGCCGGCCGGGTCGCGCACCAGCGTGATCACCGCGAAGGCGCCGATGACAGCCGCCCCATAGGCGGCCAGGTAGAACATGCTGCCGGACAGGCCCGCCGTGCTGGCGGCGGCGACCCCGGTCAGCACGTACCCGGCCTGGGCGATGGAGGAATAGGCGAGCAGCCGCTTCACGTCGGTCTGGGTGATCGCGACGATCGAGCCGACCAGCATGGTGAGGATCGCCACCGCCCAGAGCGCGGGCCGCCAGTCCCAGGTCAGCTGCCCGAATGCGACATAGAAGATGCGCAGCACGGCCCCGAACCCGGATACCAGGGTGCATGAGGCCATCAGCGCGGTCACCGGGGTGGGGGCGCCCTGGTACACGTCAGGCTTCCAGCTGTGGAACGGCACCGCGCCGATCTTGAAAAACAGGCCGAGGCCGAGCAGCGCGATCCCGGCATAGAGCAGCGTCGCGTTGCCGGTGTTGGACGAGGCCTCCGCCGCGATGGCCGACAGCCGCACCGAGCCTGTGAACCCGTACAGCATGGCCACGCCGAACAGGAAGAACGCCGACGAGTACGCCCCGAGCAGGAAGTACTTCATCGCCGCCTCCTGGGAGAGCAGGCGGCGGCGCCTGGCCAGGCCGCACAGCAGGTACAGCGGCAGCGACAGCACTTCGAGCGCGACGAACATGGTGAGCAGGTCGTTGGCGGCCGGGAACAGCAGCATGCCGCCCACCGCGAACAGGGTCAGCGGGTAGACCTCGGTGTGCGTGATCCCGGCCTCTAGCCCCTCGCGTTCCTCAGCGCTGCCCGGCACCGCGGCCGCCTGCGCCACGAACGGGCTCACCTCGTGAGAGCTCTCCGCGATCAGCAGCATGCTGATGAACGCGAGCACCAGGATCGTGCCCTGGATGAACAGCGTCGGCCGGTCCACGGCGACCGCGCCCATCGCGGCGACATGCCCCGGGCTGCCGTGGCCGAAGACGGAACTGCTGAGGCTCACCACGATGGTGAGGACAAAGGCCCCGGCGAGGCCGCCGAGCGCCAGGGCAATGTGGATCGGCCGCCGCAGGTGCCTGGGCAGGAACGCCTCGACCAGCACCCCGGCCACCGCGACGCCGAAGACCAGCAGCATGGGCGAGAGCTGGCCCCATTCGATCCGCGGCGCCGGGATCACCGGGGCGAGGCTCGTTAGGTTCCCCAGGCTCGCTACGGTCCCGCTCACGGATTGCTCCTCGGGTAGAGCGCGTTAGCCGGATGCGGCGGGACCGGGTCGGTGGAATGCGCCTGGACCATGGTCTGGTGGACCGCGGGGTTGATGATGTCGAGCACCGGCTTGGGGTAGACGCCAAGCGCCACGATCAAGACGATCAGCGGGCCGACCGCCCACAGCTCGCGCGCCTTCAGGTCCGGCATGCCCTTGACCTCCTCGCGCACCGGGCCGTGCATGGTGCGCTGGTACATCCACAGGATGTAGATCGCGGCCAGGATGATGCCGACCGTGGCCAGCACGGCAGGCACCTCGTACCTGGTGAAGGTGCCGACCAGGACGAGGAACTCGCTGACGAAGGTGGACAGGCCGGGCAGCGCCAGCCCGGCCAGGCCCGCGATCAGGAACAGGCCCGCGAGCAGCGGGGCGACCGACTGCACGCCGCCGTAGTCGGCGATCAGCTGCGACCGGCGCCGGGCGATCATGAACCCGGCGATCAGGAACAGCGCGCCGGTGGCGAACCCGTGGTTGACCATGTACAGGGTGGCGCCGGACTGCCCCTGGCTCGTCATCGCGAAGATGCCCAGCGTGATCAGCCCGAAGTGGGATACCGACGTGTAGGCGATCAGCCGCTTCAGGTCGGCCTGGCCGATCGCCACGATCGCGCCGTACAGCACCCCGACCACCGCGAGCGCGATGACCAGCGGCGTGAAGTAGTGCGCCGCCGAAGGGAACAGCTCCAGGCAGTAGCGGATCATGCCGAAGGTGCCGACCTTGTCGAGCACCCCGACGAGCAGCACCGCAGCGCCCGGCTGGGCGGCGGTGGCCGCGTCGGGCAGCCAGGTGTGGAACGGCCACAGCGGCGCCTTGATCGCGAACGCGACGAAGAAGCCGAGGAACATCCACTTCTGCGCTACCGGGCTGAACGTGGTGTGGATCAGCTGCCGGAACAGGAACGTGCCCGGGTGCCCGCCGTGCGCCGAGTACACGTACAGCGCGATCACGGCGACCAGCATGAGCAGCCCGCCGAGCAGGCTGTAGAGCAGGAACTTGACCGCCGCGTACTGGCGCTGGCCGACCCCGTAGCTCCCGATCATGAAGTACATCGGGATGAGCATGGCCTCGAAGAACACGTAGAACAGGAACACGTCGGTGGCCGCGAAGACACCGATCAGCATCGTCTCGAGGACGAGCATCAGCGCGAAGTAGGTCTTGACGCTGCGCCGCGGCGGCGGCTGCTGGGCCGGGCCCGAGCCGCCTTCAGCATCGTTCCACGACGCGAGCACCACCACCGGCATCAGGACCGTGGTCATCAGGATGAGGACCAGCGCGATGCCGTCCACGCCCACCGCGTAGTGCACGCCGAACTGCGGGATCCACTGGTAGGTCTGGTTGAACTGGAAATCGGGGCCGCCCGGCTTGAACGCGACCGCCATCGCGATCGTGACCGCGAGCGTGGCCAGCGTGAACCCCAACGCCAGCCGCTTGACCAGCAGGTCGCGGGCGCGCCGGTCGGCCGCGCCGCCTGGCGCGGACCTGCCCGGGGTGAGGGCCACCGCCGCCGCGCCGACCAGCGGGACCGCTCCCGCTACGGTCAGCCAGGGGAATGTGCTCATGGGTTTCTCTGGGCCTTTCGGGGTCTTAGATCCGCACCAGCAGCAGCGCGCCGACCAGCAGGACCGCGCCGACCAGCATCGACAGCGCGTAGGAGCGGACGAACCCGGTCTGCAGCCTGCGCAACCGGCCCGAGGTGCCGCCCATGGTGGCCGCGAGCGTGTTCACCAGGCCGTCCACGCCCCGGTTGTCGAAATACACCGACAGCCTGGTCAGCCACTGGCCCGGCCGCATGAGCACGGACTCGTTGATCGCGTCGCCGTAGAGGTCCTTGCGCGCCGCCACCGTCGCGAACCGGCCTGCGGGTGCCACGGCTGGCACCTCGCGCCGCCCGTAAATCGCCCACGCGATCGCGGCGCCGACCACCACCAGCGCGAGCGCCCCGATCGAGACCGGGGTGAACAGCCCCTTGGAGGGCGGCGGCGTGCCGACGACCGGCGCGAGGAAGTTCACCAGCCGGTTACCGAGGATGAGGAAGGCGCCAGCCCCGGCCGAGCCGACAGCCAGCACCACCATCGGCGAGGTCATCACCGGCGGCACCTCGTGCGGGTGCACGGCGTCGTCCCAGCGGCGTTCCCCGGTGAAGGTCATCAGCACCACCCTGGTCATGTAGAACGCGGTGATGCCCGCGCCCAGCAGTGCCGCGGTGCCCAGGATCGCCCCCGACGTGCCCCCCTTGGCAAAGGCCGCCTCGATGATCGGATCCTTGGTGAAGAAGCCGGAGAACGGCGGCACGCCGATGATCGCCAGGTAACCGATCACGAAGGTGACGAAGGTGACCGGCATGACCACGCGCAGGGCGCCGAACCTGCGCATGTCCACCTCATCGTCCATCTCGTGCTTCACCGAGCCGGCCCCGAGGAACAGGCCGGCCTTGAAGAAGCCGTGCGCGAGCAGGTGGGCGATCGCGAACGCGTACCCGGCCGGCCCGAGGCCGGCCGCCAGCGTCATGTAGCCGATCTGGCTCATCGTGGAGCCGGCGAGTGCCTTCTTGATGTCGTCCTTGGCACACCCGATGATCGCGCCGAACAGCAGGGTCGCCGCGCCCACGACGGTGACCGCCAGCCGCGCGTCGCCGGACAGGTTGAAGATCGGGTTGGAGCGCACGATGAGGTAGACCCCGGCGGTCACCATGGTCGCCGCGTGGATGAGCGCCGACACCGGCGTGGGGCCCTCCATGGCATCCAGCAGCCAGGATTGCAACGGCAACTGGGCCGACTTGCCGCAGGCGCCGAGCAGCAGCAGCAGCCCGAGCGCGGTCATGACGCCGTGGCTCGCCGCGCCGGACTTCGAGAAGACGCCGACGAAGGTGACCGTCCCGAATGTCGCGAACATCAGCATGATCGCCAGCGACAGGCCAGCGTCGCCGACCCGGTTGGCGATGAAGGCCTTCTTCGCCGCGGTGGCGGCGGCCGGCTTGAACTGCCAGAACCCGATCAGCAGGTAGGAGGCGAGGCCGACGCCCTCCCAGCCCGCGTAAAGGCCCAGGTAGTTGTCGGCGAGCACAAGCAGCAGCATCGCCGCGACGAACAGGTTCATGTAGCCGAAGAACCGCCGCCTGCCCGGGTCGCCGGCCATGTAGCCGACCGCGTAGATGTGGATCAGCGATCCGACGCCGGTGATCAGCAGCACGAAACACATCGACAGCGGGTCGAGGAGCAGGCCGATGTCCACGTGGAAGCCGGCCACCGGGATCCAGGTAAACAGGTACAGGTCCCTGCTGCGCTGGCTGGCCGGATAGGACAGCATCGCGAAAAAGGCGATCAGGCCGTAGCAGAACGCGGCTACCGGCATCGCCACGCCGATCAGGTGCCCGAACTTGTCGGTGCGCTTCCCGCCGAGCAGCAGCACGACCGCGCCCGCCAGCGGGAATGCCAGCAGCAGCCACGCGGCGCGCTGAACGCCTGCCGCGGCCATCGGGGCCATGGCCGGGGCCGCGTGCGCCGCGTGCGCGACCGCAACTGAGCCTGTCACGGGCTACCTCTCTGCAGTGCTGGCCGGGGGCGCTGCCCCGCGGGCAAGCCCCGGGCACGGCTGGCCCGGAGCCATCCGGATCAATATTTCAGCAGGTTCGCCTCATCCACCGACGCGGACCTGCGGGCACGGAAGATCGCGGTCAGGATGGCCAGGCCGACGACCACCTCGGCGGCCGCGATCACCATCACGAAGAAGGCGATGACCTGGCCGTCGAGATTGCCGTGCAGCCGGGCGAAGCCGACGAATGCCAGGTTGACCGCGTTCAGCATCAGCTCGACGCACATGAACACGACGATCGCGTTCCTCCGCACGAGGACGCCGACGCTGCCGATCACGAACAAGATCACGGCCAGCGCGATGTAGTGCGCCGGGGTTACCATCGGGCCTCCTCGCGCTCGCCGGTGGTCCCCGCATCGGCGGCACCGGACGGGCCGCCGCCAAGTTCCAGCTGGCCAGGATCGGGCCTGCTGGTGATCACCGGGCTGACCGACTGCTGAGCGGGCGAGCCGTCGGGCAGCAGGGCCGGCATGTCGACCGCGTTATGCCGGGCGTAGGTTCCCGGGCCGGGCAGCGGCGCCGGGCGGCCGCTGGCCACCCGCCGTCCGGCGAGCTCCCGCTGGGTCGGCTTCGGGCTGGTGCGCTCCCGGTGCGCGAGGACCATCGCCCCCAGCGCTGCCGTGATCAGCAGGGCGCTTGTCACTTCGAACGGGAAGACATAGGTGGTGAAGATGAGGGTCGCCACCCCTTGCACGTTCGAGTTACCGAACTGGGCGGTGGCCGGGGCGGCCGGGCCGATGACCGCGTGCCCGACCGTCAGGGACAGCAGCACGAGCAGGCCGATCCCGGCGAGGCCGGCGGCGAGCCGCTGCCCCCTGATCGTCTCCACGATCGAGTCCTGCGCGGCCACGCCCACCATCATGAGCACGAAGAGGAACAGCATCAGCACGGCGCCGGTGTACACGATGACCTGCACGAAGGCCAGGAACGGCGCACCGGCCAGCGCGTAGAGCACGGCCAGGGAGAGCATGACCACCGCGAGCAGCACGGCACAGTGCACGGCGCGCCTGGCCAGGACCATGCCGAGCCCGGCCACGACCGAGATGACGGCGAGCAGCCAGAACGTGATGCCCTGGGCAGTGGCGGCGGCTCCGGCGGCCAGGATCGCGGGGTGGCTCATTGCGCCGCACCGCCCGGGCCGTCATCGCCGGGCTTGCCCGGGCCAGGACCCGATCCGGCCGTGCCGAGCCGGTAGTAGTCCTCCTCGGTGTCGCCAAGCCGCATCGGGTGCGGCGGGGCTTCCATGCCCTGCTGCAGCGGGGCGACGAGCTGCTCCTTGGTCCAGATCAGCGCCTCCCTGCTGTCATCGGCGAGCTCATACTCGTTGGTCATGGTGAGCGCGCGGGTCGGGCACGCCTCCACGCACAGCCCGCACAGGATGCAGCGCAGGTAGTTGATCTGGTAGACGCGGCCGTACCGCTCGCCGGGAGAGTACCGCTCTTCCTCGGTGTTGTCGCCGCCCTCGACGTAGATGGCGTCGGCCGGGCAGGCCCACGCGCACAGCTCGCAGCCGATGCACTTCTCCAGCCCGTCCGGCCAGCGGTTCAGCTGGTGACGGCCGTGGAACCGGGGCGCGGTCGGCTCCTTCACCTCCGGGTACTCGACGGTGTCGACCTTGCGGAACATCTGCCGGAAGGTGACGCCAAATCCCTTGATGGGGTTGAGGAAGTCAAGCACCGGTGACCTCCTTCGTAGTCTCGGCGGGCTCCGCCAGCAGCGGCCCGGCCCGGACGCCGATACCGACGCCGTGATAGTGCGGCAGGTCCATCGGCGGAACAGGGAACGGGCTGGCCGCCGCCCCCGCCGCACCAGTTTCAGCGGCCTCGGCCTCGGCCTCGGCGTCGGCGTCGCCGCTGGCGCTGGCCGTGTCCCAGCCCCAGACCAGCACCATCAGCACGACCACGATGGTGCCCGCGGCGATGTACACAGCGGGACTGCCGCCCAGACGGCGCCAGACCCGGACAGTGGCGATCATCAGCGTCCACACCAGCGCGGTGGGAATGAGGACTTTCCAGCCGAGCGCCATCAGCTGGTCGTAGCGGATCCTCGGCAGCGTGCCGCGCAGCCAGATGAAGCAGAATATCAGGATCACGATCTTGCCGAGGAACCACAGGACCGGCAGCCAGCCAGTGTTGGCGTCCGGCCAGACCGAGATCGGCCACGGCGCCTGCCAGCCGCCGAGGAACAGCGTGGTCGCGAGCGCCGACACGGTAATCATGTTGACGTACTCGGCCAGGTAGAACAGGGCGAACTTGAGCGAGGAATACTCGGTGTGGAAGCCAGCGACGAGCTCGCCCTCGCCCTCGGGCAGGTCGAACGGGAGCCTGTTGGTCTCGCCGACCATCGTGATCAGGTAGATCACGAACGACGGCAGCAGCAGGATCGCGAACCAGGACGGGTAGTGCAGGATCACGCCGGCGAAGTGGAACTCGCCGCCGTGCGCCTGCGCGGCGACGATCTGCGAGGTGGACAGCGAGCCCGCGTAGAGGAAGACCGGGACGAACGACAGCCCCATCGCGATCTCGTAGCTGATCACCTGGGCCGACGACCGCAGTCCGCCGAGCAGGGAGTACGGCGCCGCCGACGCCCACCCGGCCAGCACGATCCCGTACACGGCGATGGAGCTCATCGCGAGCACCAGCAGCACCGCCACCGGCAGGTCGGTCAGCTGCAGCGGCGTCTTGTGGTGGAAGATCGAGACGATCGGGCCGACCGGGATGATCGCGAAGCTGATGAAGGCGGGGATCAACGCTATCGCCGGCGCGATCACGAACAGGACCTTGTCCACGCCGCGCGGCACGATGTCTTCCTTCAGCGGCAGCTTCAGGCCGTCCATCAGCGACTGCAGCAGCCCGAACTTCCCGGCCCTGTTCGGCCCGGGACGCTGCTGCATCCGGCCGATCACCCGGCGCTCGGCCCAGATCGTAAACAGCGTGCCCAGCATCAGGAACAGGAAGATCACGACGACCTTGAGCAGGATCAGCCACCAGGGATCGTGGCCGAAGCTGGCCAGCGTGGGGTAGACAGGGCCGGCGCTTCGCGCCTGCGCCGCGACTGCCAGGGCAGTCATTCCGCGCTCCTCACCGTGACTAGGGTGCCGTGGCCCGCGCCGAGCCCGCTGCGGACCGCGCATCCGGCCGAGTTGGCCGGCAGCCAGACGACCCGGTCGGGCATGTCGGCGATCTGCAGCGGGACGGTGATCTCGCCCCGGTCGGTGGCCACGGTGACCTTATCGCCTCCGGCGGCTCCGGTCTCGGCCGCGGTCGCCGCTGACATCTTCGCAACGCTGGCGCGGGCCGTGCCCGCCAGGTTCGGCTCGCCGTCCTGCATCCGGCCGGCGTCCAGAAGATTATGCCAGGTCGCCAGCACCGCCTGGCCGGGGCCCGGATGCGGCCGGCCAAGGTGGTCGATATGGCCACGCGGGACGGGCGCGCGCGCCGCGCCGCCGCCGCCGGCTGTGGTACCGGCCCGGCGGGCCGTGGCCGGCCTGAGCCTGGCGAGCTCATTGAACTCGCGGACCGCCGCCGCCGCGTCTGGCAGGGCCAGGTGCACGTCCATGGCGTCGGCGATCTGGGCGAGTATCCGCAGGTCGGACCGGGCCGCCGGGACCTGCAGCGCAGCGCCGAAGGTGCCGGGCCTGCCCTCCCAGTTCACGAAGGTGCCCGGCTTCTCCGCCACGGCAGCAACGGGGAAGACGACATCCGCGCGGTCGGTCACGGCACTGACCCGCAGCTCAAGGCTGACGATGAAGGGCGCAGCCGCGAGGGCGCGCAGCGCGGCCTCGGGGTCGGGCAGGTCAGCCGGGTCGACACCGGCCACAACCAGGGCGTCGAGCTCACCCGCCTCGGCCGCCGCCAGGATCTGCGCGGTGTCCAGGCCGGGGTCGGCGGGCAGCGCCGCCACCCCCCACGCCCTGGCCACCTCGGCCCGCGCCGCGGGGTCGGTGACCGGACGGCCGCCAGGCAGCAGGGTCGGCAGCGCGCCTGCCTCGATCGCGCCGCGCTCGCCTGCCCGGCGCGGGATCCAGGCCAGCTCGGCTCCGGTCTGGTCGGCCAGCCTGGCCGCTGCCGCCAGCGCGCCCGGCACCTCGGCCAGCCGCTCGCCCGCCAGGATCACCGCGCCTGGCTGGCTCAGCGCGCGGGCCGCGGCGCGGCCCGCCTCATCCAGGTCGATGCCATCGGCCAGGCTGCCGAGCGCAGCCGCCTCGCCGCCTGGCACGACCGGCAGCAGCACGCCGGACAGCCGGGCAAGCCCGGCGCTGGCCAGCGCGGCCAGCGAGTACACGGCGAGGCGCCCGGCCCTGGCGGCCTTGCGCAGCCGCAGGAACACGATCGGCGACTCATCCTGCGGCTCGAACCCGGCCAGCAGCACCGCGGGCGCCCGCTGCAGGCTGGCGTAGCTGACGCCGGACCGGCGGCCGGCCACGTTGTCGGCGAGGAACTGGGTCTCCTCGGCCGAATGCGGCCGGGCCCGCATGTCGATGTCGTTACTGGCCAGGGCCAGCCTGGCGAACTTCGCGTAGGCGTAGGCGTCTTCCAGGGTGAGCCGGCCGCCGGTGAGCACGCCGGCGCGGCCCCGGGCGGCCAGCAGCCCGGCCGCGGCGGCGGCCACGGCCTCCGGCCATGATGCGGACACCAGCATCCCGGACTCGTCCCTGACCAGGGGGGTGACCAGGCGGTCCGGCTGGGTCGCGTAGGTAAAGGCCCACCGGCCCTTGTCGCAGTTCCATTCCTCATTGACGTGCGGATCGTTGCCTGCCAGCCGCCGGGTCACCGCGCCGCGCCGGTGATCGGTCCGCTGCCTGCAGCCCGAGGCGCAGTGCTCGCACACGCTCGGCGTCGACACCAGGTCGTACGGCCTGGCGCGGAACCGGTAGGACACGCCGGTCAGCGCGCCGACCGGGCAGATCTGGATGGTGTTCCCGGAGAAATAGGAGTCGAAAGGCACCCCGTCGGCGATCGCGATCTGCTCCTGTGGCCCGCGCTCGACCAGCTCGATCAGCGGGTCACCAGCGATCTGATCAGCGAACCTGGTGCACCTGGCGCACTGCACGCAGCGTTCCCTGTCCAGCAGCACCTGGGCCGACAGCGGCACCGGCTTGGCGAACGTCCGCTTATGGCCGGTGAACCTGGTCTCGCCCTGCCCGGTGGACATCGCCTGATTCTGCAGCGGACACTCGCCGCCCTTGTCGCACATCGGGCAGTCGAGCGGATGGTTGACGAGCAGCATCTCCATCACGCCGCGCTGCGCCTTCTCGGCGACCTTGGACGTCAGCTGGGTGCGGACGACCATCCCGTCGGTGCAGGTGGTGGTGCAGGACGCGGGCGGCTTGGGCTGGCCCTCGATCTGGACGAGGCACTGCCTGCAGGCGCCAATGGGCGCGAGCAGCGGATGATCGCAGAACCGCGGTATCTGAATGCCGAGCAGCTCGGCGGCCCTGATCACCAGGGTGCCCTTGGGCACGGTGATCTCGAAGCCGTCGATGGTCACGCGAACGCTGCCGGCCGGCCTGGCCAGCGCGGCACCGGGGTTTCCTGGAGTCTGCACGGTCATCAGCGCATCACCTTCCGGCTCCGGCGAACAGCGTGGAAGCCGCGGGGTCGAACGGGCAGCCGCCGCGCTTGCGGTGCTCGATGTACTCATCCCTGAAGTACTTGATCGACGATATGACCGGGCTGATGGCGCCGTCGCCGAACGGGCAGAACGCGCGGCCGAGGATGTTGTCGCAGATGTCGAGCAGCTTGTCCAGGTCGTCGTCGCTGCCCTGACCGCGTTCGAGCTGCTCAAGGACCTGGACCATCCAGTAGGTGCCCTCGCGGCACGGCGTGCACTTGCCGCACGACTCGTGCTCGTAGAACTCGGTCCAGCGCAGCGTGGCGCGGATGATGCAGGTGGTCTCGTCGAAGATCTGCAGGGCCCTGGTGCCGAGCATCGACCCGGCCGCGCCGACGGCCTCGAAGTCAAGCGGCACGTCCAGGTGCTCGTCGGTGAAGATCGGGGTGGACGACCCGCCCGGGGTCCAGAACTTCAGCCGGTGGCCGGCCCGGACGCCGCCGGAGAGATCGAGCAGCTCGCGCAGGGTGACGCCGAGCGGCGCCTCGTACTGGCCCGGGGTGGTCACGTGCCCGGTAAGCGAGAAGATGCCGAACCCCTTGGACTTCTCGGTGCCGAGCGCGGCGAACGCGGCGGCGCCGTGGCGCACGATAAACGGGACGCTGGCGATCGACTCCACGTTGTTGACCACCGTCGGGCACGCGTACAGGCCCGCGATCGCCGGGAACGGGGGCTTGAGCCTGGGCTGGCCGCGGTAGCCCTCCAGCGAGTCGAGCAGCGCCGTCTCCTCGCCGCATTCGTAGGCGCCCGCGCCCGCGTGCACGACGATGTCCAAGTCAAAGCCCGAGCCAAGGATGTTCCTGCCCAGGTAGCCCACCGCATAGGCCTCGTCGACCGCGTGCTGCAGCCTGCGGATCACGTGCAGCACCTCGCCGCGAACGTAGATGAACGCGAGCCGCGCCCTGATCGCGTACGCGGCGATGATCGCGCCCTCGATCAGCGCGTGCGGGGTGGCCAGCATGGTCGGGATGTCCTTGCAGGTGCCAGGCTCCGACTCGTCCGCGTTCACCACCAGGTAGTGCGGCTTACCGTCGCCCTGCGGGATAAAGGCCCACTTGGTCCCGGTCGGGAAGCCGGCGCCGCCGCGGCCGCGCAGCCCGGACTCCTTCACCATCTTGATGATCTCGTCTGGATCCGTGTCCAGCGCCTTCCGCAGCGCCTGGTACCCGCCGGTCCGCCGGTAGCCGGCCCGCGTGAACGAGTCAGGCTCGTCCCACCTGGCGGTCAGCACGGGCGTCAGGACAGTGCTGGCCCGGGGGCCGGCCCCCGGGCCCCCAGACCGGGGGGCTGCGCCCCCCGGAGCTCCCGTGCCGTCCGCTCCGGCCGGCGAGCCGGCCGTCGCGTCCGGCATTCCTGCGGTCACCGCTGCACCTCGCTTCGCTGCTCATCGGCCTCTGGGGACCAGCCGTGCGCTTTCGCGATGCGGAGGCCCGCCAGGGTGCCGTGACCGGCGGTGTGGCCGTCGGCCGCCTGGCCGTCGGGGAAACCCGCCAGGATCCTGGCCGCCTGCCGCCAGGTACACAGCCGCGGCGCGCCGCGGGACGGGGCGATGTCCGCGCCCGCGCGCAGCCCGTCGACCAGGCCCCTGGCCGACTGCGGGGTCATGTCGTCGAAGAATTCCCAGTTGACCATCACCACGGGTGCGTAGTCACAGGCGGCGTTGCACTCCACGTGCTCGACCGAGACCTTGCCGTCCGGCGTCGGCTCGTCGGTGCCGACTCCGAGGTGCTCCAGCAGGTCGGCCAGGATGACGTCGCCGCCCATGATCGCGCACAGCGTGTTGGTGCAGACCCCGACGTGGTACTCGCCGACCGGCTGCCGCTTGTACATCGTGTAGAACGACACCACCGCGGTGACCTCAGCCTCGCTGAGGCCGAGCTGCTCGGCGCAGTACGCGATCCCGTCCTGCGACACGAACCCTTCCTCGGCCTGGACCAGGTGCAGCAGCGGCAGCAGCGCGGACCGCGACTGCGGGTACCGGCCGATGATCTCGGCGGCGTCCGCGGCCAGCCTGGCGCGGTCGATCACCTGTCCACCCCTCCCATCACGGGATCAATGCTGGCCACCGCCACGATCACGTCCGCGACCAGCCCGCCCTCGGCCATCGCCGAGACCGCCTGCAGATTGGTGAACGAGGGATCGCGGTAGTGCACCCGGTACGGCCTGGTGCCGCCGTCGCTGACCGCGTGGCAGCCGAGCTCGCCGCGGGGCGATTCCACCGCGGCGTACACCTGGCCGGCCGGCACCCGGAAGCCCTCGGTCACCAGCTTGAAGTGATGGATGAGCGCCTCCATCGACTGTCCCATGATGTGGGCGATGTGGTCCGGTGAGTTGCCCAGGCCGTCCGGGCCGAGAGCCAGCTGCGCGGGCCAGCCGATCTTAGCGTCCCTGATCATCACCGGGTCGTCGGCGGGCCTGCTGGCGGAGAGCCGGTCCACGCACTGCTCGATGATCCGCAGCGACTGGTCCATCTCATCCATCCGGATCAGGTACCGGCCGTAACCGTCGCAGCTGGTCTGCACGGGCACGTCGAACTCGTAGGTCTCGTAGCCGCAGTACGGCTGGCTCTTGCGCAGGTCCCAGGGCAGCCCGGTGGATCGCAGGATCGGGCCGGTGACGCCGAGCGACATGCAGCCGGCCAGATCGAGATAGGCGATGCCCCTGGTCCTGGCCAGGTAGAGCGGGTTGACGTCGAGCAGCCTGCGCAGCTCGGACAGCAGGCCTGGCATCACGCCGAGGAACTCGCGGACTTTCTCCAGGGCGCCGGACGGCAGGTCCTGGGACACGCCGCCTGGCCGGATGTAGGCGTGGTTCATCCGCAGCCCGGTGATCAGCTCGAACAGGTCGAGCACCTTCTCGCGTTCGCGCATCCCGTAGAGGAACACGGTGGTCGCACCGAGCTCCAGGCCGAAGGTCCCGATGGCGGTCAGGTGCGAGGCGATCCGGTTGAGCTCCATCATCAGCACCCTGATGACCGACGCCCGCGCGGGAACCCTGTCCCCGATTCCCAGCAGCCGCTCGGTGGCCAGGCAGAACGCCGTCTCGTTGAACAACGGCGCCAGGTAGTCCATCCGGGTGCAGAACGTCACGCCCTGCGTCCAGGTACGGAACTCCATATTCTTCTCGATGCCGGTGTGCAGGTAGCCGACGACCGGACGCAGCTCGGTCACCGTCTCGCCGTCCAGCGTGAGGATCAGCCTGAGCACCCCGTGGGTGGACGGATGCTGCGGGCCCATGTTGACGACCAGGCGCTCCTCGCCAGGACGGTCGCCCTCGTCGGCGGCCGCGACGATCTCGTCCCAGTCCTGGCCGCCGACCGTGTAGACGCGGCCCTCTGCTTCATAGTCCGGCGGGGCGGTCATTCGTATGCCCTCCGCTCGTCGGGCGGCGGCACCGTGGCGCCGCGGTACTCGACCGGGATGCCGCCGAGCGGGTAGTCCTTCCGCTGCGGGTGGCCCTTCCAGTCATCCGGCATCTCGATCCTGGTCAGCGCCGGGTGCCCGTCGAAGATGATCCCGAAGAAATCCCAGGTCTCCCGCTCATGCCAGTCGCAGGTCGGGTAGACGCCTACCACCGTCGGAATGTGCGGGTCGGCGTCGGGCGCGGACACCTCGAGCCGCAGCCGCCGGTTACGGCTAACCGAGAGCAGGTGGTAGACGGCATGCAGCTCACGGCCGGCGTCCGCCGGGTAGTGCACGCCGGAGACGCCCATGCACAGCTCGAAGGCAAGCGTCGGGTCATCCCGCAGCCGGCCCGCGACCGCGGGCAGGTGCTCGCGGCGGACATGCAGGGTCAGTTCCCCCCGGTCGGCGACGACCCGTTCCACCGCGTCGCCGAAGCTCAGCCCGGCCTGCTCGAGTGAACTCCCGAGCGTGTCGGCTACGTCGTCGAAATAGGAGCCGTAGGGCCGCGGGGTGGACAGCAGGGGCGGCTGCCTGACCTGCAGGCCGCCGTAGCCCGACGTATCGCCGGTCGTCTCGGTGCCGAACATGCCGGTCCTGACCACCTGCTCGGTGAGCCGGTCACGGCCCGCTACCTCGGCGGGATCGCTCGGGCCATCCTGCCCTGGCTGGGTCACGGCTTCACCTCTGCTTGCTGCTGGGGCGCCTGCTGCCGGGCCAGCGACGGCCCGTCCGGACCGGCGCCTGCGGCACCGGCCGCAGCGCCCGCACCGCCCGCGGTCTCGTTCGGCTGGCGCGGCGTGGCGCCCACCGCGCCGCCAGGCATGTTGCCTGGCACCAGCGGCAGCCGCCGCAGCCTGGCCCCCTCAAGCTCGGTGATCTGGCGCTGCCGGTTCTCGCCGAGCTTCATGTTCTGGATCTTGTCGTGTAGCTTGACGATCGCGTCCAGCAGCATCTCCGGCCGCGGCGGGCAGCCCGGCAGGTAGATGTCGACAGGGACGACGTGATCCACGCCCTGCACGATCGCGTAGTTGTTGAACATACCGCCGCTGGATGCGCAGACCCCCATTGAGATCACCCACTTGGGCTCCGCCATCTGGTCGTAGATCTGCCGCAGCACCGGCGCCATCTTCTGGCTCACCCGCCCGGCCACGATCATCAGGTCGGCCTGGCGCGGCGTGTTCGACGCCCGCTCCATGCCGAACCTGGCCAGGTCGTGCCGGGGGCCGCCGGTGGCCATCAGCTCTATCGCGCAGCAGGCCAGGCCGAACGTGGCAGGCCAGACCGAGCTCTTGCGCGCGTAGCCGGCCACCTTCTCGACGGTGGTCAGCAGGATCCCGCTCGGTAGCTTCTCTTCCAGGCCCATGGGCTAGTCCCAATCCAGACCGCCGCGCCGCCAGACATAGGCGTACGCGACAAGAACCGTGGCGATGAAGGTGACCATCTCGATCAGCCCGAACGCCCCGAGCCGGTCAAAGGCGACCGCCCAGGGGTAGAGGAAGATGATCTCGATGTCGAACACGATGAAGAGCATCGCCGTGAGGT
Source organism: Streptosporangiaceae bacterium (assembly GCA_050011895.1). Taxonomy (GTDB): domain Bacteria; phylum Actinomycetota; class Actinomycetes; order Streptosporangiales; family Streptosporangiaceae; genus DATBGO01. The sequence goes on along the minus strand of JBEKIF010000015.1, from coordinate 56,264 downwards.
AGTACTTCACCGGGAAGCGGAGGCCGCTTTGCCTCGGGGTGGGCTCGATGCCGCACTCGTACGCCTCCAGCTTGGCCCGGTTCCAGCGCTTCGGGCCGGCCAGCGATCCCATGACCAGCGAGAAGATGGCGAAGATTGCGCCCAGCGCCCCGAGCACGATGATCGGAACATAAAGGCTCATCGGCCATCACCTCCTATCGGTTGCCGGGCGCCGCGGACGCCCGCGCAGTTGTGTCCGGCTGGCTAGGCCGCCGGCGTCATCTTAGACAGTGCGTTAACCATCCGATCCACTGCGTCGCCGCCGCGGGTCTCGGTCAGGTTGCCGAGCAGCTTCATGGTGAAGCGCATTATTGCCGGGCGCTTGACGCCGTGCCTGGTCGCGAACTTCATGAACGACGGCTGGCCGATCAGCTTCACGAACTGGCGGCCGAGGGTGTAATAGCCCCCGTAGGCATCCTTCAGCAGGCGCGGGTAGCTCTGCAGCACCATCTCGGCGCCAGCGGCGGTCGGCCTGGCCAGCGCCTGCACGATCACCCGGGCCGCGATCTCACCGGATTCGAGCGCGTAGGCGATGCCCTCGCCGTTGAACGGGTTGATCATGCCGCCCGCATCGCCGACGAGCAGCAAGCGATTGGTGTAATGCGGCGTCCGGTTGAACCCCATCGGCAGCGCCGCGCCGCGCACCGGCTCGGTCCTGTTCTCCTCGGCGAAGCCCCACTCCGGGGGCATCGCGCCCAGCCAGCGCTTCAGCAGGTCCTTGTAGTCGATGTTGCCGAACGCCGAGCTGGTGTTCAGCAGGCCGAGCCCCACGTTGGACGTCCCGTCGCCCATCCCGAAGATCCAGCCATAACCGGGCAGCAGCGAGCTGCCGTCCCACAAGTCCAGCCATGCCTCCAGGTAGTCGTCGTCGTGGCGGGGGCTGGTGTAGTAGGTCCGAACCGCGACGCCGAGTGGCCGGTCGTCTCGCTTGCGCAGGCCCATGGACACCGACAGCCGGGACGAATTCCCGTCGGCCGCGACGACGAGACGGGCGCGGAACCTCCGCTGCGCCGGCCCCTCTGACGCGGCCGCCCGCGCGGTGACCCCGACCATCGCACCGGTGCGGTCGTCGAGGATCGGCCCGCTGACATTGATTCCCTCCAGCAGCCGGGCGCCCGCCTTCTGCGCGTGCCTGGCCAGGATCTCGTCGAAATCCAGCCGGTTGCGGACCAGGCCGAAGCCCGGGTAGCTGGACATCTCAGGCCACGGCAGCTCGATCCGGCCGCCGCCGCCGATGATCCGCAGGCCCTTGTTACGCAGCCAGCCGTCCTCCTCGGCGATGGGCACGCCCATCCCGGTCAGCGCCTTGACCGCCCGCGGGGTCAGGCCGTCGCCGCAGACCTTCTCCCGCGGGAAATGGGTCTTCTCCAGCACCAGCACGTCCAGGCCAGCCGTCGCGAGGTAGAACGCCACCGCAGAGCCGGCCGGGCCGGCCCCGACGACGATCACGTCGGCGCTATCGCCACCGCGCGAGGGGCCGGAAGGGGGAGCTTGCTCAGTCACGAACGCGTCCTGACTATCTTGTGAACCACTTCACAAGTACTTTTCGCGGTTCAGTCTAAACCGTCCGTACGGCCTGGCTATCCGCCGCCCCCGCGCAGCACCAGGCCATCGCGCACGCTATCAAGACCGCCGCGCGGCCCTATTCGGGCCGCTGCGCTTTGTGGATCGCGACGACGCCCATCGTCAGGTTACGCCAGCGCACCGCCGACCATCCGGCGGCGCCGATCCGCCGCGCCAGCTCCTGCTGGGGCGGCCAGTCCTTGATCGACTCGGTCAGGTAGTCATATGCCGCGGCGTTGCCCGATACCCGGCGCGCGATGCGTGGCAGCGCGGTCGTCAGGTAAGCCTCATAGAGATCGTTCAGCCGGCCGGGAAGCTTGCCGAACTCGCAGATCACCAGCCGCCCGCCCGGCTTGGTGACGCGCAGCATCTCGGCCAGCCCGGCGTGCGGGTCGGCCAGGTTCCGCAAGCCGAACGAGATCGTGACGGCCTCGAAGGAACAATCCCGAAACGGGAGCACCAGCGCATCGCCCGCTACGAAGCGGACTCCGCTGGCCGGCTTGCGGGCGCCCACCTGAAGCATGCCGAGCGAGAAGTCACACGCCACGCAGCGCGCCCCTGCCATCGTGAAGCTGCGGGACGAGGTGCCGGTGCCCGCGGCCAGGTCGAGAACAAGCTCACCGGGCACCGCGCCGACCGCCTTGGCCACCGCCCGGCGCCACAGCCGGTCCTGGCCGACCGATAGCACGTCGTTGAGCAGGTCATAGCGGTCAGCGACCAGGTCAAACATGGCCGCGACCTCACCAGGCCGCTTATCCAGCCGAGCACGCGTCATCCGCCCAGCCTGGCACACGGTGCTGATCAGCCGCTCGCGCGACCGTACTGCCGGGCGAGCCTGGTTCGCCCGAGCGGCCCGGCGATTATGCGCGCTGGTGCACCCGGCCCGAATGGCAGGCGCTGCCGCTCGTGCCGTTCACCGCCAGGCTGCTGGCCTCCGATCCGGGCTAGGGCCGGCTAATGACTCAGCGCGTTGGCCGCATAATGCGCCGCGACCTGCGCCGCCGAGAGCGCGTACCGGTAAACGGCGACAGCTCCGATCGAACCGCCGAAATAATAGCTGTGCGGCTCGGTGGTGCCCTGGCTGTTGCTGCCCCACGGGTCCAGGTTCCAGCCGCCCAGGTTGTCGCCGCCAACCCGCCAGTAGCCAACGTAGCTCTGGTCTGAGCTGGTCGTCATGGCGGCGACCCGCCGTCCGTCGACGTACAGCGCCAGCTGGCCCGAGCCCGCCCGCGGGCCAAAGGTCGCGACCACATAGTGCCACTGGCCGTTGTTGTAGACGTTGGGTGACTCGATGGCCTGGATCGGGTCTTTCAGGGCCGGGTTGTACACGCCGAACGCCAGCTGGCCGTCGTTCATCATGTAGACGTGGCGGTCGTACCGAGTGCTCGCGCCGGTCTGGTGGTTGCCGAAGCCGACGAGCATGCCGCCGGTGTTGGTGGTGGTCTTGAACCAGCCCTCGATCGAGAACGCCCGCGGGCTGGCCACCGGCTTCGCGGCGGTTACCAGGCCGTAGCGGCCGTTGAAACTGGTGGCGGTGACCCTGGAGCCGGCGATCGGGCCGGACACCCGCAGTCTCGTGCCCGGTTCGTAGCGGCCGTTGAAGTGGTGCGATGACGAGTCGGCCGCGACCTTGCCTGAGGTCTGGTCAAGGAGCCAGAAGAGGAACGGCTTGTCTCGCAGCACGGTCCGCGCGTAACTGCGCGGCGGGTTCGTGGCGGACACCTTGACCAGCGCAGAGGGCCGTGACATCAACGAGTAGTGCGTGCCGTTGCTGACCCGCACCCGGTAGGTATGCCGTGAACCAGGCCGAAGGCCCGCATCGCGATAGTGCAGGACGGGCAGCGCCCACGGCCACGACGTCGCAGTCACGGTGCCGACCGGTGTCTTGCGTGTGTCACGGTAGATCTGATAACTGAGCGTGCCGACATCGGGCGTGCTCACGGCGGTGAAGGTCACCGAGTCCACGCCCCTGGCGGTGCTGGTGACGGCCGGCGCGGCCGGCGTGCTTGGCCGCGCCTGGTCGGGTCCCCGCCCGAAGCGTGCGAAGCCTTGCTGCCGCTTGCCGTTCACCTTGGTGAAGTCGCCGCCGACGAACAGCTGGCTGCCGTCGGTGGCCATCGCATGCGGACCGAGGTCGCCGACGCCCAGCTCGGTCGTGCCCACGTTGGTGTCGGGCGTCCAGTGCCCGAGCGTGCCGCTGGCCAGCGACTGGTCGAGCAGGTGCCAGGTGACCCAGCCGCTGCCCTGGTCAACCTGCGGGAAGCCGCCAGGCGCGTACGCGCAGTCGTGCGCGTGCGAGCCCTTGAACAGCCAGCCGTTGACGACCTCCAGCGCCTGGGTCGCGCCCAGGCAGTCGTTCTGCCAGGCCAGCGAGTCGGTGGCCTTGTCGGTGGCGCCCAGGCGCACGGCGAAGTCGCCGTCGAAGCAGCCGCCGCCGTTGCCCTCGGCGGCGAGGTAGGCGGTGCTGCCGCTGACCACGATGTCCTTGACCGTCGAGGTGCAGGTGCCCGGGTGCCACGGGACGATGTTCGCCCCCCACCGAACGTTGACCCGCCCGGTCGTCGGGTCCACCGCTCCGGCCGCGTTCTGCGTCACGCCGTTGATGGTCTGGAAGTAGCCGCCGAGCAGGACCTGCGAGCCGTTGGGCGGCACCGCGAGGGTGTACAGGGGGCCGTCGAGGACCGGGGCCCACCGCAGCAGGTTCCCCGCCGCGTTCACCGCGCCGGCGTAGGTGCGGGCCACCCCGTCCACGCTCGCGAACAAGCCCCCGAGGTAGATGCTCGACCCGCTGCGGGAGACCGCGATCCTGTTCACCTTGCTGCCCGCCGTCGGCCGCCAGCTGGTCAGCGCGCCCTTCGCGGTGCTGAACGCGGCCAGGTTACCCCGGGGGGACCCGTTGACGTGATTGAAGGTACCGCCCGCATACAGGGTCTTGCCATCCGGCGACACCGCCAGCGCGTACACCCCCGGCGACGACGAGGTACTCGTGATCTTCGGATCAAACGACTTGATCAGGGCGCCTGTGGTCGAGCTGAACGCCGCCAGGTACGTGCGCGCGACGGTGCCGGTGCCCGCCGGGTCGCCCGGCGGCCGGACCGAGGTGAACTGGCCGCCCACGTACACCACGCCCTTGGCGTAGGCGAGCGCCCAGACGATGTTGTCCGTCTGCCAGGACGACGAGGCCGACGAATTAACGCCGCCGTCGGGCTGGCCTGCCGCCCGGCTGACGTCCCGGCTGACCACAGCCGCACGCGGTGCCGAGGTCGCCGCAGTGGCCGCTGGCGCCGTCAGCGCCGGCATCGTGACCATCGCGGCGCCGAGTGCCACCGTGGTGGCGCCGAATAGGGCTCTCAGCGGCTTCATACCTGCTCCTCGTCAGCCAGCTCAACCAGACCGGCGCGCGCCTGGGCGCCCTGGGTGTTCCAGTTTGCCGCCTCTGTTATTGGGCTGGCAGCGCTTTGCCGGCATATCTGCTCGCGCGTGACAAATTGGCTACCTATCCGTTACATCTCATTAACGGAGCGTTTACTGGCCTCGCCAGCCATCGCCGGAGCATTTGCATTCAGCACGCTGACCACCCGCCGTTCGAGGTGGCCTGGCGCCGCGGAATGCCCGGTTACGCGGGAGCCGCGGCGAGCCCGGTCCTGCGCCGCTCGGCTTCCACGCCGGCCGGGCCGGCGATCAGCCTGACCGCGGCGATGAACGGCACGAGCAGCGCGACCCCGTAGAGCAGCCCGCTGATGATGTCGGTGAACCAGTGCTGGCTGAGGTACTCACGGCAGTAAGCCTGGCTAAAGGAGAGGGCGGTCACCGCGCCGATGGCCCAGATCTTCCCGCGGCGGCTGCCGCTGAACTCTCGCCAGAGCATGTGCGCGATCAGGCCATGGAACAGGACTACCCGGTCAGTGCCGCCTGACGGGTAAGTCCCCAGGGGATTGGTCGGCGGCCCGAGCCGGTTGAAGGTGCGCTGAAGCGTGCCCGTGGCATAGTGATCCACCAGCATTGCCGTCCCGAGCGCAGCCGGCGGCAGCCAGCGCTGCTTGCGCCAGCTCACCCCGAGGCAGACAGCGGCGGCGCCGGCCGCGCCCCAGGTCGTCCAGGTATCACCGACCTTGTTGAGCCGCCACATGACGGCCGCCCACCAGTCCACCTGATGGCTGTTAGTCCACCGGAAGACCGGTTCGTCGATGGCCAGGCCATGGTTCACGACCGGCGGTCCAAGCAGCGCCATCACACCGTAGGACACGATGCCCCCGGCACCGCCGATGGCGCCAAGCCGGATGAGGCCAGGCACCCAGTCAGGGCGCGCTGCCGCGGGCACGGAAGGCCAGCCAAGGGTGCCCCGGATACCGGCGACACCGGAGGCCGGTCCCGCGTTGCCGGGCTCCCCGGTACCGGCGGGCACGCTCAGCGGACCGCCATCGCGCCCGGCCTGGTCAGCGGAGTCTGCTGGCTCCGCCGCGGCCTGGTCCTGGTCACCGGCGGCCGGGCCCGGGGAGACCGGCGCCGGGGAGACCGGCGCCCGTCGCGCCGCGATGACCGTGGCCGCCGCGATGGCAGCCAGGCCAGCGGGCCAGAGCGCCACGAGAAGATGCCGACGCATTCAGTTAAGCCTCTCTGTCAGTTAAGCCGTTCGGTCAGTTAAGCCGTTCGGTCAGTCAAGCCTCTCGGTCACTTAAGCGCCCCAGTCAGTCAAGCCTCCCAGTCACGTCTGTCACGCGATAATCCATCATTGCGGCGGGGATCGGTCTGCTCAGAAGGAATGGCTCAGTGTTGTCCGAGGCTGCCTGCTGGCCACCGGCCTGGCCGGTCAGCCCGACACGAAGCCCGACCCGTCTAGCCCGACCCGCCAGCCCGACCGGTCAGCCCGACCCGCCAGCCCGACCCGTCAGCCCCCACCGGTCAGCCCGAGCATTTCCAGCTGACCGAGCCTGAGACGGTTCCGGTGGCTGGCTTCGCCGCCAGGGCGTTGCGGAAGGTAAAGGTGCCCGAGCCGTTGGCCCGGAAGGTGACCGAAGTACTGGCCGTGGCGGCGAGCGGGTCGTAGGCGGCGTTGCCGACCATGAAGCTCCCGGCGCCCGCGAGGATGGAGGCCTTGCCGTAGGTGCCGGGGCCGTGGTACGGCGAGACCTCGGCGATGAAGTACACGGGGCTCCCGGGGGCCGGCGCGGGGATCCGGAACCCGGGCTCCTGCCCCGACGGGACCGGGGTTCCCCCGGCGGCCAGCCGGGCGCACGAGCTGGCCGGGCTGGTGACGCCGGGGAAGGCCGTGAACGGCGAGCGCTGCTCCGCCGCGCCGGTCAGCCGCAAGGTGCCGTTGAAGGCGATGAGCCCGGGAATGGCCTTCCGCTGCGCCGCTCGCTTCGCCGCCGCCGTGCCGGCGCCGCCGCTGGCCGGGCTCGAACTACCCGATGAAGGCGCGGCCGACGAGGAGGAGCCCGACGAGGAGGAAGCCGACGAGGACGTGCTCGAGCCCGCCGGCCGGGTAGCGCCGGCCGACGGCGAACCCGACGAGCTGCAGGCCGCGAGGGCGGCCGCGAGCAGCAGGCCGGCTGCCGCGGCCAGGCCTCGGGCCACGGCCGGACGGCGGATCACGAGGACGGCTGGTACAGGGGGTGGCGGTTGCATGAAGGGGAGTCTAGGGCTACCTCAGCCGCACATTCACCGGTCATTCGCCAGATCCCCGGCCGCACCGGTCATTTCGCCAGATCCCCCGGGACGCACCGGTCATTCGCCAGATCCCCCGGGACGCACCGGTCATTCGCCAGATCCCCCGGGACGCACCGGTCATTCGCTAGATCCCCCGGCCCCGCCGGTTCGCGAGGCGGACGATCGAGGAGGCCGGGATGACGCCGGCGGCGACCGCGAGCGCCAGGTAGGCCCGCCGCTCCAGCGGGTTGCCGCGCAGCGCGCGCACGCTGGCCCCGCAGGCCGCCGCCCGATGTCCCAGGGCGGCTTGCGCGAAGGCGGCCTGACCCTCGATCCTTGCCTTCCCCCGGGGATCTGTAGTCAGCTCGGGATGCTTGCCCAGCAGGTATCCGAGGCCGTCGATGATTGTCTGCCAGCGCTGGGCGAAAAACGATTGCTGGTGCCAGAACACGTCGACGAGCGGCCGCTCGACCGCGACGATCGGCCCGCGCCGCGCGGCGCGCAGGAAGAAGTCGTAATCCTCTCCGTAGCTGCCTGGAATCTGCTCGTCCAGCAATCCGATCTCGGCCAGCGCGTCCCGCTGCACGACAAGCGTGGGAAAAACGAGCTCGGGGAAGCGCTTACGGACTAGCTGCTGCAGGCTGACGGAGCTGGGGGCCGGCCGGGCGACCACGCGGTCAGCGTAATGAATGCTCATCCCGCAGGCCACGAAGCCGGCCGAGGCCCCGTCCAGCCGTTCGACCTGGAGCCGGAGCTTGTCGGCATGCCAGGTGTCGTCGTCATCGCAGAACGCGACAAGTGCGCCGTCGCTGGCCGCGATGCCGGTGTTGCGCGCGCCCGCTGCCCCCGGCGCGCGGGTGTTCGTCAGGAGGCGGACCCGCCGGCCGGCCGGCAGCTCGACGTCCACCGCCGCGGGGCTGCTCTGGTCGAATACGATCACGCATTCAAGCTCGCCCGGGTAGGACTGGCCAGCTATGCTCTGGACGGCCCTGGCCAGCTTGGCCGGGCGGTCGCGGGTCGCCACGATCGCCGTTACCGACGGCCACGGCGCGGCCCGGCGCGGCGGAGGCGGCCTCATCGCCACCGAGGTCTCGCTGACCGGCCCCCCGGGCCTGGTCAATGAGCCGGCTGCTTGCTTGCAGGCCATGGCAGCGAGCGCGCCAGCAGCTCCTCGAGGCCGCGGTTATGGTCAGCGACGGCGTCCTGGAGGCGCTCGCGGGTCTCCGGCCGGATGCCGGGAGCCGCCCGTTGGTTGTGCCTGGTCCGGCTCAGGAGCTTCCGCGGCTCGAGGCCGAGGAATCGCCAGATCTCATTGACGTGGCGTTCGGGGTCAGCGTAGAAGTCCTCGCTCGCCGTGATGTGGAACTGCTCGCGGGGAAACAGCGAGAACCAGCGCGGCAGCATGTCCAGGTACCGGCTCTGGGCAAAATAGGAAAGGTGCTCGTGCGCCGCGCTGAGGTAACCGGGCTCGGCCGCGATCCGCTCGGCTTCGCCGCGCAGCCGCTCGTCCTCGGCGTCCAGCGCCGCCTCGAAGCTCAGCGTCTCACGGCCGTGGTAGGTCGCCTCCTTAAAGTGCGAGTAGGCGCGATCCACCGGGTCGCGCAGGTTCACGATGATCCGGATTCCCGGGAAATCGCGGGCCAGCCGGTGGGCCGCGAGCGGGTGGAAGAAGTAGTAGGGGCTTGCCTCTCCGGCGATGGCCGGCCGCAGGCCAGGCCGCGCGATGTGACGGCCGCCGACCTCGAGAGGGCCGCCGACCTCGAGCGGAAAATGCGAGCGGTACCAGCGCAGCCCGAGGGCGTAGTTCGAGTCGTAGTAGTGGACGCCCTTGATGTGCTGGCGGCCGGGGAAGAGCGGCCGGATGGACGGGTGCTCGAGCAGGTAGTTGTAGAGGGAGGTCGTGCCGCCGCGCTTCGCGCCGATGATGACGAAGTCTGGGCCGCGCCGCAGTCCGGAGGTGACCGCACCGTACCGCCGCAGCACCTGCTTGGCGGCCTCGCGGGCGGCGCGGTTCGCCGGCCCCCTGACTTGCTGGGTCATTTGCGCCTGCTGGGTCATCAGCCCTTGCTGGGTCATCAGTGCTCCCGCTCTCGATTCATCCCGCTCGGGCCCTGTTGACCTGTCGTCTCCGCCTAGGCCGCCCGCTGGCCGGGCTGGCTCGTCCCAGCGGGCACGGCCCGTGCGCGCAAGGCCGCGGCCATCACGGCCAGCTGCAGCGGCGCCCGCGCAGCATACAAGACCGCCGCGAAAGCCACCATACCGGTCGCCAGCGCCACGGCCAGGGCCGGCAGCGTCTCGCCCAGCACGGCGCGGGACGCGATGCCCGTAACGCCGAAACAGCCCACGGTCACGGCCGCGACGAGCCCGTATCCGGGGCCGAAGGGCGCCAGCCCGAGCACCCACCGCAACTCGATCATGGCGGTGACGTTGTCCACCACGATGCTGGCTCCCCATGCGATGGCCGCGCCCAGGATGCCAAGGTGCGGCAGCAGCAGGAGATTCAGGCCGATATTGACGATGAGCGCGGCCCCCGCGTTGATCGCGCTCCAGGAGCTCTTCCCGCCCATCAGCAAGACCACCGTCACGTTGCCGGTCCCCAAGTTGACGAGCATGGCGAGGGAGAGCACGGCGAGCGCCGCGGCGCCCGCCGTGTAGCGGGGCCCGAAGATGCCGAGTACGACGGCCGGGAAGATGGCGAAGGCTATATACAGCGGCCAGGAAGCCAGCATCAGCCAGCGGGTCGCGGTCTGGAACAGGGCCGCGGCGCGATCGTACTCGCGGCGCGCCAGCAGGGCACTGAGCTGGGGGCCGATCGCGAGCCGGTTTCCCTCAAGCACGAACGTGCCGACCAGCGCGAGCTTGCTGACCGCAGCGTAGACACCCGCCGCGTAGCGCGAGACCATCGCGCCGACCAGCAGGATGTCCAGCCAGAGGATGACCACCTGAAAGGTGCCCTGGAACGCGCGCGGGGCGGTGAAGCGCCAGAACTCCGCGCCCAGCCCCTGGCGCCGGTCATCCGCCTGACCTGGCGGCCTGCGGTGCCTGCCCGCGCGGCGCGGCGGGTCGGGGATGCCGCGCCGCGTTGCCGCGTACAGCGGCGGGCGCCGTGGCGGGCGCCGTGGCGGGCGCAGCGCGGCGCCGCCCTGCGCGCGCCGGCGCCCCGGGCCTTCCCGGGGCACCACCCGCACCGGGACCTCTGCCCTGAGGATGCCGGCGAAGATGAGCGCGCTGGCCGCCAGCCCGCCCGCGACCGGGATCCCCCAGGCGATGACGGCCCCGGGCAGGCCTAGCCCTGCGACGAGCGCGCAGAGCACCAGGGCCATCCGCGCCGTCGGCTTGCCCAGGCCCTCGATGGCCAGGTACGGCCACATCCGGCCGAAGCCTCGCGCACCGTCAATGAGACAGGCTGACAGCGCGCCGAGCAGCACCAGCGGCGCGACGATCCGGATGTCCACCACGCCACCGCCGTGCGGCAGGCCACGGAGGAACGCGGGCGCCAGTTCGGGTGCTGCCACCCAGATGGCCGTGGCGGCTGCGGTACCGATAATCGCTACCGGTAGCAGCGCGATCACCACGAGCCTGCGCACCTGGGCCAGGCCGCCGACGGCGCGCGCACGCGATATCCAGCGGAGAAGGCCGGTATCGGCGCCGAATTCGAGGGTGTTCGACGCGATCGTGAACAGCGCGATCAGCTCGAAGAGCGCGCCGGCGCCGGCCGGCTGCAGCCAGCGGCTCACGAGGACGGTCAAGCCGAAGGTCAGCACCGCCCCGGTCACCATGGCGACCAGGTTGACTACCGATCCGCGTGCCACCACGGCAGCCTCCGGCGAGACCGCCGCCGCCGCGCCCCGGCGGATCACGGCGACCGAGCACGGATAGCTCGCCCTGGCCCGGCGCCGCCGAGGGGGGGAACGCCGGCCTCCATTCGGCCCGGTCCGGGCGCACCCGGGCCGGGCCGGCCGGCTGGCCGCCAGCTGTAGCGGTAGGCAAGTGCCGCAGCGACCATCACCACCTGCAGCTCGACCGGCAGCCAGCCATAGACGACGATCTGCGGGAGCGCGACGAGCGGGACGGTGTGCAGCCACAGCCCGGCCATGCCGCGCGCCCGGCGCGTCTGCCACAGCACCGCGGTGAAGAAGCCGACGAAGAAGATGGCCGCCGGAAAGCCGTTCGAGTACAGCACGGTCCACAGCTGGCCCTGGGTGCCGATGGCCGGCAGGCGGCTCTGGCCCGGCACCGGCTGAGGCTCACCGTGGCCGAAGACGGGAGACTGCCGCGCGCCCGCAATCGCCTGCTGGGAAACCGAGAGGCGGGTCGCATTGCTGCGACCGTGAGTGCTGGAGAAGCTGGCCGCGACGAGATGCCCGAGCGGCGTCGCCACCAAGATCAGAGCCACGAGCGCGGCGAGGGCGAGCAGCGATCCGAGCGCGGCGAGGCGGCCGCGCTGGGCCAGCCGGAGGGTCACGTACACGATGCCGATGCCCAGGGAGAGGAACATGCCGCGGTTCAGCGAGAAGACCATGGGCACGAGCGACGCGATGAGCACGGCGACGATGAGCCTGCGGCGGGCGCCCCGCCCGGCGGCCAAGGCCGCGGCAATGGCCACCGGGGTCAGCACGGCCACGTTGCCGCCCCAGTAGTTGCTGTAGGTGAACGGCGCCGCCGGCCGCGGGATGGGGTAGCCGAGGAATCCCTGCACCTCGGCGAAGACCGGCTGGACGAGCTCCTGAACGAACGGCTGGCTGCGCAGCCCGGGTGACAGCAGCGTCTCGAAGGGCGGCGTGAACGTGTGCGCACCGACCAGGATGCCGGCGTAGCCGCCGGCCACCACGATCATCCAGAAGGCCGTGAGGATGCGCAGGATCTTCGTATCGAGCACGGTCGAGCGCGGCAGGTTGTAGGTGTAGACGAACAGCACGCCCGCCGCGGCGTAAAGGGCAAGCCGGTAGCAAAAGGTGATGATCTTCGTGCCGCTTTCCAGCTGCAGACCGGACAGCAGGACCCAGCTGGTGAACGCGAGCCAGAGGATGAAGGCCACCGGCACGCGGAGCCGCTGCCGCCAGATCAGCGAGGCCAGCATCGGGATCGGCACGATGATCCAGGTGAAGGAGCCCAGCCCGAGCAGCCACCAGGCGGGGAACCAGACGAAGAGCACGACCAGCGGCCAGGTCCCCGGCCGGAGCTGGGCGCGGGCTGCCGGGCCGCCTGGCTGCCGGGTGCCGGGCACCGCTCCCAGCTGACCGCGAACTCGCCGACCGTAAAGGAGCGGCGTACTCACATCGGCCGCTGCACGGGACCACCGGCAGCCCTCGACGCCGCGTCATCAGGAATGGCAGGCATGGGCCTGGTGGCAGTGGGCGGCCGCCGGACGGGGGCCGCCGCCTGCCCGAGCGCACGGCGGTCCGGGCCGGCTACCGGCGGGCGGCCGGCGAGCTGCGGTCCTGCCGACCGCTGCCGATGACGGCCGGCCTTGCCCATGTCGATGAAGACACCGCCAATCAACGCCGCGCCGACCTGATCCAGCCTGCGCCGCAGGTCCTCAACGGACCGGCCGCTGGTGCGCGCGGCACCAGCGATGACGACCACGCCGTCAACTCTTCCCGCGATGGCAAGGGCATCGGCGGCCACGGTCACGGGAGGAGAATCGAGCACCACGAACTCGTAAGCTTCGCGCTGGCCCTGCAACAGCCCGACCATGGCGCCGGAATCCAGGATCGAGAGCGCGCGCACCATCTGTGGCCCGCTCGGGAGCACCCCCAGCCGTTTAGCGATAAAGCCAGGCAGCGTCACCCCGCCGGCTTGTTTCGGCTGCCGGGTCAGCACCTCGGGATCGCCGCCGCCGACCAGGAGGTCGCTCAGCCCGGTGGTGTTCGGCAAGTCAAAGATCTGCGGTAGCGCCGAGCCGCGCATATCGGCGGCGACCAGCAGGACCCGGCGGCCTGACTCGGCGAGCGCCACGCCGAGCTCGGCGGCAATGCAGCTGGACGAGACGCTGCCGTCGGCGGCGGCGACGAGGATCGTGCGCAGGCTTCGCCGCGCCGCCACCGCGACCAGCGTGGCCCGCAGTGCCCTGACGGCCTCGGCGGCCCGGCTGTCCGGGCTCCCTGCGGTGGAAATGGCCGGTACCTGACGCGGCTGCGCGCCGTCCCGGCTGCCGCCGGGAACGTCCGGCGCTGGCGGGAGGACTGCCAGGGTGGGCGCTCCAAGCGCGCGCTCCAGCTGGGCCGGGTTGCGCACCCGGTCGTCGAAGGCATCGCGCACGGCGGCCACCACGAGCCCGATGAGCAGGCCGAGCAGAGTGCCGAGGACGAGGATGGCCAGGTGCCCAAGGCCGGACGGCGTGCTGGGCCGGGCGGCGCCGATGACAGCGCCGCCACTGTCGTTGTAGGTCGGCAGCGAAGCGAGCTGGCTATCAGCAGTGCTCGCCTGGCCGGTCAGCTCGTTCAGCCTGATGGCGAGGCTCTGGTGCGCGGAAGAGGTCCGGCCAAGCTCTCCGGTCAGATGCGTGATCTCCCTGTCGAGCGTGGCCACCTGCTTGTTAAGGACGGACTCGATGCCCGCGATCTGACCGGCGAGCTCGCGGTGCCGGTAGGACAAGTATGCGGTGGCGAAGGCGTCGGCGCCCGCCTGCGCGGCCCGCGGGGTGGCCGCATTCCAGGTGATCTGCAGCACGTTCGAGGTGGTCAACGTGCTTGCCGGAACTGCAACGCTCAGCCGGTTGGCCGCCGCAGCCTGCAGTGCGGCCGGCTGGGCGTTGATGATCCCGGCCGCCCGCGTGATGACCGGGGGCGACTGGGCAACAGCCTGCTCCGTGCTCATGTTGACCTGCTGGTTCACCTGCGAAGTCTGGTTGAGCGGGCCCTGGGTGAGGGCGGTGACCACCACCGTTGACGTCGCTGCGTAGCTCGGCGCTGACGTGAAGGCATATCCCGCCCCGGCGATGGCGCCGATCATCGTGATGACCACGACGAGCACCCACCGGCGGCGGACGATCAGCCAGTACTCGCGCAGGTCGATCGTGCGCGGTTCGGCCGCGGCGTCGTAAGGCTCCGGCAGGGCTAGTGCAGTCATCTCGGTATCCTGACGTCAATCGCTGCGCGAGGCAGCTCAGGTCGGGGGCCTGGCACTGAAGTATGGATCATGGGCAAATGCGCGGAAGGCGGTGAGGGCTGACCGCGACGAAGTCACGCTCCAGTCGAAATACCGGCCGAAGTCCAGATGATCGGACTCGAAGTACACGACAGCCCGGATCGCGGGGAACTGCCTGCGGAGCGTGCGATCAGCCTGGGCGAACCAGGCGGCCTTCGCTCCTGGCGTCCCCTCCAGGGTGCCGAATTCGCCGATGAGCATCGGCTTGCCGGTTGAGCGGCCCCAGCGGTAGAACGACGAGAAGATCTGCCAGAACGAAGCCCAGCTCGCACCGGCAATCTCCGGCGCCCAGTTGAAGCCATCGGCACATATCCAGTTTACGTATGCGCTGCCCGGATAATAGGCTTGCGCAGTTCCCTGGGAAAAGCCCGAGTCGTTGGGGCACCAGATCCAGCGCACATTGGTCGCGCCCGCGCGCGCGAAAATGGCGTGGATCCGCCGCCAGGCCGCCACGAAGGTCGCCGGCGAGACGGCATACGCCACGTTCCTCGCGAGGTTCATCTCGGCGAACCAGCGCAGGAGGACCGGCGCGCGCAGCGCCTTGAGCTGCAGCGCCTCCGCCCGGATCGTGCGGTCATCGGCCCCGGCGGCTATCCGGCTCGCGCGGGCCATGGCCCATGTGATCATCGGGATGGTGCCGCGGGCCAGGTCCCACCGTGCGGTGGTCGAGGGCATCGGCCCGGTCCACGGCACATACAGGCTGTCGATGGCGAGCCTGCGGCCGATGGCGCGCTCGAAGGCCGCCACGGCTTTCCGCTGCGCGTCAGGCCCGGAGTAGCCCGTCGTCTGCACCACCGCGCCAAACAGCGCACCGCGGGCCGGCGCGAGGGAAAACGCCGGGAAGACCGGGACCTTCTGCGCACTGGCACCCGGTGCCGTCAGGGCCCGCCCGCTGCCGGGCGAGCCGGCCAGCAGGGTGACGCCCAGCGCCACCGCGAGCGCTATCGCGGCTGCGGCGACCGCGGCAGACCGCCAGCCGCGGCCCTGCCACCACAGGTGGCCTGAGCCGGACTGGCGCCATGTCACGCGCCCCACCGGAGGCTGGCCGATCCGCCCGAGGGCCCGACTGGCCAGCAGGGGCCGCGGCGGCATTGGCCCGCCATGGCCGCGGCAGCCCAGGACCGCATTCCGGTGGCGGCGATCACCGTGACCGCCACGATCCCGGCCAGGTCCCACCCGGCCGGGCCGCGCTGGCTGGCCGCGGCGTGTCGGCCCATGAGATCGGTCACCATCGGCACTTACTTTATCCGACGTTAATAACTCTTTTCATGCTTCCGCCCGATTCTTTCTACTGCTGGTGCAGCCCCGCCGCGTAGTGCGCGGCGACCTGTGCCGCCGACAGCGCGGTCGGGTAGACCGCGACGTCCGCGATCGTGCCGTTGAAGTAGTAGCTGTGCGGCTGGGTCGTGCCCTGGCTGTCGCTGCCCCAGGGGTCCAGGTTCCAGCTGCTCAGGTTGTCGCCGCCGACGCGCCAGTAGCCGCTGTACGCCTGCGCGGAGCTGCTGGTATTGGTGCCGGCCAGCTGGCCGTCGACATATAGCGCCATGTTGTTGGAGCTGACCGCGGAGTTATACGTCGCCACCAGGTAATGCCAGGCGCCATCGTTGTAGACGTTGGGCGTCTCGATGGTCTCGGTTTTGGCGTTATAGATGCCGAACACCAGCTGGCCGTCATTCATCATGTAGACGTGCCGGTCGAAGGTGGTACTCAAGCCAGTCTGGTCATTGCCGAAGCCGATGAGCTTGCCGCCGTCATCGGTACTGGTCTTGAACCAGCCCTCGATCGAGAACGCCTGCGGGCCTGTCACCTCGGTCTGCGCTGTCACCAGCCCGGTGTTCCCGTCGAAGCCCGTTGCCGTCTGGCCGGTGAACGGGCCAGGTACGCCCTGGGTCGTGCCCGGCTCGTAGCTGCCGTTGAACTTGTGGCCCGAGGCGTCGGCGGCCGTGCCCGAGGTGTCGTTGAGCGGCCAGAGGAATGACGGGCTAGCCGCAAGCACGGTCGCCTGGTAGGGGGCCGGGCTCACTGAGGCCACCGTCACGGCCGCGGAGGATGCCGACAGCGAGGTTGTGTGGATCGCGTCGCTGACCCGGTAGGCGTAGGTATGGCTGGAGCCAGGCACCAGCCCGGTGTCCTGGTAGTGCAGGACCGGTAGCGCCCACGGCCAGGACGTCGCGACCAGCTTGGCGATCGGCGTGGTGCCGCCATCCCGGTAGATCGAGTACGTCAGGGTGCCGGCACTGCGGGAGTACGTCGCCGGGAAGCTAACCGAGTCGACGCCCGCCGAGGTGCTGGTGACGGTCGGCGCCACGGACGGCTTCAGGGGGTAGACCGGATCCGGCGTGGCCGGGAAGATCGCGAAGCCCTGCTGCGGCGCATAGTCCACCGTGGTGAAGTCGCCGCCGACGAACAGCTGGCTGCCGTCGGTGGCCATCGCATGGGGGCCGAGGTTGCCGACGCCGAGCTCGGTCGTGCCCACGTTGGTGGCGGGCGTCCAGTGCCCGAGCGTGCCATCGGCCAGCGACTGGTCAAGCAGGTGCCAGGTGACCCAGCCGCTGCCCTGGCTGACCTGCGGGAAGCCGCCAGGCGCGTACGCGCAGTCGTGCGCGTGCGAGCCCTTGAACAGCCAGCCGTTGACGACCTCCAGCGCCTGGGTCGCGCCCAGGCAGTCGTTCTGCCAGACCAGCGAGTCGGTGCTGCCCAGGCTGACCGCGAAGTCGCCGTCGAAGCAGCCGCCGCCGTTGCCCTCGGCGGCCAGGTAGGCGGTGCTGCCGCTGACCACGATGTTCTTGACCGTCGAGGTGCAGGTGCCCGGGTGCCACGGGACGATGTTCGCCCCCCACGGCACGTTGACCGTCCCGGTCGTCGGGTCCACCGCTCCGGCCGCGTTCTGCGTCACGCCGTTGATGGTCTGGAAGTAGCCGCCGAGCAGGACCTGCGAGTCGCTGGGCGGCACCGCGAGGGTGTACACGGTGCTGTTGAGGACCGGGGCCCACGGCAGCAGGTTCCCCGACGCGTCCACCGCGCCGGCGTAGGTACGGGCCACCCCGTCCACGTGGGAGAAGTTGCCGCCGACGTAGATCTGCCCGCCGCTGGGCGAGACCGCGATCGCATCCACCTTCGCGGTCGCCGACGGCGCCCAGCTGGTCGGCGCGCCGGTCGCGGTGCTGAACGCGGCCAGGTTATCCCGGTAGGACCCGTTGACGTGATCGAAGGTGCCGCCCGCATACAGGGTCTTGCCATCCGGCGACACCGCCAGCGAGTACACCCCCGGGTCTGCTGCCCCCGACGTGCTGGTGATCGTCGGGTTGAACGAGGTGATCAGGGCGCCGGTGGCTGAGCTGAACGCCGCCAGGTACGTGCGCGCGACCTCGCCGGTGCCGAGCGGGTCGCCCGGCGGCCGGACCGAGGTGAACTCGCCGCCCACGTACAGCACGCCGTTGGCGTAGGCGAGCGCGAACACGATGTTGTTCGTCTGCCAGGTCGACAAGGCCGTCGAGCTGACGCCGCCGTCGGGCTGGCCTACCGCCTGGCTGGCCACCGGCGCCCGCGGTGCCGATGTCGCCGCGGTGGCTTCTGGCGCCGTCAGCGCCGGCATCGCGGCCATCGCGCCGCCGAGTGCCACCGCCGTGACGGCGGATAGGACTCTGAACTTCATTACTGCTCCTTGCTCACCTTCCCGGCGAGGCCGGGGCGCGCTGGCACGCCGGGTGCGTGCCACGTCGTACTGTCCGCCCGGAGGAACTCGGACGGCAAAATGGCGGGATCGGCGGCAGCTCCGGTCCCGGGCCCGGGGCGGCTGCGGATGCGCGGACCTCGGTGGATCAGCGGCAGCCGGTGCCGCGACCGGCTGACCAGCTCCTCGACGAGCTCGCCGAATCGCGCCACGGCCGCGTCGACATCCGCGGCAGGCGCGCTGGAGCGGAACCGGGCGTCGCCGTGGGTCGCCCGTTCCAGGAGACCGGCGAATTCCGCTGGCGTCTGCGCGACCCAGACCCGCTGTAGCTCGGCGAGCTTGCGGCAGAAATCAACTTGATGCTCGTCGACGATCTCGCCAAGCTTCGGCAGGCGCGGCACGACGATCGGTATCATCCCCCGCGCCCACGCGTCGGCGATGCACCCGGGGCCACCGTGGCAGACAATGACGTCGGCCAAGTCCAGCAGCACATCGCGCTGGCTCACGTCGAAAAACTGCACCCCCCGGCAGGTAGGGAGCACCGAGGCCGGGCCCGATTGCACGAAGAACCCTGGTATCCGCTCCGGGTGGGCGTCCAGCCAGTCGTTGACCCAGCTGATGAGCCGGTTGAAGGGATGATGATCCGTCCCGACGGTCACGACCACCCGCGGCCCGGCCGGCCCGGCTGGCTCGCGCCGCTCAAAGCCGGCTGCCGCCGTCATTGCAGGCATCCGATTACCTGGCCGCGCGGATAGCTGACGGCCTGCTCGGGCCACTGCAGCAGGAACAGCTCCGCGAACGGATAGCACAGCCTGCCGGTCAGCGTAGGACGCGAGATCCGGTCGTAGACCTCCAGGTAGACAGTGCGGACCCGAAGCAGCCTGGCCACGATGAAGAAGGGAAAGGCCACGCCGGCCCCGTCGGAGATCACCACATCGGGCCGCTCCGCGCGTATCACCCAGATCGCGAGCCAGAGGTTCCTGACGGCATTGGGGATGTTGCGCGTGGTCGGGGCGAACGCTGGAATCATCCGCTCGCCCCGGAGCAGGGACACGGCCTGCGGGTGGCCGAAGGTGACCCAGGTCCGCTCGTGCTGGTCCCACCAGGGGCGCAGCCGGTACAGCTGCGCGAGGTGGCCGCCCGACGAACAGACGAGCAAGACCTTCATGCGGCTCTCCCCGCCGATCGCGGGCCGGCCAGCCCGCGGGGCCGCGCGAGCGCTCGCTCAAGCACCTGCGTCACGGCCGGGTAGAACCGGTCATCGACGTCGCCCGTGCTGCGGCGCGCCTCCTCGTGGCGGACAGCCAGCTCGACCAGGTGCAGGATGGCGACCAGGCGATGCGCCCGTTCCGGCACGCCAAGCGCCTCGAGGGCGGCGCCCGCGCTTCCGGCAGCCGAATCCACGGCCTCGGCCAGCGGGCGGCCCCTGGCGATGAACGCGACCTGGAAGTGAAAGTGCACCGCGTCGAAGCCCAGCGGCGCGTCCGGCGCGCTGCTCTCCCAGTCCCAGGCGTACAGCCGAGAGCCACCCCTGGCGAGGTTCCACGGGACGAGATCGCCGTGCCATGCGCCGAACCGCAGCGGCACGCCGCCTTGGGCCCGCTGGATGCGCTCGGCGGCGAGCTCCAGGGCGGCCCGGGCCGCCGGATCGACCACCCCGGCCTGGATCCGTGAGCGCACGCTGAGCCACCACGGGCTGGTGGCGAGCTCGCCGGCGAAACCCGGCGCCAGCTCGCTGATCTCACGGAGCACGCTGGCGTCCGGCAGGCCGCTCCCGCTGCCCAGCCGCCGGATGCCGCGGGGCAGCGGACCGGTGATGAGAAGATCAAGGCCGCGCCACGTCGAGTGGCCAAGCAGCTCAGGCACGCCGAGGCGCATCGGGCGCAGCGCGCACGCCCGCAAGGCCGCGGCCTCGCGGCCGACCGCCTCGCGGGCCCAGTCGTTCCAGCCCACCTTGACGTACCCGAGCGGCGCCCCGTCCGCAGCGAAGACCTGCAGCACCGGCTTGCGGTACGGACCGCTGCCGCCGCCGAAGGCCGTCACGACCGGGCCACGGCCGAATAGCCGCTGCAAGTGCTCCTCGAGCAGTTCCTCGGCCAGCTGCGCAGGGCTCGAGCCAGGCGCGATCCCGATATCGATCTTGTCTCGCAGCAGCGGCTGGGCTAGTCCGGCGCGCAGGCCGAATCCCAGCACGCGGCGCGCGAGCCGCGTGCGGCCCGAGCGCAGCGAGTTGTACGAGGTCAGCGCGGACGATGCGCCGGGCCGGGCAGCGAGCGAGACCATGAAGCTCCGGCCGGCTCCGGCCGGGAGCACGGCGAATTGGTCGGCGCGCTCAAACCCGGCAGGCAGTGCCCCTGCCGCGGCCCAGGTCACGGCCGGCGTCCCCGCGAAGAGAAGATCGAACAGCCAGGAGTCACTCAGGGCGGCTCGGGCCGTCCGGGATGCCTGCACACCCGCCCCTTCCATGAAGACGCCCTAACACCCATGACGACGGCCTGACGCACAGCTGACGCGCGTCCGACATACAGCTGACGCGCGTCCGACATGCCGATGACAGCCGCCTGAATGGGTAGGTTGCCATGAATTAGCCGCCACGTTGCACGTAACGGCCAAAATCCACTGTAGACCTCGAGGCCCGGGCTGGGTGCTTTATAGGCCTAACGTTCTATATATCATCGCTTAGGGCTTACGGCCCCTTCATCACTATGTGCGCACGGCGGCGCGCCGCCGGCCTCCGCACCGCCTACGACGCGGCCAGCTCAAGCCGCCCTGCCACTGCAGCTTCGTCGTGCGGTCGCCGGATCGCTCGGCCGGCCCCGCCGGGCGGCGGCGGCCGGGTCCTCATCCGGGCGCGCCCTGGCCGGGCGCCGCATCGGCGGCGCGCTGGGTGCCCGACGGCGGCGGCGCCGGTGCCTTTCCCAGTTATGCTCACGCCGGAGGTCCGGAGCGACGCACCCGCACCCCGCGCCGTGAGCTGCAGGAATAGGGAGACCGGCGCAATGGCGGCGTTGATCACCGCGTCCCGCGCGCCGTTAAGCAGCGCCGCGAAGATCAAGGGACGGGCTGGAATCGCCGCTGAGTAGTGCGGTTTTCTCATTCTTGCTGCCGGGCCACGCCGTTTCCGTTAATGTCCCACGCTATTACCCCCGCTGCTGCCCGCTCCCCCCGACGGGCAGCGAACCGCCGAGTCCCTGGTGCGGCCAGGGAGCCGGGGACCCACCGTTCCCCGGGGTGAATCGGCGTGCCGTCCGGCATGAGGCCGGCCCGCCGTAGGGCTCTCTCCAGCCCGAACCCGTCAGCTAACCCGGTAGGCGGCCGAGGAGAGGAGTTTCCATGCCCCGCGGCAGGCACTCAGCACAGCACTCAGCTCAGCACTCGGCACGGCACACAGCTCAGGATGACCAGCAGCTCCACTCACGGCGGGATCGGCCGCTGGCCGGCCCGCGACGGCGCACGAGAAGGGTGCGCTACGGGAGCATAGCCCTGGCAGCGGCCTTTTCCCTGCTGGTGGGGACGGCCGCGATGCGAGCCGCGGCGGGCCGCGGAGACCCTGCGGCGCTGTCGGCGCTGAGCTGTTCGCCGGCGCCTCGGCTGGCCGCCGACAGCTCCGCCAGCACCACCACGCCGCTCGGCGTGAACGCCAGCGGTCCCGGCCAGCTCGCTACGGCAACATCACAGTTCGGGCACATGCCGGTCATCCGCATCTATTACGCCGGGATACCCGACCCCAGGGAGTGGAGCACGGGCGTGCCGGCGATAAATAACTCGGCGGTGGTCCTGAGCTTCCATGTGCCGCCGGCGGACATCCTGTCGGGCGCCGATGACGCTGCGCTGGCGCATTTCTTCGACGCCGCCCCGACGGGGCACGCCATCTACTACTCGTACTACGCCGAGCCTGAATCGTCTATTAAGCACGGCCAGTTCACCCTGGCCCAGTACAAGGCGGCCTGGACCCACATCGTGGCAACCGTTGATGCGGCGCACAATCCCTATCTCCATTCCACGCTGATCCTGCAGGGCCAGGATGCCCGTCCAGGTGACGAATACAACTTCAGGGACTACCTGCCAGCCGGCGGAGTTATCAGCGCTCTCGGCTGGGATGCGTACCCAAACGGCACCGTGGAGGACCAGAACCCGCAGCAAACCGCGCCCGCCCAGTTCATGGGTCCGGATGTTGCCGCCTCGGAGAGCGTCGGCCTGCCCTTCGGCTTCGCCGAGTTCGCCCTCGGCACGCCGGCCGGCCAGCCGCAGTGGCTGACCGATGTCGCCAATTACCTGCAAGGCAACGGTGCCCTGTTCGGCACGCTGTTCGACGCCACCGGGTTCCCCTGGATGATGCTCCGCGACAGCGCATCGATCCAGGCATGGCGGGCTGCGGTGGCCCGGTCAGCTGGCGGCACGCCCGTGTCCGGTCCCTCGGGCACCCCCGTCCCGACGCCGACCACGAGGACGCCCGTCCCGACGCCGACGACCAGCACGCCTGTCCCGACGCCGACCACGAGCACGCCAGCCCGGCCGCCCAGCCGGTCACCGCGCTCGAGCCCCTCGCCCGGCACCCGCGGTCTGGTGATCACGGGGCTCACCATTACCCCGCCGGTGCTTTCGGTCACCGGTGCCAGCCATGTACGGATCGGGTTCAGGCTCAGCCAGGCTGCTGACGTATCCATCTGCGTGCTCAACAGTCAGGGTGCGGTGGTCCGCGAGCTGGACCGGCCGGGCCTGCAGGCCGGCTGGGCCGCCCGCTGGTACTACGGTTACGCCCAGCATCACCGGCTGCTTCCAGCCGGGCGCTACCAGGTCATGGTCATGGCCAGCAACGCTACCGGCAGCGCTACCGCGCAGCTGGGGCTGACCTTGGCCGGCCAGGGCCGGTGCGGCTGCGCACACCCCGGGACAGCCAAGCGGTGAGTGCACGCCGCCCGGCCAGCCGCTCACCGCGCCAACGGCGGGAGGCGCGGAGCAGGATGACCCCCGGCCACCGCCGCCTGCCGGCCCTACCGTGCCCGGCAGGCGGCGCTACCGCGGCTTGCACGCCTCCATGTAGAGCGTCTCACCGCGCCGGCGCTCCGTGTCGGGCGCCTGGCCGATGCCGCTGTCGCCGAACTCGCGCTCCTCGGCGTCAGCGAAGCCGCCCGCCTGGAAGAAGAGGCGCAGGGTCTCGTCGTCGAACATCGCACAGTGCCGATTCCAGTAGCACAGTTCCTGAACGGCCACCATGGCCGTCGGCCGACCCGGATGCCGTTCCTCGAGGTACGCCCGGTCTCCCGCGTAGGAGCGGATGAGCTTGCCGGCATCGGGCACCCCGACGCGGAGGATCCCGCCGGGCTTGAGTACCCGGTAGCACTCCTGCATCAGCGCCGCCCCCGCCTGCAACGGCATGTGCTCGAGCAGATGCTCGTGGAACACGGCGTCGACTGAGGCCGGCTCGAACGGCAGCGGGATGGCCAGGTTCCAGGCAACCTCGACGGGATCGCCGAGCAGGTCGACGTTGACCCATCCCGCCTTGCGCTCCCCACCGGATCCCAGGTGCAGCCGGATGCCGGGCTGGCGGGCGATTGCCGCGGCCTTGCGCCGTTCCCGCACCCGCACCAGGTCGGTGAGTATCATCCGCCCGGTGCCGCGAAAGCGGACCGGGACGACGTGCTTCAGGACCACCCGGGCGCTCTGATCGGTCGGCTTGGTTATCCTCAGCTGCCGCTCCCTCGCCGCGGCCGCCTCGAAGTAGGAGTCAAGCAGTTCTCGCGGGTCACCCATGTGTGCCTGCCTTAGCCGGGGTCGGTGATCATGGCGGCACCCACGGTCACGTTGGACGCCTCATCGATGAGAATCAGGCCGCCGGTCATCCTGTTGCGGCTGTAGGGGTCGCAGAACATCGGCTGGGTGAGCCGCAACGTGACCCGGCCGATCTCGTTCAGGGCGAGCCCCGACGCCGTCTCATCACGGTGCAGCGTGTTGACATCAAGCCGGTACTGCAAGTCGCGGACGATGGCCTTCACTGTCCTGGTCGTGTGCTTGACGATCAGCCGGCTCTGCGTGGTGAGGGAGCGCACCTCGCTCATCCAGCAGACCATCGCCTCGACGTCCTGGGTGGCTTGCGGCCGATTGTGCGGGCGGCAGAACATGTCGCCGCGAGAGACGTCCAGGTCGTCGTCGAGCAGCAGCGTGACCGACATCGGCGCGAACGCCTCGGGCACCGGTCCCCTGGCCGTGTCGATTCGCTGGATGGTCGTGGTGAGCCCGGATGGCAGGTGCATCACCTCGTCTCCTGGCTTGAGGACGCCGCCTGCCACCTGGCCGGCGTAGCCGCGGTAATCATGCAGCTCATGGTCGCTGGCCTGCTGTGGACGGATCACGTACTGAACCGGGAACCTGACATCGATGAGGTTCCGGTCCGAGGCGATATGCACGTGCTCCAGGTGATGCAGCAGGGACGGCCCCTCGTACCAGGGCATGTTCGCGGAGCGCTGGACCACATTGTCACCGTGCAGCGCCGAGATCGGGATGAACGTGAGGTCGCCGATCTCCAGTTTTGCGGCGAAGGCGGTGAACTCTGCCGAGATCTGCTCGAAGACGGAAGCGTTGTATCCCACCAGGTCCATCTTGTTGACAGCCAGCACCAGGTGCGGCACGCGCAGCAGGGTGGCGAGGAAAGCATGCCGCCTGCTCTGCTCGGTCAGCCCGTTCCGCGCATCTACCAGGACAATGGCCAGGTCAGCGGTGGAGGCCCCGGTGACCATGTTCCTGGTGTACTGAATGTGGCCTGGGGTGTCGGCGATGATGAAGTTGCGCCGCGGCGTGGCGAAGTAACGGTAAGCCACGTCGATCGTGATGCCCTGCTCCCGCTCGGCGCGCAGGCCATCAGTCAGCAGGGCCAGATTGGTGAATTCCTCGCCGCGCTCGCGGCTCGTTCGCTCCACCGCGGCTAGCTGATCCTCGAAAATCGCCTTGGAGTCGTACAGCAGCCGACCGATCAGCGTGCTCTTGCCGTCATCCACCGACCCGGCCGTCGCCAGCCGGAGGATGTCCATGTACCTGGCGCCGTCAGCTACTGCGTCTGCCTGCGGCATTGCCATCAGAAGTATCCCTCGCGCTTGCGGTCCTCCATGGCGGCCTCGCTGGCCCGGTCATCCGCCCGGGTCTGCCCGCGCTCGGTGATCCGGGTAGCCGCGATCTCCGTGATCACCTCAGCCACCGTGGTGGCCGAGGACTCGACAGCGCCGGTGCAGGTCATGTCGCCCACTGTGCGGTACCGGACGGTGGCCTCGAACAATTGCTCACCGCCGGCCCTGGTCACGAACGGATTGTCGGCAATCAGGATGCCGTCGCGCTCGAAGACGGTCCTGGTGTGGGCGAAGTAGATGGACGGGATCTCCAGCTTCTCCCGGGCGATGTACTGCCACACATCCAGCTCAGTCCAGTTCGACAGCGGGAAGACCCGGATGTGCTCGCCGCGGCGGATCCGGGTGTTGTAGACGTTCCACAGCTCAGGGCGCTGGTTCTTCGGGTCCCACTGACCGAACTCATCCCGGAACGAGAACACGCGCTCCTTGGCGCGGGCCTTTTCCTCATCCCGCCGGGCGCCGCCGAACACCGCGTCGAACCGGTGCTCGGCGATGGAATCGAGCAGCGTGGTCGTCTGCAGCCGGTTGCGGGTGGCCCAGCGGCCGGTTTCCTCGGCCACCCGGCCTGCATCGATGGACTCCTGCACCGAGCCGACGATCAGCCGGGTACCCAGCTCGGCCACCCTGCGGTCCCGGTAGTCCAGCACCTCGGCAAAATTGTGCCCGGTGTCGATGTGCATGACAGGGAACGGAATGCGAGCCGGCCAGAATGCCCGTTCGGCGAGGCCAAGCATCACGATGGAGTCCTTGCCGCCGGAGAACAGCAGCACCGGCCGCTCGAATTCGGCGGCCACCTCGCGCATGACGTAGATGGACTCAGCCTCGAGGACGTCGAGCTGGGAGAGCAGGTAGTCAGAGCGGGTCAGCATCGGGCGGGCTCCGGGTTACTTGGTGTGTGAATGGGAGGCATCTGCACTACTGGGGAGGCTCGCCCGCCCACGGCAGCACGATCTCGCTATCGGGGACCGGGCGCCTCCGCCGACAATACAGTCCTGATCGCCTGGAGCAGCAACGGTGCCAGCCCAGCCGGGCTCACCAGGATATCCGGCAGCGACGGCACGGCTTGGTTATAGACGAGCTTTGAGCCGTCAATCCTCGATGCATGCATTCCCACGGCCAGCGCCACGGCCACCGGGGCGGCCGAATCCCACTCGAACTGGCCGCCGCTGTGCACGTAGGCGTCCGCCTCGCCGGTGATGACAGCGGCTGCCTTGGCGCCGGCCGAACCCAGCGGAACCAGCTCAGCGCCGACCAGCTCAGCTAGCCGCTGCACGAACTCGGGCGGCCGGGACCGGCTTACCAGCAACCGCAGGGGCGCGTCCTCGCCTGGACGGCGCCCGGACGGAGCGGGCGGCGGCTCTGCCGTGCTGAGCACGCGAGCCTGGGCCGGCAGGGCTACCGCGCCCGCTGTCAGCTCCCCCTGCTCCCAGAGCGCGACGTGCACAGCCCAGTCAGTCCGGCCCGGCTCACCAAACTCGCGTGTTCCGTCCAGCGGGTCCACGATCCAGACCCGGCCGGCCGACAGCCGGGCGGCGCCGTCTACGCCCTCCTCGGACAGGATCGCGTCCCGCGGCCGGAACCTGGCCAGCTCCGCTACCAGGAACTCGTGTGATAGCCGGTCGCCTTCGCTGCGTAGCCGCGCGGGATCGGCACCCGAGCCGGCTGCGGTGCCGGACCGGGCACGGAGGCTCAGCAGCCGCTGCCCGGCCGCTATGGCAAGATCACGGGCAAGCGCATCGTCAGGGCTAATGTCCGTTACCCCATAAAGATCGAGATCATTCAGCCTAAGCCAGCGAGGTTAATACGCTCCCGAGCCGCCGACGACCGCTGACCAGGTCTTCCACAGGATCTGCAAGTCAAGCACGAATGACCAGTTCTCCACGTAACGCAGATCAAGCCGGACTGATTCTTCCATGGATAGGTCAGACCGGCCGTTGACCTGCCACAGCCCGGTAAGGCCAGGGCGGACCGCCAGCCTGCGGCGGACGTGATCACCGTACCGCGCTGTCTCCTCCGGCAGGGCGGGTCGTGGCCCGACCAGCGACATGTCGCCCCGCAGCACGTTGATCAGCTGCGGCAGCTCGTCCACCGACCAGCGCCGCAGCCATGCGCCCACTCTCGTCACCCGCGGGTCTTTGCGGATCTTGAAGAGCATGGCGTTGGTCTCGTTGAGCGCCGTCAGCTTGGTCTTCAGTTCCTCCGCGTCGGGCACCATCGTCCGGAACTTGTACAAGGTGAACGACCGGCCATCCAGTCCGACCCTGACCTGGCGGAACAAGGCAGTGCCGCCATCCGAGCAGCGGATGATCACACCGAGGGCCAGCAGCAGCGGGCTCAGCAGCACTAGCGCCAACGCGGCGAATGCCCGGTCGAAGGCCGTCTTGATGAGCCGCCGAGCGCCGGTGAATTCCGGATGGTCCATGTGCAGCAGCGGCAGCCCGGCGACCGGCCTGATCGTTGTGCGCGGCCCGGCGATGTCCAGCAGCGCGGGGGCGACGCACAGGTCTGTGCCGTTCTTCTCCAGCGCCCAGGCCAGCTCCCGGAGCCGGACTCCGCTCATCTCAGGACACGCGAGCACAGCCACGGTGTCGGCGCCGAATCTGGTCACTATTTCCGGGACGCTGCTGAGGTCACCGATCACCGGTATACCGGCGATCTCGCCATTGCCGGCCATGCCGGTGACGCAGGCGGCCACGACCTGAAGCCCGTGGTAACTCTCGCGGCGCAGTTCGGTGGTGAGCTCCGCGGCGACCTGCGCGTGGCCTACCACGACCGTCCTGCGCATGTAATAGCCGAGCTTCCTGCGGCTGTGCAGCCGCTTGCGCAGCGCGAACCTGGCGAGCAGGTCGAACAGCGTCGCGCAGGGCAGCGCGATTACCACGTAACCGCGGGCCACGTCGGTCTTCGTGGCATAAGAGAGGATGGCTACGGCAGCGGTCAGGCCCACGCCGACGTTCAGGACCTTGCGGAACTCATCCGAGCCGACGCCGATGAACCGCGGATCGTATCCCCCGCACAGCGTCGCCATCAGCACCCAGACAACCGGCAAGGCCAGGCTCAGCATTAGGTAAGGTCCGTGCAGCGGGGCCTTTTCGAAACGTACGCCGAACGCCAGCAGCGCAGCCGCGAGTGCGCAGAGGCCGTCTGCCGCCACCGCCGCGCGGAGGTAACGGCTCATCCATGAAGCGGGGCTGTGTGCGGCCTGCCATGCGGCGCTCCGGTCTGTGGCGCGATGGCCGGTGACAGCGGTCGGACCTGCCACTCGTACCGCCCTTCCCGCCGCGCCGGATCTGGCTGCTACGTCGCAAGCCCCCTCGCGGGCTACTAGCAAGACGCGCGGCCAAAGCGGGAGGTTGACCGCAATCATGACAGGTCTCGCGCATCGCCCACGAGCTACTATTTCCCAGTTGCGCAGGAGAAAGGCTAGTTTGCGGCTAGGATTCGCCGCCCGGCTGCCGGGCCTGGTGGAACTCGTTTTGGGCGGCGGCGAGGCCGTCGGCGAGCAGGACCGCAATAGCGTCCGCGCAGCCGTCGAGCAGCTCGGGAAGCTGGTCGCGCTGCGCTCCGGAGAAGTCGTGCAGCACGTAGTCGGCCGGGTCCATCCGGCCTGGCGGCCGACCGATTCCCAGCCGCGCCCGGTAGTAGGACCGCGTTCCGAGCGCGGCGGTTACCGAGCGCAGCCCGTTATGGCCGTTGTCTCCGCCGCCTAGCTTGAGCCTGATGGCGCCGAACGGGATGTCCAGCTCGTCATGGATTATCACGACCCGCTCCGGCGGGATCTTGTAAAAGCCGCACAGGCCCGCCACGGGACCGCCGGAGAGATTCATGAAGCACATCGGCTTGGCGACCGTGACGGGCAGCCCGGCGAGCCTGCCCTCCGCGACCTGAGCCCGCGACCTGTGCCGTTTGAAGCGCGCGCCGATCCGCGCCGCGAGCACGTCGGCCACCATGAAGCCGACGTTATGCCGGTTGTCCGCATACTCCTGGCCCGGATTACCGAGCCCTGCTATCAGCCACCGTTGACCGGCCGTGCAGTGCTCACCTGGGATGCTCACCTGGGATGCTCACCTCGGATCAGCGCTCACCGGGCCGTCCGGCGGGACCGGCCCGGCACTGCCGGGCCGGTCAGGTCAGCCTCGCTCAGGAGGGCTCCGCTGGCGCGGCCGCAGGCTCGCCCTCGGGCGCTGGTGCCGGAACCGGCTCGGCACCCGGTGCCGCCGGCGTCTCCGCCGCCTCGCCCTCAGGCGCGCCGAGATCGGCTTCGTACTGCTCAGCCGTGGGCGCCGCGACGACGTGCAGTATCAGCGCATCGGGCTCGACGGCGAGGGTCACGCCCCTGGGCAGCTCCAGGTCTCCGGCGTGCACCGCCGAGCCGATGGCCAGGCCGTCGATGCTCACCTCGACGCGCGGCGGGATATTGGTGGCCTCGGCCTCGACCGCCACCTGCACCACCTGCTGATCGAGCAGCCCGTCGGGAACGACCTCGCCGGTCACCTGGACCGGGATCTCGACCGTCACCTTCTCGCCCCGCCGGACCAGGATCAGGTCCACGTGCTCGACGCTGCCCTTGATGGCATTGCGCTGCACCGCCTTGGGCAGCGCGAGCTGGCTCCCCCCGGGCAGACCATCCAGCCGGATCAGCACATTCGGGGTCCGCAGCGCCAGCAGGACATCATGACCTGGCACGGTGACATGCCGTGTGTCGGTCCCGTGACCGTACAGAACGGCAGGCACCTTGCCCGCGCGCCGTGCCCGGCGGGCGGGCCCCTTGCCGAACTCGGTGCGGGGTTCGGCGTCGATACGTACCTCGGGCACGGTGGTGCTCCTCATAAGACAGGGAGATTTCCACGGCAGTCTAGCCCAGATCCACTAGCGGTCGGACCGCGACCTGCCTGCCGGTCAGCCCGGCGGCCGCCTGGCTCAGCTCGCTCAGCGGCCGCCGCTGGACATGGCGCCAGTCACGTCCTAGTCATGCCACGGGGCTGGTTTCTCCTCCTGGCCGGTCTCGGGCTCGTCATGCGACGGGGCTGGTTTCTCCTCCTGGCCGGACTCGGGCTCGTCGTGCCACGGGGCTGGCTTCTCCTCAGCAGGCGGGTCATCCTGCTCGGGCGCTCGACCTTCCATGATCGTCCCCTAACTGGCCTGACCCGGGTGAGCCAGGACCGGCGCGGTAACTGGCGATCGAAATCGTAATAGGTCGCGGCAACGGAAATACCGGAAATGGCGACCATTTGACCGCATCGATTTACCGCCTGCCGATAGCCGGATCAGGCCTGCGGGGGCTGCGCCCCGGAATCTCGCAGCCGGGAGCGCACCTCTTCAGCCTGCTTGTCATCGCCAAGGGCCTCGAAGAGGCGCCAGGCCCTGGCCAGCGCCTCGCGCGCATCATCGGGCCGTCCGGCCAGGCCGTACGCGATGCCGATCTGATGCAGGTCCTGCGCCTCGCCGTACTTGTCTCCGCCAGCGATATGGATGGCCAGTGCCTGCTCGAGCAGTCCGACCGCCTCGGCAGTGCTGCCGAGTTCCAGGCCCGCCCGGCCCAGGTTGTACCTGGCATAACCTTCCAGCCGCGCCGAGCCGATTCCGCGGGCCACGGCCAGCGCCTCGTGCGACCGGGAGATCGCGTCCGCAAAACGCCGGAGATCAAGGTACGCCTCGCCCAGGTTGCAGAGCGCGATCCCTTCGCCGTATCGCTGGCCAACCTCGCGCTGCAGATCGAGCGCGGCCAGCAGCGCCTCGGCTGCTTCCTTGTGTCGTCCGAGGAACCGGTAGCTGAAAGCCAGGTTGTTCGTGGCCTGTGCCTGGCCCCAGCGGTCCCCGGTCTCACGGTAAATGGCCAGCGCCCGCTCGAAATAGCCGATCGCGTCGTCGGCGTGCTGCTGGCCGAGGACAACGCCGAGGTTGTTCAGCACCCGAGCCTCGCCAAGACGGTCACCGAGCTTTAGCGCGCTGGCCAGGGCAATATGATGCGTTGTGATCCATTCTGCACGATATCCATGCAGTTCAAAGCAGATCATTGCGGTCACCGGAAGCTTCCAGGCGATGTCGTGCAGCCCTTGCGCCGCTGCCTGCCGGGTAGCCGCCACCAGGTTGGCACGCTCCACCTCGCACCAGCGGAGCGCTTCGTCCCCGGTGCCGAAGGCCTGCGGCTGGATGCCGGGCTCCGGCGGTCCGAGCGGAACCGGATTCCGGTACGGCGATACCGCGTTTGCGGCCGCATCGGCGCTGCGCAGATACCAGGTCAGCACCCTGCGCACCGCATCCTCGATCGCCGGGGCGGGCTCTTGCGCAAATGCTTTTTCCTCAGCGTATGCGCGCAGCAGATCATGGAATCTATATCTGTCCGGGGCCGGGGAGTCCACCAGATTGGCGTCGGTAAGCAGTTCAAGCGCGTCCCCGACAGGACCCTCCGGCTGCCCGAGCATGGCCGCGGCCGCCCGCAGCCCGATGGATGGCCCCTGCCACACCCCGAGCAGCCGGAACACGTGGGCGGGGTCCGCCTCATCCGGACGGCCCGGGCGGGGCAGCTCGTCGAAGCTGACCTGGAAGCAGGCCCGGATGGCCAGGTCCCCCGCGGTGAACTCGTCCATCCGGCGGCGCTGGTCAGCGAGCCGTTCGGCGAGCGCCCCGACGCTCCAGCTGCGGCGGGCCGTCAGCCGGGCGCCCGCGATCCGGATGGCGAGCGGCAGCCCGGCGCAAGCGGCCAGGACCTCGCGAACCGCAGCCGGCTCGGCGGCGGCGCGGTCCGTTCCGATCATGCGGATGAACAGCAGCCGGGCCTCATCCTCGTCGAGGACGTCGAGATCTACCAGCCTGCTTCCGGCCAGGTCGGAAAGCCGGTGCCGGGAGGTTACGATCACGGCGCACGAGGCGGTCCCCGGCAGCTGCGGCCGGACCTGGGCCGCGTCCCTGGCGTCATCGAGCAGGATCAGCGTCCGTCGGCCGGCCAGCCTGGTTCGGTACAGCGCGGCGCGCTCTTCCTGGCCAACCGGGATGCGGGCGCCCTGCACCCCGAGGTCCCGCAGCAGCCTGGCCAGGACCTCGTCAGGAGGAAGCGGCTGCCGGCTGGCGCCGAGCAGGCTCACGTAGAGCTGGCCATCGGGAAAGAACGAGCGCATCGCATGCGCGGCGTGCACCGACAGGGCGGTCTTGCCCAGCCCCCCGGCACCTGCCACTACCGCCACCGCCACTGCGGCCGGGTTGTCCGACAGCTGCGCTTCCGTGAGCAGGCTGCGAAGCTGCCGCACGTGCCCTTCCCGCCCGGTGAAATCGGCGAGGTCAGCGGGCAGCTGCGCAGGCACCGACGTTGGTTCCCGGGCGGCCCCACCCGGAGCCGCGGCGTCCGGCGCGGCAGGGCGCGCGGTCCGGGGCGCGGCGACCGGCGCCGCCGGTGCCCGGCCGGGTCCTGGCCCGCGGCCAGCCGAGAGCATGGCCAGGTACAGCCGCTGCAGCTCGGTGCCGGGATCCACGCCGAGCTCGTCGGCGATGACCTCGCGGGCCTGGCCGTACGCAGCCACCGCCTCAGCGTGGCGTCCGGCCCCGTCGAGCGCCCGGATGAGCAGGCCCCATAGTTCTTCCCTGAGCGGCTGGTCAGAGATCAGCCTGCGCAGCTCAGGTACCAGCTGATCATGCCGCCCGCAGCCTAGCTCCGCCTCGGCCCGCAGCTCCAGCGCGGCCAGGCGCGACTCCTCAAGCCGGCCGGCTTCTGCGGTTACCAGGGGCGAAGGCGGCACATCCGCGAGCGCACTGCCCCGCCACAGCGTCAGCGCCTCGGCGAGCACGACGGCTGCGCGCCGCGGGTCCCCGGCGCCGAGCGCCTGCCGGCCCTGCGTCACGAGCAGCTCGAACGACCGCGCATCCAGGTCGCCGACGCCCAGCCTGAGCTGGTATCCGGGGGCCCGGGTGGCAAGGACGTGGCCCTCCGCGTCGCCGAGTAGCCTGCGCAGCCGCAGCACGTAGACACTGAGCAGGTTCGGCGCGCTAGGCGGCGGCTCGTCGCCCCAGAGCTCGGCAATCAGCCGGTCGGCGGAGACGGCCTGACCGGGGTTGAGCAGCAGCGCGGCCAGGAGCGACCGCCACTTGGGCGCGCCGATCCCGCCCCAGTCCTGGCCAGTCCAGACCTCCAGCGGCCCCAGGATCCGAAACCGCACTACGCCGTCCCGTCCGGGAGCGCCAATTCCGTCATTCCGAGCAGGCCCACCATTCCGCCCGAGCCCCTGCCACCCGGCCGGTGCGGGGGAACGAAGTGACTCCATTATCACTCAATCAGGTGGCAAGCGCCGGTACTCATGCTTATCTGTAACCAGGTCGTCACAGATAGCCAAACTTGGGTGGTCCCGCGGGCGCCGCGGCCACGGTCGCGCCGACCGGCTCAGCGAAGCCGCGCAACCGGTACTCAATCGGCGCGCAATACCTCATGGGCACACTTCGTAGCAGCCAGCTCACCTGCACGCCGGCCGAAGCTAACCAGCCCAGTCACCGGCGACGCACCGAAACGCAGCCAAGCCATGCTGCGGACCGCCTAGCGGGGGCGCAGTCCGCAGGGCGGCTGAGCTGGTGGCCGCTGCTCTCCGTTCGCTTTTTGCTGGGGGGCCGGAGGCAGCGGTCACCTTAGCGTTAGCTCTGGCCATCGAAGAGGCTGGTCACCGAGCCGTCACTGAACACCTCGTTGATCGCCCGGGCGATCAACGGCGCGATCGACAGGACAGTGAGCTTGTCGAACCGCTTCTCGGCCGGGATCGGAAGCGTGTTCGTCATGATCACTTCGCTGATACGCGAGTTCTTCAGCGAGTCCACCGCCGGGCCAGACAGCACGCCATGGGTAGCCGTGACGATGACCTGCGTCGCGCCTTGATCGAACAGCGCTTCGGCAGCGTTGATGATCGTCGAGCCCGTGTCGATCATGTCATCAACGATGATGCAGGTACGTCCCTTTACCCGGCCGACAACCTCGAGGACCTTCACCCGGTTGCTGGCGTCAGGGTCGCGGCGCTTGTGGATGATGGCCAGCGGGCAGCCCAGCCTGTCGGTCCACCGCTCGCAGACCCGCACCCGGCCAGCGTCCGGCGCCACGACGGTGACCTGCGACATCTCGAGCCGGTCCGCGATGTAAGAGGCCAGGATCGGCAGCGCGAAGAGGTGGTCCACCGGGCCGTCGAAGAAGCCCTGGATCTGCGCTGTGTGCAGGTCGACAGCCATCAGCCGGTCGGCTCCGGCGGTGGCGAACAGGTCCGCCATCAGGCGAGCCGAGATCGGCTCCCTGCCCCGGCTCTTCTTGTCCTGGCGCGCATAGCCGAAGAACGGGGTCACGACGGTGATCCGTTTCGCCGACGCCCGCTTCAGGGCGTCGACCATGATCAGCTGCTCCATGATCCATTCGTTGATCGGAGCCGGGTGGCTCTGCAGTACGAACGCGTCACAGCCGCGCACCGACTCGAGGAAACGCACGAAGATCTCGCCGTTCGGGAAGTCGGACAGGGTGGTCGGGGTCGGCTCGATGCCCAGGCAGCCGGCAATCTCATCGGTCAGCTCGGGATGGGAGCGGCCCGAGAAAAGCAGCAGCTTCTTCTCGCCGGTCGTGGTGATTCCGGTCACGGCTTCCGCCTTTCCCTCGCGCCGCGCCGCGGCGCTAATCGCCCGCCGGTTCACGCTCTCGACCACCGCAGGATACCGCCGGGCAAGGACCCGTCCGACCCTGCTGAGTCACTCGCCTGCGTGCCGCAGTGGCCGGAACCAGGCTGCTCGACTGGCCGGCCACGCCGCTCGAATCGGGCTGATGCTGCTCCCGGGCGAGGATTCGAACCTCGGTTCAGGGCTCCAAAGGCCCTAGTCCTGCCGATTAGACGACCCGGGATTGCGAACCGCCCAAATACTCTACCGACGACCGCCGGGGCTGCCCCGCAGCACTCGCCAGGGGCAGCCCCGGCCGCGATCGCACTCCCAGCCCAGGTCCAGGAACAACCCCGCCCGGACGCATCCGCCCAGCCGCTGCGTCCGGGCCTGGCGACTACCGGCCGCGGTCGCGGGCAGGGCGTTTTTGACGGGCGGGGCCAACATGACAACTTCGTGAACTATTGGCCAGGTACTTGCACAACCTACGGTGTCGTAGCCTACGGTTACGTAAGCGTATTTGCATCGCCCATGATCTCGGTACATGCGGAGCGCTCGCAGTCTCTGGCCACACGTCTCCGAAGCTGAGCGAGGATCGCCATGACAGCTCCCGCCGACACCGCGACGCGGAGCGCCGTGCTCGCACCCCCGCGGCCGGCCGCGGGCGGGCCCCCGCGGCCGGCCGCGGGCGGGCCGCGCCCGGACCTTGACCGGGAGGGGGCTGGCACCGGGGAGCGGATCCTGGTCGCCACCTTCGTCGGCGTGCCGATGCTCGCGCTTGCCGCGGCCGCGCCGCTCGCCTGGCGATGGGGGCTGCTCAACTGGCACGACGTCGTGCTGGCCTTGGTCTTCTACGCGGTGTCCGGCCTGGGGATCAGCATGGGCTTCCACCGCTACTTCACCCATGGATCCTTCAAGGCCGTCCGGGGATTCAAGATCGCCCTCGCGGTCGCCGGATCCCTCGCCGTCGAGGGGCCGGTGCTGACCTGGGTCGCCGACCACCGCAGGCACCACAAGTACAGCGACAAGGAGGGCGACCCGCACTCGCCATGGCGCTTCGGCGAGGACTGGAAAGCCCTCAGCAAGGGCCTGGTATTCGCCCATATGGGCTGGATGTTCGATGCCGACCGCACCTCGCAGCAGAAGTTCTGCCCCGACTGGCTAGCCGACTCCGACGTCCGGCGGATCTCCAGGTCATTCGGCTGGCTGGTCGCGGCCTCGCTGCTGGCGCCGGCGCTTATCGGCGGCCTCTGGGCCTGGTCCTGGCAGGGCGCCGTCCTCGCATTCTTCTGGGCCAGCCTGGTGCGGATCTCCTTCCTGCACCACGTGACCTGGTCGATCAATTCCATCTGCCACACCTTCGGCAGGGAGGAGTTCGAGGTCAGGGACAAGTCAAGGAACGTTGCCTGGCTGGCGATCCTGTCGTTCGGTGAGTCGTGGCATAACCTGCATCACTCCGACCCGACCTGCGCACGTCACGGGGTACTCAAGGGGCAGATCGACATCGCGGCCCGGCTCATCTGGGCGGCCGAGAAGGTCGGCTGGGTTTATGACGTGCGGTGGCCGGAAGAGAACCGGCTGACGGGCAGGCAGCTGGGCGGCTCAGGCAAGCCAAGGAAGCTGGGGTCCATGACCAGGCGGGCCGGCTCACGGGCGACTGGCTGAGCGAGCCGTCGGCCGACATGATGGAGCAGTGACAAGCCAACCGCCCGGCCCAGGTCGCAAGAGGATGACTGGCACAGAACGCCGAGCTCAGCTACTCGACATCGGCCGCCGCCTGTTCGCCGAACGCGGCCTCGACGGCACGTCAATCGAGGAGATCGCCGCGAAGGCGGGTGTCTCAAAGCCGGTCGTTTACGAACATTTCGGCGGGAAGGAAGGGCTGTACGCGGTCGTCGTCGACCGTGAGGTGGAGCGCTTCATCGCCATGGCGACCCGCCTTCTTGAAGGAGAGGACACCACCGCCAAGTTCGAGGTGGCCGCCGTTGTCTTGCTCAGGTATATCCAGGACAACTCCGATGGTTTCCGGATCCTGGTCCGCGACTCGAACCCCGCCTCAGGGTCCGGGACCTTCGCCAGCCTGATCAGCGACATCGCCAGCCAGGTCGAGTACATCCTCGGCGACGTGCTCAAATCCCGCGGCTACGACCCCAAGCTCGCGCCGATGTACGCACAGATGCTCGTCGGCATGGTGGTGTTCACCGGCCAGTGGTGGCTGGACGCGCGGAAGCCCAAGCTGGAGGAGGTGGCCGCGCACCTGGTGAACCTGGCCTGGAACGGGCTCTCCACGCTCGATCCCAAGCCAAGCATCTCGCCGGCGGCGATGCAGATACTCAGGGAGATGGATTAACGTCCCGTCGGCGCCCGCCGCCAGCTCGGGTCCTGGCGCTGTCCCGCGTGAGCATCGACGGAGCCGTCCAGCCGGGTCAACTGGCCGCCAGGCTGCTCCGGACCGGCCGGCTACCTGCGGACAGCCACCGCGAAGACGCGCCGGAACGGCAGCACGGTGCCATAGGGGGCCGCCGGATATGCCCGGCGCAGCCGGGCGCCGTACTCGGCGGCGAATTCTGCGGCCCGCCCGGGCGAGAGCGCGGCGAGCACCGGCCGCAGCCCCGTACCGCGATACCAGTCGAGCACTGGATCGGCGCCCGGCAGCACATGCAGATAGGTCGTCTCCCAGGCGTCCACCTCGCAGCCAGCGCGTGCGAGCAGGTCGAGATACTCGGCCGGCTCCGCCGACTGCCGGTTGAGCTGCACGTCGGCGAGCAGCGGGCGCCACGGCGGCGAACTCGCGAGCTCACGCAGGATGGCGTGGCTGGGCTGATCGAAGTTGCCTGGCACCTGAATGGCCAGCCACCCGCCGACGGCAAGAAAGCCGGTCCAGCTGGCCAGGGCGTCCAGCTGGTCGGGGATCCATTGCAGGACGGCGTTGGAGACGATCACGTCGGCCGGACGGTCCGGCCGCCACTCCCGCACGTCGGCGAGCGTGAAGCTGAGCCGCCGGCGTATCCCCTCCTGGACCTCACGCGCGGGATTGCCCGCCGGGCCTGGCGCGGTCAGCGCCTGCGCATCGCTGATCATCTCGGCCGAGTTGTCGACCCCGCGGACCTCGGCATCCGGCCAGCGGCCGGCCAGCGTGGCGGTCAGGTCACCCGGTCCGCAGCCCAGGTCCGCAACCAGCCGGGGCTGCTGCGCCCCGACCCTCGCGAGCAGGTCGGCGAACGGCCGCGACCGCTCGTCGGCGAAGCGCCGGTACTGGTCCGGGTCCCACATCGCCGCCTCCTAAGTTCCTTGACGTCAAGATAACCAATTCCTACCTAGCGTGAAGTCTCGATGTCAAGAGATATGCTGCAGGCCATGGAGCAGCAACGCCGCGGTCCAGCTCGCGGCACGGGACCGGCTGGCGGTACCGCCGACATCACCGTAGCCGCAGATCCGCTCACCGACGAGGTTGATGAACTGGTCGCGGGCTGGCGTGCCGAGCGCCCCGACCTTGACGTCGAACCGCTCCAGGTCCTCAGCCGCATCTCCCGGCTGGCCAGGCACCTGGACCGGGCCCGGCGGGCGGCGTTCGCCGCGCACGGGCTTGAGTCGTGGGAGTTCGACGTCCTGTCCGCGCTGCGCAGGCAGGGCCCGCCGTATCAGCTGAGCCCCGGAGCGCTGCTCCGCGCCACCCTCGTCACGTCAGGCACGATGACGAACCGGATTGACCGGCTAGCTGACGCCGGGCTGGTCAGCAGGCAGCCCGACCCGCAGGACAAGAGGGGCGTGCTGGTCGTCCTTACCCAGTGCGGGCTGGCCACCGTCGACGCTGCCCTCGCCGACCTGCTCAGGAGCGAGCGGGACCTGCTCACCGCGCTGGACGCTGGCCAGCAGGGCCACCTCGCTGCGCTGTTGCGGATCCTGCTGGCACCATTCGACGCGGCCCAGCGCCGGGCCGCCGAATGACGGGCCGGCCCCGATGCCGGACCGTCGGTCACTCAGCGAGCTGCTCGGCAAGCATCAGCCAGCGCTCCTCCATGCTGGCCTTTTCCGCTTGCACCGCGCGAAGCTGGGCACCAAGCTCGATCAGCTTCGGGTAGTCGCTTGCGTTCCCGGCAAGGGCCGCAGTCAGCTCCGCCTCCCGGCTGGTGACCTTGCCCAGCTGACGTTCCAGCCTGGTGAGCTCCTTCTGGCCGTCGCGCCGCCGCGCCGCGGTCGATGCGCCGCCAGCGGCGGGCCCGGCGTCCGGCTGGCGCTGCGGGCCCGGCGGGAACGCAGGCTCGCGGTCCCGCCGCTGCAGGTACTCGGTCACGCCGCCGGCCAGGAACGACAGCTTGCCTCCGAGCAGGGCTACCACGTGATCGGTTGTCCGCTCAACGAAGTACCTGTCGTGGCTGACCACCACCAGCGAGCCGGGCCAGCCGTCGAGCATGTCCTCCAGCTCGGTTAGTGTCTCTATGTCCAGGTCATTGGTCGGCTCGTCCAGGAGCAGCACGTTCGGCTCGGCCATCAACAGCATCAGCAGCTGCAGCCGCCTCCGCTCGCCACCGGACAGCGCGCCGACAAGGGTCCACTGCCGTTCCCCGCGCAGGCCCAGCAGGTCAAGGAGCTGGCTAGCTGACACCTCGCGGTTGCCGAGCCGGACGGAGTTGCGCACCTGCTGCGCGGCTTCCAGCGCGCGGAGACTCGGATCTACCTTGGCTGGCTCCTGGGTGAGGTACCCAAGGCGGACAGTCTTACCCCGCTGGACCCGGCCGCTGGCGGTCAGGTCGCCGGGCGGATACCCGCCATCAGCGGATTGCTCGGCGCCCTGGCTCGCAGCGCTGCCGACTGGCAGGGCGCCGCCCAGCAGCCGGAGCAACGTGGTCTTCCCGCTGCCGTTCACCCCCACCACACCGACCCGGTCACCGGGGCCGAGCCGCCAGGTCACGTGGTCGAGCAGCACGCGCTCACCGGCTGATACCGATCCATCCTCGATGTCGATGACGGTCTTGCCGAGCCTTGCCGCGGCCAGCCGGGCCAGCCGGACGCTATCCCGCGGTGCTGGCTCGTCAGCGAT
Source organism: Streptosporangiaceae bacterium (assembly GCA_050011895.1). GTDB lineage: Bacteria > Actinomycetota > Actinomycetes > Streptosporangiales > Streptosporangiaceae > DATBGO01. Next base: position 16,420 of record JBEKIF010000015.1, on the reverse strand, counting down.
CAGCGCGCTGGCAGCCTCGATCCGGAACTTGGGTTTACTGGTGCGGGCCGGCGGCCCGCGCCGCAGCCAGGCAAGTTCCTTGCGCAGCAGGCCGCGCCGCCGGCGGTCGGCGGCCTCGGTCAGCCTGGCCCGCTCCGCCCGGGCGAGCACGTAGGCGGAATAACCGCCCTCGAAGGAGTGCACCTGCCCGTCGGCTACCTCCCAGGTGCGCTCCGTCACGGCATCAAGGAACCAGCGGTCGTGCGTGACCGCCACCACTGCCCTTGCCTGTTCGCGCAAGTACCCCGCCAGCCAGCGAATCGCCTCAAGGTCCAGGTGGTTGGTGGGCTCGTCGAGCAGCAACAGGTCGTGCGTGCCTAGCAGCAGTGCTGCCAGCGCGACCCGGCGGCGCTCGCCCCCCGACAGCCGTTCTGCCGCAACCCCGGCGCCGATACCGGAAAGCAGGGCTGCCACCACACCGCGGCTGCGCGCATCCGCGGCCCATTCATGCTCGGACATGCTGCCGAAAACGAGTTCCCGCACCGGTCCGGTCACGTCCGCGCTCTGCGGCAGGTAGCCAATGGTGGCATCCCGGACGCGAGTCGCCCGCCCGGAGTCGAGCTGAGTGACGCCCGCGAGCACCGCAAGGAGCGTCGTCTTGCCCGCCCCGTTGCGGCCGACGACACCGATCCTGTCCCCGGCCGACACCCCGAGCGAGACGCCATCGAGCAGCACCCTTGGCCCGTAAGCCTTGACGGCCGTCTCCAGGTTGACCAGGTTCACGCAGGCTCCCCTGGGGCCAGGACTGCCGCGCCGCCCGCCGGTCCCTTGACGTTGACGACGGTCCGGCAGACCCCGGCGCCGGTCAGCGAGACCGCGAGGTCCGTTGCGTGCGCAGCATCCGCTGCCAGGAAGGCACAGGTCGGGCCAGATCCGGAGACGACGGCGCCCAGTGCGCCGAGCTGGCGGCCGGCAGCCAGCGTCCGCCGCAGCTCCGGGCGCAGCGACACCGCCGCCGGCTGCAGGTCGTTCGTCAGGCGGGCGCCCACTGCCACCGGATCGCCGGCCCGGAGCGCCACCATCAAGGCGGTACTGAGCTGCGGCGCGGCAACGGCGGCCGGCCCGGGCGACGGGGCGTCGGCGGCCCGCGCGGCCCGGAGCCGGTCACAGGCCGCGTACACCTCTGGCGTCGAGAGGCCGCCCTCGGCGAGCGCGAGCACCCAGTGATAAACGCCGGTCACCAGGGCCGCTGTGAGCTGCTCGCCACGGCCCTGGCCGACGGCGGTACCACCGAGGAGCGCGAACGGGACATCGCTGCCGACCCCGGCGGCAACCGCCTGAAGTTCCTGCGGGGACGCCCCGGCACGCCAGAGCTCGTTGCAGGCGACGAGGGCAGCCGCGGCGTCAGCGCTGCCGCCGGCCAGCCCCCCCGCCACCGGGATCCGCTTGCGGATCTCGATCAGTACCGCCGTCCTGCCCCGGTGCCGCGATCTGGTGGCCCTGGCCAGGGCCGTCGCGGCCCTGGCGGCCAGGTTCGCCTGCCCGCTGGGCACCGAGCCCGCGCCAGTCCCGGTCACCACCACCCTGGTGCGGTCGGCAGGCCGGACCGTGACGTCGTCGAAAAGTGACACGGCATGGAACACCGTCACCAGATCGTGATAGCCGTCGGCGCGCGGCGGCCCGACGGCTAGCTGGAGATTCACCTTCGCGGGTACCCGCGCGGTCACAGGGGTCACAGTCACGACCAGACGATGTTACGCGGGCGCCCGTGGTTAGCTGGCCGCCGGATCGGCCGCGAATCACTGGTTACGCCAGCCTCGGCTGTCTCTTCGCGCCGCATTCCTCCGACCCTCTGGTGAGTTGTGTGACCAGGGTTGCAGAAGGGACTCAGGGGACCTGAGGCTGGTCACGTGCGGCAGCTCGAGCGTGGCCCCGCCCAGCCATCGCGATCCTGGCGAACTCCGTCACCCCCAGCGATTCGCCGCGCAGCGCCGGATCTAGGCCGGCGGCCCTGAGTATCTGCTCTGCCGCTGCTGCGGAGCCAGCCCATGGCGCCAGAGCGGCTCTGAGCGTCTTGCGCCGCTGCGCGAACGCGGCGTCCACCACCGCGAAGACCTCCTCGCGGCATGGCTGCGCGGCGGCAGCGGCATCAGCGGCAGCCGGAACCACCGGCGGGTCGCGCCTGGTAAAGGCGACCAGCCCGGAATCCACCCTCGGCACCGGCCAGAACACGGTCCGGGGCACCGACCCCGCCCGCCGGACGTCCGCGAACCACGCCAGCTTCACCGAAGGAATGCCGTAGATCCGGCTGCCGGGCCCAGCGCTCATCCGGTCAGCGACTTCGGCCTGCACCATGACCAGGCCACGGCAAAGCGACGGGACTGTGGCCAGCAGGTGCAGCAGGACTGGCACGGCCACGTTGTAGGGGAGGTTGGCTACCAGCGCGGTCGGTGGCGGTCCGGGCAGCTCGGTGACCCGCGCCGCGTCCGCGGTCACTACCTCCAGCCTCCCTGCCAGCCCGGCGCCACGCGCCGCCACGATGGCGGGAAGCTCGGCAGCAAGCACCGGATCCACCTCGACGGCGATGACCCGGCCCGCGGCCGCGAGCAGCGGCAGGGTCAGCGATCCGAAGCCTGGGCCCACCTCGAGCACGGTCTCGCCTGGCCGCAGTGCCGCCAGCGCCGTGATCCGGTTGACGGTTCCCGCGTCTATGACGAAGTTCTGACCTAGCCGCTTGGCCGGGGTGATGCCGAGCCTCGCTGCGATCTGCCTGATCTCGGCGGGCCCGAGCGCGGCCGCGGCCGTTACGCGCGCCACGGCCCGAAGAGCCGCTCCCCGGTCGACGTGACGGCCGCGCACAGGTCGGCCACCGGCATCTGCTTGACCTCTGCCAGCGCCCGGAGCGTGGCGGCCACCATGGCCGGCGAGTTCGGCTTGCCGCGGTGCGGCATCGGAGTCAGGAACGGCGCGTCCGTCTCGGCCAGGATCAAGTCGGCCGGCGCCGCTACCGCGGCGTCGCGCAGCGGCTGCGCGCTGGCGAACGTCACGTTCCCCGCGAAGCTCATCACGTACCCGGCGTCCGCGCAGCGCTTGGCCATCGCGGCATCGCCGGAGAAGCAGTGAAAGATCACCTGATCGGGAGCGCCTTCGGAGTCCAGGATCCGCAGCACGTCGTCGTGGGCGTCCCTGTCGTGGATCATCAGGGCCTTCCCGGCCTGTTTGGCGATCTGGATGTGCGCACGGAACCACTCCTGCTGCAGCTGCGGACCGGCGCTGTCCCGGTAGTAATCAAGCCCTGTCTCGCCGACGGCTCGCACCTGCTCAAGCCCCGCAAGGGCGGCGATCTCGGCGAGCACGGCATCGCGCTCGGCGACAGCGGAGGCCGCCCTGGCCGTCTCGTTCGGGTGGATGGCCACCGCCGCGTAGACATCCAGGTAGTGGCCCGCGCAGTCCGCCGCCCACCGGGAGGAGGGCACATCGCAGCCGACGGTCACGATCCGGGTGATGCCCACCGATCGCGCGTCGGCGAGCACCTCGGACACTGGCCGCTCGATCATGTCGAGATGGCAGTGGCTGTCGAGCGCCTGGCCGGGCAGCGGCTCGGGCAGCGGCGCCGGCCGCTCTTCGCGCGGCCGGTCTTCGCGCGGCCGGTCTTCGCGCGGCCGGTCTTCCCGCGGCCGGCCTTCCCGTGGCCGGTCAGCGGGGCGACCGCTGCTCATGCCCGCTCCAGCCGGGCCAGCTCCGCAGCGGCGACGGAGGGGTCGAGCTTGGCGAACAGCGGAGTGGGCTGCGCCAGCGGGGTACCTGGCCGGATCGGCGCCGACTCCCATCGGGCCGCCGTGGCGTACTGCCCGGTGATCACCGGGTAGGCGGCGCCACCATCCTCGTCGACCTCGTCGATCCTCGGCACTCCCGACCATTCACCGGCTCCGCCGAGCATCTCGAAGACCTTCTGCGAGGAGTTCGGCAGGAACGGGGTCAGCAGCGTCTTCCCGTCGTCGACGAGCTGCAGCGCCACGTGGCAGATCGTCCGCATCCGGTCGGGATCGGCCTCGCGCAGCTTCCACGGAGCCTGGTCGGAAAGGTACTTGTTGGCCTCGCTGAGCGTCCGCATCACCTCGGTGATAGCCACCTTGAAACGGGACCGGCCAAGCGCATTTCCCACGGTGGTGAACGCGGACCTGGAGCGCCGCAGGATCTCAGCGTCCGCTCCGGTCAGCTGACCGGGCTCGGGGATCGAGCCGATATTGCGGGCAGCGAACGAGACCGACCTGTTGACCAGGTTTCCCCAGTTGGCGAGCAGCTCGTCATTGGTGCGCCGGACGAACTCGGCCCAGGTGAAGTCGGTGTCCTGGTTCTCCGGCCCGGCCACCGCTATGTAGTAGCGCAGCGCGTCCACGTCGTAGCGCGCGAGGAAGTCGCGGACGTAGATGACCACGGCACGCGAGGAAGAGAACTTGCGGCCCTCCATCGTGAGGTACTCGCTTGAGACCACCTCGGTCGGCAGGTTCAGGCCGCCGAGTGATCCGGGGGTGCCGCCCTTGCTGCCGATTCCGTCGTAGCCGAACAGCATGGCGGGCCAGATCTCGGCATGGAAGACGATGTTGTCCTTGCCCATGAAGTAATAGGCATCGGCGTCCGGCGATTGCCACCACGCCCGCCAGGCATCCGGCTCGCCGTACCTGCGCGCCCACTCCACCGAGGCCGACAAGTACCCGATAACCGCGTCGAACCAGACGTAGATCCGCTTGTCCGGACGGTCCCGCCAGCCGGGCAGCGGGATGGGCACGCCCCAGTCGAGATCGCGGGTGATGGCCCGGGGCTGCAGGTCACCGAGCAGGTTCAGGGCGAACTTCAGGACGTTGGGACGCCACCGGCCGCTCTTGCCCTGCAGCCAGGTGCCGAGCACGTCAGCGAAGGCAGGCAGGTCAAGGAAGAAATGCTCGGTCTCCACGAATTCGGGCTGCTCGCCGTTGATCCTGGAGCGCGGGTTGATCAGGTCGGCCGGGTCGAGCTGGTTGCCGCAGTTGTCACACTGGTCGCCGCGCGCTCCGTCGTAGCCGCAGATCGGGCAGGTGCCCTCGATGTAACGGTCCGGCAGGGTGCGGCCGGTCGACGGCGAGATCGCGCCCATCGCCGCGCGCGGGAAGATGTAGCCGTTCCGGTACAGACCGGTGAAGATCTCCTGGACCACCGCGTAGTGATTGCGCGTCGTGGTCCGCGTGAACAGGTCGTAGGACATGCCAAGGCCGGTCAGATCCTCGGCGATGATCCGGTTGTACCTGTCGGCCAGTTCCCGTGCCGTGACGCCCTCGGAGTCGGCCTGTACCTGGATCGGGGTGCCGTGCTCGTCGGTGCCGCTGACCATCAGGACCTTGTTGCCAGCCATCCGCTGGTACCTCGCGAACATATCGCACGGCAACCCGAATCCGGATACGTGCCCGATGTGGCGCGGCCCGTTGGCGTACGGCCACGCCGGCGCGGCCAGGATGTGACGGCTGGTAGGGGACATGGCCTCCAGCCTAGAGCCTGGCCGGCGCGCCCACGGCGCCCCGCGGCTCAGCCGCCGTCCGGCTGCCGCGGGCCGGTCGAGGCAGCTGGCGGGGTTACCTGAGCCGCCGGCGAGACCGACCGATGCCGCACGACAGCGTCGTAGAGTTCCCGTTTCGCTATCCCGTGCTCGGCGGCCACGGCGGCGATCGCGGCATTGCGCCGCGCTCCGGCCGCCACTTGCTTCTCTACCTCGGCGGCTGCGGCGCCGGCATCGCCAGGCCGGCCCGCCCGTACGGCCCCCCGCGATCCCTCGACCACCACCGTGATCTCGCCGAGCGGATCGGCCGCTGCCCAGCTGGCCAGCTCGGCCAGGGTGCCGCGCCTGACCTCCTCGTGTGTCTTGGTCAGCTCCCGGCAGACGACAGCGCGCCGCGTCCCGCCGAGCGCCTCGGCCAGGCCGGCCAGGGTGGCGCCCAGCCTGCGCGGCGACTCGAAGAAAATGAGCGTCCTGGGCTCCGCGGCCAGCTCGGCGAACCTGCGGGACCGCTCGCCTTTCCGCCGCGGCGGAAACCCCTCGAAGCAGAACCGGTCGCTGGGCAATCCCGAGACCGCGAGCGCAGCGGTGACCGCGGACGGCCCCGGCAGCACGGTGACCCGGATGCCCTCGGCGGCGGCCGCCGCCACCAGCCGGTAGCCAGGATCGCTCACGCCTGGCATGCCCGCGTCGGTGACCAGCAGGACGTCTCGGCCGGCCTTGAGCTCAGCCAGCAGCGTGGCCGCTCGCGCCGTCTCGACCTCGTCGTAGTAGGACACCACCCGGCCGGTAAGCGCGACGCCGAGCGATGCTGCCAGCCTGCGCAGCCTGCGGGTGTCTTCGGCACCAATGACAGCCGCCGAGCGCAGGGCCGCAGCCAGCCGGGCGGAGGCGTCGCCGGGCTGGCCGATCGGCACGGCCGCCAGGGTCAGGGTCGCGCCGGGGCCCTCGCCTGGCCCTTCGCCGGGGCCGTCGGCCGCGGGGTCCGCGCGCTTAGCGCCGCAACGTTCCATGACGCCGCCCACGCTAATGCCCGGCGCCCTTACGATGGCAGTCGATGATGGCAAACGACGCCGAGCTGCTGGCAGGTGCGCCGGCGGACCGGGGTTCCGACCTCCGTGCCCGGCTGGTACCGCCGATCGCCGGCAGTGCCTTCTGGGGCTGGGCGGGGCCGCTCCTGGTCACCGCGCTCGGCACCTTCCTGCGTTTCAACAGGCTCAGCGTCCCCCCGTCCATCGTGTTCGACGAGACCTATTACGTAGGCGACGCCTACGGCATCCTGCGGCACGGCGCCGAAATCAACCACGCCAAGAACGCGGACGCGCTGCTGGCCCACGGCTACACCAACATCTTCGCCCCGGGCGGGGAGTTCGTGGTACACCCGCCGCTCGGCAAGGTGGCGATCGCCGTCGGCGAGTGGCTGTTCGGGCTGACCCCGTTCGGCTGGCGGTTCGCGGCTGCTGTGGTTGGGTCCCTGTCCATCCTGATGACGGCGAGGATCGCCCGCCGGATGACCCGGTCGACCCTGCTCGGCTGCGTCGCGGGGCTGCTGCTGGCGCTTGACGGCCTCGAGTTGGTGATGAGCCGTACCGCGCTGCTGGACATCTTCGTGATGTTCTGGATCCTGGCCGCCTTCGGCTGCCTGGTGATCGACAGGGACCGCGCGCGCGAAAGGATGGCGGCCGCGGTGGCCAGCGGCACGGCGGACGACGCCGGGCCACGGCTCGGGATCCGGCGGTGGCGGGTGGCAGCCGGGCTTTGCCTTGGCTTCGCCTGCGCGTCCAAGTGGAACGGGATCTACTACATAGCTGCCTTTGGATGCCTGGCTATCGCGTGGGACCTGGGCGCCCGCCGTGCCGCTGGCTTCACGAGCTATGTCCGCGGCGCGCTGGTGCGGGACGCGAGCTGGCTGCCAGTCTCGTTCGTGGCGCTGCCGCTCGCTGCTTACCTGGCCTCCTACAGCGGCTGGTTCGCCTCAAGCGTGGGCTACGACAGGGACTGGGCCGCGCAGCACGGCGACCACACCCCCGTGCTCTCCGCGCTGGACTCGCTGTATCAGTACACCCTGGCGATGTGGCACTTCAGCGTCACCCTGGACGCGGGCCACCCGTACAAGTCGCAGCCGTGGACCTGGCTGATGATGAGCAGGCCGGTCTCGTTCTACTGGGCGACCCCGAAGGGCTGCGGCGCGAGCAGCTGCGCGCAGGAGGTGCTCGCCATCGGGACCCCGCTGATCTGGTGGGCGTCGATACCGGCGCTGCTGGCCTGCGTGCTGTGGTGGCTGACCCGCAGGGACTGGCGGGCGGGCGCGGTGCTCATTAGCGTCGCGGCCGGCTGGCTGCCGTGGTTCTGGTTCGCCTGGCACGACCACCGGACCGAGTTCTCGTTCTACGCGGTGGCGTTCGACCCGTTTATCGTTATCGCGATCACGCTGTGCATCGGGCTGATCATCGGGCCGTCCCTGGCCCGCCCGGCGCGCCGCGCGACCGGCGCTATCGCGGCCGGCGTCTATCTACTGGCGGTGCTGGCCGACTTCTACTTCATGTATCCAGTGCTCGCCGCGAAGCTCGTGCCGTACAGCTCCTGGCTGGCCCGGATGTGGTACCACGGCTGGATCTGATCGGGGCGTTTTACGCAGAGCGTAACTACACGGCTTGATTATCGTGGTGAATAGGCGTTTTTGTCCCTGTTTGGAATCGCCAAAATAATGTTGCGCAGATCACGCATCGTGACGGCCCGCTGCTGCGTCTATTAGGTTGTCTTTAACCAGGGATGGGGCGGCGATGGGGAAGAAAGAGCAGACACCAGAGCAGGACGCGCGCTTCGAACGAGATGTCATGCCCTATTTTGGTCAGCTTTATCCTGCCGCTCTCCGCATGACGAGGAACGCCAGCGACGCCGAGGATCTGGTCCAGGAGACGTTCGTCAAGGCCTATGCGGCGTTCCACCAGTTCAAGCCGGGAACCAACCTGCGTGCCTGGCTGCACAGGATCCTCGCGAATACGTTCATCAACAACTACCGGCGGAAGCGGCGCGAACCCGTCCAGCCGCTGGGTATCGACTTCCAGGAGGACTGGCAGGTCGGAACTGACCCGCTGAGCCCGCCCGCGGCCTCGGCCGAGACCGAGGCGCTCGACCGGATGGCTGACTCCGACGTGCTACGGGCGCTGCGGGACCTCCCGAAGGAGTTCAGGGTGGCGATCTACCTCGCCGACATCGAGGGCTACCCGTACAAGGAGATCGCGGAGATCATGGGAACGCCGATCGGCACCGTGATGTCGCGGCTGCACCGCGGCCGCGAGAAGCTCCGCGAGCGGCTGCGCGCCTACGCGCCGGGCCGGGGCCTCGCGGCGATGTCGCGGTGACGCCTGCCGGGCCCGCAGTGCGGCCTGCCGGGCCGGCCTGAGTCCTACCGCGCGTACAGGGTCAGCACCACCGACCGCAGCTGCCAGCGCTGGACCATGCGCAGCTGGCTGAGCATGGCTAGCTCCGCTCGCCCGGTCGGACCGAGCGAGCCGAGATTGGCCTTGCCGGACCAGGTCACGGTCCACACCCTGGACGCGCCGGCGAACCGGTCCGCCACCGTCGCGGGCGGCACCTGGACGCCGATCAGGGTGACCGATGCCGCAACGGGGCCGGCCAGCGCTACGTCCCGCAGCCGCCGGAACGGGGCGGGGTAGGAGAAGCTGATCAGCCGTGCCTCGGATGGGAGATAGAAAACCGCGTCGCCGGGCTGCTCATGGGCCGAGAGAACCGCTGCGACCGCGCGCAGGTTGTCGGGTCGCGCGGCGGTCCGCCTGGCTGCCTGCTGGGGCCCGACCAGTAGCACCACGAGCGCTACAGCGAGTGCCGCCGAGGGCAGCCACGCGAGTACCCGGCTGCTGGCCCCCAGCGGTATCCGGGCGACCTGCCTGACCAGCCAGCCGAGTCCGGCCGCCACCAGCAGCGCCACCGCCGGAACGCAGAAGTTCACGTAGCGCTCGACATAGATCGGGTGGACCTCGGATGCTGCCAGCAGGATCAGCGGCGGCAGCGCCAGCCACGGCAGCGCCATCGAAGCCAGGCTGAGTTCTCCCCGGCGAGCGCTGACGCCGCTTGCCACGCCGGCCAGCGCGATCACGGTGACCAGCGGTAGCAGCGGCCTGGAGCCGGCCAGGTCCGACAGCATCCGCATGATGGCTGCTGCCCCGGGCCGGGTAATCCACGTCAGGATCCCGGACTGGCGGTAACCGAGGACGAACAGCGGGGAAACGACCAGCAGCGCACCGGCTGCCGCGACCAGCCATCTGGCCAGCCCGGGCGGCCGGAACCCGGCCACCGCAGGCGCCGCGGCGCGCGCCGGGGCGCCCTCCGGCGACGGTGGCTGGAACCGCGCGGCCAGCACCGTCACACCGTGCGCGACGAGCAGCAGCAGCGCGAACAGGCTAGACCATGTCGTGACGGCAATCGCCGCGGCGTAACAGGTCCACCATCGCCAGCGGCCGTCAGCGGCGGCCCTGATCAGGAAGTAACTGGCGGTGACGGCGAAGAAGGCCGTCAGTCCGTACGGCCGCGCGTCCTGTGCGTAGTACGTGGTCTGCGGGATGGCTACGAACACCAGGCCGGCCACCATCCCGATGACCGGCGGCGATGGCACCGCCGAGGACACCGCCAGGCGCCGGCCAACCACGGCGATCATCCCGGCCGCCGCGCTCATGCCCAAAAGCGACGGCAGCCGCAAGGCCGTCGCCGAGCTGCCCAGCACGCCCACCACGTAGTGCATGAACAGGTAGTAGAGACCGTGCACCGCGTCCAGGTGGGCAAGTAGCGCTAGGATCTCGCCGCGAGAGCGGTGTGCCGCCTCAAGGGTGTAGCCCTCGTCACGCCACAGCGACGGCCCGCCGATCCGGTAGCCGCCCACGGCCAGCTCGGCAACGGCAGGGACGGCGAACAGAAGCCCGGTGATGAGCCGCGCCCGGCCGCGCCGGGGCGACGAGCCGCCTGCGGTCTCATCCTCCGGCGATCCGGCGGGAGCGGCGTCACCGTCGCTCGGACGGGCGCGCGAGGCAAAGCGATCTCCGATCACGGCGCCAAGAATATAGATCTATCTGTCGCCCAATCCGGATAAGCCAGATTTCACCGGGCTAACCGCCGAAGATCCGGTCGCAGGCCCTCGCACTGGCCTTACCATCATCCAGCGGGCAGAACTTAGCGGCAAAGGCTGCGTAGGCATCGTGATGGCTGGCCGCGACCGGGCCGATGTCACCGATGGCCGCGATCACCTCGTCCGAGGTGGCCAGCAGCGGGCCGGGTGCCTCGGCCTCGAAGTCGAAGTAGAAGCCGCGGAGATTATCCCGGTACTGATCGAGGTCGTAGGTGAAGAACAGCATGGGCTTGCCGGTTGGCGCGAAGTCGAACATCACCGACGAGTAGTCGGTCACCAGGAGGTCGCTGACCAGGAAGAGCTCGGAGATGTCCGGATAGCGGGTCACGTTGACCGCGAAACCGGGCCGGGCGCCCGCCGGCACGTCGTCGGCCATGTGATGATGGCCGCGGACCAGGATCACGTGATCGTCGCCTAGCTGCTTCCAGGCCCGCTCAAGATCGAGCCTGAAGTCGAAGCGGTACCGCCCTGAGGCGTAATACTGGTTGTCCCGCCAGGTCGGCGCGTAAAGCACCACCTTCTGGCCGTCCGGCAGCCCCAGCCGCCGCCGCACGTCGGCCGCCACCTGGCCGGCGTCGCCGCGGTGCAGCACATCGTTTCTCGGGTACCCCGACTCGCAGATCTCGCCGTCGTAGTGGAACGCCCTGCGCATGATCGGCGTGCTGAACGGATTGGGCGACAGCAACAGGTCCCATCTGGCGACGTCCCTGGCCAGGTGATCGAAATAGCTGGTGCCTGAGATGAACTGCGGCTGGTCGATGTCAAAGCCGATGCGCTTCAGCGGCGTGCCATGCCAGGTCTGCACATATACCTGGCCATCCCGCTTCTGATAGTGGCCCTGCATGTCGTCGTTGGCGATCAGGTACTGGGACCTGGCCAGCGCCTCGAAATACTCCTCGGTACCGGTCAGCACCGCGCGGGCGCCGTCGGGCGCAGGCACGGACCAGTCCGCCACCGCCCAGATGTGCTCCCGGTCATCGCCTCGCTTGCGCAGCTCGTCGGCGATGGCCCGCGGGTTGTCGCCGCATTGCTTGCCCTTCCAGCTGACGAACATGACCGCATCCCTGATCGGGAGCTTCATCTGCAGCGGATAGTAGACGCTGCGCAGTACCCGCCGCTGCACCCGGCCCTGCTCGGCGTGCTTGAGCGCGGCGCCCACGACGAGGATCGGCGTGTCGTAGCCGGAGGTGGTGAAGCGGTAGCTCTTCGGCCCGAAGACGAGCTTCTTGTCATCGATCTGAGCCAGCCGCCCGTGGTCGTAGCCGGGCACGATCAGCTCGCCGCCGGCATCGTCAGCGCGGCGGACGAGAATGTCCCAGGAACCATCGCGCAGTGGCAGCAGCCGGCCGAACGACGGCATCCCGGTAGCGGTGATCTCGATAGTGAAGCGATCGCCATCCCGGCTGAACCCGATCAGGTGCTGATCAGTCGAGCCGCGCCGCCGTAGCAGGGCGTCATGGCGGCCCGCAACAGCGGCCGGGAAGCTGCCGGTCAGCGTGAGCCGGCCGTCCTCGCTCCAGGCGTGCCGCTCGATCACCGGCCGGACGCCCCTGCCGACGATGATCACGTTGCCGTCGCTGGCCCGCTCGACGCCGACTTCCCGCGTCCCGAGGTGGTGCCTGAACTCTGGCAGAGCGGCCGGGAACGCGACCCGTACCGGGCCGCGGCTGTCCGCCTCGACATGCAGCTCCCACTCAACGGGCGGGCCGTCGGCCGCAGCTTGGGTGCCGCCGTCAGCGGACTGGCCCGGTCCGCCAGCCGCTGTGACAGGGACCTCAGCGCGCAGCCGCAGCGTCCGGGCGTCCAGCCGGGAGGCCGCCGCGTCGAACCGCAGCGTCGCGGCGGCTTTCGGCCCGCTCAGGACGAGATGCGCGGCGCTGGCCGGGGTCGCAGTGGTGACGTCCACCTCGATCGCAAGCTTGCCGCCTGACTCCTGGCAGCCGTGCAGCACGGCAGGCGTGTCGACCACCTGGACGTGCAATTGACGCCGCACCCACCGGGCCCCGAACCGGATCCCTGGAGCTACCTCGCGGAATTCCGGCCGTTCGGCCGACCCGCGGATCGGGGTGTGCAGCCGCGCGGGCCGCCAGACCCCACGGCCCCTGACCAGGATCAGGCTGTCCCAGTCCCCGGTCAGCCAGCGCCTCCCGGCGCGGAACCACCTCGGGCTGATCTCAAGGCGGAAGCCGGCCCAGTCGTAGGAGTAACGACTCTGGCCCGACCATGCCGTGGCATCGGGATGCGGTACCGACCGGGCGACCAGCACGATCGGCGGCAGCCGCCGGCCAACCGGGCGCAGGATGACGATCTTGGAAGCATGCCTGCGCTTGGTGATGTCGATCGACGGAACAAATGCGCAGCCGGAGACGACGAGCTTGTTCCCATCCCAGCCGATGCCGTCGACCCGGACGAATGGATCGAGTTCCCGCCAGTGCGGCCGGTAGATACTGGCCGGTATCTTGAGCGCGCGATCGTCGCGGAACGGAAGGTCGGCGCGGAGCCTGCCGAACCGCCTGACCACCGGGATTGTCTTGATCGGCTGCCCTTGCTGCCAGGCGTTGAATTCGATGAGCTGATCCAGCCTGCCCGTCCTGACCAGGTAGTACGCGAGCTTGTGCGTCGAGGGCAGCTTCGCGAGTACCCGCCGGTCGACCTGGGCCAGGTATTTTCCTGTCAGCTCGACGAACTCAGCCTGGTACTCGTCGCTGGTCCTTGACAGGTCAGCGACATACAGCCACAGATCGTTCACCAGCGCTTTGCGCTGATGTTCACGCAGCAGGCTGGGCGAGCCGCGCTCGGCGAGGAACCGGTCAATGGCGGTCAGCGCGGTGATCCGGTCCCTGAAGTTGGTGATGTTCGTCCGGGACTGGGTGATCGAAAGCTGGCCCTTGCCGCGCTGCCGCCAGTAGTAGATGGTGTCGGGAAGCACGTCGACGGCCTTGGCCAGGACGTGCGCCCTCGTCATGGCCTGCAGGTCCTCCCAGATCATGCCCTCGGGAAAAGCCAGCCCGCTGGCATCCCAGAAGGACTTGCGGAACAGCTTGTTCCACACCGAGACGTCCCAGAAGAGCTGCGGCGTCCTGCTGATGTGCGTGCCGATGTTCCGGTCCTTGATGGCGCGCGAGTGCATTGTCGACTGGGTGGTCCCGGCCGGGCCTATCCGCTCCACGTTGCCGGAGACGAAATCTGATCCGGAGGCCTCCAGGGTGTGCAGCATCTTGGAGTAGGCGTGCGCAGGCAGCATGTCATCGGCGTCGACGAAGGCCAGGTATTCGCCGGCGGCCCGCTCGATACCGCGGTTACGGGCGTAGCCGGGTCCCCCGTTGGGGACCTGGATCAGCTTGAACCTCGGGTCGGCGGCCGCGCGGGCCCGTGCGACCGCGACGCTACCGTCGGACGAGCCGTCATCCACCATGATGACTTCGAGGTCGGTGAAGGTCTGGGCCGCGATCGACTGCAGGCAGTCACCGAGCAGGTCCTCGTTGTTGTAAAACGGCACAACAACGCTGATCCGCGGAGCCGTCATGTCATCTCCCTCGTCGCCAGGCCACGCTGACCCCTGCCGGAAAGCCTAGGAGACCTGGCACGGTGCGCGTCATTTCAACTGCCCACCGCGGCGCGGCCGGTCAGCCGACTGCGGCCGGTCAGCCGATCTGCGGCGGCCGGTCAGCGCCCGTAGCGGACTGGCCGCTGACCGGGCGGCGTTACGGCGGCTGCCGAGGCCCCGTAGGCCCGCGAACCCGTTGGCGCAAGCCGAGCGAGCGTAAGCTCGCTGAGGCGGCCGCCGCAGGTCCCGCTCTCCGGACCGGGAGGCACCAGCCTACTGACAGCGACCGCCCGCTGCAGCAGGTCAGCGCCGATAGCCCGGTTACGTACCGAAGGCTGCCGTTACTCACCGGACCCGACCGGTTACCCTTACTGAACAACGCTACTGGACTCGCCGCGGCCGCCCGCTACCACCAGACAACGTTCTGTGCTCGCCGGACGCCGCCGGCTACTTGCCGCGCCAGACCGGAGCGCGCTTCTCGGCGAACGCCACTGCGCCCTCGATCGCGTCCGCTGAGCCGAACACGGGATTGATGATCTCGCCCTGCAGCGCGAACGCCTCAGCGCTGCCCCAGTCCGGTGACTCCACGATGACCCGCTTGCTGGCGGCCAGTGCCAGCGGGGCGCCTTGTGCGACGCGCCCGGCTAGCTCCCTGGCCCCGGCGAGGGCCTGGCCCGCCGGTACAAGCCGGCTGACGAGGCCCGCCTCGGCAAGCCTGGCCGCGGGGAAATGCTCGCCGGACAGGATGATCTCCATTGCCAGGTGATAAGGAACCCGGCGGCCCAGCCTGAGCAGCCCGCCCGCGCCGGCGACCAGGCCGCGCCGGACCTCGGGAAGCCCGAACAGGGCCGCGTCGCTGGCCACCACGAGGTCGCAGGCCAGCACGATCTCGAAACCCCCGGCCAGCGCGTAGCCCTCGACCGCCGCGATGACCGGCTTCAGCGGCGGGCGCTGCGTGATCCCCGCGAAGCCGCGGCCAGGAGCCACCGGAGTGTCCCCGGCCAGGAAGCCCTTCAGGTCCATGCCAGCGCAGAAACTGCCACCTGCGCCGGTGAGCACAAGTACCCGGACGTCGCTGCGGACATCGAATTCGTCGATGGCAGCCGCTATGCCGCGGGCCACCTCGCCATTGACCGCGTTGCGCGCCTCGGGCCGGTTGATCGTGATGACCGCGGTCCCGTCGGCCACCTCGGTGACCACTTCGTCAGTCATCACTACCTCGCTGCCTCGCTTGCTCCTCAGCTCACTTGGGCTGGAATCTGATGCCGCCGTCGAAGCGGACCACTTCGGCGTTCATGTAGTCATTCTCGATAAGCGCCCGGACCAGGTGAGCGAACTCCGCTGCCGTGCCCATCCGCTTGGGGAAGACCACCGGAGCCGTGAGCTTGGCCTTGAACTCCTCGCGGGCCGGCCCCGATCCGTAGATGGGCGAGTCGTAGATGGGCGTGTCGATAATGCCAGGACAGATGGTGTTGACCCGGATGCCGATCGCGGCGAGGTCGCGGGCCGCAGGCACGGTCATTCCGATGATCCCGCCCTTGGAAGCCGAGTAGGCGACCTGGCCGGTCTGCCCCTCGAGGCCGGCGACTGACGAAGTGTTGATGATCACCCCACGGAGCCCGTCTGAGTCGGCAGGCGGCGTCTTCGCTATCGCCGCCGCGGCTATCCGCATCAGGTTGAACGTGCCGATGAGGTTGACGTCGATGACCTTGCGGTAGGCGGCCAGGTCATGGGGGGATCCGTCGCGGCCGACCGTACGGGCCGCCCAGCCTATGCCTGCGCAGCTCACCGCGACCCGCAGCGGCCGGCCAGCGGCGGCCGCGTCAACCGCGGCTTGCACCGAGTGCTCATCGACGACATCGGTCCTGACGAACGTGCCGCCCACCGCATCGGCGACCGCGCTGCCCTGGTCTTCACTGAGGTCGGCTACCAGCACCCGGCAGCCGGCCGCAGCAAGTCCGCGCACCGTCGCCTCGCCAAGGCCGCTCGCACCACCGGAGACGATCGCTGCCGCACCGTTCAGTTCCATGGCCGGAGCATACTTGCCGCCCCGCGAGGCAAGATGGGCCGGGTTGGGCGCGGCCCGTGGGCCTGGCCGAGACTGGGTGTGCGCCAATCTTGTAGGTAGCAAGATCAGCTCGCCTGGCTGACGAGGTCAGGTGGCGCCGTCTGGCTGCGGGGCCGCTGCCAGATCTCGTCCCAGCGGTGGCCGGCGTCCAGGCAG
>JBEKIF010000014.1:0-115737 GCA_050011895.1 Streptosporangiaceae bacterium | reverse complement strand
CCACCACATCCTCAAACAGCACCCCGGCTGGCAGCTCACCCAGCTCACCCCGGGCATCTTCCAGTGGACCACCCCCACCGGCCGCACCTACCTAGCCACCCCCGACATCCACCTCATCTAGCTGACCCACCCCCCGAGGGCCTGACCCGCTCCCGGGGGCCTGATCCACTCCGGGGGACCTGGCCCCCCCCCCGAGAGCATGATCCACTCCCGGGGGCCTGACCCGCTCCCGGGGGCCTGACCCGCTCCCGGGGGCCTGACCCGCTCCCGGGGGCCTGGCCCCCTCCGGGAGCATGATCCACTCTGAGAGCAATGGACAGACCCGCTCGCCCGTAACCAGAGCAGGCGATCTGGGGCAGTCCGGTCGTGGAAGGCCCGGTCACGAAAGGCCGTCCCAGCTACGACCAGGCGGCACTGCCCGGGCGCGTGACGGCCAGTGGGCGATCCGCACCGGCTGCCGCAAGGCACTGTCCCCGCAGCGCCAGCGGCATGTGGTTCCTCGGAGCGGATGGTCGACCTGCGACACCCGGAGCGGCCGACTGGGTTTCGGCGGCGGCCATAGGAAGGACGGCCGAGGGCGGCACCTGGGCGGATGGCCGGAATTCGGGGAGTCGCCACCGTAATGACCGCCGTGATGGCAGCAGCCGGTGCCGGACTTCAGCCTAGGACGCTGTCGGGCGCGGCTCCCTGGCCTCCCTGGTCAGTCATCGCGGGCGAGCAACAGGGCCAAGGTCGGACAGGCGGCGACGGCCCGGCGCGCCAGCGGCAGCAGCTCTTCAGGGACGGGCCCCTGCCTGATCAGCGGGTACCCCCACGGGTCGGCACGGACTAGCTCGGGCAGCAGCTCGATGCAGAGCCCGTGCGCCTGGCACGCGATCGGGTTGACCCGCAGGCTGGCGCGAGCCGTCCGGCGGCTCATGCCCGGACGTCCGGATGGCCGGGCACCGGCAGCACGCCTGGCCGCCGGACCCGGTTACATGGCCCGGCAGCGGTATGCCGCCCAAGCTCATCGGCGAATACCCGGAGGGTGCTCGCCGCAAGGGCTGCGGTACCGTCCGGCAGGTGACAGGCGCCCCGCCGTGCGATGAGCGACAGCAGCCGGGTGGCCCAGCCGAGAGTGTCTCTATCGGCCCGCCCGTACGCGAGTTCCCAGAGCGCATCGGCCAGCGCGGGCAGGCCGTTAAAGCATGGGCCGCACTGGCCCGCGCTCTGCTCAGCGAGGTAGCCGACTACCCGGGCTGTCTCAGCCAGCCCGCAGGCCGAGGCAGGCACCAGCACGAGGATCCCGGGCCCGAGCGATGCGCCAGCGGCTCGCAGTCCCGGATCGCTGACCGGGACGTCGAGCGCATCCTGATAGCGGATCCAGCCGCCGAAATAACCACCGGCCTGGATCGCCTGCGGCGCCTCCGTCGGGCCGCCGGCCTGCCGCAGCAGGTCACTGAGGGGGGTGCCAAGCGCGATCTCGTAGACCCCGGGTCTGTGGACGGCTCCGCCGAAGGTGACCAGCGCCGAGCCCGCCCCGCCGCCGACCTTTCGGAACCAGCTCGGGCCGTACCGCGCGATCAGGGCAAGGTGCGCGAGCGTTTCGACGTTCTGGACCAGCGTGGGGCGGCCGTGCGCGCCTTTGTCCGATGGCCTGGGCGGCACGAACGCGGGCTTGCCCGCACCGCCGTTGATAAAGCTGACCAGGGAGGTCTCCTGGCTCGCCACGTAACCGCCGCCGATCATCACCACCTGGATCGGCAGCCGGTTCAGGCCGGCCCGCTCACGCGAGGAGATCGCGCTGCTGAGGATCCGGTCCACCCCGTCGCTGCTCTCGTGCAGGCAAAGGTAGGCGCGGGTGGCCCCGACGGCCTCCGCGGCGAGAGCGATCCCGTCGAGCACCAGATGCGGCGCGCGTGCCAGCAGCATCCGGTCCTTCGTGCTGCCCGGCTCGGATTCGGCGCCGTTAGCGATCACGACGGTACCGACCTGACTCCGCAGCGGCCCGGCCCGGCGGCCAGCCTGAGCCACTGCGCGCATCTTGCGCCCAGCCGGGAAGCCAGCGCCCCCCCGGCCGGTCAGCCCGGACTGCTCGACTTCGGAGATCAGGGTGTCCCTGCCTGGTCCGGCCGCGGCGTCGGAGAACGGCACCGGTCCGTACCTCTCGAGATGCTCAGCGAGCGCGAGCGGGCCCTCCGGCGGAATCAGCCGCGGCAGGCGGTGCGGCGGCAGGGCCTGCCCGGCCGCCGCGCGCGCTCCGGCCACGCTCATCGCCCCTGCCTCAGCAGCGCAGCAGCGGTTGTCCGGATCCCGCCTCGGTTCAGAGCAACGGTGGCCCGGCTCCCGCCTTGGTTGAGTGCAGCGGCGCCCGCTGTGGTCTGGCGTTGGCTGAGTGCAGCGGCGCCGGCTGTGGTCTGGCGTTGGCTGAGGGCAGCGGCGCCCGCTGTGGTCTGGCGTTGGCTGAGGGCAGCGGCGCCGGCCCGGTTGCGGCCGGTGATCAGCGACGGCGGGGTGCCCGACCGGCGCGCCCACCCGGGGCGCAGCGGCCCCGCCGCCAGCCATGCGCCGCCGGCGACGAGCGTGAGCACGATAGCGAGCGCGCCCGCAAGCCGCGCGAACGCGTATGACGGCCATCCGTAGGCAAGCCGCCAGCCGGTCAGGCCCGCGATTAGCGCGACGCAGCCGATGGTCAGCCCGAGTACCCAGGTCACCTGGGTGTCCGAGCCGGTACCCAGGCCGTGCAGCACCGCCACTGGCCAGCACACATAGGAGCCCCAGTGCACCAGGTGCCAGGACCGGTAGCTGATCCGCGTCCGGATCAGGCTAGTAACCGTCAGCGCGATCATCAGGTCGAACGCGATCGCCCCCAGGCCAAGCCAGAGCGGCCGGTAAGCGGAGATAAACGGGATCAGCACGTCCTGCAGCCTGATCGGCGCATAGCTGTCGGCCAGCGTGGTCGCTATGTGCGCGCCGGTGAAGACGAGCGCGAGCAGCGAGAGGTTGCGGTGCAGCCCAACGATGACAAAACGCGGCCATGCGGGCCGCTGATACCGGACCGAGCTCAGCAGCCCCAGCGCCATGCTGGCGGTCAGCAGGACCAGCGCGACCAGGCCGGTGGCGCGGGTCAGGTACCACAGCGGTGTCGCCGAGTTGACGACGATCGCGCCCGGCGGTGCTACGGCACCCAGGATGCTCATATCCGGCCGGCTGGCGGCCAATGGCCAGGCCAGCCAGCTGTCACCTCGACCGACCCGTCGCCGCGGACCAGCCGCGCTGGCAGGCCGGCGTCGCGCAGCCACGGCAGCGCGGCGGTACTGCGGATGATGGCGGCGGTGCTCGCTGTGTTGGCATCCACGCAACTGCCCGCTGCCACGCTGACCGAGCGCCAGCAGGATCGGGCCGGCTCGCCAGTGGCCGGGTCGATGATGTGGTGCATCCGCCGGCCGCCGACGGCCCAGGTGCGCACTGTGGTGCTTGAGGTGGCCAGCCCGCCGGAACCGATGGTGACAGTCTGGCCAGGCGCGTCCTGACTCGCGGCATGATCATCGGTGACCCGGATTCGCCAGCCGGCGTCCGGCGGCGGCCCGGCCACTGCGATATCCCCGCCGAGGCTGACCAGCACCCCGGAGCCGGTTTGCGTGGCAATCATCGCCGCACAGCGATCCGCCGCCCATGCCTTGGCCGTAGCGCCCAGGTCGAGTTTGGCCCCGCGGCCAAGCCGGACCTGGTGGCGTGCATGATCCAGGTGCACGCTGCGCCAGCCGGGCACCCGGCGGGGCTCAGCGGCCTGTTGCGCAGCGGACGTTCCTGCCGCCCGGATTAGCGCGAAATCCCGGTCGTAGCCGATGTCGGCCAGCGCTGCTCCGCAGGTCGGGTCGACGTTCCCGCCGGTCAGCCGGGCCGCGCGCAGCGCGACGCCGAGGATCTCCGCGAACAGCCCGGTTACCGCGACCGCCCGGCCGCCGGCCGCGTTCAGCCTGGAAAGCTCTGAGTCCGCGCGGAACCTGCTGCACGCAAGATCTACCGCCGCAAGCTCGGCGTCGGCGACCGCACGGGCCACCTGCACCGCAGCGGGCTCGCTGACCAGCAGCGTGGCCGTCGTGCCGAACACGCTGAAAGTGTCTCCAGCCGTGGCCACGCTGGTCACGAGGCTCCTGAGGTCACCTGACCGGCGCCCTGGGCAGGCGCCGGGGGTTCGGCAGGGACGATGATGGCGCCCTGGCCTTGCTGGCCGCCGTTGCCCTGACCGTGGTCGGCGGCGACGCTATGGCCGAATGCGGCGGCAATTAGAGCCGAGCACACCACTCCCACCGCGCCAGCCCGCCAGGTAAATCTGCTGATCTTGCGCATTCCGTCGTCTCGGGCGGCCATCGCGAAGCGCACATCGTCTCGTCTCATGGCGCGCTCCTCCCTGCGACCCCTGGCGTGCCGCCGCAGTCGTCCGGGCCGCCCGTGGCAGGCAACCAGAATCCCGTGCTCACCCTAGGAATCGCTGAAAGCCTCATCCTGGTTCACCGCACGGCTCGACAGGTTTCCGGGGCGCCGTGCCGTGGACGGTGCTCAGTTCTGCGCGGGTGGTGCTCAGTTCTGCCGCGGCCCGGCCCGTCCTCCCTTTTTACCCCGCCGGGCGGGGTAGGCGCGACGCAGGGAGGACGGTGGGCGCGCCGCGGGGAGCACATGATGGCCGCAGGGCGCGTGGTGCGCGCATGCTGGCCGCCCGATGTTGATCAGTGCCGCGCACAGGATCGCACCCGCCGCCGGGGGCCGGGGGTAGTGGCCGCGCGCCCGGGGGCGGGGTGGTGGCCGCGGGCGGGGGTGGTGGCCGCGGGCGCATGGTGGGCGCACGGTCGCGTGCCGCGGGGCATGGTGGCCGCCGGGGCGGGGGCATGGTGGCCGCGGGAGGCATGGTGGCCGCGGGGGGCATGGTGCGCAGCGCGCGACCGTGGCGCGGCGCGGCAGGTCCGCCGGGGTCACGTATCGTCTCAGCATGCGCGGATACACCGAGGATAAGGACGCTTACATGAGGCGGCTGCGCAGGATCGAGGGCCAGGTACGCGGCCTGCAGCGGATGGTCGAGCAGGACGATTACTGCATAGAGGTGCTCACGCAGGTCTCTGCGGTGACCAGGGCATTGCAGGCGGTAGCGCTCGGGCTGCTCGAGGATCACCTGGGCCACTGCGTCGCGCAGGCGATCGAGCAGGGCGGCCCGGAGGCGCAGGAGAAGGTCCGTGAGGCCGCCGCGGCCGTCTCCAGGCTCGTTAAATCCTGACTAGCCGGCTCCACCGGCGGCCCGCTCCGGGTCAGCGAGCCGCGCGAAGGCCTGGAGGTTGGCCAGGCTCTCGCCGCGATTGGTGCGCCAGGCCCACTCCTTGCGGATCGATGAGGCGAAGCCGAGCATCAGGGCGGTGTCGAAGTTCTCGTCCGAGTAGCTGAGCACGCAGCCGAGTATCCGGTCGATCTCGTCTGCGGTGATGCAGCCGAGCGGCAGCCGCCCGACCAGGTAGACGTCGCCGACCGGATCGAGAGTGAAGTGCACGCCGTACATCCGGCCGCCGCGTTCGAGCAGGAACCGGTAGAACTCGGCATGATTCTCGTCGGGCTGCCTACAGAAGAACGCCTCGACGTGCAGGCTGTGCGTCCCGGCGATGAGCCAGGTCATGGTCGCGAGCTTGTGCTGGCCCTCCAGCCGCACGAGGTAGGCGCCAGGCCGAGGCGTCTCGAAAGAAAGCCCGAGGCTGCCGAGCGCCGACTCGACTTCAGTGGCTGCGTTCGCGGACTGCCGGTCCTTCATCAAGCGTCCACCGCCTGAGCCGTTTCGCTCATCGCCGCCGAGTACATCTGCATCAGCCGGTCGACCGTCGCGCCCCACCCGAACCGCGACGCGTGCGTGCGTGCCCCGAGCGACAGCCGGGCTAGCGCCGCCGGGTGGGCTATCAGGTCGTGGACCGCCCGTGCGTAGCTGGCCGGATCACGCGAGTCCACCAGAACCCCGGAGACGCCATCCCGCACCGCGGTGCGCAGTCCGCCGACCGACGCGGCTACCACTGGCGTGCCGCAGGCCTGTGCCTCGACTGCCACCAAGCCGAAAGATTCCGAATGTGACGGCACCATAACGATGCTAGCGGCCCGGTACCAGTCAGCCAGCTCCGGCTGCGGGCACGGCGGTTCGAGCCGGACCAGGCCGGAAATTCCGAGCGCTGCGGACAGTTCGGTCAGCCCATCGGGGTCGGCGCGGCCTGCGCCGCTCGGGCCGCCGATGAAGGCGACCGTCAGCCGGTCGGCCAGCCTGGGGTCGTCCCGGACCAGCGTCGCAGCCGCACGCAGCACCACGTCAGGCGCCTTGAGCGGCTGGACCCGGCCGGCGAAGACCAGCACGACCGCGTCGTCGGCAAGGCCAAGCCGCCGTCTGGCCCCCGTCTGCGACCCGGGCTGGAATACCGACAGGTCGACGCCGGGGTTGATGGTGCAGACCCTGGCTGGATCGGCATCGTAAAGCCCGATGAGCTGCCGCGCCTCCTCATCGGTGTTGGCGATCAGCCGGTCGGCCGCCGCCACAACTTCCGCCTCGCCGCGGATCCGGGCCGCCGGTTCTGCCGCATCCCCCGCGGCCAGCGCCGCATTCTTGACCTTGCCCAGGGTGTGCATGGACTGTACGAGCGGCACGCCCCACCGTTCCTTGGCCACCGCGCCTACCTGGCCGGACAGCCAGTAGTGCCCGTGCACCAGGTCGTACCGGCCGGGTGCCGATGCGGCTTCTGCGCGCAGCACACCCAGGGTGAAATGGCAGAGCTGGCCGGGCAGGTCAGCCTTGTCCAGGTCCTCGAACGGGCCTGCCGCGAGATGCCGCACGAGGACTCCAGGCGCGAGTTCGGCCACCGGCGGCACGTGCCTGGACGACGCGCGGGTAAAAATGTCCACCTCGACGCCGCGGGCAGCCAGACGCTTCGCGACCTCGACGACGTACACGTTCAAGCCGCCGGCATCTCCGGTTCCTGGCTGCTCCAACGGCGACGTGTGGACGCTGACGGTCGCGATGCGCTCGGGAAAGCGTCGCGGCAATGGCATGCACCTCCGACAAGGCAACCTCCGGCTGCCGCATCCTGTTCCCGCCGCCAGGTCGGCCAGCCCCGACGTATCGGGCATAGCGGTCAGGGGAGCCGGCGTCCGCGTATCAGGCATAGCGGTCAGGTAGCGGCGGCCAGGAGATGGGCCCAGCGGCTTCGAGCGGCCCGGACCGCCTGACCGAGCACCAGTAGGCTGGGCAGCGTGATGAATCTGGTGCTGCTTCGGCATGGTGAAAGCGCGTGGAACGCGGAGGGCCTGTTTACCGGCTGGGTCGACGTCGGGCTGTCGCCCAAGGGCGATGCCGAGGCGGCCAGCGGGGGACGCCAGCTGGCCGGCTCGGGGCTGCGGCCTGACATCGTGCATACCTCGGTGCTGACCCGCGCGATTCAGACCGCCAACATCGCGCTTGAGTCAGCAGAAATGTCTTGGCTGCCGGTCCGGCGGTCCTGGCGCCTCAACGAGCGGCACTACGGCGCCCTGCAGGGCAAGAACAAGGCGCAGACCCGCGAGCAGTACGGGGATGAGCAGTTCATGTTGTGGCGCCGGTCGTATGACGTCCCGCCGCCGCCGATCGCGGCGGATGACCCGCTCTCGCAGGCTGGCGACCCCCGGTATGCCCTGCTTCCGGAAGAACTCCTGCCAAGTTCCGAGTGCCTGAAAGACGTCGTCGGCCGGATGCTGCCTTACTGGTACGACGTGATCATCCCGGACCTGGCGGCCGACCGGACCGTGCTGGTCGTCGCCCACGGCAATTCGATCCGCGCGCTGGTCAAGCATCTGGACGGGATCAGCGATGCGGACATCGCCGGGCTCAATATCCCGACCGGCATGCCGCTCATTTACGAGCTTGATGCTTCCTTCCGTCCCCGGGTGCCCGGCGGCCGCTACCTCGACCCAGCGGCTGCGGCGGCAGCGGCGGAGGCAGTCAGCAATCAGGGCCGCTGATCAGCAGGTACATGCGCGCCGGCGCTGAGGTGGACCATAGCGGTCAGCTACATGAATATTCTGCGAATACGGAATGTCGCAGGCCCTGGCCTGGTGCGTGGGCACCGGCCGCCCCTTACCATCGAAACGTGGACATGGGGGTGAACGCGGCGTCCGGTGTTATGACGCGCAGCCTAACGGCCAGCTACGCACAGGTACGTCGGCGCAGCGGTGTGATGCGGCCACCTGACTGTCGCGTTCGGCCGGACGCTCGGCACGACGCGGCGGCGCGGCCCCGGAGCAGCCGGGGATTGGCACCGGCGTGAAGATCCACGTCGAGACCCGGGCACCTGACGAGCTTGACGGGCCGGCCGGCCCGGCGGCGCTAACGGCGCCAGTGCGGCTTCCGGCCGGCATCGCCTCCGTCCTTTCGGTCCTGTCGTCATCGGCAGTCGTGCTTGACAGCGAGGACCGCGTGCTGACGGCTAGTTCGGCCGCCCGTGCGTTCGGCCTCGTCAGGGGCGACAAGCTGGTAGTCGGAGAACTCCTCGCCCTGGCCCGTCAGGTGCGCAGGGACGGCGAGATCCGCGAAGGCGAAATCGAGGTCTCCACCAGCAGCTTCAACGGGCGGACGACCAGCTTCAACGTCCGGCTCGCGCCGCTGGGCGCTGCCGTTGGAGGCGGCGGGCTCGTGCTGCTGCTGGCCGAGGACCAGACCGAGAGCCGCCGGGTCGAGGAGGTCCGCAGGGACTTCGTGGCTAACACCAGCCACGAGCTCAAGACACCGGTCGGGGCGCTGGCGCTGCTTGCTGAGACCGTTGAAGATGCTGCCGACGACCCCGAGGCGGTGCGCCGTTTCGCCGGGCGGATGCGGCAGGAGGCGTCCAGGCTCACCAACCTGGTGCAGGACTTGATCACCTTGAACCGGATCCAGGCTGCCGAGCCCATCCCCGATCCGTTCCCCGTACAGGTCGACGCGGTGGTCGCGGAGGCGCTGGACAGATGCAGGATGAAGGCCAGCGCGCGCGGCATCGAGATCGCGGTCAATGGTCCGCACTGCGTGTCCCTGCTGGGCGATGAGGACTTGCTGATCACCGCGCTGCGCAACCTGCTGGAAAACGCCATCGCCTACAGCCCGGACAAGACCCGGGTCGTGGTCTCCACCAGGCATGCCGGAGACGACGCCGTTGAGATCAGCGTCGCCGACCAGGGCATCGGGATTCCCGAACGGGACCTTGAACGGATCTTCGAGCGCTTCTACCGTGTCGACCCTGCGCGATCGCGCGCCACCGGCGGGACCGGCCTCGGGCTGGCTATCGTCAAGCATGTCATCGCGGCGCACGGGGGCAAAGTCACGGTCTGGAGCGAGGAAGGGACGGGTTCCACATTCACCTTGCGGCTTCCGCTACCACCCCCTGCGCCGCCAGCATGAGCGGCCCTACGGTACCGGCGATGACGCGAGCTGGCAGGGAGGCAGTCAAAGTGACCCGAGTGCTCGTTGTCGAGGACGAAGAGTCGTTCAGCGATGCGATCTCCTACATGCTGCGTAAAGAGGGTTTCGAGGTCGCGGTCTGCCCGACGGGCCCGGACGCGATCGAGACGTTTGACCGCAGCGGTGCCGATCTTGTGCTGCTCGACCTCATGCTGCCGGGACTGCCAGGCAGCGAGGTATGCCGGACGCTCCGCGAGCGCTCGAACGTCCCGGTGATCATGCTGACCGCTAAGGACAGCGAGATCGACAAGGTAGTGGGCCTGGAACTCGGCGCCGATGACTACGTGACCAAGCCTTTTTCCTCGCGCGAACTGGTCGCGCGGATGCGTGCCGTGCTCAGGCGCCGGGGCGAGTCGGACGAGCCTGCCGCTTCGATCATGGAGTCCGGGCCGGTCCGGATGGACGTGGACCGGCATCTCGTCACCGTCCGCGGTGAGCAGGTGCAGTTGCCGCTCAAGGAGTTCGAGCTGCTCGAGGTGTTGCTGCGTAACGCGGGGCGGGTGCTTACCCGGATGCAGCTCATCGACCGCGTCTGGGGCGCCGACTACGTCGGGGACACCAAGACTCTCGATGTGCACATCAAGCGGCTGCGCGCCAAGGTTGAAATCGACCCGGCGAACCCGGCGCACATCGTCACCGTACGCGGGCTCGGCTACAAGTTCGAGCCGGCGGGCTGAGCCGCCACTTCAGGCCAGCGCCGTCCGTCGGGGCTGGACTGTCCCGTCAGGCCCGTCCCGTCAGGCTGAGCCGCCTCAGGGGGTGGTACTCGGCGTCGGCGTGCTGACCTGCGCCGTGGGGGTCGGGATCGCTACGATCACCCGCCTGCGCTTCGTAGCTGCGGGCGACGCGGATGGCGCGGGCGAGAGCGTGGCATAGTACGACGCCCTCGGCACCACCGGGACGAGCAGGGTGACGCTGCCCGCGTTCTGGAAGGTCATGATCAGCCGGATGTAGGCCGACCCAGACAGTGGATGGGTCAGGTCGTTGAGGATCACCTTGGGCGCCGGGCCGGTCAGGAAGACAGCCTGGTTATCAGCAAGGCTGACAGTGCGGCCCGGCAGCGTAACCGATCTCGCCGCGCCGGGCGCCGAGACGCTGAGCAGCCTGTCGGGCGATGCCCCGTTGACGACCGCGAGAAACAGCCCTGCCGACTGGCCGGCGGCTAGCTGCACGCCAGGCACGGCGCCGAGCACGAACACATTCCTGATGGCGATGTCGCCTACCGTGGTGCCCGCGCCCTCGGTCGGCTGGTGCCACTCGCTCGTCGGCGCGTTATTCCCTGCCTCGCACCCGGCGAGCACGGGGATCAATGCGGCGATCGCGAGAACGATCAGGCGACGCGGCCCCCTCGCCCCGTGGCTGCTCCGGATCACGGCGTGCTCTCCTCGTCTCCGTAATGTGAAGCACTGGGAACGCCGCATAGCGTAGCCGCCGCCATGATCCGGGCGACCGCCGGCCCGGCGGGTTGGTGCCCGCTACGATCCAGCGGACCGGGAGGACGACAGCTGCATGAGGCGCGGCGTCAGCCACAGCCCCGGCCGCAGCCCCGCCACGACCTGGCCCACCGAGCCGTTCGCGTGCACCAGGATCGCAGTCAGACCCGAATGCCGGTACGTGGTGCCGAGTACGTTATGGACGTCATCCGCTACCCGCACCATGCGCTGTCCGGCTTGCGCGGCGAGTCGGCCCAGCTGGCCGACGGCAGCGCCAGTTCCGACGAAATACAGCGCCACGCGCGCAACGGCAGCCTGATCTGCCAGGTCCCGCAGCGCGTTCTTGCACTGACAGCCTGCCGGGACCATCGCGAGCACGGCTGGCGGTAGCGAGCGGAGCCGGGTAGCCCTCCCGGCTATGACGAGCTTCCTGTCTGGCAGCGGCCCGCCGATCTGGCCGGCCGCGGCGCCCGCTCCGGCAGCTGCCGAGCCGCCAGCGGCTGAGCGGCCAGCTGAAAGCTGGCCTGGCGTTGCCCGGCCGGCCGGGGCTTGCCCGGCGGAAGGCGTACCGCTCCCGGCGCGGTCGGCGGTGGCGGCGCTGCTGGTGGCGGCACTCCTGGCGGCGCCACTCCCGGTGGCGGAAGGTCTGGCGGCGCCGCGGGCTTGCAGCCGAGGCACGTCCGCCTGGCCTGCGGAGAACAGAGTGAGCAGCGTTCCTGAAATGAGCGCGAGTACGAGGCAGCTGGCCAGCAGCGGCAGAACCATCCCGTCACGAGTCAGCGGCCCGTGCAGCCTGCGGGCTCGCAGCCGCCGCCGCTGGGCGCGCAGCTCACGGTGATAAGCCTGCACGTCACGATCGAGTTCCCGCGCGTCATCGGGAATCTCTATGTCGACCGGTGGCAGGCCGAAATCGTCCCGTCCCGGGTCGCCGCCAAGGTTCAACCCGCGCCCCTCTCCGGCATGAGCGGCAACGTCCCTTTCAGTATGAGCCTCCGGTCGAGCGGCCGTGACAGCGCGGGCACCTATCGGGCATGCTCATGGGGACAAAGCGAACTTCCCGGACAGCCCAGGGCGACCGTGGCGCGCAGCGCGCACGCCGTCAGCAGGCCCGCCTGAGGCCGCGGCTCGTGCGCTCTAGCTGCGGATTTTCCCGGCACCTCTGGTGCGGCGGCACGGCGCCGCAGTGCTGCCGACGGCCGTCGCCGGGCGAGCCGTATTGAGCGGATCTTGAATTGCGCCATTGACCTGCATGTTTGCTGTCAAGGTCGGCTAATCGCCCAGTTTCGCCGTGGTAAGATGGCTGCAGCGGAAGGGGTACTTGCCACATGTCTTTCAAGGTCGGCGACACGGTCGTCTACCCCCACCATGGGGCTGCTCGGATCGAAGAGATCGAGACCCGTTCGATCAAAGGTGAGGATAGAACTTACCTCGTGCTGAAGGTCGACAAGGGCGACCTGACTGTGCGCGTCCCCGCAGACAACGCCGAGCTGGTGGGCGTCAGGGATGTGGTCGGGCAGGAAGGGCTTGAGCGTGTTTTCGAGGTGCTGCGCGCCCCGTACACCGAGGAGCCGACTAACTGGTCCCGGCGGTACAAGGCCAACCTGGAGAAGCTCGCCTCGGGCGACGTGAACAAGGTCGCCGAGGTCGTTCGTGACCTGTGGCGCCGAGATAGGGAGCGTGGCCTTTCCGCCGGTGAGAAGCGCATGCTCGCCAAGGCGAGGCAGATTCTCGTGAGCGAGCTCGCGCTGGCCGAGAAGACCAACGAGGACAAGGCCGAGGCCTTGCTTGACGAGATTCTCGGTTCCTGATCCGGACCGTCGGCGCGTCCGTGAGTCGTTGGGGTATGCCCAGTTCAGGCTGGATTCCCGCCGAAGTTCCTGGGCTTCTGATTCGCTGGGGTCATGACGTCTAGCATTTTGCCGCGCGTTGGTGTCGGTACCGACGTGCACCCATTCGGAGACGGCAGGCCGTTGTACCTCGCCGGTCTGCTCTGGCCGGGCGAGCCTGGCCTGATCGGCCATTCCGATGGAGACGTCGCGTCGCACGCGGTGTGTGACGCGCTGCTTTCGGCGGCCGGCCTCGGCGACTTGGGCGCTCACTTCGGCACTAGCTTGCCTGAGTGGGCCGGCGCCAGGGGCGTCACGCTGCTCGCCGAGACCGTACGGCTGCTCGGGACGGCGGGTTTCGCCGTCGGGAACGTCGCCGTCCAGGTGATCGGCAATCGCCCGAAGATCGCCGGCCGCAGGGACGAGGCGCAGAATGCTCTGTCAGCGGTGCTGGGCGGCGCGCCGGTGAGCGTGTCAGGAACGACAACTGACGGGCTAGGCCTCACCGGCCGTGGTGAAGGCATAGCGGCCATCGCGACGGCGCTGGTGATCCCGCCGGGCTAGTCTTCGGGCGGAGTTGGTGGGCTCCACTTCCTGAGGAACAGCGGCAGCGCCGCAGGAGCTGGCTGGGCAGCCGGAACATCGTCAGCGGTCTGGGTTTCTGCCGCCATATCGGCCCGCTCGCCAAGGTCGGTGCTCGTCAACTCGCCGCCCGGCGGTACCAGCAGGTCATCGACAGTGTCCTCGGTCAGCTGACCGGGCGGTTCATTGCCTGCGTCGCGGGTCAGCTGCTGACCGGGCGGTTCATTACCCGCGTCGCGGGCCGGCTGCCCGGCCGGTTCTGCGGCCATGTCGTGGGCCTGCCCGGCGGCCATGTCGCGGGCCGGCTGCCCGGCCGGTTCTGCGGCCATGTCGTGGGCCTGCCCGGCGGCCATGTCATCGGCCGGTTCATCGGCCACGCTCCAGCTGGGCTGATCGGCCCTGCTGAACTGGCCAGCGGGCCTGCTGAACTGACCGGTGGCCCCGCTGAACTGGCCGGCGGTCAGATCAGCTGCACGGTCGAGGTCAGCGCCTGGAGCAAAGTCAGCCGTGGGTGCCGGGCTGAGTCCGGTCGCAGCGAAGCCGCCGGTGTATGCCACATCGCTGTCGGCAAGCATCTCGTCCCGGGCACGGGGAACCCAGCCGGTCCCGGGCTGGCCGCCATCATGAGCCTCGTCGCTGGTGGGATCGTCCTGGCCAGGATCGGTGTCGATCACGAGGTCGGCACCCTGTTCGGTGCTGCGGCCTGCCCGGCCAGGTCCCGCACCGTCGCCGGCAAGCTCGCCGGGGCCAGCGGCCGGCCCGGCACTGGTCGCCGAAGCCGGACTGGCCAGCGTCCCGGGGCTGCTCGCAGCGGCGGGGAGCGCCGTGGCGGCGGGAGTAGCTGCTGGCGTGAAGCTGGTCGCGGGGCCTGCGCTTGCGACGGTGGCGGGGCTAGCTTTTGGCGTGTGGCTGGCCGCGGGGGCGGGGCCTGCGGTGGTGGCGGGAACTGCGGTGGTGGCGGGAACTGCGGTGGTGGCGGGAACTGCGGTGGTGGCGGGAACTGCGGTGGTGGCCGGGCTAGCTGCAGGCGCGTGGCTGGCAACCAGAGCCGCCGTGGCGGCACCAGCCACCGTAGCGGGACCAGTCAGCCTTGCGGGATCTGGATCAGGCCGGCTGACGGCGATGCCGGGCGCGGGTTCCCGCGGCGTCAGCAGGTCCTGGATGCTGGCCTGCTGCTGGCTCTGGCCGGTCGCCCCCGCGACCGCCTGCGGCTGCGCGGCGGGCGTCCGTTGCCGCGCATGCCGCAGCATGGTCAGCAGCAGCCCGAAACCGATCAGCACCAGGGCCCACGGAATGATCGCCGTGGCCGCTGCGGTGGGCCGGTGCGGGAGCTTGGTGCCGGTCGCGTTGACCGCGTCAGCGCCGGCCGCGGCGGCCAGCAGCACGAGCATCGACAGCCAGGCGAAGCACCGGGCCGCAAGTCCCGCCCCGCGCAGCGACAGCACCGCGGCGCACGCGATGACCAGCATCGCATCGAAAATCATTGGATAAAGGCGCGCCAGCGACGGCGAAACGCCCGCGGCCAGCGCGATCGCGTGAATGCCGGAATAAGACAGCAAGAACGCGGCCGCCGCAAGCGCCAGCACGCCTACTATGACGGCGCCAAGCGCGAGGGCCCGCAGGCCGCGGTGGTTTTCCGCGGCGGCGAAGCCGCTGGCCATGGGGTGATCGCTCATCGCGGCCGATCGTCCTTTCTGCGCGATGCTGACTGTTGCGCCGCCAGCCTATATAGGCCGTCAGCTTATAGTCGGGGCAGGGCAGCGGCTTATAGTCGGGGGAGGGCAGCGGCGCCCCTGGCCGGACCGGCAGCTAGGGGCGCACGAGGCCATGAACGGCACCGCGGGAGCATGGGTTTCCGGATGAAGGATGGCCGACCCGGATGCCAGCGACCTCAGCGTCAAAGGAGACGACATGCCGTATTACCGGGTGACTGGGGAGATTCCCAGAAAGCGTCACATCCGTTTCCACCGTCCGGACGGCGGCCTCTATGCCGAGGAACTGATGGGCGAGGAAGGCTTCGTTTCCGATTCATCGTTGCTCTATCACGCGCACCTGCCGACTGCCATCGTGAAGAGCGACGGAGTCGAGGATGCCGAAGCGCTCGCCGGCATCACGCCCAACCACCCGCTACTGCCGCGGCATTTCCGCACCCGGGAGCTTCCCGGCGGCGGCGACCTTGTGCTCGGCAGGCAGGTGCTGCTGGCCAACGACGACGTGCGGATCTCATTCGCCGATGCCGACGCGCCGTCGGAGCTTTACCGGAATTCGACCGGCGACGAGACGATCTACCTCAGGACCGGCTCCGCCCGGTTCGAGTCGGTTTACGGAGCGATTAACGCAGCTGCGGGCGACTACCTCGTCGTGCCCAGGGGGACTATCCACCGCTGGATTCCTGGCGGCGAGCCCGTGCACGCACTGGTTATCGAGGCGCGCGGGCACATCAGGCCACCGCGCCGCTATCTGTCCCAATTCGGCCAGTTCCTCGAGCACGCCCCGTACTCCGAGCGGGACCTGCGCGGGCCGGATGGCCCGCTGCTCGCCGAGGGCGAGGACGTCCCCGTGCTCGTGCGCAACCGCGATGGCCTCACCCGCCTCACCTACGCTCATCATCCGTTCGACGTGGTGGGCTGGGACGGCTGCCTGTACCCGTATGCGTTCAACATCGCCGACTTCGAGCCGATCGTAAAGCGGACGCACGCGCCGCCGCCCGTGCACCAGACCTTCGAGGGACCGAACTTCGTGATCTGCTCGTTCTGCCCCCGGCCGCTGGACTTCGACGACGGCGCGGTGCCCATCCCGTACAACCATCACAACGTGGATTCCGACGAGATGATGTACTACGTGGCCGGGGACTACTCGGCGCGCAAGGGCTCCGGGGTAGGCATCGGGTCGATCACCCTGCACCCGTCGGGCTTCACGCACGGGCCGCAGCCCGGCGCCGTCGAGGCCGCCATCCGCGGGCTGCGGGAAGGGCGCACCTTCACCGACGAGACGGCGGTCATGATCGACACTTTCAGGCCGCTGCTGCTCGGCCCGGCGAGCCGCCAGTCCGAGGACCCGGAGTACGCCTGGAGCTGGGCCAGGGATGCCCCCGGCTGACCTGGAGCCGGGCCAGACCGCGCTGCCGGAAGCCAGCCTGGGGCGGCCCGAGTCCGCCTGAGCTGCCTGCCGCCGGCTTCGGCTACGGCGGGCGCGGGCGGCGGGTGACAACTCGGAGGTGGCGGCGGTCAGCCAGCCGCGCTCGCCGCGATCTCGGCCGGGCGGTCGCGCGCACCCGCCGCGCGCTGCTCGCGACGTCCCGTAGCCTTACTGCATGCTGCGTCTCTACGACACTGCCGCACGCTCGGTGCGCGAGTTCACTCCCCTGATGCCGGGGCGAGCGTCGCTGTACCTGTGCGGGGCCACGGTGCAGGCGCCGCCGCACATCGGCCACATCAGGTCCGGCGTCAACTTTGACATCCTCACCCGCTGGCTGCGGGCCAGTGGCTACCAGGTGACATTCTGCAGGAACGTGACCGACATCGACGATAAGATCCTGCGCGCCGCACAGCACGAGGGCAGCGCGTGGTGGGCGGTGGCGGAGCGGAACCAGCGGGCGTTCACCCGTGCCTACGACGCGCTCGGCTGCCTGCCGCCCGATGTCGAGCCGCGGGCGACCGGGCACGTGCCCGAGATGATCGTGCTGATGCGGCGGCTGATCGACACCGGGCATGCCTACCCGGCCGGCGGCGACGTCTACTTCGACGTGCATTCCTACGGCGCCTACGGCGCGCTGTCCGGCCAGCGGCTCGAGCACATGCGGGCCGCCGACGACACCGAAGGCGGCGGCGCCAAGCGTGACCCGCGCGACTTCGCCCTATGGAAGGGGGCCAAGCCGGGCGAGCCGTCCTGGGAGACGCCCTGGGGACCTGGCCGGCCCGGCTGGCACCTCGAGTGCTCGGCGATGGCGACCAAGTACCTGGGCGAGACCTTCGACATCCACGGCGGCGGTCTGGACCTGGTCTTCCCGCACCACGAGAACGAGCTGGCCCAGTCCAGGTCCGCTGGCGACGGTTTTGCCAGGTACTGGATGCACAACGGGCTGCTGCACCTGGCCGGCGCCAAGATGAGCAAATCGCTCGGCAACTCACTGCTGGTCGACGTCATGGTGACGCAGCTGCGGCCGGTCGAGCTGCGCTACTACCTGGGCTATCCGCATTACCGCTCGGACGTCGAGTACAGCCGCGAGGCTCTGGACGAGGCCGCCGCCGCCTACCGCCGGATCGAGGGGTTCGTGACCAGGGCCGCGCAGGCGGCCGACGGCGCCGACGGCTCGCACGGGCCCGCCGACGCCGCGCTTCCCGCGGCGTTCACCGCGGCGCTCGACGACGACCTCGGGGTACCGCAGGCGCTGGCCATCGTCCACGAGGCTGTCAGGGACGGCAACAGCGCGCTGGCCGCAGGGGACACGGCGGGCGCGGCGAAGCACGCCGCGCAGGTCCGGGCGATGCTCTGGGTGCTTGGCCTCGATCCGCTCGCCGAGCCGTGGGCAGGGGGCGGTGCCGACGGTGACCTGCACAGCGTGGTCGACGCGCTGGTCGGCGTGGCGCTGCAGCAGCGGCAGGCCGCGCGCGACCGGAAGGACTACGCCGCCGCCGACGCGATCAGGGATGGCCTGGCCGCGGCGGGCATCGTCGTCGAGGACACCCCGCACGGGCCGCGATGGGAGCTGAGCCGGTGAGCGCCGCAGGCAGGCAGGCACGGCCCGGGCCAGGCGGCCGCACCAAGTCAGGCAAGCCGCGTCCGGGCACTGGCGGTTATGGCAAGCGGCGGCTCGAGGGCAAGGGCCCGACTCCGCCCGCGCAGCTGCGGCCTGGCCATCCCGCACAGCGCCGCGCAGCAGGAGCCGCGGGTCCGGCCGGCCAGGCCGCCCGCGGCACCTCCCGCGGGTCTGCG
The DNA here is from genome assembly GCA_050011895.1 of Streptosporangiaceae bacterium. Taxonomy (GTDB): domain Bacteria; phylum Actinomycetota; class Actinomycetes; order Streptosporangiales; family Streptosporangiaceae; genus DATBGO01. The sequence goes on along the minus strand of JBEKIF010000014.1, from coordinate 97,498 downwards.
GGACCGGCGCCCGGGGACCGTACCGCCCGCGGCACCTCCCGCGGGTCTGCGGGACCGGCGCCCGGGGACCGTACCGCCCGCGGCACCTCCCGCGGATCGACGGGACCGGCGCCCGCGGGCCGTTATCCATCGAAATCCCGGTCGCCAGGCGGCACTGAGATGGTCGCCGGGAGGAACGCGGTACTTGAATCGCTGCGCGCCGCGGTGCCGGCGACCGCACTGCACGTCGGGCCGCGGCTGGACGCCGATGACCGGATCAGCGAGGCCATCAAGCTGGCCGCCGACGCCAGGATCCCGGTGGTCGAGGCCGGGCGCGACGAGCTGGACCGGATCACCGGCGGCGCGGTGCACCAGGGCCTGGCGCTACGGGTCCGGCCCTATGCCTATGCGCACCCCGACGACCTGCTCGCCCGAGCGGCCGTGGCCGGAGACCAGCCGCTCATCGTCGCGCTCGACGGTGTCACGGACCCGAGGAACCTGGGCGCGGTGGTCCGCTCGGTAGCCGCGTTCGGGGGGCACGGGGTGCTGGTGCCGGTGCGGCGCTCCGCTGGCGTCACCGCAGGAGCGTGGAAGGCGTCGGCCGGCGCGCTGGCCCGGGTGCCAGTCGCCCAGGCGGCTAACCTGGTCCGCGTGCTGGCCGGTTATCAGGAAGCCGGGCTGTTCATCGCCGGGCTTGACGGGGGCGGCGGCACGCCGATCAGCGAGCTTGAGCTGGCGGACTCCCCGCTTGTGCTGGTGGTCGGGTCGGAGGGCCGGGGGCTGTCCAGGCTGGTCGCGCAGCGCTGCGACGTCCTGACCAGGATCCCGATCTCCGCTGCTGCGCAGTCGCTGAACGCCGGCGTCGCCGCGAGCATCGCCCTGTACGAAGTGGCCAGGGCACGATCGGCGTCCAGCCGCTAGCCGGTCGGCCGTGGGGCTCTCATTCCATGATCATGGGTGTCTGGGGGGGCGGCGGCCCAGCTATCGACCGCGATCATGAAAGCGCCCCTGCCGTGGTCAGCCGCGGATCAGACGGAGCGCTGGTAGGCGCGGAATGCCCGGGTGGAGGCTGCGGCGGTCAGTACGAGCGCGATGGCGAGGAAGCCGGCGTAGGAGCCCACCGTGCCCCAGCCGGACTGGCCGCCGATGGCCAGCCGCCCGGCGCTGGCCGCCCAGTTGACCGGGTTGAACCTGGCGGTGGCGGCGATCCAGCCGGGGACGAGCCGCAGCGAGAGAAAGGCACCGGACAGGAAGGTCAGCGGCAGCACGAGCGTGGTCGACGCGGCGATCAGCGTCTCGCGCTGGCGGGCCAGCAGCGCAAGACCGTTGGACAGGCCGGCCATCGCGAGCGCGATCAGCACCGAGATCGCTATCAGGGCCGCGATGCCCGCGGCGCCGCCCGGGAAGCGGGCCCCCATGGCCCAGCCGAGCGCGATGATGACGGCGGACTGGACCACGGTCGTGACCGCCTGGTAGGCGAGGCTTGCGGTGATCAGGGCGGCGCGGGGGATGGGCGCGGTCAGGAACCTGTCCATGACGCCGGAGTCCATGTCCTCGATATAGGCCATGCCGGTCCAGCTGGACGAGAAGAGGGCCGTCATGACCACTACGCCCGGTGTCAGGTAGGTGATGTAGTTCCCGCCGCCGAAGCCCGGGATCTCGGTGACCTTCTTGAACAGGGCTCCGAAGAGCAGCAGCCAGATGACTGGCTGGGTGAGCGTGATCCCGATGACCGCAGGCTGGCGGTAGAGCTGGCGCAGGTACCTGGTGGTCAGCAGCACCCAGGACTGGCGGACGAGGTTCATGCGACGGTGATCCCTTCTGCCTGCCGGAATGACCGGCCTGCATAGTGCAGGTAGACGTCGTCAAGTGAGGGGCGCGCGACGGTGACCGACAGCACCGGCACGCCGCCCGCCTCAAGCCCGGCCAGCACGGCCGGCAGCGCCCGCGGGCCGTCAGCGACGCGGGCCCGGAGCATGGCGCCGTCCGCTGCCGTCTGGCGGACCTGGGGAACGCGGGTGAGAGCCTTCTCGGCCAGTTCCGCGCCGTGCGCGTCGGCGAGCTCGAGCTGCACCGAGTCACCCTGCAACCGGGCCTTGAGCTGCTCCGAGTTCCCCTCGGCGACGATCCGGCCCTGGTCGACGATGGCAATCTTGGCCGCGAAGCGGTCGGCCTCTTCCAGGTAGTGGGTAGTGACCAGGACGGTTGTTCCTTCGGCCGAGGCCAGGCCGGTGAGCACCGCCCACAGCTCGGCGCGGCCCTCCGGATCGAGCCCGGTCGTCGGCTCGTCAAGGAACAGCACCGCCGGGCGGTGCACCAGGGCGGTCGCCACGTCGAGGCGCCGCCGCATCCCGCCCGAGTAAGTGCGCACCTGCCTGCGGGCCGCCTGCACCAGCCCGAACTGCCCGAGCAGCTCGGCCACGCGCCGCTGCAGGTCAGCCCGGCGCATCTGGTAGATCTTGCCCTGCATGACCAGGTTTTCGTAGCCGGTCAGCTGGCTCACCGCACCGCTGCGCTGGCTCACCGAGCCAATGACCGACCGCACCTGACCAGGGCGGCTGAGCACGTCGATCCCGGCCACCGTGGCCCGGCCGCCATCCGGCCTTGACAGGGTGGTCAGGATCCGCACCGTCGTCGTCTTCCCGGCGCCGTTCGGGCCGAGCAGGGCGAATACGCTGCCTGGCGCGACCGAGAAGCTCAGCCCGTCCAGCGCGCGAACCCCTCCCTTGAAGCTCTTCCTTAGGTCTGTTGCCTCGACGGCGCCGGTTACGTCGGTCATGAGAGCCTCTCAGAACAATGTTCTTTAACAAAACGATGTTTTCTGCTGAACATTGTTTACTACAGAACGCTGTTCACGTCAACTACCCTGTCTGGCATGGCTGGGACACCGGACGGCGCGGGGCAGGCGGCGGCTCGCCTGCCCGAGCCGCCGTGGCGGTCCGCACCGCGGCGCCGCAGCGTTCCGAGGCCGCAGCTCAGCCGGGAGGTAGTTGTCGACGCCGCTTTGCAGGTGGTGGAGGCGGGGGGCGGTCAGGCGCTCACGATGCGCCGCGTCGCCGACCAGATCGGGGTCTCGGCCTCGTCGCTCTACGGGTACGTCGCCAATAAGGATGAGCTGGTCCAGCTTGTGCTCGAGCGGATCGTCGAGGAGATCGACGTCCCTGCCGGGCGCGGTGGCTGGCAGGAGAGGCTCAAGGATCTCGGGCGGGAGATGCTCAGTGTTTTCCGGCGGCATCCGGGTGTTGCCGAACTATCCCTCGGCCGCGTGCCCTGGGGGCCGAGCATGCTCGCGCTTGGCGAGGTCATCCTGGCCGAACTTCGCACGGCCGGCATCCCCGACCAGGTAGCGGCGTACGTCGGGGACCTGGCCGCGCTCTATGTCGGCGCGTTCGCGTACGAGCAGGACATCATGCCGGCGCCAGGCCCCGGTGACGACCCGCGGGCCCAGATCGCCGCCTGGCTTGGGTCCTTGCCGACGGAGCACTTCCCCAACACGGTCGCCCTCGCCGCCGACCTGGTCGCGGGAAGCGCCGACGACCGGTTCGAGTGGGGGATGGACATCATCGTCCGTGGCGTGGCCAGCTACCTGCAGGTGCCGCCCGATCCCGCGGCGCGGTGGCCCGCGCCGGCGGCGAAGCGGGCCTGACGGGGCGCTGCGTCAGGCCAGACCGGGGTGCCGCGTCAGGCCAGGCGCGGCGGCGGGGCATCGGAACCGCTGTCGGCGAGCGGAGCGACGGGCGAGCGGGCGGTCTCGTCACCGCGCAGTTCCGCCACCGGCTGGCTGCCCGCGCCCGCTATGGCCAGCCGGTGCTCATCACGCCGCCTGGCCCCGTCGGGCCGCGGCAGGTTGATGATGTCGATCGTGCGGCGGGCCCGCCGCTGCGCGGCCTGGGCCAGCTGGTCTGCGCCGCTTTCGCGCATGACCGGCGCGGGCCCGACGATGAGCGGGTCCGGCTGCCCGACGATCAGGGCGTCCTTTTCCGCATAGTCGGTGGATGACAGCACATAACGCAGCGCTTCGAGCCTGGCCCGTTTCTTGTCGTTGCTCTTCACGACGGTCCACGGGACCTCGGCCTGGTCGGTGTGAAGGAACATCGCCTCCTTGGCCGCGGTGTATTCATGCCATTTGTCTAGTGAGTCCAGGTCGATCTGGCTGAGCTTCCACTGCTTGACCGGATCCAGCTGCCGGTGGATGAACCTCCTGAGCTGCTCGGTCTGGGATACCGAGAACCAGAACTTGATCAGCGAGATGCCATCATGAGCCAGCATCCGCTCGAACTCGGGCGCTTCCCTGAGAAACTCCAGGTACTCCTCCTGGCGGCAGAAGCCCATCACCCGCTCGACGCCCGCCCGGTTGTACCAGGACCTGTCGAACAGCACGATCTCCCCGGCGGCTGGCATGTGCGCGAGATAGCGCTGCAGGTACCACTGGGCGAGTTCCGGCTCGGTCGGCTTCTCCAGGGCGACAATACGGGCGCCGCGCGGGTTGAGATTCTCGGTGAAGCGCTTGATCGTGCCGCCTTTGCCCGCCGCATCACGTCCCTCGAAGACGATCGCGAGCCTGCGTCCCGACGACTTGACCGACTTCTGCAGCTTGAGCAGTTCTATCTGGAGCGGCTGCATGGCGGCGTCATACGACTCGCGGCCGAGCCGCTTCTCGTACGGGAAACCCTGGCGCCAGGGCTGCACGACCGTGCCGTCGTGACTGACTAGCCGCGCGCGGCCGTTCTTCTGCTGGCTGATGCGCAGGCCCAGCTGATCGGCGAGCCGCTGCAGTATCGCGCCGACGTCGCCGTCAGCGCGCTGGCCGGACACTGGACTGCCCCGCGGAGCCCTGGTGTCGTCCTGGCGGGCAGGCCATCATCGGTGGGCGACGTTCTTGGCCCGCGCGTCCTTGACCCGCGCTTCCTTGCCCCGCAGGTCTGACATGGCCGCTGTCGCGCGGCCGCCCGCCTCGTGCAGTCCGCTGGTGAGCTGACCGGCGAGCTGGCCGGCCTGACGGCCCGCCGTCCGCACCACCTTGTTATTGCCGTAGATATCGAAAACCTGCAGGAAAAGCCCCTCGGCCGCACGCCGGACATTACTGACGAAACTCACCACAGCCCCGTTTCCCCCCTGGTCAGTGAGTATTCGGCGAGGTGCCGAACAACGCGGGATAGATACCCGCGCGGCGGACAGGCACACGTAGTTGTTACCTGCTGTTAACCATTTGCGCGCCGCTGCGTATCCGGCGGAAGCGGGATTACCTGGGCGAGCGGCGGCGCACGCCGACGACGGCCATCGTGAGCCCGGCCAGCGCGACCAGCGGGCCGGCGACCGCCCAGAAGGTAACGCCGGACATGACGCTGCCGCCGACATAGCCGAGGCCCTGCAGCGCCCACACCACCCCGGCGATCGTGATCAGCACGCCGACGGCGATGAGCAGGCTGTTCTTCATGGTGCGGGCCCTCTCGGAGGCTGGCGGGCCGCGGGCGTCCCGGCTCGATGCTGTCATTGCCGGAACGGCCGCGGCGCACGCCGGGTTCAGTTGCAGCGCGCAACCCGCCGGCCGCCTCAGGCGTCTAGCGATTGTAATGGCCTAATCTGAGGGCGAACCCACAATCCTGATCGCGCAGGCGCGGCGGGCGGCTTGAAGGAGCACGCATGGGCGTTCCGTTTCGGCGGTGGCTGATCGGCCTTGGCGCGGTGGCTGCCGTCAGCGCGTCCGTCCTTGGCCAGGGCCCGATGGCGGCCGCCTCCCCGGCAGCGGCGGCCGGGCGCGCGGAACCCCGGCTGGTGGCCGCTCCTGCGTACGTGCCGCCCGGCCGGGCCCTCACCGTGGGCATGCGCGGCACCGCCGTGCGGAACCTGCAGCGACGGCTGGCGGTCCTGAAGTATTACCCGGGCAAAATCGACGGCTCGTTCGGCCAGAACACGATCGAGGCGGTGTGGGCATTCGAGCGGGTCCAGGGATTCGTCCTTACCGCGGCGAACTCCGATGAGATCGGGATCAGGATGGAAAAGGCGCTTGTCCATCCGCGCCTGCCCGAGGTCCTGAAGCCCGGCGGCGGCCGGAACCTGCGGGTCGAGATCAACCTGAAGACCGAGGTGCTCGTCCTCTATCACCACAACAAGATCGAGCTGATCAGCCACGTATCCACCGGGGGCGGTTACTACTACTGCAGCAATGGCTCCTGCGGCTACGCGATCACTCCTACCGGCAACTACCGGTTCCTGAGCTACGCGCCCGGCTGGATCACGGTGCCGCTCGGCACGATGTACAACTCGGCCTTCTTCATCGGCCGTGCCTACGCCGTGCACGGTGACATTCCGGTGCCCTGGTACCCCGCTTCGCACGGGTGCGTGCGGATCCCGATGGACATCGCCGCCTTCTTCCACAAGCTGGTGCGCATCCCGGGCACGCCCGTCTACATCCGGGGCTAAGGGACCGCGGCTGCGGCCGCGGATGCGCGCTCAGGAGGGGACCCCGGCCGCGATCAGCGTCGGCGGCTGGATCCCTACCCGGAACTTGGGATTGCCCGGGGGTGCCGTTAGGCTGGCCAGTCACTGATCGTCACGGGCCGCTGGCCCGTGTTCCTGTCCTGATGTGGGGTGGATCCGATGCGACGGATAATTCCGGCGGCCGCCATCGTGGCCCTGTGCGCCGGGATCGCCGCTTGCGGCAGCTCGAGCGCGCCGGCGTCAAGTGGCGCGACGCCCGCCACCACCGCGGGCGCAGCCAGCTGCTCCAACGCCGCGATCCAGAAGGACCTGTACGCGAAGGGCGCGCTCACCGTCGCGACCGACAAGCCCGCCTACCCGCCCTGGTTCGAGAACAACAACCCGGCCAGCGGCACCGGCTACGAGAGCGCCGTCAGCTACGCGATCGCCAGGCAGCTTGGCTTCACCCCGGCGCAGGTGCGCTGGGCCTACGAGCCGTTCGACGCCTCCTATGCGCCCGGGCCAAAGAAATTCGACTTCGATATTAACGAGATCTCTTACACGCCCCAGCGGGCCACGGCGGTCAGCTTCTCCAGCAGCTACTACGACGTGCAGCAGGCGCTCGTGGCGCTGAAGGGCACCCCGATCGTCACCAAGCACTCCCCGGCCGAGCTGAAGACCTACAACTTCGGCGACCAGGTGGGGACGACCAGCCTGGCCTTCATCACCAGCCAGATCCAGCCGACCTCGCAGCCGAAGGTGTTCCAGACGCTGAACGACGTCAAGGAGGCGCTGCAGACCCACCAGATCGCGGCGCTCGTGACCGACACCCCGACCGCGCAGTACATCTCGTCGTCGGAGATCCCCGGCTCGGTCATGGTCGCCCAGTTCCCGAGCACCGGCGAGCACTACGGCCTGCTGTTCAGCCTGGGTGACCCGCTGGTCAGCTGCGTCAACAAGGCCATCGCGACGCTGAAGAGCGACGGGACCCTGGCGGCGCTGCAGAAGAAGTACCTGCAGATCTACCTCAGCGTTCCGACGATCAAGCCCTGACGGCGGGACGGCGGCCGGCCCGGGCTTGTTGAGGCATGGACGAGAACGCGAGCCCGGAGGGCGCCGGCCAGAGCGCCTTCGAACCGATTCTCGGGACCCTGGGCTCCGACTGGGGGATAGGGATCCCGGGCTCGTTCGGCAGCACCGGCCGCGGGCCGCGGCTGCTGTCCGGCGGCGGCCGCCGGGCGACCGCCATCTCGTCGGCCAGCACCCTGGTCGTGCTGGCCGCGCTGGTCGCGATCTTCCTGCTGGCCCCGGGCAGCGCGCAGGTCAGGCACACGTTCTTCAACCCGCAGGACATGTGGCAGTCGTTCATCGGCAACCCGAAGAAGGGCTATTACTCGGTCGGCGCGGCCATCTGGCTGAACATCAGGATGTTCCTCGCCGCCGAGGTCCTGATTCTCATTCTCGCCCTGGTCATCGCCCTGATCCGGCAGTCCACCAGCCCGGTCCTGTTCCCGCTCCGGGTGCTCGGCGTGATCTATGTCGACTTCTTCCGCGGCGTTCCGCTGCTGCTGGTCATCTACGCGATCGGCTTCGGCCTGCCCGCGCTGCGGCTGCCGTTCGTCTCCTACCAGTCTTATGCCGTCTACGGAGTGGTGGCCCTGGTGCTCTCCTACTCCGCCTACGTATCCGAGGTCTACCGGGCCGGCCTGAATTCGGTCCAGCGCAGCCAGGTCGCCGCGGCCCGCTCGCTGGGGCTGTCGCAGTACACCGCGCTGCGGCACGTGATCCTGCCGCAGGCGATCAGGAACATCATCCCGCCGCTGCTCAACGACTTCATCAGCCTGCAGAAGGACACCGCCCTGGTGGGTGTCCTCGGCGCGATCGAGGCCAACGAGGCAGCCCAGATCTACGCCAGCACCGTTTTCAACTACTCGAGCTTCACGGTCGCGGCGATCTTGTTCCTGATCCTGACCATCCCGCTGGCCAGGTTCACCGACCGCCTGATCGACCGTGACCGCAGGCGCCGGCTCTCGGGGGTGGGGCCGTGACCGGCGGGACCGGGCGCCCGGGTCCCGGTGCCGAGGCGATCAGGGTCGAGGGCCTGTGCAAGTCGTTCGGCGCCAACCAGGTGCTGCGCGGGATTGACCTGTCGGTGGCGACCCACGAGGTGATCTGCCTCATCGGCGCGTCAGGCTCGGGCAAGTCGACACTGCTGCGCTGCCTCAACCTCCTGGAGCCGATCGACGCGGGCGAGATCAGGCTGTGGGGCAACCTGATCACGGGCGACGGCATCGACCAGAACCTCGTGCGCCGCTACATCGGGATCGTGTTCCAGTCGTTCAACCTGTTCCCGCACATGAACGTGCTGCAGAACGTGACGCTCGCCCCGGTGAAGGCGCTCGGAATGCCGCGCAAGCGGGCCGAGGAAGAGGCCCGGGCGCTGCTGCGCAGGTTCGGCCTGGCCGACAAGGCAGCCGACTATCCGGACCGGCTGTCGGGCGGCCAGCAGCAGCGGGCCGCGATCGTCCGCGCTCTGGCGGTAAAGCCGCAGATCATGCTGCTCGACGAGGTCACCAGCGCGCTCGACCCCGAGCTGGTCGCCGAGGTGCTCAACGTGATCCGCGAACTCGCCGCGGCCGGCCTGACCATGCTGATCGCCACCCACGAGATGGGGTTCGCCAGGGACATCGCCAACCGGGTCTGCTTCCTCGAAGAAGGCAGGATCATCGAGGACGCGCCGCCCGGCGAGCTGTTCACGAACCCGAAGGACGAGCGCACCCGCCGGTTCCTGCGCCGCATCGTCGAGGCCGGCCGCCTCTGAACCGCGGTAGCGCGCCGGTCCCCGCAGTGCAGTGCTTTCCAGTCGTGCTTTCCAGTTGCCCCTGTCGCTAATGACCCATGCCGGTCTAGAGTCCCGCTAACGGGGCCTATCCGTAACGGAACGGCACAATGGAGAGTGATAATGCGAAAACTCGCGAGACTGCCCGTATTGGCGGTGTCGGCGACGCTGCTGGCCGCCGGAGCGGGGCTGGCTGCCGCACCGGCGTCCGGGGCGGTGAGCTCGCACGCAAGCCCGGCGGCGGCAGTGACCACGCTGACCGGTACCTTCAAGGACGGCGCCACCTACAAGATCGAGGTCCCGCCCGACTGGAACGGGACCCTGTTCCTGTACAGCCATGGATATGTCACGCCAGGCTCCGCCAACCCAGCGACCGACGTCGGAGATCCGGTGACCGGCGCCTGGCTGCTCGGCAACGGCTATGCGCTGGCGGGCTCGTCCTACGCCAGTACCGGCTGGGCGATCCAGCAGGCGCTGCCCGATCAGATCCACACCCTGAACGTCTTCGACAAGAAGATCGGTAAGCCCACTCAGACGATCGCGTGGGGCCATTCGCTGGGCGGCATCATCACGGCCGGCCTGATCCAGACCTACCCGGACCGGTTCAGTGCCGCGCTGCCGATGTGCGGCGTGCTGTCCGGCGGGGTCGCCACCTGGAATATCGGGCTGGATTCCGAGTTCGCGTTCCAGCAGCTGATCGCCGGCCCGGCCGGTGATCAGCTCCAGCTGGTGAACATCACGAACCCGACCGCCAACCTGAACACGGCCGAGACGGTGGCGGCCGGCGCACAGAGCACCGCGGCAGGCCGGGCGCGGCTGGCCCTGGCCGCCGCGCTCGGTGACATCCCGGGCTGGTTCACCCCGCTGTCCCCGCAGCCTGCCGCGAACGATTTCGTCGGCCAGGAGGCTAATCAGTTCCTCTGGGACACCGAAGTGACCTTTCCGTTCGCGTTCGCGCTGCGCGCCGAGCTTGAGGCCCGGGCCGGCGGCAACGTGTCCTGGAACACCGGCGTGAACTACTTCCGCGACCTGCGGAAGTCGGCGGACTTCCGTGAGGTCCGTGCCCTGTACAAGGCCGCGGGCCTCAACCTGTGGGCCGACCTGACGACCCTGAACCGGGCGACACGCATCCAGGCCGATCCGTCGGCGGTCCGCTATCTCGCCCGTTACATCACCTTCAACGGCGACCTGCCGGTGCCGGTGCTCACCATGCACACCACCGGCGACGGGCTTGTGGTGCCCGAGAACGAGCAGGCGTATGCCAGCGTTGTCCAGCGGGCCGGCGACTCGCGACTGCTGCGCCAGATCTTCGTGAGCCGGGCGGGGCACTGCGCGTTCACCCCGGCCGAGACGATCACCGCGGCTCAGACGCTGCTGAACCGCCTGGCGACCGGTCACTGGAACCGCCAGGCGCTGCAGCCGGCCAGCCTGAACACCGCGGCCACCGACCTCGGCGGGGCCTACAACATCTACTCAGCCCCGGACGGAACGTGCCCGGTGGGGTCACCGGTCGACGGTTTCTGCCCCACGGCACCGGCGTTCACGCCGTACCGGCCGGCTCCTTACCTGCGCCCGTTCGACCTGGGTCAGGACAGCCGCTAGCGGCAGGCGGGGCAGCGACCGCTGCCCCTCCTGCCGCCGCACCGGGCCCGGGCCGCCTGCTACCGGCGGCCCGGGCTCATCCGTATCAGGCGCCGCCAGGTGAGGAAGCAGAACACAATCCCGAGCAGCGCCAGCGCGCCAATATCGGTAAGCCAGGCCCGCGGCGTGTGGTTCCAGAGCGGATCAGGCTTGGGCGCCGGGGGCGTTGCCGCACCGGACGTCCTCGCGGTCGAGGATGTCCTCGCGGTCAAGGACGCCTTCGCCGACGCGGCCGTCCTCGCCGGGGCGGCATCCTTTCCTGGCGCGTGCGCCTTCGCTGAGGTGGCTGTCTGCCGTGCGGTGACCGCCTTCCCTGACGCCGGAGGCGTTCCCGGGGATGGCGAAGTCACCGCGGCGGCCGAAACCCCGACTCCGGGCACGATCACGTTGTAGTTCGAAGTAGCCGCGGTCGCGGCGAAGCCCCACCGGGACGGCGCCACCCACGCGAGTTGCTCGGCTCCCACCTTGCCGTTGACGACGAAGACCCCGCCGGACAGGATGATCTGCACCACCACGGCCACCAGCAGCAATGGCATCGTTTTTTCCGGCGAATTCGTGATTGAGGAGAAGAGCAGCCCGAGTGCCATCGAGGTGAGAGCCAGGAATCCCGTCGCAATCAGCAATTCCGCCAGCGGCGCTGACTTCAGCAAGGCCCCGGTAGGCGGCAACGGCCGCCCGGCCAGCCCGAGCAGCACAAGCAGCACGGCTTGCACTGCGCTGATGAACCCGAGTACCAGGAGCTTGGACCATAGGTAAACGCCGGTGGACAGTCCGGCGGCTCGTTCCCTGGCAAAGATGGAGCGTTCTTTGACGATTTCCCCGACGGACAGGAAAGCCCCGGTGAAACAAGCGCTCATGACCAGGATCAGCAGCAGACCCTGGGCGTCGGCGTTAGTCCCAGGGCCGCCGGCCAGCCCGTCAGGTGCCGGCATCAGCCGGATCGCGCCCGCCAGGACGATCGGGGTCACGGCTAGCATGGCCAGGTAGACCCGGCTGGAGGCGATGACCGCCAGGTAGCGCCTGCACAGCGTGCTCAGCTGGGCGAGCCGGTTGCGGGTGGCAGGCGGCGGCGCCGCCGGGCGGACCGGTGCGGTAGCCGGGGCAACGTTGCTCATCTCCGCCGTGATATACCGGTCATGCGCTGGGGACCTGCGGAACTCCCCGGCCCAGTCCCGGTTCGGCTCGGCCTCGAAGGCCTGGAATACCTCCGCCCAGCCCGGCTTGCCGAAATATCTCAGGCCTTCTTCGGGCGGCCCGAAGTAGGCGACCTTGCCGCCGGGCACCAGGACGAGTAGCCGGTCGCAGAGGTTCAGGTTGGCGACGCTGTGCGTGACCACGATGATCGTGCGGCCGTCGTGGGCCAGCTCGGCCATCATCTCCATGACCGACTTGTCCAGCCCGGGATCGAGGCCGGAGGTCGGCTCGTCGAGGAACAGCAGCGACGGCTTGGTCAGCAGCTCCAGGGCGACGTTGACTCGTTTCTGCTGACCTCCGGACATGGCTGCGGTCCTGGTGTCCGCGTGCTTGGTCAGCGAGAGTTCCTGGAGGACCTCGTCGATCCGCCGCTTCCGCTCGGTCTTGCTGGTATCGCGGGGGAACCGCAGCTCAGCCGCGTAGCCCAGGGCCCGGCGCGCGGACAGCTGGGTGTGCAGGATGTTGTCCTGCGGTACCAGCCCGATCCGGTGCCGCAGCTCGGCGTAGTAGGTGTACAGGTCGCGATTGTCGTACAGGACGCTGCCCTCGGTCGCTGGCCGGCCTCCGGTCAGCGCGCCAAGCAGCGTCGACTTGCCCGCGCCGCTCGGGCCGATGACCCCGAGCAGGCAGCGCTCGCCGAGGGGGAAGCTGACGTGGTCGAGCAGCACCTTGCCGCCGGACAGCCGCACGGTCAGGTCCCTCGCGGCCAGCGAGATGTCACCGGTATCGATGAACTCCTGCAGTTCGTCGCCGACCAGCCGGAACGTGGCGGGCCCGATGCTGATGATGTCCCGCTCGGTGACCGGGGCGGTAGTGACCCACTGGCCGTTGACGAAGGTGCCGTTGTGGCTGGCGAGATCGACGATCTCGTACCCACGGCCGGTCTTCCGCAGTTCGGCGTGGTAGCGGGAGACGCTCAGATCGGAGACCACCACGTCGTTGTCGGAGGCCCGCCCGATCCGCAGCACCTTGGTCGGCAGCCGCATGATTGCGCTGGGCTGCCGCACGATGCTGGATGCCGGGGCGGGCGCGGGTGTCGGGTAGCCCTGCGGCGGCCAGCCAGGCTGCTGTGCGGGCGCGGCCGGGCTCCGCGGCGGCTGGCCGTCCTGCCGTGCGGGCGGGGCCGGGCTCCGCGGCGGCCAGCCGTCCTGCCGTGCCGGCGGGGCCGGGCTCCGCGCCGCCCAGCCGTCCTGCTGTACAGGCGGCGGAGTGGCCACGATGGCCGTGCCCATCGGCCCCGCGGCCGGGCCCGCGGCAGCGGACTCGGCCAGGACGACCAAGCAGGTCACCGCCGCACCGTCAGCCGGGTGACCGAGCCGCAGCGTGCATGCGCCGGCGATCGGCACCCGCTGCACCCGCCGGGAGTCCAGGAACGTGCCGTTGGTACTGCCGGAGTCCTCAAGGAGCCAGCAGTCGTGCTCGATCCTGAGCATGGCATGGCACCATGACACCCGCGAATCGTCGACCACGATGTCGGATGCCGGATCACGGCCAATCTTGTAGGCGGGCCCCGCCTGCAGCCTCCGGTCAGACCCCTGCGTCCGGACGACAAGCGCCGGGGCGTTCGACGGGACTGCACCCTCGATCGTCATTGCATAACTCTAAGGCGAGACGGCCTAAAGAAGAATCCGTCCGTATCGCAGCCAGCCGTCGGCGCGCCAGGGAAACTCGATTACTGCCGAGGCTAATTATCCCAGGATCCAACACGCGATCCGGATTGCGTGGTCGCGGGCCGCGGCGAGCCATGCGCACAAGCGAGCGCGAGCTGGGCCTGAAAGCCGGCCCGAGGGTTGCAGGCGATGGCGGCCGGCCAAGATACTGGGGGATGCACCCGGCGGCTTTGTGACTGGTCCCCGCGATCCCGGAGCTAGCTGATGCGGCTGCCCAAGGCCATGGGAAGCACCGGGACCAGGAGGGAGGCGCTGGAGGCGCAGTGACTGAGGACAATCCGTTGGGACCCGGCGAGTTCGCCGTCGGTTCTCAGGTAGCCGGGTACCGGCTTGAGGAGCAGATCGGCCGCGGCGGGATGGCGGTTGTCTACCGCGCCCTCGACCTCCGGCTGGACCGGCACGTCGCGCTGAAGATCCTGGCCCCGGGCCTGGCCGTCGACGATGCGTTCCGGCAGCGCTTCATCCGCGAATCCAGGGCCGCAGCCGCCGTCGACCACCCGCACATCATTCCCGTCTTCGAGGCGGGCGAGGCTAGCGGTGTCCTGTTCATAGCGATGCGCTACGTCCACGGCGGGGACGTGCGCACGCTGCTCGATACCAGCGGACCGCTGCCCGCCGCACGGGCGGCCGACATCATCACTCAGCTGGCGTCGGCGCTGGACGCGGCCCATGCGCACGGGCTTGTCCATCGCGACGTGAAACCGGGCAACATGCTGCTCGACTCGACCTCGGGCAGCGGCCGTCAGGATCACGTCTACCTGTCCGATTTCGGCCTCAGCAAGCAGTCCCTGGCCGTGACCGGCCTGACCTCCACCGGCCAGTTTCTTGGCACTATCGATTACGTCGCGCCTGAACAGATCGAGGGCCGCCCTGTCGACGGCCGCGCCGACCAGTACGCGCTGGCCTGCGCCTCGTTCGAGATGCTCTGCGGCAGTCCGCCGTTCCGGCGCGACCAGGGCGGCCTCGCCGTCGTCTGGGCGCAGCTTTCGGAGCCCCCGCCGTCGCTGTGTGCCCGGCGGGCCGATCTGCCGACTGCGATCGACGCGGTCCTTGGCAGGGCAATGGCGAAGACGTCGGCCGATCGGTACCCGAACTGCCTGGCTTTCGCCGCGGCCCTGCGCGAGGCGCTCGGTCTCCAGGAGCCAAGCTCGCCCGGTTCAGGGCGTCCCGCTGGCTGGCCCGCAGGAGGCCCGCCGGTGGCTGGCACACCGGGCGGCCCAGGCGAGCCGCGGGCGCACCCGGCGACCGAGATCTCGTCGCCGGGCGGCGCGGGTAGCGGCGCGGGCGCGCGCCCAGGCACGGGAACCCGAGCGGGCGCGGGGACCGGAGCGGGCGCGGGGACCGGAGCGGGCGCGGGGACCGGAGCGGGCGCGGGGACCGGAGCGGGCGCGGGGACCGGAGCGGGCGCGGGGACCGGAGCGGGCGCAGGAACCGCAGCGGGCGCAGGCCTCGCGGCAGGCGACTGGGCGGCGGACCGGCGTCGCGGGTCCCAGGAAGCTGGCGGACCGCCGACCGCGGCGGCCCGTATCCCTCGGGCCAGCAGGCCTGGCCTGACCGATCCGCCGGGCGGCTACCCGCGCTCCGGCCAGGGCGGCTACCCTCCGCCCGGGCAGGCCGGCTACCCCCCATCCGGGCAGGCCGGCTACCCGCAGCAAGGACAAGGCGGTTACGCTCCGGGCCACCGGCCCTGGTGGCGGTCTCCAGCAGGCGTGATCCTCGCTTGCGTTATCGTCCTCGTCGGGGCAGGCGGGGCGATCGCGGTCCTGCGCGGTCACAATAAGGGCGGCGGCGGTGCCCGGACGACGGCGGCCGCCGTGATACCAGGCTGTACTGCCGCCATCGCGAGGGCGACAGCATTGCCCAAGGTCCATAGCGTCGCGGTCACCGTGGGCGGCCAACCTTTCACGGTGCTGGCCGCCGCCGACGGAAAGTACTCGTTCGCTACGCTAGGTAACTCGATTGCGCTGCTCAGCAATAGCGGCCAGCTGGCGCCGAAGGTGGTCAGCACATTCTCCGCACCAGGCGCCTCCCACGGCGCGGCGATCACGAACGACGGGCGCTACCTGCTGGCGGCGTCGGGCAGCGGCGCGATCGTGATCAATGTGGCGGTGGCTGAGCAAGGCAGCAGCCCGATCGTTGGCACGCTTACCAGCCCGTACGGCAGCGGCGCGGTGCAGGTGGCGATCTCACCCGACGATAAGTTCGCGTTCGTCACCCTGCAGAACAGCGCGGACATGGTGGTCTTTAACCTGGCCAGCGCCCTGACCAACGGCTTCGGCCCGTCTGACGTGGTGGGCCGGATCAAGCTTGGCCAGCAACCGGTCGGGATGGCCATCTCGCCCGACGGGAACTGGCTGTACGCGACGAGCATCGCGAAGACCAAGACGCCCAACCCGTCCGAAGGGACGCTCACCGTCATCGACCTGCATCGCGCCGAGGTCGCGCCGTCCAAGGCGGTCAAGTCGACGGTGACCGCGGGCTGCAGTCCGGTGCGGGTGATCACTGCGGGCAATGACGTCTGGGTGACCAGCAGGGAGAGCGACGCCGTCCTCGGGTTCTCCGCGGCCAGCCTGCGTACCGACCCGTCGCACGCGCTGATCGCGCGGGTCAACGTCGGCGCTGCCCCGATCGGCCTGATCATGGTCAAGAACGGCAGCCGGATCCTGGTCGCCAACTCCGACCTGCATAACCTGGCCGGCGCGACCCCGGGTATCGCCGTGATTGACACTTCGCTGGCGCTGGCCGGCCGTCCTGCCGTGCTCGGCGTGATCAGCTCCGGCCAGGTGCCTCGTGAGTTCGCGCTTGAGCCAGGCGGGAGGACCCTGCTGGTGACCAACAGCGGATCGGCGCGCATCCAGGCCATTGACGTCGGCAGTCTGCCATGATCGGCGCCGCTGGCCGGAATTGCGGTCTTCCCCGGTGCGCCAACCCCGGCAGCGGCCAGCCCGAAGTGACGTCCGCCAGCACACAGCCATGCCATAGCATCAGCTCATGAAACGTGCCGGGGCGGCCGAAAACGCCGCGTCGCTGTCGTCCCGGGCTGCTGCATGAGCGGGTATCAGGCCACCAGGACCTACCGCAGGCCGCCGCGGTCGCGGCGGCGGCTCACGACCTTCCTGATCATTCTGGTCGTGCTGGTTGGCCTGCTGGTCGCGGCGGATTTCGGCGCGAAGGCGATCGCGGAGAACGAGGTGGCCAGCCAGATTCAGAAGCAGGGCGTCTCGCAGAAACCGAGCGTCTCGATCGCGGGCTTCCCGTTCCTGACGCAGGTGATAAGGCGAGATATCAGCAGCATGCGGATCTCGTGGGCTGACCTGCCTGCGGGCCCGGTAACGTTCAAGAGCATAAGCGCGGTACTTAACGGAGTTCACATCAACTCCAGTTTCAATGGCGCGACTGTCTCGCAGCTGACCGGAACGGCCCTGATCACCTTCGGTGCGCTCTCTAATGCGGTGTCGTCGCAAGTGGGCGCGCTGGGCGCGGTGGGCGGGGCGGGCCTCACGCTGACCGACGCGGGTCCCAGCGAGATAAAGGCCAGCCTGGATCTAGTGATCACGAGCGCCTCGGCGACCTGGCGGGTCACCAGGCTCAGCGGCAACAGGCTCAACATCCAGCTGGTGGCCAGCAACGGGCTGCCGTCCCAGCTGCTCGACTCGGTGCGGAACATCACGATTCCGCTGTCCGGCATCCCGCTGCATCTGCAGATCCAGAGCGTGAGCATCACGCCCAACGGCGTCGTCGGCACGCTGACCGGCCAGAACGTAACCTTCGGCGGCTAGGTTCCATGCAGCTCTGGTCAGCTTGGCCAGTGGGTGGCGTACGCGGAGCGCCGCCTGAGGTCATCGCGCACGTCGTGGCCGAGGCGGCGGGTCTCGCGCCGGTTGAGGGCCGCTCCTGCGGCTGCCCCGGTGAGCAGCGGCCCGAGTGAAAAGGCGCTGCGCCCGGCTCGGACGATGAGCCGGCGCTGCAGGCGCTTGCGTAGCGGTGAGCCCACCGCGATGACCAGGCCGGCCGGTGCAACAGCCACGCCGCGCCTGTGCGCCCATGCCGCGACGTAGGCCAGCATGCGCTCGGTCGGCGAACCAGCCGCGCGCATGCCGTAGACCTCATGGAGTTCGGCTACCAGCTTGATCTCGATGCCGACCAGGGCCAGGGTCTCGACGGCGACCTCCACCGGAGCGGCGGGCAGCGGTAGCACCATGGCCACGCCAGCCGCCGCGCCCACGGCTGCCGCGGCCCGAGCCGAGCCATATATCAGCGCGTCGGCGAGTTCCTCGGGCGGCAGCCCGGGAAACTGAGCGCGCAGCCGCTCGTAGTCGCGTACCGGCAGGCGCGGCGCCATCGCGAGCACTTCGCTCGTCAGCCAGCGGCTGCCGGAGGCTACTCCGTATCTGGTGGCCCGCCCGCTCCGGGTCCCGATCCCGGCGATCGCAGCGGTGATCCTCCGGCGTCGGGACGGGCTCGTATCCTCGCTCAGTTTCCCGACAAGCTCGGCAACGTCGCCGGGCAGCGCGTCAGGGGTCACTGCGCGAGCTACGCCCGGCAAGCCGGGGGTCACGTTCCCTTGGCGGTCGGGCGGACGGCGGGAGTTGGTCATCGGTTAGGGCTACCCGCGCCAGGTCGTCGTACGCGCGATGGGCCAGTTTCGGAGGTCTGGAGCGGAGCATTTGACGCGAGCGCGAACAGACTGCGGTTATCCGCCGAGATAGGCAATTTCATGCTTTTTTCCGGTCAGCCGGGCCGGTCGGCAGTGCCGCCGCTGGCGGCGGCCCACGCTGGCGGATAACCGCCCGGGTGCGCACCATTCTCTGCGTCGTGGAGACTGTCCCTGGCGGCACTGGCCACAGCCTCGCTGGTGATGCCGAACTTCCGGTAGATCGTCTGGTAGTCGGCGGACGCGCCGTAGTGCTCGACGCTGATGCTGCGCCCGGCGTCACCGATGATCTTTTCCCAGCCGCTCGCTATCGCGGCCTCGACGCTGACCCGGGCCCGCACGGCGGGCGGCAGGACCTCGTCGCGATAGGCCGCGTCCTGCGCGCCGAACCATTCCACGCACGGCATGGACACCACGCGGGTCGCGATGCCCGCCGCCTGGAGCTGATCACGGGCATCCAGCGCAATCTGCACCTCCGAACCAGTGCCGATCAGAATGACCCGCGGGGCGCCGCCGTCCGCTTCGGCGAGGATGTAGCCGCCGCGGGCAGCGCCCGCAGCCGGCGCGTAGCCGGTGCTGGCACCGCGGTCGATGGTGGGGATGTTCTGCCGGCTGAGGATCAGGCCGGCGGGCCGGTCGTTGTGCTGGATGATGGTCTGCCAGCAGACGCTCGTCTCGTTGGCGTCGCCCGGCCTGACCACGTCAAGGCCGGGAATGGCGCGGAGCGCGGCCAGGTGCTCGATCGGCTGGTGCGTCGGCCCGTCTTCGCCGAGACCGATCGAGTCATGGGTCCAGACGTAGATCGTCGGCAGTTCCATCAGCGCCGCCAGCCGGACGGCCGGGCGCATGTAGTCGCTGAAGGTCAGGAAGGTGCCGCCATAGGGCCGGGTCAGCGACTGCAGGGCGATCCCGTTCAGGATCGCGCCCATGGCGTGCTCGCGGATACCGAAGTGCAGCGTGCGCCCGTAAGGGCCGCCCCGCCACTCCTTGGTCTGCTTGCTGGACGGGATGAAGGAGTCCGCGCCGTCCATGGTGGTGTTGTTGCTCTCGGCCAGGTCCGCCGATCCGCCCCAGAGCTCGGGCAGCACCGGAGCCAGCGCGGACAGGACGGCACCGCTGGCCTTACGGGTCCCGATCCCCTTGGGATCGGCATCGAAGCTGGGCAGGACGTCGGCCCAGCCGGCCGGCAGGTCCTGGGCCAGGAGCCGGTCAAGCAGCGCGGCCCGGTCCGGGTTGGCCGCCCGCCAGGCCTCGTAACGGGGCTGCCAGGCGGCGTGCGCTTCGCGGCCCCTGTCACCGACCTTGCGAGCGTGCGCCAGGACATCCGCCTCGACGGTGAAGTTCCGTTCCGGGTCGAAGCCGAGCAAGACCTTGGTCGCGGCGACCTCGCCCGCGCCAAGGGCCGCACCATGAGCCTTGCCGGTGTTCTGCAAGTTGGGCGCGGGCCAGCCGATGATCGTGTTGAGCACGATCATCGAGGGGCGGGCGGTGTCCTGCTGAGCGGCCTTGATGGTCTCGAGAAGACCGTCGACATTCTCCACGTACCCGTCAGGGGTACGCCAGTCCAGGGTCTGGACGTGCCAGCCGTAGGCGGCGTAGCGGGCGGCAACATCCTCGCTGAACGAGATGTGCGTGTCGTCCTCGATGGAGATGTGATTCTGGTCGTAGAAGACGATGAGGTCGCCAAGTTCCTGGTGGCCGGCCAGTGAGCTGGCCTCGCTGGTCAAGCCCTCCATCAGGTCGCCGTCCGAGGCGATCACGTAGACGTGATGGTCGAACGGACTCGCACCGGGCTCGGCGTCCGGGTCGAGCAGGCCCCGCTCGCGGCGGGCCGCCATGGCCATCCCGACCGCGGCGGCCAGGCCCTGACCGAGCGGGCCGGTGGTGATCTCCACGCCGCGGGTGTGCCGGTACTCCGGGTGGCCAGGGGTCTTCGAGCCCCAGGTGCGCAGCGCCTCGAGATCCGCCACCTCCAGCCCGTAGCCGGACAGGAACAACTGGATGTAGAGGGTCAGGCTGCTGTGACCGCAGGACAGCACGAACCTGTCCCGGCCGAGCCACTGATCATCGGCCGGGTCGTGTTCCAGCACGTGCTGGAACAGCAAGTAAGCCAGCGGGGCCAGGCTCATCGCCGTCCCGGGGTGGCCGTTGCCGACCTTCTGGACCGCGTCAGCGGCCAGCAGCCTGATGGTGTCGACGGCGCGGACGTCGACATCCTGCCACCCCGCCTGCCCGGCCCGTGGCCTGCTCAGCGAGGAGTCCCGGTATTGCAGGCCGGTCCGCGAGACGGGCGGGCTGTTACTGCCTGTGGCGTGCTGCTCCATCGTAATCTCGTCCATTCGTGTCGGGCTCTCAGCCGATACCAGGATGCCGCCCGCCGTTTGGCAGGTGGACACGGGGGTAGCGCCACCGGCCAAGCCGGGAGTCAAGGAGGGGGCAACGCGATGAGCGCAGCGGACCAAGCAGCCGGCCAGACCGGGACGTGGCCGGGTGACGGCGACACATGAGCGCGCCGGAGACACGACTGGGCGGTGGCTCCTGGCTCGCGGCCGGGAAGCGGGCCGCGAAGGAGTACGGCAATGACATCCTGCAGGACCGGGCGGCGGCACTTACCTACTATGGCGTGCTGGCGATCTTTCCCGCGCTCCTGGTCCTGGTGTCGCTGCTCGGCCTGATCGGCAAGTCGGCTACTCAGCCGCTGATCACCAACCTGGCGCAGGCGGCGCCCAGCGCGGTGCGGCAGACCCTGCTGGATGCCGTGAACCACCTGCAGCGAAGCCACGGGTCTGCGGGGGTGGCGGCCATCGTCGGGATAGTGGCCGGTCTGTGGTCCGCGTCCAGTTACATCGCCGCCTTCATGCGCGCGTCAAACGCCATCTATGACGTGCCCGAGGGCCGGCCCGCCTGGAAGACGCTTCCGATCCGGCTCGGCGTCACCATCGCGATGTTGGTGCTGCTCGTCGCGTCAGCGTTCATCGTGGTGGTGACCGGCGGCCTCGCTCAGCATGTGGGCCACGTGCTCGGTATCGGCTCGGTCGCGCTGACTGTGTGGAATATAGCCAAATGGCCGGTATTGCTGCTGTTCGTCAGCCTGATGCTCGCCATCTTGTACTGGGCCAGCCCCAATGCGAAGCAGGGATTCCGCTGGCTCAGTCCCGGAAGCGTTATCGCTGTGCTCGGCTGGCTCATCGCGTCTGGACTTTTCGCGCTGTACGTGGCGAACTTCGGGCACTACAACAAGGTGTATGGCAGCATCGCGGGCGTCATCATCTTCCTCATCTGGATGTGGATCTCCAACTCTGTGGTCTTGCTCGGTGCCGAATTCAATGCCGAGCTGCAGCGGGGGCGGGCCATCGCGGCCGGACTGCCCCCGGATAAGGAGCCGTTTGCCGAGCTGCGGGACACCAAGAAGCTACCAAAAAGGGCCGGACGCAAGGCCGGGGCTTAGGGAGGTTACCGAGCATGGCCGTCGGCCGCCGCCTGCGGCCGGTCTGGCCGGGACGCGCTGTGCGCCGTCGCTCAGGCCTGCCGCGGTGGACGTCACCGTCCCGCGCCTTGTCGATTCGCTCGACGCGAGATTCGACGGCTGGGCCAACGCAACCGAGTGAGCGGGCCGCCACTACCCTTGGTGCCGCGTTCTATCTAGCCTGGATTAGCCCTGGATCAGCCCCGGGTCAGCAAGGAGGCGGTTATGTCGTCGCGCGTCGAGTCCGTCCGGACCCCTGAAGGGGCGTTCGACCTCACCGTTTGGCTGCCGGACGCCGGCACCGGCCCAGGGCTGTTGCTGATCCAGGAAATATTCGGCGTCAGTGAGTACATCTCGGCCGTCGCCGAAGACCTGGCCGGTCTCGGTTACGTTGTCGCGGCACCGGATCTGTTCTGGCGGCTCAGGCCTGGCCACAAGGCCGGGCACGACCAGGAGGGCCTGACCGAGTCGCTGGACCTGGCGTCGAAGTTCGACTTTGCCGCGGGCGTCGCTGACGCCGGGGCCGCCTTGCGGGCCCTGACCGCGCTGCCTGAGGTCGAGGGGGGCACCGGGGTCATCGGATTCTGCCTCGGCGGTTCCATCGCATACTTCCTGGCGGCACAGGCGGAGCTGGAGGCCGTGGTCTCGTACTACGGCTCGGCCGTTCATGACAACCTGCAAATCCTGGCGCAGATCCGGGCCCCGTTGCAGTTCCAGTACGGCGGGAACGACCCGTACATTTCGCGCGACCAGGTGAGGCAAGTTGAAGTCGCGGTAGCGGACCACCCAGGCGCGGAAATCAACGTCGAAGAGGACGCCGGGCACGCTTTCCACAACCGGATGGCCCCGATGTTCCACGTGCCGGAGCCTGCCGCCAGGGCCTGGCAGCGGACCGAGGAGTTCCTCCAGCGCCACCTCCCGGTCCGGCACCCGAAGTCGCCCTCGCCCGGGTCCTGAACAGGTTGCTTCGGAGCCCCGAACAATCGGAGCCCGAGCAATCGGAGCCCCGGACAGTCAGCGCACGATCAGTCGGACGGCCGGGCCGAGGACACGGAGATCCCGGGGATCGGACGTGACGGCCTGCTGTCCGCGACCGCCGATCGGGGCCGGCTGAACAGCCGCGCGCACGTCAGCACGACAAGCGCGACGACGAAGCCGCAGTAGATCCAGAACTCCGGCGTGACACCTGCGCTGATCGTGAGCCCGGCCTGAGCGGCCTGCGCAGGCGAGATCCCGAACTGGGCCGGTGAGGTACCCTCGCCGAGCTGGACGAGCGCCGAGATCGCCTGAGCCGCCATCGGGATGATGGCACCGGCAAGCAACGCCACCCCCTCGCGGATCGGGCGCCACAGAGCCGCCAGCACGACCACTGCGACCAGTGCCACCATTACGGCGATGTTCCCAGCGATAACCGGCGCCGGGTTCGCGAAGGCATTGCCCGCGGTGATGGACTGCGTCGCCCCGGTCGACGTCCGCAGGATGTAGCTGTCCCACGACGGGGCGAACGCGACCGCCGCGCCGAGCGCGGCGAGCGCCAGCGCCAGGACCAGGCCCAGCTCGTGATCGTAGGGCCTGGCCGGCGCTCCGGCCGGCCGGAGCCGGAAGGCGACCGCGGAGCCGGCCGCGCAAGCCAGCCAGCCGACGAGCCCGAGTACGAGGCCCGCGCCCATCACGTGCGCACCTCCGGCGATCGCCTGGCCTGCGTCGGCGAAGAAGAAGCCGAACGTGACGATGCTCGTCCCCAGCCCGAGCATCGCTCCCACCCGCAGGCGGGCGGGGCCGAGCAGGATGAGCACGGCGCTCGCGCCCCAGACGGCGAAGTAGATCGCATGAGGGACGAGCTCGGCCGGCTCCTGGGCGAGGCTCGCTCCAGTGAGATAGCCGGGGAAGAGCCCGGCGATCCCGCAGGCTACACCGATGGCGAGCAGCGAGGCCGCCAGGACAGCAGGAGCCCCCGGGCGGCCACCCGGGCCAGTGCGCTCGCCACCCGGGCCAGTGCGCTCGCCACCCGGGCCAGTGCGCTCGCCAGCCGGGGCAGTGCGCCCGCCGGCCGGGGCAATACGCTCGGCACCCGGGCCAGCGTGCCCGCCCGCCGGGGCAATACGCTCGGCACCCGGGCCAGTGTGCCCGGCGGCCGGGGCAGTGCGCTGGCCGACCGCGACTATCGTGCCTGGCGCCTCGATCCCCGCGAACTTGGACCACGCGCCGCGCCAGCCCTCCGGAGTCTCAGGCCACCACTCGAATGGCTGTGACTCTGGCGCCCCCGCGGCCCAGATCCCGTAGAAGCCTTGCCCTCGCCCTATCTCGTAGCGCGCGCCCCGGTACGAGATGGCCACATTGTCACCCACGGTCCCGGTCCTTCCTGGTCAGCCCATCCCGTCGTGTCCCCGAGCGTAGGAAGTCGATATGCAGGCCGGCTGAGCGCCTCCTGAAGCTTTCCTCAGCGCGTGGCCTGGCGGCTGGACGCGCCCGGACCCGCACGGCGCAGTAGCGAGCGGCCCCTGACCCCGCGCTGGCCGGCTGGGCGGGGAACCGGCTGGCCGGGGAACCGGCTGGCCGGGGAACCTGGCAATGCGGGCATGATGGATGGACCATGACGCTCACCGACCTGCTGCCGCAGACCGCCGCCCCCGACCCTGTTTTTGATGCCTTTGCCAGCTGGGCGGCGGAACGTGGCCTTGAGCTGTACCAGCATCAGGAAGAGGCGCTGATCGAGATCGTCTCGGGCGCGAACGTGATCCTGAGCACGCCGACCGGGTCGGGCAAGAGCCTCGTCGCGGCCGGCGCGCATTTCGCGGCCCTGGCCCGCGGGCGGCGGAGTTTCTACACCGCGCCGATCAAGGCCCTGGTGTCGGAGAAGTTCTTTGCGCTGTGCGAGATGTTCGGGCCGGCCAACGTCGGCATGATGACCGGCGACGCCAGCGTCAACGCCACCGCCCCGATCATCTGCTGCACCGCGGAGATCCTGGCCAGCATTGCGCTGCGCGAGGGCGAGGACGCCGACGTCGGCCAGGTCGTGATGGACGAATTTCACTACTACGCCGACCCGGACCGGGGCTGGGCCTGGCAGGTGCCGCTCATTGAACTGCCCCAGGCCCAGTTCGTGCTCATGTCAGCGACACTGGGCGACGTCACCCGTTTCGAAAATGACCTGACCAGGCGCACCGGTAGGCCAACGGCCGTCGTCCGGTCCGCCGAACGCCCGGTACCGCTGGTTTTCTCCTATGTGATCACGCCGCTGCACGAGACGCTTGAGGAACTGCTCGCCACCCGGCAGGCGCCGGTCTATATCGTGCATTTCACCCAGGCGGCGGCGATCGAGCAGGCGCAGGCGCTGATGAGCATCAACGTCTGCACCCGCGAGGAGAAGGACGCGATCGCCGAGCTGATCGGCAACTTCAGGTTCACCGCCGGCTTCGGCAAGACCCTGTCGCGGCTGGTCCGGCACGGCATCGGGGTCCACCACGCCGGGATGCTGCCCAGGTACCGGCGGCTGGTGGAGACGCTGGCCCAGGCCGGGCTGCTGAAGGTCATCTGCGGCACCGACACCCTCGGCGTCGGCATCAACGTGCCGATCCGCACGGTCCTGTTCACCGCACTGTCCAAGTACGACGGCAGCACGACCCGGCTGCTGCAGGCCCGCGAGTTCCACCAGATCGCCGGCCGGGCCGGCCGGGCCGGTTTCGACACCATGGGATACGTCGTGGTGCAGGCGCCCGAGCACGTGGTGGAGAACGAGCGGGCGCTGGCCAAGGCAGGGGACGATCCCAAGAAGCGGCGCAAAGTGGTGCGAAAGAAGCCGTCGGCCGGGTTCGTCTCCTGGGGGAAGCCGACCTTCGAGCGGCTGGTCGCCTCGGAGCCCGAGCCGCTGCGGTCGAGTTTCAAGGTCAGCCACGCGATGCTGCTCGGTGTCATCAGCCGGCCGGGCGACGCCTTCGCTGCCATGCGCCACCTGCTGACCGATAACGACGAGGATCCGGCGGCGCAGCGCCGGCACATCCGCCGGGCCTTCGCCATTTACCGCGCGCTGGTGGCCGGCGGGGTGGTCGAGCGGCTGGCCGAGCCCGACGCCGAGGGCCGCCGCTGGCGGCTTACCGTGGACCTGCAGGACGACTTCGCGCTCAACCAGCCGCTGTCGCCGCTGGCGCTGGCCGCCATCGAACTGCTGGACCGGGACTCGCCGGAGTATCCGCTTGAGGTGCTGTCGATCATCGAGGCGACCCTGGAGGACCCGCGGCAGGTGCTTTCCGCCCAGCTGTTCAAGGCCCGCGGCGAGGCCGTGGCGCAGATGAAGGCGGACGGCATCGAGTACGAGGAGCGGCTTGAGCTGCTGGACTCGGTCACGTACCCGCGGCCGCTCGCCGACCTGCTTGAGGCCGCCTACAACATGTACCGGCGCGGCCACCCGTGGGTGGCCGACCACGAGCTGCGGCCCAAGTCGGTGGCGCGGGACATGTTCGAGCGCGCGATGACCTTCGTGGAGTACGTCGGCTATTACGGGCTGGCCCGCTCGGAGGGGCTGGTGCTGCGCTACCTGGCCGACGCTTTCAAGGCGCTGCGGCAGACCGTGCCTGAGGATGCCAGGACCGAGGAGCTGGCCGACCTGATCGAATGGCTGGGCGAGCTGGTCCGGCAGGTCGACTCCAGCCTGATCGACGAATGGGAGCGGCTCCGCAACCCGGCGGAGGTAACTGCCGCCGCGCTGGACGAGCGGCCGCCGGCGGTGACCGGCAATGTGCGGGCGTTCCGCGTGCTGGTGCGCAACGCGCTGTTCCGGCGGGTCGAGCTGGCGGCGCTGCGGCATTACGAGGATCTTGGCGCGCTGGACGCCGAAGCGGGCTGGGACGCCGACTCCTGGGCTGACGCGCTTGAGCCGTACTTCGATGAGCACGACGACATCGGCACCGGCGCGGACGCGCGGGGCCCGGCGATGCTGATCATCTCCCAGCAGCCCGGTCGCTGGTCGGTGCGGCAGATCTTCGACGATCCGGCAGGCGACCACGACTGGGGGATCAGCGCGGAGGTCGACCTGGCCGCCTCGGACGAGGCGGGCGCGGCCGTCGTGCGAGTCACCGACGTCGGCCAGCTGTAGCCTGCCGCCGCCCGGGCCTGCCGCCGCCCGGGGCCTGCCGCCGCCGGGACCTGCCGGCCGCCCGGGGCGGTCAGCGGCCGAACTTCGCCCTGGCCAGCTGGGCGAACGCGGCAGGCCCGCTGATGGGCCGGAACCGGGCCGAAGCGGCCAGCAGGGCCTCGCACTGGTCGCCGGTGAGGTCAATATCGGCCGCGACGACGTTGCTCTCCAGTTGCTCAACGCTAGAGGCGCCGGGAATCGCGACCACGGCCGGGCTCCTGATAACCCAGGCGAGCGCGATCTGCGCCGGGGTGACGGAGTGCGCGCTGGCCACCTCGCGGAGGGTTGAGATCAGGTCGCTCGCGCGCTCGAGGTTTTCCGGCAGGAACAGCGGGTTGGCTGCCCGGACGCGGTTCGCTGGCTTGCTGGCCCGGTGATACCTGCCCGAAAGCAGCCCCTGCGCCAGCGGGCTGTAGGCGATCACTACCCGGCCCTGCGCCTCGGCGAACGGCACCAGGTCCTGCTCAGGCGACCGGTCGATGAGGTTATAGCGGACCTGGTTGCTCAGGACGCGGCTGCCGAGCGCCTCCTCGGCCAGCCGCCAGCGCTGCAGCGAGTAGTTGCTGACGCCGACCTCACCGACCAGCCCGACTCGCTGCAGCGCCCGCATGCCGCGCATGATCGTGCCGTCGCGGACCACCGGATTCGGCTGGTGGACCTGGTATAGGTCGAGCCGATGAGCTCTGAGCCGGTTCGCGCTGGCCACGGCGCGCTGCTCGACCACCGGGGCCACCGGCACCAGCGGGAAGATCTTGGTGGCGAGGAACGCCGACTCCAGGTCCTTGCCGAGGGCGCGGCCGAGGATCTGCTCGCTGCGCCCGAAACCGTAGAGCTCAGCGGTGTCGAAGAGGGTAACGCCGAGCTCGAGGGCCCGGCGGACGATGGCGCGGGCCCCCTCCTCGGCATATGGCTGGCCGTATCCCCATTCCCTGGAGCCGAACTGCCAGGTGCCCAGCCCGATCTTGGAAATCCTGGTGGGCGTGTCGATGTCGAGATAGCGCATGATTTCATCCTTATACCAGGGCGCTGCACGATGCGGGCCGGGGCTCATGGAAGGGATAGCGGTGCATGACGGCGAGCCGGGATGTGGTGATCATCGGCGGCGGGCACAACGGGCTGGTAGCGGCCGCCTATCTGGCGCGCAGCGGGCTGAGCACCCTGGTGTGCGAGCGGCGCGACGTGCTAGGCGGCGCGGCCGTGAGCGAGCAGCCATTCGGCCCCGACTACACAGTGACCTCGTTGTCGTATGTGGTCTCGCTGCTGCCGCCCGGGCTGGTCCGTGATCTGCGGCTAGCCAGTCACGGCTATCACGTCTTCCCGCAGGGGCCGTACTTCGCCCCCCGGGCCGACGGGCGGTACCTGCGGCTGCCGCACGACCCGGCGCAGCGCCGCGCCGAGATCGCCAAGTTTTCCGCCCGGGATGCCGCCGCCTACGGCGAGTACGAGGCGCACCTGGCGGGCATCGGCGCCATCCTCGGGCCGATGCTCGACGAGATCCCGCCGCGGCTCGGCTCGCGGCGGCCGCCGGACCTGTGGCGGCAGGGCCTGCTGCTGCGGCACCTGCGCAAGCTCGACGTACGGGGAACCGTCGATGTCACCAGGCTGCTCACCGGGAGCATCGCCGACCTGATCGAACGGTACTTCGAGAGCGACGCGATGCTCGGCCTGCTGTCGGTATCCGGGGTGATCGGGACCTGGGCCGGCCCGCGGTCGGCAGGCACCGCCTACGTGATGCTGCATCATCACATCGGCGGGGTGGACGGGCAGGCGGGTGGCTGGGGTTTCCCGCGCGGCGGGATGGGCGGCGTCAGCGCGGCGCTGGCCGGGGCGGCCCGCTCGTTCGGCGCCGACCTGCGTACCGGGGCTGAGGTCGCCACGATCAGGACCAGCGGGGGCCGGGTGACCGGCGTGACGCTGGCCGGTGGCGAAGAGGTGGACGCGACCACCGTGGTCACGACGGCTCACCCGCAGATATCGTTTATGCGGCTTCTCGACCCCGGGGTGCTGCCACCGGATTTCCTGGCCGACATCCGCGGCTGGCAGACGCGCAGCGGCACCGTCAAGATCAACCTTGCGCTGGACAGGCTGCCAGTGTTCGCCAGCCACCCCGGCATCGATCCGCAGGTGCACGGCGGGACCATCGTGCTGGCCGAGAGCCTTGACGATGTCGAGAATGCTTACCAGCAGGCGGTGTCCGGGGTGCCGTCAGCGGCGCCGTTCGCTGACATCTGCATCCCGAGCGTGTTTGACGATTCGCTCGCCCCGGCGGGGCGGCAGGTAATGTCGATGTTCACCCAGTGGGTGCCGCATACGTACGCCGACCAGCCGGATGAGGCGGCGCTGGCCGCCTATGCCGACCGGGCCATCGCCAGGATGGAGACGGTCGCGCCCGGCTTCACCGAGTCGGTGCGGCACCGGCAGGTGATCGGCCCGCACCAGATGCAGGAGGAGTACGGGCTGGTCGGCGGCAACATCTTCCACGGTGAGCTCAGCCTCGGGCAGATGTTCCATGCCAGGCCCGCGGCCGGCTACGCGGACCTGCGCACCCCGGTGCGCGGGCTCTACCAGGCCGGGTCGGCTACCCACGGCGGCGGCGGCGTCACCGGGATTCCGGGCCGCAACGTGGTCCGCCAGATCCTCGCCGACCGGCGTGCCGCCCGCTGGCGCCGGTCCCGCGCGGGCTCCTAGGGTCCCGGGCCCGTTCAGCGGGACCTTCAGCTCTTCAGCCGCGGCCGCGGCCGCCCACTGGCCGGAGCCCCGTGCCGGGTGGGCAGCGCCTTAGCTGGATCCGGCGATCTCGTAGGACCACAGCTCGCTGCTCACGCCGACCGGGGCTTGCGGCTCGCCGCCGCTGCGTTCGGCGGCGGACCGGTGCCCGTGGCCGAACGCGGGCGAATGCAGCCACGCCTCGAAGGAGGCCTGGTCCCGCCACCGCGTCAGCACCAGCCAGGTGGTGCGCTCGTCGGTCGGCTTGAGGAGCTCAAAGCCCTCGAAGCCGTCCTGGCTGTCGACGGCGCCAGCCCGGGCGGCGAACCTGCGAGCGAGTTCGTCCCCGCTGTCGGCTGGCACCGTAATCGCGTTGATCTTCACGACGGTCATGCGCTCGATGATGTCAGCAGGCCCGACCGCCGTCGTGGCTGGCCTCCGGATCAGCGGCCCTCGAAGATGCGGCGCGGGTTGTCGACGAGCATGGTGGTGATCTGCTCTTCGGTAACGCCCCGGTCCCGGACGTACGGCAGCACTTCCTCGCCGATATGCAGGTAGTGCCACTGCGTCATGCCCTCGATGAGCACCGGGTCGAGCCAGTCGATATAGCAGGACGTGTCATGGGCCAGCACGATGCTGCCCGCGTATCCGCGCCGGCACATCTCCACGAGCGTGTCCGCCCGCTCCTCGAAACTCGCCTCGATGGTGATGCCGAACCGGTCAAAGCCGAGCACGAAGCCGGCCTCGGCCAGCTCGGAGAGATGATCGCAGTCTTGGGTGTCACCGCTGTGACCGAGTATCACGCGGCCAGGCGCCACGCCTTCTTCGTCGCACATCACCCGCTTGACCTCAAAGCCGGCCTTGGACGCTGGGTGGGTGTGCGCGGTGATCGGGGTGCCGGTCTGGTTGTGCGCCTTCGCGACGGCGCGCATTATGCGCTCGACATCGGTGGTCAGTCCGGGCGCATCAATAGCGCACTTCAGCATGGCTGCCCTGACGCCGGTGCCGGCTATTCCCTCGGTGATGTCCTTGACGAACATCTCCACCATCGGATCGGGTACTTCGGTGCCGAGTGCCTCGTTCAGCGCGGGACCGCGGAAGTGGAAGTAGAACGGGACGGTGTCGTAGCTGTAGACACCGGTCGCGACGATGATGTTGAGTTCAGGCACCTGCTCGGCGATGCGCTGGATCCGCGGGATGTAGCGGCCGAGCCCGACGACCGTGGGATCGACGATCGTTCTGATTCCCTGGGCGGCGAGGGCCTTCAGCTTGGCGATCGCGTCGGTGACGCGTTCTTCCTCGCTGCCCCATTCCTCGGGGTAGTTCTGCTGGACGTCGGCGGTAAGGACGAAGATGTGCTCGTGCATGTACGTGCGGCCAAGCTCGGCGGTATCAACGGCGCCCCGGACAGTCTGTACCTGGCTCATCGTGTGTGCCTCACCCTCAGTGGTGATCTGGTCCGGGATCTTCGGCGGCGCTGGTGCCGCCGGCGGCCCGCACCATGATCTACTACACTACTCGCCTCCTAGGCGGGCATCTAGTAGGAAAATAGGCGTATGAGCTAATTTCCTGCCGAAGGCTCATTGGCGCATTATCTAATCTGCTGAATGCGAACTCGCGAGGTGCCTTTCGGTTCCTACCACCGGCCGCTAATTGACTGGAAAACCTGAAGGTCGCCTGGCCGGCTGGCAATTACCGCGCTGTGCAACTCGGTGAGCGATTCTACGAGTTCCTCGTACCGTTCCGCGGGCAGCCCGGTGGCTGACGTGCCCCTGGAACCTCGGCTGGAGCTGGCGGAAACCCGGAGTGCCGGCAGCGGGTCCGTGGCTACGGTGGGCGGGCGGCCAGCGGAGGTAACCATGGAGCAGCTCAGCAAGAGGCTGATGAACTGGGCGTCGATCCTCGAGGAGAACACCCGCGAGCAGGCGCAGCGCACCGCGGCGATGCCGTTCATCTTCCCGCATGTGGCCCTCATGCCCGATGCGCACCTAGGCCGGGGCGCGACCGTCGGGTCGGTGATTCCGACCCTCGGCGCGATCATTCCCGCCGCGGTGGGCGTCGACATCGGCTGCGGCATGATCGCCGTGCGCACTCAGCTCACCGCCGATGAGGTGCAGGGCCGCGGCGACCTTCCGGCGCTGCGCACGGGCCGGCCAGCCTTGCACAGCGCGCGGAAGCCGGGATCGTGCGAGCCGGCGGCCGCCGCGGTGTCGTTCTCGTCGGGATACCGGGCGCCCGGGGCCGGCCCGCAGCTGCGGCGCGGAGTGTCCTGGCCCTATGTGCGGCCCGTCAGTGCCTACTGGCGATTCGCTCCTGTCCAGGTGCTTGTACCGGATTACGTGGCCTTCTGGGGCCGTAATGCCCGGTATATCCCCACCAAATCCGGTATAAGCTCGGGTGAAACCGGCCCAGGCCGCGGCCCCGGGCGAAAGCGCGGGGTCCGGCTGGCTCCGCTGGTGAGGTGACGGGCATGGGATGCTGCGGGCGTGCCAGAACTTGAGGAGCTACGTGAGCGGATGCGGCGGTTCAGCGCGGATCGGGACTGGGGAAAGTTCCACGACCCGAAGTCAGTGATCCTTGCGCTGGTGGGCGAGGTCGGGGAACTCGCTGAGTTGTTCCAGTGGCTGCCGGCTGCCGACGCCCGGAGCCTCGCGCAGGGCGAGCCGCTCCGGACCCGAGCGGGCGAGGAGATGGCTGACGTGCTGCTCTACCTGGTGCTGCTCGCTGATGTCCTCGGCATCGATCTCGCCGCCGCTGCCAGCAGAAAGATGGCGGATTCCGAGCGTCGCTTCGCTGTCGACCAGGTCGCGGGCCGGGCGCCGGAATGAGACAGTCCAGCAGCGGCTCCGGATGCTCGCGGGGCTGCCAGGCCGCCCGGCGACCGGCACCGACGGGGAGTAGAACGCTCAGCCAGGCAACGCTCGCTGCCTTCGCGCGAGGGGTCCGGGCGCTCAGCCGCGAGGAGCTTCAGCGGGTGAGGGCGCTGTCGGCGGCGCCCGCATACAGCTCGGCGGCCCGCCAGCAGTACCAGGCCAGCACGGAACGGTACGGACGGTACGGGTCGCCGAGCGGCTCGAGTTCCTTGGCCGTCGGCGTCGGGATTCCCCATGCCAGCCCGAAGCCCTTCCGGACCCCGAGGTCGCCGGTCGGCCATACATCCAGGCGCCGCAGCTGGAACATGAGGAACATCTCCGCCGTCCATTTCCCGATGCCGCGGACGGTCGAGAGCCTGGCGGCGATCTCGGCGTCGCTTTCCGCCCGCAGCCCGGCCGGGTCGAGCTCGACCGTGCCGTCCAGCACCTTGGTCGCCAGATCCTGCAGCGAGGCTGCCTTGCTGGCGGACAGGCCGGCCGAACGGAGCGTGCCCGCGGGCAGCGACAGCAGCCGCTGCGGGGCGACCTCGCCGCCGAGTGCCGCGATCAGGCGCCCGTGGATGGCGGCGGCCGCGGCGCCGGCCAGCTGCTGGTAGACGACCGCGCGGACCAGGGCTTCGAAATGAGTCTCGGCCGGCGGACGCACCCGGGCGGGACCGGCCTGGGCGAAGAGGCGGCGCAGTACCGGGTCCCGCTCGGCCAGGAGGGCGGCCGCCGCGGGGTAGCTGCGGGCGGGACGGGCGGACGCCGGGCGGTCGGCCATGGGCCAAGTCTGCCCGGTCCCCTCGGCCAGGCCGGACCCGCCGTCGCCGTTGCGGCGGATGGCAGGTAGCTGAGTTTCCGGGTAACGGCAGTGACCGGCCTGCTCAGTTGACGACGCGGCGCACTTGACGACCCCGGCAGGCGTCCATAATAGTTTAAAGCCGATCTGTAAAATAGGTAAGTAGCTGCGCAAAACTATGGAGGAGGCAGCGCATGTCTGTCCGCGATGAAGTCCTGCGGTCCAACGAGGAGTACGCGAACTCGTTTGGTTCCAAGGCTGACCTCGCACTCCCGCCTGCCCGTGGCTTCGCGATCCTCACCTGCATGGACGCCAGGCTTGACCCCGCCAAGTACGCCGGGCTCCGCGAGGGCGATGCCCACGTCATCCGCAACGCAGGCGGCCGGGCCAGCGACGACGCGATCCGCTCGCTCGTCATCTCCTACAAGCTGCTCGGCACCAAGGAGTGGTTCGTCATCCACCACACCAACTGCGGCATGGAGTTCTTCACCGACGAGGTGATCCGTCGCCTGCTCGCCAGCAGCCTGGAGACCGCGCAGCTCGGCGCGGATGGCTTCACGGATGTCGGGACCGGGCCCGGCTCGGCCGAAGCCAACTACATCGACTGGCTCACGATCACCGACAACGAGCAGAGCGTCGTCGAGGATGTCAGCCGGATCCGCGCTCATCCCCTCGTCCCCGCGACTATCCCGGTCTACGGCTACATCTACGACGTGGCCACCGGGCTTCTCATCGAGGTACCCGACGCGACCAAGGCAGGCCTGGCGTCCTGATCTGCCGCCGGCAGCCCGCTCAGCGAGCCGGGGTGCCCCGGAGCGAGCCGGGGAGTTTGCGGCGCGGCGCTGCTCGGCGGTCCCGATGGCGTCGAGATCCATCAGGTCACCGGATACCAGCCGCCCGCCACTGAGGCGGCGGCCAGCGTGGAAGGACTGCGGTCATGAGCTCACCCGCAGCGCAATTCACCCGGCTCGCCGGGCCCGGCCGGTGGATAGCGACGTCTCGCTGAGGGCCATGTTCACTCCCTCGCCGGAGTGACGGCGCTGGCGCATGTTGCAGCGGCATTTGTACCTCAGGCCCGCGTGTCGGCATCGCACGCTAATCTCAACTGCCCAGGGGAGTTCTGAGGAGCGTGCCAGTGGAGTCATTGACAAGTTTCGAATCTGCGCTGAGCAACACGCAGGGCGGCGCGGAGGATGCGCTGAAGTCGGCAGCAGGCCTGACGAGGGAGTTGCGTAAGGCCAGGGCGGCCGCCGCCAGCGGGCAGGTACGCGAGCTTCGCCGCGCGCTCGACGCGGCGGCCGCTGCCGCCGCCGGGCTTTCGACCACGGTGCAGCAGGTAACGGCGTCGTTCGACTTCGACGACGCCGCGTACCTCGCTTCAGGCGACTACGCCAAGGAGTTGCTCGCCATGGCGGCTGAACGTGGCGTGGCGATGGTCGAGGAGGATGACCGGATGCTGTGCTATCCATCGATCGTCCGGGTCTTGCCCGCCGATGCGGTGATCGAGGTTGACCGGCGCCGGGAGCGACGGCTTCGGCCATCGGTCCTGGTCGGATTGCTGGGGGCGACCCAGCAGCGGCCGCCCCGATTCCGCGCCGATCAGTTCCTGGAGAGCGTGGCCGGCGGCTACGACCTGGTAGTCGCCCGGGCCGGTAAGAAGCCGGACACGGTGGCGCGCCTGACGGACATCTGGGCGGTGCTCACGCTGCTGCCCGGCCAGGCCCGGGAGTACACGCGGCCCGAGTTCGCCCGGGATCTTTACCTGCTCGATCAGGCGGGGGCACGGCAGACGCGGGATGGGCGGACGCTGCGCTGGCACGCCAGCAGCGGCACCAGGACCGGCGGCGTGCTGACGACGGTTGCCCGCACCGGGCAGCAGCAGCGGTATTGGGGCGTGTCGTTCGGCGGGCAGGTGTCGCGATGAGTGTCGTGGGTCAGACCGCGCCGCCGGGCGGCGTTCTGGGCGGAGGCGTTCTCAAGGTCGACGACTATGCCAGCTTCCTGGCCAATGAGTATGTGAGGGACTACCTGCCGGCGGGCGGGGCGGCGGTCAAGGTGGCAGTGGTCGGCGACGGCGGTGCCGCGGATCGGCTGGCGTCAGCGCTGGCCTCGGCTGCGGCGGGGCACGGGGCCCAGTTCGCCAGCGTTTCCGCGGAGACGACCCGGGTGCACATGATTGATCAGGCGTTCTTCGCGATCGCCCGGGCCGTCGACTGGGAGCAGCTAGCAGCGGCCGTGGTGCGGGCCGCCTATGACGCCGCTGGCTTCGCCGTTCCCGAGGAGAGCCGGCTTGTGGTGGCTGAAGTCGCCCGCCACTACGACGTTGACGTCAGGGAGCTCTACCGGAGCATCCGCAGGCTGCTCGAGCGCAGCATGCTCGGGGATCCGGTGATCGCCCCGGAGATGGGCCGGGCCATGTTGCGGCTCGCGCAGGCGCAGCTCGGAGCCGGCGACGTCGACGCGGCAGAGCACGACGCGGTGCTCGGCTGGCTGCGCGGCGAACTGCTGTCGATCACCCCGCTCAGGTCGGCGCTGATCTACAGCCGGATCGGCCGGCACAACGCCCGGGCCATGTTCTCCTCTGCCGCCGCGCTGCTGCTGGCGGCAGGTCAGCGCGGGCTGGTCGTGCATATCGACTACGCCAGGATTGCCGAGGCGCGCCGCCCCCCGGCCGAGGAAAGGTCTGGTTTCTATTACTCGAAGGCCGCGGTGCTCGACGCCTACGAGGTGCTCCGTCAGTTCATCGACGCCACCGACGAACTGCGGGGCATTCTGGTGGTCGCGGTGGTGCCGCCGGAACTGATGACCGACGAGGCGCGCGGCCTGCCCGCTTACGCCGCCCTCCAGCTCCGCGTCGCGGACGAGGTTCGTGACCGGCGCCGCGCCAACCCGTTCGCCGCGCTGGTCCGGCTCGAGGTTCGGCTGGAGGCGGTGGCATGACGCCCCGGGCCGTTACGCCCCCGGCCATCATGACTACGGAGCTGGTCGGCCGCCGCCGGGCGGTCGAAGCGCTGCGATCGGGTGTGCCAAGTTCCGACGCGGTCGCCGTGCTCGGCTCGGGGCAGCCAGAGGCGGAGGACCGGTTCACCGCCTTGCTCGAGCGGGACCGCGAGATGGGGGCGGCCGCCGCCGCGGCGTCAGGCCTGCTGATCGGCGGCGGCTTCGGCGCGGGAAAGAGCCACCTGCTCACGCATCTGGGTCATCTTGCGTCTTCCGGAGGTTTCGTCATCAGCACGGTGGTGATCAGCAAGGAAACCCCGCTGCACGACCCCGTCAAGACCTTCAGGGCAGCGATCCAGGGCGCCCGGGATCCCGGGCGCGCGCATGGCGTGCTCGAGGACGCCGCTGGGTCGCTCGACCCTGACACGCCGCGCTACGCGGAGCTGAGCCGCTGGGTGAACTCCCCGGCGAGCGGCTTGGACGAGCGTTTTGCGGCGACCCTCCTGTGCCATGAGCGGCTCCGCGGCGGCGAGCTGCCCGGCAGCGACGAGACCGTGGACGCCCTCGTGCGGTTCTGGGGCGGCGACCCGCTGCGGATGCCCGACCTGCGGCGCGCCCTGCGGTCGGTCGGCGCGGCCGGGCTATTCAGCTTCACTCCGGTCACCGCCAGGGACCTAGCTCGGCAGCGGTTCCGGTTCGCCGCCCGGCTGCTGCGGGCGGCTGGCCGAGCTGGCTGGGTGATTCTCTTCGACGAGGTCGAGCTGATCGGCCGGTACTCGCTGCTCCAGCGCGGCCGCTCCTATGCCGAGCTGGCGAGATGGCTTGGCGGCGGGAAGACCGACCCGCTGCCGCTCATCGGCGTATTTGCGATGACCGACGACTTTGAGGCGGCGGTCCTGACCGGCAAGGACGATCACACCCAGATCCCCATGCGGCTGAGGGCGAAACAGCTGGCGGAGTGGGATGAGATAGCGGCGCTCGCCGAGATCGGGATGCGCCACATCGAGCACGAGATGCTGCTGCTAGAGCCGCCCGATGATGCCGAGCTGGACCGCGCCTACGCGACGCTCAAGGGACTGCATGGCGATGCGTTCGGCTGGAATCCGCCAGACGTGCCCGGCCTGGAACGGCTCGGAGCCACCCGGATGCGGCAGTACGTGCGGGCCTGGATCAACGAATGGGACCTGGTGCGGCTGGACCCGGGCTTCCGCCCGGAGAGCGTCGCCGTCGATATCGCGAGCGACTACCAGGAGGAGCCAGCCCTCGAGGAAGGCCCCAGCCGGTAACCCCACCCGCCGTAGTCAGCCCTCAGGGGAGAGCAGACCTGGGAGCCGGGGGGCTCGGGCCCGGCGCGAGTCGTTCGCCCAGCTCCGCATATCGCGTCAGCATGGCCAGGTTGATCGCCGCTTCAAGGTTGTCGAGCTGGAGCTGCATCCGCCGGAGCCTCGGACCGATGTCGGCCGCAACCTCGCGGCGAAGGTAGCGGACGCACAACATGCCACCCACCAGCACGCCCAGAAGTGCACCCACGAGAAAGATCAGTATCAGCACAGGCACCGTCCTAGGTCCAGGAGGCTCAATGCCAGTATGCACTATGCCTGGCTCCTTTAGGAAGGATGCAATTAGCCACCTGTCAGACAGCTAACTATCACTCTGCCCTGCCGTACGCTTCTGCGTCCCGGACCGGTTGCGGGCGGCGCTGGATGGGACCGGCTGGAACCGACCGGCTGCCTGAGGCGGGAGTGCGGATCAGCGGTGGACCCTGGCCAGTGGACCCTGGCCCGGGTCACGACGCCGGTCGGCTAGGCCCGAACCGCCGAAGACCTCCGACCCTGGCCTTTCAGCCTCGGTTAGCTCTAGGCTGTCTGCCGCACAGTGATATGCAACCTGTCTATCTGCGTCCTGGCAGTTAGGCCGGTCTGGATTGCCACTTACTAAGGGGATGAGTGTGGGAGATAGTGACGGTCCGAGCCCGGTGGTACAACGTCGACGACTCCGGGCTGAGCTCCGCAAGGCCCGCCAAGAGGCGGGACTAACGCAGGAGCAAGTGGCTGCCGCGATGGACTGGTCACTGTCGAAGGTCATCCGGATCGAGGCGGGCTCGGTCGGCATCTCGACCAACGACCTGAAATCTCTTCTTCGCCATTACAAGCTCGTCGATGAGGCCCGGACAGACGAGCTTGTCATGCTTGCTCGGGCAGCGAGGGAGCGTTCCTGGTGGAGCGGGTACCGGGACGTCGCGCCTAAGGGGCTTCTGCAATTGATCGGATACGAGAGTGCCGCAGTCATCAGAAGAAATTTCGAGCCCCTGCTCGTTCCGGGTCTCCTGCAGACGGAGGAATACGCCCGCGCTGTCATCCGGCAGCTCGAGGAGCGATACCCAGCGGAACGGGTGGACGCTCTGGTCGAGCTCCGGATGCGGCGCCAGGAACTGCTGGACCGAGCCGATTCTCCGTTGCTGTTCTTCATCCTGGACGAGGCGGTAGTCCGCCGCCTCGTCGGGGGCAAGGCCGCCATGCGCCGTCAGGTCCGCAGGCTAATTGAGCTAGCAGACAGTCCGAACGTGACGATTGAGGTCGTACCCTTCAGCGCGGGTGTTCACCCTGGGATAAAAGGGCCTTTCGTGGTTCTTGAGTTTCCTGATCCGGCTGATGATGACGTGCTGTATGTGGAAAGCGCCCTCGGTGACTTGATCAGCCGAGACGTCCCGGAGGAGGAGGAGATTCTGGCTTACCGGGAGACCTTTGAGCAGCTGCGTACGATGTCGCTCGGGCCCGAGGGCTCGCTGACCTACCTCGCCAAATTGGCAGACGAGATGACATGACCGGACGGCACAGGACCCGGATTCTTCGGTCTCATAGGCAGTAGTGAGGGCTCGCCGACGGCGGCGACCGGGGCTGCGCGGTTGGCTGTACGGTGGTCAAATCGTCCAATAGCGCCTACACTGGCTTTTCCACTGGTCCTGCGTGGGGGGTGGTATAGCCGCATGCCCAGCGCGGTCTTGTGTTGTTCACATGTATCTCCGCCACCCAATGCTCGGATCACGCCCCGCCGTGCCCAGCCGTTGCGACG
Organism: Streptosporangiaceae bacterium; assembly: GCA_050011895.1. Lineage (GTDB taxonomy): Bacteria > Actinomycetota > Actinomycetes > Streptosporangiales > Streptosporangiaceae > DATBGO01. The sequence continues at coordinate 58,132 of JBEKIF010000014.1, read as the reverse complement.
GCTAGCGTGGCGGCGGTGTCACGTGTGGCTGCCATTGGCTCGCCTGACAGGAGAGCCCGGCTGCCCCAAAGGAGGAGGAAGCGTGGCCGACCCGGACCGGGCCCGTATTGTATGGCGGAAAAGCATGGCGTCCGCTAGTAGTAATTGCGTTGAGGTGGCCTTCGGAGAGGAGTCGATACTGCTGCGCAACTCAAAAGAACTGTCAGGGCCTGTCCTGTCGTTTACGCACTCGGAGTGGGCCGCCTTTCTATCGGGCGTGCGCAGTGGGGAGTTCGACTCGGCTATGCCCGAATCATAAGCATGCTTGTGTCGGTGCCTTTCTATACCGGCAACCTGGGTGGAGCAGTTGGCTGGTCAGGCAGGTTCGCTGCCGGGCTCGGCGGTGCCGGCGGGCGGGATGGCTCCGTCGACATAGGCCACGGTGTTGGCACCGACGGCGGGGATTCGCGGGCCGGGGAGCACGACGCCGGTGAGGTTGAGCGGGTCGGCCGCGGAGATGGTGACCTGCTCGCCAGCGCGGGGCTGCTTGCGGACGGAGCGGAGCACGTCCAAGGCGTCGAGGTGGGCGAACTGCTCGCCGCTGAAGCCGGTGACGAACCGGCCGCCGCGGATGGTCCCGCGGGCTTCCATCCGGCGCAGCGCCCAGAGGATCTCGCGCCAGGGGACGGTGAGGTGCTCCCGGGCAGCCAGGTCCCGGAAGATCACGCCCCAGCGGGCCACGAGTTGCTCGGCGATCGCCTCGGCCAGCTCGTCACGGTCGGGCGCGGCGGCGGGGGCGGGGAGCAGCGACCACCGGCCTGCCGAGCCGCCGGAGCTTCCGGCCGAACGGCCGGAGCCGCGCAGGCCGTGACGCAGCCCGCGCCGCCCAAAGGCATTGTCGCGGCCGCCGCGCCGGAGCAACGATCGCACCGCGCGGAAGCCGTCAGCGGTGACCAGCCCGCGGGCCACGCCGTCCCACAGGGCTTCTTCGACTTCGTAGGGCAGGCGGCCGCTGAGCGAGGCGAGGTCGGGGCGGAACAGGGCGCCATGCCGGGCGAGCGCGTCGAGGATGTCGCGGGTCCGGCCAGGGCCCGGTTCGGCAGGCTGAAGGTCACCGCGGGCCGCGGCAAGTAGCCAGGGGAGGTCGTCGCGGATGGTAAGCGTGATCGGCGTGGCCCGGGACGGGGTCAGCCCGCTGCGACGCGTGCCGAAGCTGGGCTGCCCATCGCGGCTCGGTTCGGGATAGGGCTGGCCGTTGCGCCGTGGAGCCAGATCGGCCTGGCTGCCGCGCCCTGGGCCGGGATAGGGCTGGCCGTCGCGCCGTGGAGCCAGATCGGCCTGGCTGCCGCGCCCTGGGCCGGGATAGGGCTGGCCGTCGCGCCCTGGGCCCGGACCGCCCTGATCGTCGCGGCTCGGCGGGGAATCGGATTGGCTGTCGCGGATGCTGAGCCGGCCCCAGGCGACCTGCCCGGACAAGCACAGCTCATCGAGCCACTCCCGCCGGTAACCTTCCACCCGCCCGGCTAGCACCGCGCTCTCCCAGACGCCTGCAGCGAGCTCGAAGCCCTGCAGCTGCTCGATGACGGCCAGCACGCCGAACCGGCCCTCGCGCCGGGTACCGGCGGCCACATGCTGCCAGCGGAGCAGGAATCGCATGAAGTCCTGGGCGCTGACCGGCTCGATCTCGCGTCGCAACCGCTGCCGGGTATAGACGTGGATCCGGGCCAGCAGCCGCCGGGCGCAGTACTCCCCGGCGCCGGGCGCGGAGAACTCGCCGCGGATCGCGAAGCCCTCGGCTTCCAGCCGGGCCAGCCCGCGCACCACGATCGCCTCCGGTAGGCCGGTCGCCTCGCTCAGGTCCGTGGTCGTGGACGGGCCCCGGCATTCGAGGTGGCCGCGGAGCATGTCCGCGGCCGCGGTGTCCTCGTCGGGCGGGCCGCCCGGGACCGGGCACGGGTGGTCGGGCACGATCCCGGCGTCGGGGAAGAGCACTTCCACGGCGGGCCGGCGTTCTACCGCCGCCCACAGTTCACCGGCCGGCGCGCGGACGGTGACCGCAGGGGCGGCAACCGGAGGTGCGGCAGCGACTGGCGGAGCGGCGACGACCGGAGCGCCGGGAGTGACGGCCGGGCGGACGGTGACAGCCCGGCGGGCGGCGACCAGGGAGTCGAACAGCGGCTGCCAGCCCGGCACGGGGCGCTGCGCGACCACGGTCATCAGCAGGTCGTGCAGTTCGTCGGCGTCCCGCGGGTCGGGGCGGACCTGCGCCGCCACCTGCTCGATCGCCTCCGGGTCGAGCTTGCCGAGCTCATGGGCCTCGACCGGCAGCCCGCGGCGCAGCGGGACCGCCCGGCTGCGGCGTTCCTCCAGCGGGGCGTCGTCCAGGAAGGTGAACGGCCGCCCATTCAGAATTTCGTGGGCGAGCACCGACGGCTCGGTGGTGTCCCGCACGACCACGTTGACCCGCCCGGATTCGATCTGGGCGAGAAGCTCCCTGAGACCGTCGATGTCCATGGCCTCGCGCAGGCAGTCGTCCAGTGTCTGCCGGACGATCGGGTGGTCGGGGATCTCCAGCGGGCCCGGTGCCACATTTTCCTGGCAGGCGGCCAGCGTCGGGAACACGGCCGCCATGATGTCGTCGGCTTCCATCCGCTGGATCGCCGGCGGGTTCTTCTTCCCGCCGCGCATCCGGAGCACGGCCAGCGACCGGTTCAGGTTCCACCGCCACCGGGAGGCGAACATCGGCGAGGTGAGCACCGCCTGGCGGACGACATCCTCGACGGTCCGCGACACTAGGAACTTCGGCACCTGCTCCAGCGGGAAGCTGTGCTGCGGCCCGAGCGACAGCAGGATCGCGTCGTCGCTGGCGGCGGCCTGGAGCTCGAAGTCGAAGGTGACGCAGAACCGCTTGCGCAGCGCCAGCCCGAGCGCCCGGTTCAGCCGGGCACCGAACGGGGCGTGCCCGACCAGCTGCATGCCCCCGGCCTCGTCGAAGAAGCGCTCCAGCACGATCGTGTCCATGTCGGGCAGCACCCCGAGCTGCGCGAGCCCCGCCGCCAGGTAGGCCACGATCGTCTCGGCGGCATCGGCGCCAAGACCGCACTCGTCCTCCAGCCAGCGCACCGCCTCGGCCGGCCGGCCGTCGGCCAGCCGCTCCGCGACGGCCTTGCGGATCGCGCAGACCTCCTCCGACAGCTCCATCGTGCGGCCGGGTGCCTCGCCGAGCCAGAACGGCACCGACGGCGGCGCGCCGCGGGCGTCCTCGACCCGGACGATGCCCGGCTCCACCCGCCGGATCCGCCAGGACGTCGTGCCGAGCAGGAACACGTCCCCGGCCATCGACTCGATCGCCCAGTCCTCGTTCACGGTCCCGACCAGGGTCCCGTCCGGCTCGGCCAGCACCCGGAAGTCCCCGAGCTCCGGGATTGCCCCGCCTGAGGTGAGCGCGGCGAGCCGGGCTCCGCGGCGTCCTCGAAGCCGCCCGCCGACCTGATCCCGGTGCAGGTAGGCAGCCCGGCGCCCGCGACCCGTTGAAATCCCCTCCGAAACCAGCTCGGCGACCTCAGCGAAATCGTCGGCAGTCAGCTCCGCGAAGGGGGCCGCCCGCCGGAACAGCGTCAGGAGTTCGTCTTCGGCCCAGTCGGCGGCCGCGCACTCGGCGACCAGCTGCTGGGCGAGGATGTCCAGCGGGCCGGCCGGGACCTGCAGTGCGTCCAGCCGCCCGGACCGCGCCCCGCGCAGCAGCGCGGCGCATTCGACCAGCTCATCGCGGGAGGTCGGGTACAGCCGCCCGGACGGTATCCCGCCGCGCGTGTGGTTGGACCGGCCGACGCGCTGCAGCAAGGTCGCGAAACTACGCGGCGAGCCGATCTGGCAGACCAGCTCGACCGGCCCGATGTCGATGCCCAGTTCCAGCGACGCGGTCGCGACCAGCGCCCGCAGGTCACCCGACCGCAGCCGGGACTCCACCCGCTGCCGCCGGCCGGCCGACAGGCTGCCGTGATGCGCGGCGACCTGGTCCTCGCCGAGCCGCTCACCCAGCTGATGCGCGACCCGCTCGGCCAGCCGCCGGGTGTTGACGAACACCAGCGTGGTCCGGTGCTCGAGCACATGAGCCGCGATCAGGTCCAGGATCTCATCCAGCTGCTCGGCCGAGGCAACCGCGCCGAGCTCGTCGTCGGGCAGCTCGAGGGCCAGGTCGAGATCGCGGCGGTGCCCGGTATCCACGATCGCGCAGTGCGGCGAGCCGTCCGCGGCCGAGCGGTCCGGGCCCGCGCCGACCAGCAGCCGGGCGACCTTCTGGATGGGCTGCTGGGTCGCTGACAGCCCGATCCGCTGCACCGGCCCGGCCGTCAGGTGCTCAAGCCGCTCCAGCGTCAGCGCCAGGTGGGAGCCGCGCTTGTTTGCCGCGACCGCGTGGATCTCATCGACGATCACCGCGGTGGCCGGTGCCAGCATCGCCCGGGCCCGCTCCGCGGTGACCAGCAGGTACAGCGACTCCGGGGTGGTGATCAGGAAATCCGGCGGGCGCTTGAGCATCGCGGCCCGCTCGGCCGCGGCCGTGTCCCCCGTCCGCACAGCGACCCGGATGTCCGGTGCGCTCAGCCCCAGGCCAGCTGCGGTCTCGGCGATCTCGCGCAGCGGCCGGTCCAGGTTCTGCCAGATGTCAACGGCCAGCGCCTTCAGCGGCGATACGTAGACCACCTGCGGGCCTGCGGGCGGATCCGGGCTACCCGCGGGCGGCCCGGGGCCGGCGCCCGGTTCCGTGCCCGCATCAGGCGCCCGAGACCCGCCGCCCGGGTCCGCGCCCAGCTGGCCAGCCGCCTCGTGCGCGCGGTACATCCGGTCGATGCACACCAGGAACGCGGCCAGCGTCTTCCCTGAGCCGGTCGGCGCGGCGATCAGCGTGTGCCGGCCCGCCGCGATCTCCGTCCAGCCCTGCGCCTGCGGCGCGGTCGGGCCGTCCGGGAATCGCCGGGCGAACCAGGCCGCGACCGCAGGGTGGAACGATTCGAGCACCTGTTCACACTAGTCCGGGCTGCCGACGTTATTGGATCTCAGGCGCAGATAGGCGACCGGGCAGTCGGCGCCGAAGTAGCCGAGCGCATCGGACAGCAGGTAGCGATTGGGATCGCCCGCCCCGCCGTGTGATGCCACCGGCGGGTCACTCTGGCGGCAGCCGCCCGTCAGTAAGACCACCACGTGCAGGCCCGGGTACGCGCCGAACACCGCGAGGTCACCGCGCCAGGTTTCCCGGAACGGGATGTGTGGCAGGTGGCTCAGCATCGTGCCGGTGTAGCCCTGGCCGTCGAAGGCGTTACCGTTCGGGTCCGGGTTGCCGCTCCACTTAGCCATGAGGGTAACGAATCCAGAGCAGTCCGTGGTAAAAGGCACGTGGAACTTAAGTACGTTTAGCGGGATCGGCCGGACCTCGGCGTAGTGAATCTCAGCCCGGTGCTCGATCGCCCAGTTGCAGTCATCCACCATCGCCTGTCGGTATTCCATTACGGTCGGCATTGCGCGGCCTCCATCTATGTGCTGACATCGGAACGCACGACGCCGCCGTGACCTGGACGAAAGCTCATGCCGGTTTACCGTCCGCCGGCCAGATCTTTCCGACTCCCGGTGGTACCCCGCGTCTAGTACTTACCCCTCGCAGCGTACTCTGTGAATTCGCTAAATAGTAGGTCTCGCCAACGGCACTATTTACCTCGCGTACGGCCTAAGCGGGCGACGCATAAGGCCGTTTCGTAACTATGGAAGCAGGGCTAAACAATGTTCGCCTTCACGACGTACCCGAGGTTACCGCACCGGGCATTATCAACCCGAGGTAATTCCATGCGGCGAATCCCGTCCCTGGTGGCTGCCGCCGCCTGCATTGCCGCCGGCGCGTGCACCGCCGCCGCTGGCCCGGCCGCCGCGGCAGCAGCGGCGCAGGCCGCCCGGACCGCAGGCCGCGCCCCGGCATACTCGCGGACCATCGTGGTGACGAACCTCGCGAACTCCGGTACGGGCTCGCTCAGGCGGGCGATCAGGGCGGCCGACGCGAGGCCGCCGGGAATGTCCACGCTCATCAACTTCCGGGTAGCCGGGACTATCACCCTCGCCCGCCGCCTGCCTGCTATCTCAAGAAAAGTGACAATTAACGCAACGTCGGCGCCCGGCTATGTCAGCGGCGGGCCCCCGGTGCTTGAAATTGACTGCCACGGCCACGCTGGCCTGCGTTTCGCGGCAGGCTCGCGCGGTGCGCAGCTCCTCGGTGTCGCGGTGGACGACGCCGGCGGCGACGGGGTGACGCTGAACGACGGCTTCATCACGCTCAACGACAACTACATCGGCCTGAACCTGCACGGCACGGCATCCGGCAACCATGGCGACGGCGTCTACGTGTCGGCGAGGTCCAGGAAGAACGTCATCGGGCTGAACGACTCGGGCGCTGCTGGTGTCGTCGCGAACGTGATCTCGGGAAACTCGGGAAGCGGCATCGTGCTGGACGGGTCGTCGGGCAACACCGTGGTAGCCAACCGGATCGGGACGAACGCGGCCGGCACGTCACGCATCGCCAACGGCGGTGACGGCATGAGGATCACTGCCCGATCAGACCGCAACGAGATCGGCGGAACCGAATTCACCGACACCGCCACGGGCCAGGCGAACAACCCGACCGGCAGCAAGGGCACGGTCACCCCGGTCTTCGTCGTGCCCCCGCTGGGCAACCTGATATCGGGCAACGCCGGGGACGGCGTACTGATCGCCGCCGGCTCGCGCGGCAACGTCCTGAACGGCAACTTCGTCGGGACGACGGCTGACGGCGACGCCGCGATCGGCAACGCCGGCGACGGCGTATGGATCAGGCGGGCCGGCCGCAACTCGCTGACCGGCTGCAAGTTCGTCAATAACCCGTTCGTCTACTACAACGTCCTGTCCGGCAACGGCCAGGACGGCCTGCGGGTCACCGACTCGAACGACGTGCTTGTCCAGGGGAACTTCTTCGGCATCGGCGCCAACAACACCGCCATCGTGCGTAACCGGCTGGATGGCATCCGGGTGGACGGTTCCTCGGCGAACACTCAGGTGGGCGGGGTGATCCCGCTGGGGAACGTCTCCGCGGGCAACGGGCGCAACGGCATCGAAGTGGCCGGGCGGGCGACGGGGTTCGTCACGTTCAATACCTTTGGCGGCCTGCAGGCCTTCAAGGGCGCCGCGCCCAACGGCCGGGACGGCCTGCTCATCACGTCGACCGGGGGCGACAACCTGGCCAGGACGAACGTTTTCTCCGGGAACCGGGAGAACGGGATCGAGCTGGCGGGCAACGCCTCGGGAGTGACGATCGACCCCGACATCGCCGGCCTGACCACCAACGGCGGAGCCGCGCTGCCCAACGGGGGCGACGGTGTCCTGATCGACGGCACCGCGCACGACAACGTCATCGGCGGCACGCGGCGCTCGGTGATTCCGCAGGACACGTTCTCCGGGAACAAGGGGTACGGGCTGGCCATAATAGGCAGGGCGCATGGCAACCGGGTCTTCGGCAGCTTCATCGGAACGAAGATCTTCGGCCTGGGCGCGCTGGGCAACGGGCGGGGCGGGGTTCTGATCGCCGGTACGGCGTACCGCAATTCCATCGGGGCTAGCCGCGCGAAGCCGTTCAATCTGATCAGTGGTAATACCGGAAACGGCGTGGCGCTGCGAGCGGGCAGCCGGGGCAACCGCGTGGTTAATAACCACATCGGGCTTAACCGGATCGGCCGGTCGCTGCCGAACACTGGTCTCCCGCTCGTTAACAGGGGCCATGCGAACATAATCCGCGGCAACAGGTACCGGCCGATTTAGCTGCGGCACCGCACGTTGCCGGCGGCCCGGGCCCGGCCGTAGCCCACCTGCTGGCCGCGACGTCGCCGTGTAGGTCGCCGATATCGACGCGGCAGGCCGGCTCCGCGAGGCAGATCCGGCCGGCGCGATGGCGTGTCGTGCGGCCCGGATCCGGGGCCGCTGGGCCGTTCGTTTTACGGTGGTGGTTGTGCGGGGCGTGCCGTGGTGGGGCGTGGTCTCGGCGGCGGCGGCTCCGGTGCTGCTGGTCGGCGGGTGGACGGTTGCTGCCCGGCTGCAGCCGGGCTCCTTCAACTCGGTAACCAGCACCGTCAGCTCACTCGCGGCCGTGGGCGCCGCCGACCGGTGGGTGATGACGCTCGTGTTCCTGGTCGTGGGTGCCTGTGATGTCATGATCGGGCTGGCCCTGAAGCCGGCCGCCCCGCCTGGGCGGCTGATCCTGGTCGCAGGCGGCATCGCGGGCATTCTGGTCGCCGCCAGCCCTGATCGCGGTGGCGGCTCGCTGGCGCACGGGTTGTGGGCGGCGGTCGGTTTCGTCGCCCTGACGGCCTGGCCGGCCGGTAGCTGCAGGCGGGGGGCCCTGGTGCCGTGGGGACTGCGGCCGGCCGTTGCGGCCGGCGCCGTCGTGATGCTGCTCGGCCTGTTCGGGTGGTTCGGCGCCGAGCTGATCTCGGGGGCCGGTCTGGTGGGCCTGGCGGAGCGGGTCCTCGGCGCGGCGCAGGCCCTCTGGCCGCTGGCGGTGGTCCTGTCCTGCCGCCGGGCCCGGGCCCGGGCCCAGGCGCTGCAGGCCAGCCGCACCGGCGCCGACATTCAGAACTAGGCGCAACTGGGTGACCGAGGTCCGCCGGCGCCGGGCCCAACTGCCCTGCCGTCGCCGGTCAAGCAGGCGAAGCATGGAGACATGCTCCTGGAGTAGGACAAAGGAGGCAGGCTCATGCCTGAGAAGGAAGACGTGCAGCGCTACGCCGACATCATCATGGCCATGATCAAAGAGGATCAGGACAGCGGGCAAGTCCCGCAGGATGCTGCTTCGTGGGACGAACTCGACAACACCGTGGACGCCAACGATTACTACCGGAAAGCCCAGCTCCCAACGGGCACCGACGAGGCTGATGACCTGCGTGACGCCGTCAATGATGAGGTCGCCAGGCGCCTTGGCGGATCACTAGGCGGCCCGTGGCGAGTCACCTGGACGCCCTCTTATGTGGCGTCGCTGAACATCGGCCGGAAGGTCGGGTACGCGACCAGGGAAGAGGCAGAAGCGGTCGGCGAGAAATACCTTGCCGAGCACGGCGGGGCCTATCACGTGCAGGACAGCTGAGGGTTACTCCACATCTCCGTCCACAGACTGTGCGTAACATTTGCCCTGCTCGCTGACATATGCGGGATATCATCCGTATCTTTTCGGGAAAACGCTGATTCGTGGCCTGGTGCCACGCGCGCGTCCAGCCAGCCGGCCGTGCCTGTCTCCATGGTGCAGTATCTGCTGCAATACTGCATCGGGTGGTAGCACACAGTTCCGAGGGGCATACCGCGCGCCAGCATGCCGCGCACCGGCTACCACTATTTGTCACACGCTGCAATACTGCCTGGATGACGGGGATCCGGCTGGCGTTGGCCAACCTCAAGCCGGGCACCGGCAAGACCACATCGGCGGTCTGGCTGGCGCACATTTTCGCGCAGGCAGGAAACAGCGTGCTGCTGGTGGACGCCGACCCTTCGGGTAGCGCCCTGGAGTGGTCCGATCTCGCGGCCATGTACCCGGGGCTGCCGCCGCGGGACGCGTTCCCGTTCCGGATCGTAGCGCTGCCGTCCCGCGAGCTGCACCGCCGGCTGCCAGAGATCGCCGATCAGGATGACGTGGTGATCATCGACGCGCCGCAGCTGGAGGACCACGCGGCCATTGCCAGGTCGGCGCTGCGGTACGCCGACGAGATCCTGATCCCGTGCGCGCCGAGCCCGATTGAGATCAACCGCACCTCGCCGGTGCGGGACGAGATCCGGGAGGTGGAGGCATTCCGGGACCGGGACGTCCGCTCGGCCATCCTGCTGAACCGCTACGTTGCCCGCGCGAACTCCACCGCCGACGCCCGGGAGGCGCTGGAGGGCCTTGGCTATGACGTGCTGGCGACCGCCGTGCCGCGGCTTGAGGTCTACGCGCAGAGCTTCGGCATGCCGATTCCCGCCCACGGGCGCGAGGTGTGGCGCCACGTGGCCCATGATCTCGTCGGGCGCTGCGCGCCGCTGTGCTCGGTGCGGGCATGAGCTCGGTGCGGGCATGAATCCGGTGCGGGCGTGAATCCGGGGCGGAGATGACCACGCCGCGGGAGCAGCGGAAGGCGCAGATGGCAGCCGCGGCGGCCCGGCGTAGCGAAGCCGATGCGCCCCCGGCCGGCCGGACCGCGATCCGGTCGAAGCCGGTCCGGGTGACCCTTGACCTGAGCCCGGAGCTGTACCGGCAGCTCACCCGGCTGGCGGACGCAGCGGCGGTCACGCTGGACGTCCCGCGCGTCGCGCTGGCGGACGCGGTGCGGGCGATGATCCGAGTGACCGCCGACAGTCCCGACGAAGTCCTCGATCGGCTGCGCCGCGATCGCGAGCAGTAGCGGCAGCCCTCCTCCGCTGCTGTCGGCAGATTCTCCTGGCAGATTCTCCTGGCTGGTTCCTGCGGGCCGGGTCATGTCAGGGCCTGCTTATCTGGCGCTCCCGAACATCGCGGCGTAGGTACTGGCCAGCTGTGCGCCAGAAAGTGCGTAGTCGTAAACGGCGACGTCACCGACAGCCCCTTCGAAAAACGAATCCAGGCTCTGTGTCCCGATCCGGAATGGAGCGCTCGTTGCGGTGGGCCGCACGTGATATTGAGATAGGCTGACACGCCCCCGAAGCTGCCCGTTCTTGTATATCGCGACGTATCCCCTGGGCCACCCTGGGGTCGGCAGATCGCTTATCACGAACGCCACCATCAGCCAGCCGCCGATGCTAACGTGATCTTGAAAATAGGCACCTGAGCCCCAGCCGCCCCACCGATTGAACGCGTATGCGGATACGCGGTTCGGGCGTACCGGGGACTCGTGATTTCTCTCTGAATACATCCGCAAGGCGTACTCTTCCTTGCCTGGCTCGCCTTTGCCGAGCACGTAGGCGTAGCCAGTGCCTTCCTCGAGGGGAAACTGCAGCGTGGCTGGCCTTATCCAGGCCTCCACGGTCAGGCAGCCGGTATGCGTGACCGAAAGCGGGCCTGACGAGGTAACTTGGACGTACTGGCCGTGCCCGTTGAACTGGCTGGCGAGAGCGCCATTCGGTAGTCGCACCTGGGACGGCGGGCGTGACTGCGGCATGTACGTACCGTTATCGCCGCTGTTAGACAAGTCCTGGTAGGCTCCGGCGGATGAATGTCCCAGGGTAAGGTACAAAACGGGGCCCAGCGCCATAACCTGCCGATCATAGGCGGTCGTGACTCCGCCAGGCACCTTTGCCGGGTGCTCTTCGCAGCCGTCCATGCTGACCGCTACTATCGACCTTTTGGGTGGGACGGCGGCCGTTGAGCACGCTACCGCCGATAACAGGCACAAACCGAGCGAAACTGCAATGAGCCCACCACCACGTGACATGTTCGGTCGTCTCCTTTAAGTCCACCGGCCAGTAGCCGTATGCACTGTCACCCAGCGATGACCACGGTAATGTCGGCAGGCCTATCGGTCCCTGCCTTCTTACAATTTGTCTTCGGCACCTGGAGCTGGCGTTCGAGATGACTGGCGCCGACGGCGGCGTGCAGCTCGCGAGGGCGGCGGCCCCGCCCGGCGGGTGCGGGTGGTCCTCGGCGGCATGACCTGCGCGTTCAGCTGGCACATGTCATCTGCTGTTCGCCTTCATGTCAGGGCCTTGAGCGCGTCTGGGCAATCTCGCCGGCGAGTATGAGGGCATGCGGACCGCATATGTGGGCGAGTCCTTCCCGCCTGACGTTAACGGAGTCGCCAGCACCGCGATCCGGGTCACCGGGCAGCTGGCCCGCCGGGGCCAGGAGCCGCTCGTCATCGCAGCCGGGCGCGCCAGCCTGTCATCGCAGCCGGGCGCGCCAGCCTGCTGCGCGTCAGGCGCGGTGAAAGGGCGGCCAGGGACAGCCTGAAACAGGGAGTTAACATCAGCCGCAGCGACCGCAGATCTGTTGCCGTCGGCGTAACGACTGCGAAACGTGACCGAGACTAGACCATGGGACACATAGAGCTGTCCTGACCGACACCGAATGCGGTAACGCCCCCCCCAGGAGGGCTTGATGGGTTTCTATTCGAGCTGGCTCAGTTCCGGCAACCGGCAGCGCGCAGGGCCAGCTTGCGCTCGCCGCCCGGCGGGAGCGTCGGAATGACCACGTTCGCGGCGCTCGGCGACTCGATCACTGTGGGCGTCGGCGACCCGATGCGCCCGGCTGGCCCGGACGGCCGGCCGTCGCGCGGCTGGGCGGCGCTGCTCGCCGATGGCCTGCCGGAGCCGGACCTGCACATGTTCGCCGCCAACGGCGCCCGGGTGCGAGACATCGAGCGCGACCAGCTGCCGCGGGCACTGGCGCTGCGTCCCGATGTCGCCAGCGTGGTGTTCGGCGCGAACGACACGGTGCGGCCGGGTTTCGACCCGGACCGGATCGCGGCGGCGGCGGCGCAGGTCGTCGGCGGGCTGCGCGCCGCGGGCGCCGAGGTGCTCACGATGCGGCTGCCCGACCCGGGCCCGATGCTAGGGCTGCCAGGGCCGCTGGCCAGGCCGCTGGCCCGCCGGGCCCGCGCCATCAACTCGGTGATGGACGGTATCGCCGCGCAGTTCGGCACGCTGCACTTCGACGCCGCCGGAGCTGCTGAGACCTACGAGAAGCGGATGTGGGCCGTAGACCGGCTCCATCCCAGCGAGCGCGGCCACCGCCACATCGCCCGGCGCTTCTACGACCTGCTGGCAACTGCCGGTCATCCGATGGGGCCAGCGCCTGACCCGGAACCGGACAGCCGGCCGCCGGCCCGGCTGGCGGAACTGGGCTGGCTGGCTACCAAGGGGACCGGGTTGATGCTGCGCCGGTCGACGCAAGTGGTGCCGTACCTGATTGCCATGGCAGCCACGGAGATGTGGGCGCTCCCGCGCCACAGTGACCCGCTGCGGGCGCCTCTCGCGGCGGGCCCCGGCCCACGGCCTGAGGACGGCGTGGCTGTCGTCGTTGACCTCGCCAGCTATCGCCGGGCACGGCATCCTGCCCGCGGCAGCAGCCAGCAGCATTAGCACCATACGTCCCATGGAGTAGAACGAGCGCCATAGCTACCGCAGCCAGCGAGCGTGCGACTGCAGCGAGGGCGCCATCGGTGTCGTTGTGTCCGCACCGATGCGCCCATCGCTGCTGCTAATGCCCCGGGAGTGTCGTCGGCGCGCTTGAGCAAGGTCGCGGGGTCACCTCGCGCTGATACCTGAGTTGCCCCTGCCGTGATGGTCGGCGTCGCTGACATGCTCATACCAGCGCACCCGGGTGCCCAGCCTGGCCCGGGCCTTCCAGCGCACCGACTTCGGCGCCACCTCGATCCGCTCCCTGAGTTCCTCAATGCCTGCGGCGGCAGCCGTCGTGACATTCCCCGCCAGGCCCCACCCGGCCAGCAGGTCCTCGGCAATCGAGAGATTCTCCAGCGCGGTGTAGCACAGCCCCCAGTCGTGTGCCATCAAGGCGACGATGTGCCGGGTCTCGATCGAGCCGTGCGAGCCGTCGCCGAGCGGGTGGGAGGCGAGCAGCGTGGCCATGTCCTTAATGTCCTTCTCGGTGATCTCGTGGATCTGGAGTTTGGCGAGGAGCAGGTCGGCGGTCGGGGCGGTCGGCGGGGCGCAGTCAAGCCGGGTCTTGAAGTCGATCGTGTGCGACATCCGCAGCGCGTCGAGGAACACGTCGACCTTGGCGGCGTTCGCGTGCCCGGTGTAGGTAAGCCGTTCGATGCCGTACTCCTTGCTGAACGCCTCCGCCGGGCCGACCTGGTAGCCGAGGTCCGCGAACATCCGCTTGAGCGCGCCCTGCTGCTCGGCGTAGGCGAAGAAGTCCAGGTCCCGGGGTGGTTCCCGGCCCAGCGCGCCGGCGGCGCGGCGGCAGTGCTGGCAATGCCGCAGCACGCCGGCGGAGCCGGCCAGCCGGAGCACCAGCCCACGCTGGGAGGCCTCCGCCTGGAGGCGATCGGCTTCCGCCATGAGCGGCTGCGGGGCGCCGGGCAGGCTCACGGTATCCCCCGTTCCGGGCTGGTTGACGAGCGCGGCTGGCTGGGATGGGTGGTTAAAAGTGTATTTGGGTTATTCAATTGGCAGCTACGTGAACCTCCTGTCTACCTTCTCGCCGCGGGTGCGCCGGTACCGCCGCAGCGCGTAGAGCCAGCCGAACCCGACGGCGGTCCGGATGCCGTTGCCGATCACCGAGATGTTCGCGTTCGCGCCGAGCGCGGGCTATGCCGCCAGGCCGGCCGCTCCGGCAGCGGCCGCCCGCCGCCCGCGGGCCGGCTCCTGATCGGCTCAGGCGGCGCGAGCTCTCCTGAGCCGCGCTCGATGAGGGTCGTGGGCAGCGGTACCCGGCCGGCCGCCTCGTGGTCTCCGTCAAGCCTGCGCGCCGAGAGCCCGACGGCCCGGCGGCGTCTGCTCGACGCCACGCACGGCGGATGCGCGCTCAACAGCGTTAGCTAATCCTCGTGAGGAGCGCGGTGTTGGTTCACGCCCACTTGTACCGGATTTAGTGGGCTATCGGAGGGCTTATATCCGATATGTCCCCACCAAATCCGGTACAAGTATCCGTTAGACCCTGAACGGTGCGGCGCTGAGCACCCTGAGCCCGTTGGTGTGCGCGGGCCGTTTGTGTGCGCGGGCCGTTTGTGTGCGCGGGCCGTTTGTGTGCGCGGGCCGTTTGTGTGCGCGGGCCGTTTGTGTGCGCGGGCCGTCCGTTATACGGGCACGCCGTGATTCCCGTGGCGCCAGAGCCGCAGCCGACGGGCATGCGCACCCTGGTGACGCCCGCGGGCGGGCCGGGGCTGCGTGCGGCGACGACCGCCGCGGCGGTTGGCTTTCCAGGCGATCCGCGCGAAGACCAAGGCCGCCGCGATGACCGCTGCCGCGGCGATCGTGATCACCGGCCAGGACACCTGGAATCCAGCCTGCCGAGATACCAGCCCGGGATTCCCCCAAGCGGCGTGCCTGACATCATGACGCTTTCCCCTCTCCCCAGAAGCGTTCCGGGTTCACCTGCTGTCTCCGGCGCGCTGTCTTGCATTCGGCGCAGCGGCTGGATAAACGTAGCGGGGGAACCTGACGCTTATTTTAGGCGCTGGCGCCAGAATTGCTTGTGGACCGTTTTGCCTTTTCTCCCTTGCACAGGGTGTGAATTATGTCCGCCCAGGTGACGGGCCTCGCATGGGCGTTACTGCTGGCGAATTCCAGCCCTTATCCCCATGCTGCCCACAGGCCAGCCGAATTTTTTGCACAAGCCGTACACAGGTTTTGGACACCGCGGGCTATAGGCGCGCGAGCCGCCGGCCTGCCTCATGGAGGGTGTCCAGCTTCTTGCTGAACGAGAACCGGAGCTTCGAGCGGCCCAGTTCGGGCCGGGAGTAGAAGGAGGAGCCCGGCACCGCCGCCACTCTCGCCTGGCGGACCAGCGCGGCGGCCGCCGCCGTGTCGTCGCCCAGGCCGAGCGCGGAGCAGTCGGTCATGACGTAGTAGGCGCCGGCCGGCGGGATCGGCCGCAGGCCTGCCTTGTCCAGGATCCCGAGCATCAGGTCCCTGCGCCCGCGGTAGCCGGCGGCGAGCTGCTGATAGTAGGCGTCCGGCAGCCGCAGCGCGACGGCACCGGCTTCCTGCAGCGGGGTCGGCGCGCCGACCGTGAGGAAATCGTGCACCCGGCGGATCGCGTCGGTGAGGTCGGGCGGGGCGATCGCCCAGCCGACCCGCCAGCCGGTCACCGAGTAGGTCTTGGACAGGGCGCTGATCGTGATCGTGCGGTCCTCCATGCCCGGGATGGTCGCGAGCGGGATGTGGCGGGCGCCGTCGTAGACGATGTGCTCGTAGATCTCGTCGGTGATCGCGAGGACCCCGTACTTCTCGCAGAGCCGCGCGATCGCCGCCAGCTCGCCGCGGCTGAAGACCTTGCCGGTCGGGTTGTTCGGGTCATTGATCACGATGGCGCGAGTTTGGTTATTGAACGATTCCGCCAGCTCGGTCTCGTCGAAAGCCCAGTCGGGCTCGCGGAGGGTCACAAACCGCGGAGTCGCGCCGGCGATGACCGCATCAGCGCCGTAGTTCTCGTAGAACGGCTCGAAGACGATCACTTCCCGGCCGGGGTCGACGCAACTGGTCATCGCCGCGATCATGGCCTCGGTGGCGCCGCAGGTCACGCAGATCTGGCGTTCTGGATCGATGTGCATCCCGTACCAGCGGCGGTACTTCTCCGCGAGCGCCTGGCGGATGGACGGCTGGCCCCAGGTGACCGGGTACTGGTTGATGTCGGCCTCGATCGCGGCGATCGCCGCGTGCTTGACTGCTTCCGGGGCCGGGAAGTCGGGGAAGCCCTGGGCCAGGTTGATCGCGTTGTATTCGAGCGCGAGCCTGGTCATCTCCCTGATCACCGACTCGGTGAGCGCCGCGGCGATGGCCGACGCCCGGGCGGGCGGATGCGCGGCCACGACGGCCGCCTCCGCCGGCCCGGTTCCGGCAACCGGGTTAGCGGCCATGCAGGACGCCCTCGCTCGGCGCTGGAGCCGGGCGGTCGGCGGGCTGGCGGCGGGGGAACTCGCGGGCCAGGATCGCGGCGATCCGGTTTGTCAGCACACCGGCTAGATAACGGCCGATCTCGGGCGAGGCCGGATCGGACCGCCAGGGGACACCGTCCGGCGGGATCACGTCGGCAGGCGGCGGGAAGATGTCATAGGTCACCGGCCGCAGCGTGCCGCCCTCGCCCTTGAACTCGGTGCGCACCAGGTCCGGGCGCAGCTCCTCCATCAGCGAGGTCTCAGCCACCCCGGCGTGCTCGGCCTCCCACCCGGGGAAGTTATCGGCGAAGATCCGGCCGATGTCGGCCAGCTGGATCTGCTCCCACCAGTTCACCAGGATCGCCTTGCAGGTACCGAGACGCGGCTCGATGGCCTCGGTGAGCGCCTCGTAGACGAGCGAGGAGTTCTCGTAGTGGCCGTTGAGGTAGGCGACCCGGCGGAACCCGGTGCGGAAGAACTCGGCCGTCACGTCCCGGACCAGGCCGATCAGCGTCTGCCCGGTGACTCCGGTGGATCCGGCGAAGCTGCGGCCGCCGCCACCGCTACGGGGGGAGGAGCGCGCCGCGTAATACATCGCGGGCGCGACCACCGCGCCCTGCCGCCGGGCCACCCGGCGGGCCAGCTCGAAGGCCACGATCGCGTCGGTGGCCAGCGGCAGGTGCGGGCCGTGCTGCTCGATCGCTCCGATCGGGATGACCAGTACGCGGTGCTCATCCCGCGCGTCCTGTGCCTCATACCACGTCATGTACTCGAGCAGCAGGTCCCGGTCGTCGGAGTGCATGGCCGTCATCACCTCTCCCGGATACCCGCGTCGCCCTGGCCCTGCTGGCCGGCGTCGCCGACGTCCTCGTACCAGCGCACCCGGGTGCCCAGCCTGGCCCGGGCCTTCCAGCGCACCGACTTCGGCGCCAGCTCGATCCTGTTCCTGAGTTCCTCAATGCCCGCAGCGGCAGCCACCGTGACGTTCCCCGCGGGGCTCCACCGGGACAGCAGGTCCTCGGCAATCGCCAGATTCTCCAGCGCCGTGTAGCACAGCCCCCAGTCGCGCGCCATCAAGCCGACGACGCGCCGTGACTCGATCGAGCCGGGTGAACCGTCGCCGAGCGGGTGCGCGGCGAGCAGCGCGGCCATGTCCTGCACGTCCTTCTCGGTGATCTCGTGGATCTGGAGCTTGGCGAGCAGCAGGTCGGCGGCCGGGGCGGTCGGCGGGGCGCAGTCCAGCCGCGTCTTGAACTCGATCGTGTGCGACATCCGCAGCGCGTCGAGGAACACGTCGACCTTGGTGGCGCTCGCGTGCCCGGTGTAGATGAGCCTGTCGATGCCGTACTCCTGGCTGTGCGCCACCGACGGGTCGGCCCGATAACCGAGGTCGGTGAACATCCGGCCCAGGTCGCGCTGCTGCTTGCCGTAAGCGAAGAAGTCCAGGTCGCGGGGCGGTTCACGGCCCAGCGCGCAGGCCGCGCGGCGGCAGTGCTCGCAATGCCGCAGCACGCCGGCGGAGCCCGCCAGCCGGAGCACGAGCCCGCGCCTGGAGGCCTCCGTCAGGAGCTGATCTGCTTCCGCCAGGAGCGGCAGCGCGGCGCAGTCATTCAATCGGGATCTCCTTGAACCGCCTGTCCACGTCCTCGCCGCGGCCGCGCCGGTACCACCGCAGCGCGTAGAACCAGCCGAAACCGACGGCGATCAGGATGCCGTTGACGATCAGCGAGACGTGCGCGTTGGCGCCGAGCGCCTTGTCGGTCGCCGTCCGGTAGGCGATGAACGCGATGAACGGGATGGCCAGCACGCCGCAGATGGCCATCAGCGGGATGCCCGCGACCCTGATGTTGGCGGGCGACCGCTCCAGGGTGTCCCGGTGGGTGAACGGGAAGAAGACGCCTGCGATGGCGACCACCAGGAAGGCGATCGCGAAGCCGAGGAACCCGGACAGGATCGCCACCAGCGTCGTGTAGGTGAAGATCGCCAGGGCGATCTCGGCGAGCACGACCAGCGTAATGATGGCGAACACCGGCGTGTGCCTGCGCTCCGAGACGTTGGAGAACGGCCCGGGCGCGACCCCGTCCAGGCCCCAGGCGAGCATCGCGCGGGATGAGTAGATCACGTTGCTGCCCAGCGCGAACGGGATGACGAAGATGATCCACAGGCTCATCAGGATGGTCAGGAAGCCGTTGTGGCCGAGGATCGAGGCGAACACGTTCAGGAACGGCGGCGCGGGGATCTTCGTGGACGTGGGCGCGGCCTGCAGGAACCGGGTACCGAACGCGTCCTGGCCGAGGAACATCAACGCGATCATCAGCACGCCGGTGACGATCATCGACCCGACGATGCCGATCAGCGGGCCGCGGCGGACGTTCTTCACCTCGCCGCTGAACGACACCATGTTGACCGAGAACAGGATCGAGAAGGCCGGCCAGACCATGAAATTGAACGTGGCGACCGTGCTGAACGCGGGGTTCGCGCCTGCCTTCGCTACCGCGGCGTAGGCGCCTGACCCGGCGACCGCGTTGAACTGGCTGGCGAAGTGCAGCGCGCCGGTGCTGCCCAGGGCCATGATGATGATCGTCAGCAGCACGCTGCCGAGCGCGAACAGGCCGGCCCAGCGCTGCAGCCGGAAGAAGCCGCGCATGCCCCGGTAGACCATGTAGCCGATGAACAGGACCATCACCGAGCCGGTGATGAAGATCCCGTTATGGCTGGCGAACCAGGTTCCGGTGCTGGTCAGCGCGGAGTTGTGCCACTGCAGGCCAAGGACGGTGAACAGCGGCGCGAGCCCGTAGATCGCGAAGAACGCGCCGTTCAGCCCGAAATAGAAGGCGTACCAGAACGCCTGGATGAAGCTGATCACGAACCCGACGCTGGGGTGCACGACCCGGGAGAGGAAGACGTACTCACCTCCGGACCGCGGGTAGACGGACGCGAACAGCGCGTAGACGACGCCGAGCAGGCAGCCGCCGACCACGACCAGCAGGGTGGCCAGTTCCATCGATGAGCCCGGATAGGACGGCCAGGCGGTCACGATGAAGACCATGTAGGCGATCGTGATCGCCATCGCGCCGTAGTAGATGGTGTCGCTGGTGGATACCTGCCGGACTAGGCCGGAGCTCGCCCGGGTGAAGACCCCGGAGACGCCGACCACCTTCGGCTCGGTCGAATCCATCAGTGATTCCTTTCTCTGGCTGCTCTCTGGTCGTTGGCTTCACTTTTGGCTTCACCCGGAGGTCAGCTGGACGTCGGTGATTCCCGTGCGCGGGTCGAGGTCGATCAGGACGCCGTCCAGCACGCCCTCGCCGTATTCGCTGCCCGGGTTGGCCACCGTGGACCGGCCGAGCCTGCGGACCCCGCGGGACTCGTGAATGTGGCCGTGCAGCCCGAGCATCGGCTGGTAGCGCATGATCGCGTCGCGGACGGCTGTGCTGCCGACCGGGATCAGCTGCGGCCCGGCGCCCGACATCACCATCCGCAGTTCGCTGTCTAACTCGGGGGCGAAGTCCAGGCCGCTGCCATACGGCGGGACGTGCAGGTTGAAGATGGCCCGGTCGGGCCGCTCGACGGTGTCCGCGGCGACGGCGATCTTCGCGGCGAGCTCGTCCTCGGGGATGTCACGCGGGCAGTTCCACGGCGTCGGGTTGCCATAGCCGATCCCCATGATCTGGAATCCGTCCGCGAGGTCGAGGACCGTGCCGTCCGGGTTCTTGATGAGGCTGGATGCGGCGAGCGCCTCATCGACCTCATAGAAGTCGTCGTTGCCGCCGCTGATCATGACGGTGATCCCGGCCCCGTCGAGCCTGTCCTCGGCCATGTCGACCCAGCTTCGTACCCGCTCCAGAGCGAGCTTGCGGAACAGCTCGTCGATCTTCGGCTGGTTGCCCTCGTACTGCTGGTATTCGTCGGGGGTGGTTTCGAAGGCGTACTGGCCGGTGTCGGCGATCTGGGCTTTGAGCCTGGTGAGCTCGTCGCGGGTGGTGAGGCGCCATTGGCGGCCGAGAAAATTCTGCACGGTCCGGGAGCCGCCTGGCTGGGCGATGATCGGGACCACGAATTTGCCCGTGATGTCGCCTCCGATGATCACGGTGTCGGCCCGGTAAAACTTGGGCGCGGCGAGGAATTTCAGCCAGCAGCGCTCCGACGCGTGCACATCGGAGACGAAGTAAATTCGCCGTCGGGCCACACCAGCGTCCTGATGGTCGTTTTGTATCGCTGCGCCGTTGCCGCGTTTCCGGGTGTTCTGCTGTTCGGCTTTTTTGCTGTTCCCGGCGTACCGATGTTCCGTATACTGGAACAGCTTGAACCGTATAGCGTTACGCTAGCGGCGAGGCGATCTCAGGTCAAGGCCGCTTACTGCTGCAAATGCGGAGAGGTGGGGGATCGTGGTGGGCACCGTCTCAACGGGCAATGTCTCAACGGGCAATGTCTCAACGGGTGCTGTGCCGGCCGGTGCTGTGCCCTCGGCGGGTGTGCCGCCCGGTGCTGTGTCGGCGGGCAACCTGCTTGGCTCGCTGGATCGCGGGCTAGCCGTGCTGGAGTTCATCGCGCGGCGGGGGGAGGCGCGACTGGCCGAGCTAGCGCAGGAATTGGGCACGTCGCGGACCACAATGTTCCGCGTGCTTGAGACGTTGCGCGGGCGGGGATTCGCCGAGCACGTGGCGGCCAGTCACACCTACCGGCTGGGACCCGGCGCCCGGTCGCTCGCGGCGCGGGCGACCAGGTCGCTGATCACGCAGCTGGCGGAGCCGGTCATGGCGGAGCTGCGGAACGAGACCGGCGAGACGATCAACCTGGTCGGGGTGCACGGCGGTAGACTCGTGTACGAGGTGGTGCTGGAGGGCGGTTACGCGCTGCGGAGCCTGCCGTCGCTGGGTCAGACCGTCTCCGCGCACTGCAGCGCGCTGGGCAAGGCAGTGCTCGCCTTTTCGCCCCCGGCCATGCGCGAGGTGCTGCTCGGGCCCGAGCCTTACGAGCGGTTCAACGAGCACACGATCACGACACGGAGTGATCTTGATCTTGAGCTTGCGGCGACCCGGGAGCGCGGTTTCGCTATTGACGATGAGGAGAACGAGACCGGGCTTAGCTGTGTGGCCGCCGTGATCTGCGGTGCGGACGGGCGCCCTGCCTGGGCGATCTCGGTGTCCGGGCTCACCGACCGGATGCAGCAGCGGGATCTGGACGAGCTTGGCCGGCGTGTGCAGGCCCGCTGTTCTGGCATCGGTGCCGCGCTCGGCACATGAACCGCTGCCGCGCTCGGCACATGAACCGCTGCCGCGCTCGGCACATGAATCAGTGCCGTGCTCGGCACAGGATTCGTGGCGGCTGGCCGCGGGACAAAATGGTCATAGGCCAGCGCGCAACTCACCGGAGCGGGGGCGAAATGGGCACCGGCCCGGCCCGCGACTAGCCGGACCGGGCCGGTGCGCCGCATTTCGCGAGGGGCTGTCCGGCTTGGGCAAGGCTGGCCTCATCATCAGGCAGCCCGGCTGGCCCTGGGGCACCGCCCAGTTCGTCAACGCGCACCAGCGCGACGCCTGTGATGATGAATGCGCCGCCCAGCAACTGCATGCGTGATGGCAGCTGACTGAGCAGCAGCCATGCGAACAGGACCGCGAACAGCACTTCCGACAGGCCGGTGAACGACGCGAGCTTGGCTCCGAGCCGGCGGGCCGCGCCGATGCCCGCGACGTAGGCGATGACCGCGGCGAGCAGCGACAGCCCCAGCACCGGCACGATCCAGCTGACCCGGTGGCCGACGAAATCGACATTTCGGCTCGATGCGGTCAGGGACAGCACTCCGACCGATCCCAGTGCGCCGAGCACGGCCGCGCCCACGCACATGCTGGCCCAGGCCATGACGATCGGCGGCAGCGGCTCCTCGTCGGTCGCAGACGAGAGCAGGAAGTAGATCGCGAGGCCCGCCGCCGCCAGGAGTCCCCACATGACCCCGATCGGGTCGAGCCGGGCTGATCCGCTCAGGTTGAGGACCAGCGCCAGCCCGGCCACCGCGGCGATCGCGCCGAGCACCGTGAGCCGCCGGGGTCGCTGGCCGTGCCGCAGCCAGAGCCAGCCGACCACCAGCACCGTGCCGAGGTACTCCAGCAGCAGGGCGACGCCGACCGGCATCCGCTGGATGGCGTTGAAGTAGAAGAGCTGGCATCCGGCGACCGCGACCAGGCCGAATGCGGCGACCCTCCCGGCCCTGCGGCGCAGCAGCGCCCACCTGCCGCGCAGCTGCAGCAGGGCAGGGACGGTGAGCACGAGCGCCGCTGCGGCGACCCGCGCCGCCACTGCCGCCGCGGGGCTCCAGCCGGCTTCGATCAGCGAGGTGCCGAATACTCCCGATGTCCCGAACGTCGCGGCCGACAGTACCCCGAGTGCCAGGCCAGAGCCGCCTCGGGTGCCAGTTGCAGCCCGGGTCCCGGCTGCGGTCACGGCGATCCTCCTGTAATGGATAAAACAAAGCTACGCTAGTGACGCTAGCTGAGGAGGTGAAAGGAGTCAAAGTGCTTTTTGCCCATGACACGGCGGTGGCGCTGACCGCTGCCGCAGCACTGGTCAACACCGGCCGCGGCGGCAGGGAGGAACTGCTCGACCCGGCCGCGCTCGACCGCTTCGCCGTGACCTGGGGGTGGACCGGTGAGCGCACCGGAGACCAGGCCGAGCTCGATGCCGTCCGCCGACTGCGTCCCCGGCTTGAGCGGCTCTGGGAGATGGACGAAGACGATGCCGTCACCCTGGTCAACGCCCTGTTGCAGGAGGGGCACGCCCTGCCGCAGCTGGTGAAGCACGACGACTGGGACTACCACCTGCACGCGACCCCTGCTGACGCCCCCTTTGCCGACCGGATGGCCGTCGAGGCGGCGATGGCGTTCGCCGACGTCATCCGTTCCGGGCAACTGGACCGGCTACGGCTGTGCGGTGCGGGCGATTGCGACAACGTCCACGTCGACTTGTCGAAAAATCGGTCTCGGCGATTCTGCAGCACCTCGTGCGCGAACCGCACCAACGTCGCTGCCTATCGGACCCGGCAGGCCGGGCGAGTGTCCCCGTCCGCATAGCGCTGGGCCGCGTGCAGTCGTTCACGGTATCCGGCTGGCTACTGCCGGAGGAAAAACTCGGCGGGCCGAACTGGCTCCGCGGGCCGAACTGGCTCCGCGGGCCGAACTGGCTCCGCGGGCCGAACTGGCTTGGCGGGCCGAACTGGCTCAGCAGGCAGAGCAGCCGTCCGTCACACGGGCACGCCGTGATCCCCGTGACGCCAGAGTCGCGGCCGACGGGCGTGCGCGCCCTGATGACGCCCGCGGGCGGGCCTGGGTTGTGAGCCGTGGCGACTGCCGCGGCGGCTCGCTGTCAGGGCGATCCACGCGACGACAAGGACCAGCACGATCACCGCCGCCGCGGCGATGGCGATTACCGGCCAGGACACGTGAAATCCAGCGCGGCGAAATACAAGCCTGGGATTCCGCCCAACGGCGCGTATGAGATCATGACGCTTTCCCCTCTCCCCTGAAGCGTCCAGGGCCCCCCTGCCGGCTCCAGCACCGCAGCCTTGCCTCCGGCTCAGGAGCTGGTAAAACATAGCGGGGGACCTTGCCGATCATTTTATGAGCTGGCGCCACAATTGCTTGTGGACCCTTTCAGCTTTTCTCCTGTGTACAATGCGTATATTGTGTTTACGCAGGTGGCGGGCCTCGCGGTGGGAGTGATTGCTAGAGAATTCCTGGCCTTATCCCCACGCTGCCCACAGGTTGGCCGGCGGTTTTGCACAGGTCCTACACAGGTTATGCACGGCCGGCCTGCCCGGCGATCTTGATTTCAGGGCTCAGCTGCCGGATGCACAGGGATCTCGCCGAACTCGGCAGCGGATCCTGTCCCGCTGCGCAGGCATCGATACAGCACTGAGTAGCTTCTATAGGCGGTAGGGAATCGTTTGCGCCTCGTGGAAGAGGTCTGCGCCGTCAGCCCGTGGCGAGGCTCGCGTGATGGCCTAGGTCGGCGGTCTCTCGTACGGCGATGAAGCCGTTCAGGGCGTCCCGGATCGACTCGCCGAGTGCTCGTGCTACCGGCGGGGGAAAGGCGTTGCCAACCTGGCGGTATGCGGCCGTCTTTCGCCCGGAAAATTCCCAGGTGTCGGGGAAGCCCTGGATCCGGGCTACCATCCGGACGGTCAGCTTAGGGGAGGCGGCTACGGGGAAATCGGGCCCGGGGACTTCGTTGGCGATGCCAAGCCCGTCTACGCCGAGCTTCTTCCAGGCTTCGCGAGCCCGCGTCGGGCCTAGGTCTGGCCCCCCGTGCTTCTTACTGCCGCCGACAATTGTGGGCGCGATTCCTCGCGCGCCTCTTCGCCAGGCACTCGCTCCGGGCCATCCACGCGACCGGATCAGGTCGTACAGCGTGTCGCCGACCATGGGCGCTGGATGCAGCGAAGGTCCGGGCCAGCGGAAGCACGCTGCCCATGGCTCCTTGACCGCCACAAGCACGAATCGGGGCCTGAGCTGCGGAACACCGTGTTCGCTGGCATGCACGAGGTCCCACCAAGTCTCGTAGCCAAGCGCGTGCAATCGTTCCAGGACCTGAGCCCGGTAGCCGTCGAACCGCTGGGCGGCAAGTCCGCGCACGTTCTCCAGCAGGACGGCGCGCGGGCTGATCTCTTCGACGAGCCGGAGCGCCTGAGGGAACAGATCTCGGTCGTCGTCCCGCCCGAGTTGCTTGCCGGCGATGGAGAACGGCGGGCAGGGCACGCCGCCGGAGAAAAGGTCGATGTCTGCGAACGCGCGGCCGTCCAGGTCGTGCACGTCGCCCTCGACGATCTTCCACTCTGATCCCCGGTTGAGGCGGAGAGTAGCGCAGGCATCTGGATCAAGCTCAGCTGCCGCTTCGTGGATGAACCCGGCCTGCTCCAGGCCGAGTGCCTGACCGCCCGCTCCGGCGCAGATCTCCAGGCAGGTTAGGTCGCCCACAGTCCCTCCAGCGATGGCTTCATGCCTGATTCTGCCGACGGCTGCCGACAGTTAGCCGTATCCCACGCCGCGCACCGTCACCATGACGCCAATGTGTTAACAAGCAAGTCGTAGCTGAGCAGCCGACGCTGGCCCACGACTTCCCGCCAGGCATCCTGCTGGTCCGGGTTAGCGTGGCCGGTCACGCTCGCGTTCAGCGCATCGTAGGCGACATGGTAGACCGCGTCTACCTCGCCAGTTCCCCTGGCGATCGAGGCAAGGCGGCTGGGCAGTGGTTCGGCGGTCACCGTCACGAGGTGTGGTTGCCTGCCGCGGCGGTGGCGGATCATTTGGAGGCATTCGTGCCGGATGTTCTGCACCCGGTCCGAGCGAATGGTCCACTTGCATGAGATCGCCGCGTGCAGCGGGGGCAGCCCCGATGCAGTCGGCACATTGCCGAGCGCGACCGTCACATCAGGTCTGATGAGATAATCCATTCCGATGGTGATGCGCAGCTCAGGAGCTGCGCGGACAAGCTCGGCCACCTTGCTGAGGTGCGCGTACTGGTCGAATCGGGTGATGATCTCCCCTCGTGTGACGACCCAATAGCGGTCGGGGTGAAGGCCAGGCAGCGTCTCGCTGATGTGGTCGCGGACAGCCTGCTCTAGCGGGCCTCCCGGGTCCTTCGGGACATTGGAGGCTACATCCCTGGCGACTGCGAGTTCATCGAGGATCCCGGCGCCGATCCGCATTGACTCCGCGTTGTCCACATCTGCGAAGTTGGGCACGAGCGGCCAGCCAAGCTTGTTCTTCGCGCTCGGCTTCCATCCGAGCAAGGAAGTCACGAACGGCGCGGTCATGTGCTGGCTCCTCGGGGTTCCGGAACGAAGTCGACGAGTCCGGCAATCCAACAACGTAGCGCTTACGCCGGGCAGAGGTTCTCCCGCCGCCAGCCATCCTCTTTGCCCGATCCGGGTTAGGGGCTAGCTACAGGTGTGGTGAGAGCGGGCGAGCACAGCGGCGCCCGTGCTCAGGCGCGGATGGCGGTAGAGGCCCCTCATCCCCGCGTAACGCACCCCGTGTCTACGACCGGTAGGGTGTGCGTCACTGCGGCCCGACGGGCTTTCGCGTCACGCACCTGAGGTGCGGCCGATTCGGACATGCCCCCACCCGCGCGATTCTTTCGTGCTGGCTGGGGGCCGGTCTCTTGGCGTTAATTCGGCGTTCGGCTGCGAGCCTGGCGGCGATTGCCGACAGCGGCAGTGTGGCTGAGCTGATGTTCGAGCAGGCGCTCTACGGGCGTGGGTCGCCGCCCGCGCCCGGGGAGCGACGTTCGTGGAGCCGCAGCATCCCGGTGCTTGCGCACGACCTGGTCCAGGCGGGCCTGGGGGACGTCGAGGTCCTGCTTGAGCACCGGCTTCCGCTAAGCAGCCGCCGGGTGGACGCGATTATCGCTGGCCGCCACCCGGTCACCGGCGCGGCGTCGTACGTGATCGTCGAACTTAAGCAGTGGAGCGGGGCCGAACTCTTCGAGGAAGATCCCGCGCTCGTCGTGATCGACGGTTACGGGCACCATCCCAGGCTTCATCCGCTGGAGCAGGTCCGCGGGTACTGCGAGTATCTCGTTGATTTCCTGCCTACTCTCCAGGAGGATGCGGACGCGGTTTCGGGAGTGGCGTACCTGCATAACGCCACCGAATTCGGCGTCGCGTCTCTCCGGCGGCTGGCCGAGTCAGCTCACGCACGGCTATTCACTGGTGAGCGCCGAGCGGAGTTCATGGAGTTCTTGCAGTCCCGCTTCGCTTCGGATGTGGCAGGCGCCTCGTACGCCGATGAGTTCCTGGCCTCGCGGGCGGCGCCCAGCCGGCAGCTGCTATCGGTGGCGGCGGCTGAGATCCGCGATCGCGAGCAGTTCGTCCTGCTCGACCAGCAGCGGCTCGCGTTCAACCTCGTCCTGCATGCCACCGAGGCCGCGCGTGCAGGCGACTCGAAGACTGTCGTGATCGTTACTGGCGGGCCCGGCAGCGGCAAGAGCGTGATCGCGTTGTCGCTGCTTGGCGAACTGGCCCGCCGCGGCCGGACGGTGATCCATGCGACCGGTTCCAGGTCTTTCACGCAGACCCTGCGGAAGGTCGCCGGAAAGGGCTCATCGCGGACGCAGAGCCTGTTCAAGTACTTCAATCAGTTCATGGATGCGGACCGGAACGGCCTGGAGGTCCTCATCCTGGATGAGGCGCACCGGATCAGGGAGACCTCGGCGAACCGGTATACGCCGGCCCGTTTCCGAAACGACAGGCCGCAGATCGACGAACTGATCTCAGCTGCCCGCGTGCCCGTGTTTCTGCTTGATGAGCATCAGGTCGTACGCGCCAACGAACTCGGGACGGTCGATGACATCGAGGCGCACGCTAAGTCCCTTGGGCTCGCCGTCGAGAAGATCTCCCTGGACGCCCATTTCCGTTGTGGCGGAAGCGAGGCTTACCTCGACTGGGTGGTCCGCCTGCTGGGGCTGGCTCCGGGCGGCCCGGTGCCGTGGGTCGGCGATCCGGCGTTCAGCGTGCAGGTCGCGGACACTCCGCACGAGCTGGATCACATGCTCCGGACGAAGCTCGATGCGGGTTACGGGGCCCGGATCGCGGCCGGATACTGCTGGCCGTGGAATGATCCTCGCCCGGACGGAACGCTGGTGCCTGACGTGGTCATCGGCGACTGGTCCCGGCCGTGGAACTTGCGTGGTGAACGCGGCGTGGGCGGTGCGCCGCCTGCCCCGCTCTGGGCTACCGATCCGGCCGGCTTCGGTCAGGTCGGCTGCATCTACACGGCTCAGGGATTCGAGTACGACTGGAACGGGGTCATCATCGGACCCGATCTCGTCTGGCGAGGCAATCGCTGGCAAGCGACCCGCGACGCCAACAAGGACCCAGAATTCCGCAGCCGGACCAAGGTCACCGACAACGAGTTCGAGCGACTCCTCCGCAACGTCTACAAAGTGCTGCTGACGCGCGGCATGATCGGGACGGTTATCTACTCGCCCGATCCCGAGACGAACGCGATGCTCCGCTCGCTTGTCCGGCACGGCGCTCAGCTCTCGGGCGCGGCCCCGCGTACACGATGCGGGGCGCTGGCGTGCTGACGGAGCTCGTCGTACCTCATCAGCGTCCAGTTGCCACGTAGCGCGTGGACCTCCGGCTTGCACGTAGCGCGTGCCAGTCCCTCTGCGGCCTGCGCCGATCGACCGGCCTCTCCTGGTTCACGTGAGGTGGTGCCGGGGCTGATGCTGTCCCTACCGCTGGGCGGCGACCATACGATGGCCACGGGCGAGACCGCCTCGGATCCCTTCTCGCGGTCGGCGCAACACGGGCGTTCCCGACCCCGAGAATTGCCGCCAGCGGTTGCGACGACCGGCACCACGTCGACCTGCTGCCCCGGGCCGACGGCACGTTGCGTTCGTCGCCGAGCAGCCAGAGAAGCGCCGTTCAGAAATAGGAGGTCAACAAATGTCGGCGACGCTGAAGTTGACGCATAAGGCAATCGGAGCGGAGGTCCGTCGTGGCACGTACGATGTCGTGGTCGACGGTGAGCGGGTCGGGTCGGTCGAAATGAACCACACGATCGAGATACCAGTCGAGCCTGGACGTCACACCTTGCAAGTTCGCAATGGACGAAACTCGAGCAGCTCTCAAACCTTCGACGCCGCCGAGGAAGAGATCGTCGCCTTCCGATGCACCGGAAAGAGGCTCTTGCCGATCTTTCTCGCATCCTTTGTCGTGCCCAGGCTGGCACTGAAACTCGTTCGCGATTGAGTCGGCGTCGCCGTCGTGACGCTCACCAGCACGTCGTTATCGCCGCCGGGGTGTCGCTCTCGGCCCGGGACAAAACGCTAGCCGGAAGGGGTCAGGCCCCCCTTCCGGCCTCCCCGGTGCGACCGGTTCCACCGCGTGATCGATCCCTCACGTTCAACGGGACACCACGATCCTGACCCGCCCGCAGCAGGCCGGGAAGCGACATCGTCAAAGAACACGGCCGGGCACCCGCCCAGGACGCTCAGATAGTTAGGCCGTCAACACACTGCAGCGTCGCCCAGTCCCAAGCGGCAGGCAAGTCACCTTCCTGCCGGTCGAGACCCTCAGCGTTGTCTTCGACGACCAGGATCGGGTGCTGCTCGTCCATCACAGCAAAATCGGGCAATGGCTGTATCCCGGCGGCCACATCGACCCGAACGAAGACCCGGCACAAGCCGCCCGCCCGGAGGTGCCGGAGCACGGTGGAAGGCAAAGCAAACCAAGTAAAAGCTACGTCATGCCCGGTTCCTCTGGTTCCGCTGAGCACTTCTGGCGCCAGAGCCGCGATCGTCGTCGTGGTGGCTGCCGTCGTCGTAGTAGTCGCCCGCCTGGTACTGCGTGCTGCCGAGGCCGCGCTGGAGGTGCTGCTGATTACTGCGGCGGCAGCCGCGGGACTGGCCGCCATGGCGGCCGTGGCGTATTTCGTTATTCGTGTTCATCGCAGTCAGTCACGGGCGCTGCAGGCTCTGCCGGTGTCGCTCGCACTGGCGGCTCGCATGCCGGCGCCGGCGATACCTGCGCCGCAGCAGCTTGCCATCGAGGCGCCTCGGCAGAGCGCCGATGAGGCACCGGGCCTGGACGAGCTGGACGAAGCGGCGAGCGCTGGTCCGGCGGCCGTAGCGCCAGGGCCGTAACGGCACCGCCGTAGCGGCACTATGCCTACGTCCGGCAGGGGAACCTGCCGGGCGGGCACCCGCGCCTGATAGCGATCGACGTCCGCGGCACCGCCGTGCATAACCGCATGTCACGGCTGTTCGCGCGGACTATGGCAAAGCAGCCGCCAGCGCTCTGAACCATCCTTATGTAACCCGTCCCCGGGGTTTGATCACCCGATGGGCCTGGTAGTGGGTGGTCAGCTTGCTGCGGGGGGCGTCCCGTAAGGTGAGATCTGGGATGGCAGACAAGCCAGCGTGGATCACCGGGTGGACGGGCCAGCATGTGCGGCATGCGGCCGAGGTGTTCAAGCAGGGCGGGAATGCCGCCGCGCGGGTTTACGAGAGCATCGGATCGGACTTTTTCCTGGCGCTGGCGCCTGGCTGGCTGAACCTGGGGTTGTGGGAGGGGCCGGGTTCCGAGGGCGAGGCCGAAGATGCCTGCCGGCGGCTGGTGCGGATGCTCGCGGTGGCGCTGCCCGGCGACGGGGTCATCCTCGATGTGGGTAACGGGCTCGGCACCCAGGATCCGCTGATCGCCGAGACGGTCGGCCCGCGCAGGCTGGTGGCGGTGAACATCACCGAGTGGCAGCTGGCGGCTGGCCGGGCCCGGCTGAGGGAGGCCGCAGCTGCGCCGGTGGCGGGCGACGCCACCCGGCTGCCGATCGCCGCCGGGACCGTCGATGGGGTCATTAGCGTGGAGGCGGCCTTCCATTTCCGCTCCCGGAAGGCCTTTTTCGACGAGTGTTACCGGGTCCTTCGCCCGGGCGGGGTGCTGAGCATGTCCGATATCTCCGCCCAGCGCTGGCCGGTAAGCCCCGCTGAGTTGTTCTGCGCCCTGACCCAGCTGAGGGTGTTCGGGCTGCGGCGAAGCATGGCCATGACAGCAGGCCAGATCGCTGCGGCCGCACGCGCGGCCGGCCTGGCCGAGGTGGAAGTCACCGCGTGCGGCGATCGTGTGATTGCTCCCGCGCTTCGGCTCACCGCAGAGCGGCTGGCTAGCGCGATGGCCGCGCCCGTCGGGCAGCACGCCGCCGCGCGCCTGCTGCGGTGGCAGGTCGAACTACTCTGGCGACACCGGATCATCGATTACGTGCTGATCCGCGCGGTCCGCCCGTAGCTGCGCCGAACGGGGGAGCGGCACAGCTTGTGCTGGCCGGCTGGCCGCGAAGGCGTCAAGCACGCTGTCCACGAATATCTCGACCGCGGTCATCAGTTCGGTTGCGTAGGTCAGCATGTCGCGGTCTTGAGTGAACTCGAATGCCTCCCCGGTCAGCACTGGATCCGCAACCGGGTCGGGCACCCGCGCGGGGCTGCGCCCATCAGGCAGGATCTCCGCGCCAGGCGTGCTACCGCCGGGCACTGCACCCGCATGAACGGCGTAGCTCGCGAGGAACCTGGAATCTCGCAGCGCGGCCCTGAGATGCTGTAGCGCTGCCTCCACGCTGTCCCGGAGCTGACCGTCTGCCAGGGCCGGGAGCAGTCCCGCTCGCTCCGGCGAGCGCGACCCGTATCGCCGATCGGTGCGATCGACCGTGGATCGCGCCCAGCTGAGCAGGTTTACGAAGCTGTACGACGCTTCACGAACGGGCGGCGCAGCACCGTACGAGCCGAAAACCAGCCCTTCCTCCGATGAACGAGAAGGCCGAGCCGCTGCCTCGCCGGTGAATTGCTGCATATCTTCCAGCGCCTTGCGCAGCTGCCCGAGTTCCCGCTCAACACCTCCAGCGGCGTAGATGACCTCCGACAGCAGGCTGCTCGTCAGGTAGCCCGGCACGTCCGCGGTGGCGCCGCGCGCCTCGGCCAGCTGCCGCCAGGCAGCGTACTGGGTTGTGCTGCTGAGGTCCGCCCAGGTCCCGCTCCAGGCTCCGAGTTGCTCTCGCCGGACCCGCCTCATCCAGATCTCGTATCGCGTCAGCACGGCAACGTTGGCGGTCTGCGAGGTCTCGCCAGGTGCCCGAGCCTGAACTCGGGCGTCGCTCCCGGTGGCGCGCTGACGCCAGGCCAGGCGCAGGGTAATGACCAGGAGCAGGACGACGGCAACCCCGAGGCCGATGAGCACGGCGACCATGCACCAAAACTATGGCAGCGCGCGGCCCGCTCGGCTGCAGCGGTTCACCGATTGATCACTGCGACGGGGTCCCGGGACCGCTGGCCCGGGCGTCCGCGAGGGGCCGGGCGGGTCCCGTCGTGCTCGCCGGGGCGACGCGGGCCGCGCGCCGTCGGCGGGGGCTCACGCCATTACCCGACAGCAGGGCCAGGACGTCGCCGATGGCGGGCTCGTGGCTGCCAGGTCCTGGCAGCGGCAGGTCCGACTGGATCTGATAGCGGTTGCGGCGGCCGCATTTCTGCTTCACGACGTATCCGGCCGCGGTCAGGTCGGTGATGATGCCGTACGCGCTGCGCTCGGTGATACCTAGGGCGGCCGCGGCGTCTCGCAGCCGCAGATCCGGATCCTGGGCGATGCATACCAGGACCCGAGCGTGATTGGTCAGAAACCTCCAGCTCTCCACAATTAAGAATCTATCATAACTTCCAGAAATATATTGCTAGTAGGAAATTTCAAGTATAAGCTGCGAGTCAAGGCACCAGGAAATACCGGCCGATCACGGCCGGATGCCCGGGCCAGCAAGGGAAACCGGCCGCGGTCCGCACCCGCTCCGGTTCCTGTCCGTGAGGTACGTAACGCCATGACCGAGCCAGCCGCGCCCCGCGCCGCAGCCAGCACCTTGCCGCCGCCCTCAGCCAATGGCTCTGCCCCGCCGCCCCCGGCCGCGCCGCCCCCGCCGGCCCGCGGACGGCTGCATACCCGGATCAGCGGCATGCGCACCACCCTGATCGCAGGTACCGTCGCCCTGATCGTGGTAATGATCTTCGTTATCCAGAACGTTCACGCCGTGAATATCAGCTTCCTGGGAGCCCACCTCGTACTGCCGCTGGCCGTGGCCCTGCTCTTCGCCGTCATCGCGGGCGCGCTGCTGATGGCGGCCGCGGGCACCGCGCGGATCACTCAGCTGCGCCGGATCATGCGCCGCGAGCGGCGCAGCGACCCCGCGTCTCGCGCACGACACTGACGAACACAACGCGCACGACACCGACGAAACAACACTGACGAATACAAACACTGACGAAGGAGTCGGTTATGGGCATCATCGCGTGGATCGTTCTCGGCCTGGCCGCAGGCCTGCTGGCCAATATGCTGATCCCCGGCAGACGATCACAGGGCCTGATCCTCACCTGCCTGATCGGCGTCGTCGGGGCGCTGGGCGGCGGCTGGGTGGCCACCAAGCTGTTCCACGTTCACACCCTGCAGGGATTCTTCAACCTGTCGACCTGGCTCACCGCCATCGCCGGGTCAGCCGTGCTGCTGGTCGCATACCGGGCCATTGACGGGCAGAGCGGCCACCGGAGGATGGTCCGCCGATGATGTGACGCGCCTGCTGCCTGGCTGGGGCTGCCTGACGAGGCCCCCGGTCAGGCAGCGCCAGCCGCGGGCGTCCCTGGCGCTGTTATCTGAAGAGGCCGCTCGCCGCCGTGACCAGGGCCGTGGCGTTTAGCGCTAATCGCTTGCATCGCCGTCGGGCGCCTGCGGAGAGGCATTCGGCGTGCCGTCGGCACATCTTTGCTGAATCGGGACCAATGGCCCTCCCAATGCACGCGCTGGTGGCACATGATTCGCGGAACCGGTCGATTATGTGAGGAGCGTCAGATGACTTCCACCGACAAAGGCATCGAGCCAGCAGCAGCCACAGCGGCACCAGTTGCGCCGCCCGCCAGCGCAACCGGGGTGGCATGGGGCAACTCCGGGCCGATTTGCCTGGGAGGCTTCGCGACCACCACCTTCATGCTCAGCATGGTCAACGCCAACCTCGTCCCCGCGGTCCTCACGACAACGGTCTTGGCCGTGGCCCTCATGTTCGGCGGGCTGGCCCAGCTCATCGGCGGGATCCTCCAGCTGCGCATCGGCAACACCTTCGGGGGCGCGCTGTTCACCGGGTTCGGCGCGTTCTGGCTGTCTATCTGGGTCTGGGGCCAGCTCTACCTCGCTCCCCTGGTCCTGATTCATCAGGCCGGACACGCGCTCGGCCTGCTCCTGTACGCGTTCGGCATCTTCGCCGTCGTCATATTCCTCGCGTCGTTCCGCACCAGCGTCGCCGTGGTCATAGCGCTGCTGCTGCTGGTCGCCGCCCTATTCATACTCGCTGCCGGCAACTACGGTGGCTCCACCGGGCTGATCAAGACCGGCGGGTGGATCGGCATAGTGCTGGCGGGATTCGCCTTCTACCTGGCCCTCGCCGAGTTGTGCGCAGTGGAATACGGCCGCGAGATCCTGCCGGTCGGCCACCTCGCAAAGACGCCGGGTGAATCCCTCGGCGAAGAATAGGCGCAGCACGCCTGGACAGGCAGTGGACCTGGACAGGCAGTGGACCTGGACAAGCAGTGGACCTGGACAAGCAGTGAACTGGGGGGGCAGTGAAGGAGTGCAGTCATGAGCCGTTACGCGGAAGCGTTTCGCCAGAGCCTCGATGACCCAGAGGGGTTCTGGGGCAGCGCTGTCCAGGGCATCGACTGGTACCGCCAGCCGACGGTCGTGCTGGACAAGTCCAATCCGCCGTTTTACCGCTGGTTCGCCGACGGCGTGCTGAACACCTGCTTCAACGCGGTGGACCGGCATGTGCGCGATGGCCGCGGCGACCAGGCCGCGCTGATCTACGACAGCCCGGTGACCGGCGCCTCCCGCACGTTCACCTACCGTGAACTGCTGGGTCAGGTGGCGCGGTTCGCCGGCGTGCTGCGCGGCCTCGGCACCGGCGCTGGCGACCGCGTGATCATCTACATGCCGATGATCCCCGAGGCGGTCATCGCCATGCTCGCCTGCGCCCGGATCGGCGCCGTGCATTCCGTCGTATTCGGCGGCTTCGCCGCGCCCGAGCTGGCAGCCCGTATCGAAGATGCGGCTCCTACGGTCGTCGTGTCGGCTTCCTGCGGCGTGGAGGTCAGCCGGGTCCAGGAGTACAAGCCAATCCTGGACGCGGCGATCGCGCAGTCGAGCCACAAACCGCGCTGGTGCGTTATCGTGCAGCGCCCGCAGGCACCTGCGGTGCTGGACGCCGACCGTGACCTGGACTGGGAGCAGGCGATGGCCGATGCTGAGCCGGCTGACTGCGTCCCTGTCGCGGCCACCGACCCGCTCTACATCCTGTATACGTCGGGCACCACCGCGAAGCCCAAGGGCGTCGTCCGCGACAACGGGGGCCACGCGGTCGCGCTGCGCTGGAGCATGGGCAACATCTACAACACCCAGCCCGGCGAGGTGTACTGGGCGGCCTCCGACATCGGCTGGGTGGTGGGCCATTCCTACATCGTCTACGCCCCGCTGCTGGCCGGGTGCACCAGCGTGCTGTACGAGGGGAAGCCGGTCGGCACGCCAGACGCCGGGGCGTTCTGGCGGGTGGTCTCCGAGCACCGGGTAAAGACGCTGTTCACCGCGCCCACCGCGTTCCGCGCGATCAAGAAGGAAGACCCGGAAGGCGAGCTGACCAAGAAGTACGACCTGACTGGCTTCCGCTACCTGTTCCTGGCCGGGGAGCGGCTCGATCCGGAAACCTACCGGTGGGCAGGGCAGCTGCTCGGCATCCCGGTGATCGACCACTGGTGGCAGACCGAGACAGGCTGGGCGATCGCGGCCGACCTGATGGGACTGGACCCCATGGTCACCAAGCCAGGCTCGCCCACCATGCCGGTACCCGGTTACGACGTTCGCATCGTCGACCCCGCCACCGGCGCCGACGTCCCACCAGGCACCACCGGAGAGATCGTGGTCCGGCTGCCGCTGCCGCCTGGCTGCCTGCCGACCTTGTGGGGTGACGACCAGCGGTTCATCGATTCCTACCTGGTGCGCTACCCAGGCGCCTACATCACCGGAGACGGGGGGTACCGGGACAGCGACGGATACCTCTATGTCATGGGCCGCACCGACGACGTCATCAACGTCGCGGGCCACCGGCTGTCCACCGGCGAGATGGAGGCAGTCCTCGCGTCTCACCCCGCAGTGGCCGAATGCGCTGTGATCGGCGTCCATGACGAGATCAAAGGCCAGGTCCCCCGCGGATTCGTTGTGCTCAAGGCGGGTATCGACCCCGACCCCGACGCGCTGAGCGCGGAACTCGTCGAGCTGATCCGCGCCCAGATCGGCCCCGTCGCCGCCGTGCGCCGGGTCGACGTTGTCGCAGGGCTCCCCAAGACCCGCTCAGGCAAGATACTGCGCAGGACCATGCGCGGCATCGCTGACGGCAACGACAACGAGCCCGTGCCCTCCACCATCGACGACATGGGCACCCTCGACGCGCTGCGCCCCATTCTGCGGCACAGCTGAGTTCTCCGGGACAACATTCTCAGGGGGTGATGAACCGGTTGCCCGCCCCGCATTCCGCTCTTATCGGTACGTCGGAGCGGGCGGGATCGGGCGGCCGGCTCGTAACCCCGGTCACGGCAGCGAAAGCGAGCCACCCTGTGCCTCGGTCTCGTCTGGCTGCTCCCGAAATCAGCCCCGCAGGACCAGCGCTGAGCCAGGAGAGGGGACGGGCCAGGGGCCCGTCCCCTCTCCTGCTATCTAACTGGTGACCGGTGTGCTCACAGGCTGAGGGTGATCAGGGCCGCCATCTTCGGCGTGCCGATCCCCGTAGCCTCGTCGTATCCCGGCGTCACCGAGAACAGGCCGTTGCTGGTGGTGGTCTGCCCGCTGCCGGTGATGTCGTGGAAGTACAGCTTCGGGGCGACGTTGAACAGCAGGTACAGCACTGGGTTGATATTGCCGCTGCGGTAACCCTGGAAGCTGTCCCGGTCCGCGATGATCGCCGACCAGAGCGGCGACGACAGGCTCGTCCCGCCGATACCGAACCAGCCGGGCGGGTTCTGGCTGCCGCTGAAGGTCCCGCACACGCTGAACGGCGTGCTGGCGTTGCCAGTGCAGTATTCCGCGTACGGGGTGAACTCATCGGCGTTGGCCGACACGTCCGGGTCTTCGCGGCACGGAGTGCCCTGCTTGGCCAGCGCGCACTGGGTCGTGCCGTTGCCGGTGGTGGTGTTCGGGTTGTTCACGCCGGGTCCGTGCTGGTAGAACGGCCGGCCCCACCACTGGCTGGAGCCACCGCCGCCGGCGCCGGTCTGCCCGCACCAGAACAAGCCGCCCAGGTTGTCGTTGGCGGCGCTCGGCGCGGCGTTGCTGCACAGGGCGTCGGTGTTCCAGACCGACTCCACGCCGCTGGGATAAGCCGGGCGCTCGTTCTGGCCCGGATTGAAGTTCTCGAACGACGTGCCGCCCACGCTGGTGACCCAGGGCTGCGACGGCGGGTCGAGGACATTGACGATCGTCGTGCCGTCGGAGCGGATGCAGGCGAAGGCACCGGTGTCGCCCTCGGCGCCGAAGACGCTCTGGCCCTGCATCGCCATCTGCTCGAAGACCGTGTTCTCGGCCTGCACGTAGCCGGAGGTGACGTCATTCTCGCAGACGGCCCAGCTGGAGCTGACCGACTCAGCCCGGTCGGCGTTCGCGATCGCCGTGTACTCGTCGAGCTCGGTCTGGCCGGTGAAGTCGTTCGGCGCGTTGTAGACGATCAGGTTCTTGACGTCGGGCGCGATCGCGAGCTGCGTCTCGATGTCGGCGTCGACCTCGATGTCACCGGCGTAGCCGTTGAAACTCGGCGGGCACGTGTCGCCTGCCGGGCACTGCGGGTTGAGCGGGCCGCCATCGACGTTGACGTCGACCAGCGGCGCAGTGTAACTCGGGCCGTAGAAGGTCTGCGCCCAGGTGCTGATGTCGGAGTGCTGGTAGGCCGACAGCTCGAACACCGCGATGGTGACCCCCTTGCCCTGGCCTCGCGGGCCGACGTGGGGTGCGCCGTAGATGGAGTTGTCCTGCGCAGGCGTCAGGCCCTGGCAGCCAGGTCCGGCGCCGTAGCCGAACGGGATCGGGGTGCCGTCGTTCACGCTGGCGAACTGCTGCGCGACGGTGGGGTAGGGCTGCTCGCAGTTGGTGGTCGTCGCGGCGGGCCTCGCGGCCGGGCGGACGGCAGCCTTCGCGCGCTGCACCATCGGGCGGTCGCGGATCGTGTTGGTCAGCCCGGTGACGCCCTGCACGTAGCTGGCCATCGAGGCAGGTACCCGGACCGGCGTGGAGTTCTGGAAGAACGAATGGCCCGCCTTGTCCTTGTAGCTATTCAGCTTGGTGCGGAACGCATTCGACACCTGTGCGCTCGACCCGGTGGCCCGGACCACGAAGGCCGAGGACGAGGCCGCCACCTTGAGCCCGGCGCCGCGCAGGAAGCTCGCGACACTGCTGCGCTCGGCGACGGTGGGCGCGTACCGGGTGTCGAACTGGCCCGCGGCCAGCCACTTGTGGTAGCTGCTGCTGCCCTTCGTGTACATGGCCTGCAGCGCGGTGGCGAGGCCTGCTGCGTGCCGCGGCGCGAGCGCCACCTGAATCGTCATGCCCGGGCTGCTGTACGGGCCAGTCATCGGATCGGTGGTGGCCGGTACGCTGTTGGCTAATGCGGTGACTGCTGGCGTTGGCGCCGCCGACGCGGCGACGGACCCCAATGAGCCCGTCGCCGCGGTCATGGCCAGTCCAAGGGCCGCGACGGCGCAGGCGCGGCTGAAACGGTGGTGCACGGTCATTCTGCCCTCCCTGGAAACGCAACAAGGCCCCATCTGGCGTTAGCCTGACCAGCCGAACTGGCCAAGTCAAGGAGAAGCAAGGGCATTCTTCCGGCACCGTGCGCAGCGGCCGGTCACCTCCGCAGCGTCCGCTCCACGTACTCCTCGACCTTTCCGCGAGCCGCCGGCGACTCCCACATCTGGCGCACCAGGTCGTCAGTCGTGCGGTCCTGGGCCATACGGTCCAGCGCGGGGCCGCGGATCTGCCGGCGAGTGTGCCGCAGTGGTCCGGCGGGCAGCGCAGCGAAGTCGCCTGCGATCGCGACCGCGCGCCGCAGCACTGACGCCTCTTCCACCGCCTCGTCGATGAGCCCGAGGCCCACGGCTTCGGTGGCGGGATAGGTCCGGCCGAAGCAGGTGAGCTCCCTGAGCCTCGGGGTACCCACGGCGAAGCGCAAGATCTCCAGTGCGGTAACGGGAAACGGGACGCCGACGAGCAGCTCGGTGACGCCGATACGGCCGTGGCCCTCATTCATCACCCGGTGGTCACAAGCAGAGACGAGAATGCAGCCGCCGGCGACCGCATGCCCGTTCACGGCCGCGACTACCGGCAGGGAGCAGTTGAACACCGCAAGGAACGCCGCAGTCAGGGCGGGCAGGAACTCCTCGAGGTAGCCAGGGCCGCCGTCGAGCAGCCGCAGCAAGTCGACACCCGCCGAGAAGATGGACCCGTGCCCGGTCAGGACGACCGCATGGTGACCGTCGCGCTCAAGTTCGCCGAGCTGGACGACGAGATCGTGGCACAAGGCTGTGTCGAGGGCGTTCGCCTTGCCGTGCGCCATCTGGGCGACGGCCACCCGCCCGTGCGTCTCGACGCTGATCAAGGCCGCGGATTCCCGTCCATAAGCGGATTCCCGTCCATAAAGAGCCTCCCGCGCTCCCGAGCCGCCCCTCGGTACCTACCTAACCAGATCCCGGCCGCCGCCAGCGGCAGGCGCTCTAGGAGACTGCCGCACCGCCTGCCGCAACGTTGCGCTACAGTACCTGCGATTCAGCGCTCGGCTTCCCGAAGCTTGGCTGGTGTAGTGTTCAAGTAAGCCGAGGGTGTCTCGAGCGCCGGCGCTCACGCCGTGCCGTCCGCGGTTCCGGTTAACCTGGCGCACCGTCCGCCGGGGATGGGACGGCCGACATGTTCGGCTTTAAGATCATTAGGCAGTACGAGCAGGGCATCGTCTTCCGCTGGGGGCGCGCGCTGCCCGGCACCCGCAAGGCGGGACTGACCTGGGTCAACCCGGTCACTGACCGGCTGCGCAAGGTAAACATGCAGATCGCCGTCGCGCCGGTGCCCGCTCAGGAGACCATTACCCGCGACAACGTCACGATGCGGGTCGACGCCGTCGTCTACTACCGGGTCGTCGACCCGCTCAAGGCCATCGTCAACGTGCAGAACTACCAGTACGCCGTCGGCCAGGTCGCCCAGACCTCACTACGCGCGGTGACCGGACGGAGCAACATGGACCAGCTCCTGTCCGATCGCGACAAGATCAACGCCGAGCTCAGAGACGTGATCGACGCCCCCACCGAGCTGCCCTGGGGGGTCCGCGTGGAGCGGGTCGAGGTGAAGGACGTCTCGCTGCCCGAGGCGATGAAGCGCTCGATGTCCCGGCAGGCGGAAGCCGAACGCGAGCGCCGCGCCCGGATCATTGCCGCCGACGGCGAATACCAGGCCGCCAAGAAGCTCGCCCAGGCCGGCGCGATCATGGCGGCCGACCCGGCTGCGTTGCAGCTCCGGCTGCTGCAGACATTCGTCGAGGTCGCGGCCGAGAAGAACAAGACTATTGTGGTGCCCGTCCCGGTGGAGGTACTGCGCTTCTTCGACCGCGCAGCCCCCGGCCCTATCCAGGCCCGGCCGCCAGCTGGCGGGACGCGGGATACGCACGCGCCGCCGTCCCGGCCCGCTCCGGCGCTGTCAAACGGCAGCGGACCCGCAATCCAGTCAGCCACCGCCGCCTGACCCCGGCCGGTAAGGCCACTGCCCCGGCCGGTCGCGGCCACCCGGGTATACCGCTGAGGCCGGCCGCCCGCCGGTTACAGATCGACGCAGCAGTCCAGGGCTTGGCGCGTGCCGTCCCGCGGCTTCCCATGCAGCCGCTTACCGTCCGGCTGGGCCGTGGCCACGCTGCTCAAACCGTCGTGCGCCATGTCGGCTTCATGTTGACAGTTAACGCAGACTGCCCGTCTCTGATTCGCGAAACACGTCACATGAATACGACAGGACCGGTACCCGGGCGCCTGACGCGCGTGGCTGCCTCACAGCACTGCCGCGCGTGCCGCGATCGCCGAGCCGCGCGCGCCAGCCATGTCCCGGTGGGGAACCAGCGCAATGGACGCCGCGCGTGCCTGCTCGTCGCGCAGGACCGTGTGCTCGCGAACGCGCCCGAGAACCCAGTCGCGGAAATGCGGCTCCGCCTCGACGACGCCGCCGCCGAGAAAGTAGAGGTCCGGGTCGGTAAAGTTCGCGGCTACCGTGAGCAGCCTGCCGACGGCCATCGCCTGCTGCTCGAAGATCTTGAGCGCCAGCGGATCGCCGGCCTCCCCGTAGCCGCGGACAAGCTTCGCGGCCGTGCTGGCCGGCCTGACGGTGTCCAGCTCGTGGCCAGGGAAACGGCCGAGCCAGTAGGGCAGCAGGTTCTTCTCGATCGCCGTCAGCGAGGCGACGCTCTCGGCGTCGCCGGACAAGCCACAGTTGCAGGTCGGTACCGGCTGGCCCGGAGCGAGCAGCCCGTCCATCGGGACCCAGATATGCCCGAGCTCCCCGGCCATCCCGGCGGCTCCGCGTACCACCCTCCCGGCCTCGATTACCCCGCCGCCCAGGCCAGTACCCACGATCACGGAGACCGAGGACCGGCGCATCGCCGTTTCTGGACCGAAATGCTCGTAATGAGCGTACAGCGCCGCCGCATTCGCGTCGTTGTTATACACAACGGGGAGCCCGATACGGATCTCCAGCGCCCCTCGGACATCGAAATTGCACCATTTGGGGTCCGAGAAGTTGGTGGCCCCCCTGGACGAGATGACGCCATCCGCGCTGACAGGTCCCGGCGTGTCGAGCCCCACGGCACGCACCGCCGCACGAGGGACTCCGGTGAGCTCCAGGACCTGTTCCAGCGACCGGGCCAGCGCTTCGATGGCCTTGTCCGGGCCGTCCTTGACGCAACTAGGGCATTCAGCCAGCTGATTAACCAGGAACCGGCCCGCGGAGTCGAGCACCGTGGCGTTATTCGTCGTGCCGCCGTTGTCGAGGCCGACCACCACCCACCGGTCGGAATCCCGCATCGCCCGCCTCCTGCACCGCCGGCCCGCGTCCACCCAAGCCGACCCGACTGAGCGGCCCTGGCCGACCTGTCATGGCATCACCAAGGGCCGCCACCGCCCGCGGGAAAGGACACAAGCTACCGCGCCACCGCGCCAGGATCTCGAGCGGCCGTGCACCACCAACGAGCCCGTCACGGCCATGTCCGCCATAACGGAACGTCGACAAACGGGAATCGCCCCGATTATACACAAGGCCTCCCGGGGGCGCAGAACGGCGCAAATACCACCGCACGCCGGAACTATCCGCGGCAACGAAGACTGCCTGAGGCAGGGCATCCGCCCGAGACCCGTACTCGCGATCATCCGCGGTGGCCATCCCGCTGCCGGCGCCACCCCGCGGGGGGCCGCAACGGGGCCACTCACTTGGACCAGGGAGCTAGCCAGAGGCCTGTCCGCTGAGTCGCGCCGAACTCCGCAAGCCTTCGAGGCGGCTCGGGGCGGTTCTGAACGCGGGCGCGTACGCCTTAACCGAAGTGGTCGAATTCGCCGGCCTTGATGCCACGAACGAACGACTGCCATTCGTCGGCGGTGTAGCGGAGCGTGCCGCCGCGAGGTTCCTTAGAATCCCGAAGAACGATCATGCCGTTCTGCTGGGCGACCTCGACGCATTCCCCGGATGCGCAGAAGCTCGCCTTGCGCCACGCAGGCTGCTCTGTCTGCCTGGCTCCAGATGCTGGCATATGGCCACTACTTTCTTGAGGTAGCTGGGCAAGGAAGTTACCGGTCAGCAGGTTAGCCAGGCTGAGCGCCGTAGCTGACGATCATCGCCGCAATGATTTCACGTGTCGTATCGGGGCTCGCAGCCAGTTCGACCAATGTCCTGAATGTCGTGTTGTACACCTCGACGTCGCCCGGATCCTCGAGATACAGATCCCCGGTGAGGCCCTCGATGAAGACCACGTCGGCGACGTTGGGCAGGGCGAACCTGAGGATGATGAACTTGTTGTTCCCCGCGGGCAGGGCGCCTGCGTCGTAGGGAATCACCCGGAGAGTGACGCCTGGCAGGCCGGACAGCTGTAGCAGCCGTTCCAGCTGAGCTTGCATGATGGCCGGGCTGCCGACGACCCGGTGGAGCACCGACTCGTCCACCACCGCCTCGAAATGCGGCGCAGGAGTGGCGAAGAGGAGCTGCTGCCTGGCCAGCCGCCCCTCGACGCGCTGTTCGACGACCTCCGGCACCCACCTCGGCACCGCTGCGCGGACCACTGCGCGCGCGTAGTCGGGGGTCTGGAGCAGGCCCGGCATGATGCCAAGGCCGTAGTCGCTGATGGATGCCGCCTCCGCCTCCAGCCCGACATACGTCGAATACGGCAGGCCAAGGGGGCGCCACCAGGCTCGCTGCTTTCCCTCGCTGGCGAGTTCCATGAGGTGCTGTCGCTGGTCGCTGTCGACCTCATACAGGTCGCACAGATCGCGGATGTCCCGCGCCCTGGCGCCGCGCTGGCCCGTTTCAAGGCGGCTCACCTTTGAGGCGCTGACCAGGAGCCGGTCGGCGACTTGTTCTGCTGTCCAGCCCTTCTCGGTCCTGAGCGCCCTGAGCAACGCTCCGAGCTCGCGGCGGCGGACTATCGGGCTGCCTGTGGCGGGCACTCCAGTCACGCCCCTTTCTATGGGCGTCCGGTGCAACACCCCCCGGAAACGGGCCGACAAAGACTGCAGCCCGGAGGTCAGAAATGGCACTTGCCAATGGCGTTTGCCAAAGTCACCATTGAAGCAGAACTAGGCAGCGTCCTCAAGTCCCGCTCGGACAGCGGTCAGCAGGTGGCACACGGCCACTGGATAAGTCGTCGCCAGGCAGGCTCGCCTGGCGGCGGAGAGGAGGCGCCTATAGCCCATCGGGCCGCCGGAAGCTCGCAGCGAGCCAATCCAGGAGCCCATCCACGAGCACGCAGCGACGCCATGCCGCAGCACGCGCAGGCCGGGCCTCCGTGGCGCGGCCAAGGAAGCTGCAACACAAAGCACGGTCGATGTTCGCAGCATCGACCGTGCCAGTCACGCCGAAGCCCAGCTCTAGTAGGAGGGTCAGCGCTGAGGATCATGTTACCGACCTCGTGACGGAATGCAACAGTTGCGAATCGGCCCGGTGACCTTTCTCAGACTGACCCACCTGGATGGCGACAGCCAGTCAGGAGGGGACATGTTCGCCACCCAAGGAACAGCCCAGGAGGTAGAGAATGCCAGAGTCGCCCTCGCGCTCATCGCGGTGGGCATCGTGGTCTTCTGGCGCGTAGTACTCCGCGTACTGCTCGCGATCATCGCGATCGCGGTAGTGGTGACGGTCGGCGCAGGAGCATTCGTGCTCTTGCAGGGCATGCACCGGTAGTCCGTCGGAAGCCTGCCGGTCGGAGGTCTCATCGGCCCGCTGAGACAGTCGACCGGCAGCGCGGGACCACCTGTTGACATTGCGCCGGCCCGGCTTCATCTTGCAGGGATGGACATCTGGTGCGGCAGCGCCGGTTCCGGCGCTGTGCTGCGGCCGCCGAGCCGGGCGCCCGCCGTGGCGGCAGCACTTCGAGCGGAGCTTGGGGAGGGCGGTGACGGAGGTGGGCCCGCCAGCTAACGCGGCGCAAGTCCAGCGGTGGAACGGCGAGGGCGGCCGTTACTGGATCGCCCACCGGAAGCGGCACCTGGCAGGACACCAGCACCTCATCCCGCACTTATTCGGCGCCGCGGCCATCTCGCCGGGAGAGCGCGTGCTGGATGTTGGCTGCGGGTGCGGCGCGACGACGATCGTGGCGGCGCGGGCGGCCGGTGGCGCGGC
This sequence comes from Streptosporangiaceae bacterium, assembly GCA_050011895.1. Classification (GTDB taxonomy): domain Bacteria; phylum Actinomycetota; class Actinomycetes; order Streptosporangiales; family Streptosporangiaceae; genus DATBGO01. Next base: position 13,135 of record JBEKIF010000014.1, on the reverse strand, counting down.
CGCGCCCGGGCCGGAAGGCCGGCTGCCGGGACGGGGCGAGCCGGGTGCGGGCGGCAGCGCCGTCGGCCTGGATCTATCCGGCCCGATGCTGGAGGTCGCCCGGCAGCTCGCCGCCGACGCTGGTGCGGCGAACGCCGGATTCGTGCAGGGCGACGCCCAGGCCTGCCCGCTGCGCGCGGCGTCCTGCGACGTGATCATCAGCAGCTTTGGCGTCATGTTCTTCGAGGATCCGGCTGCGGCGTTCGCGAACATCGCCGGCGCGCTGCGCCGCCGCGGGCGGCTGGCCTTCTTGTGCTGGCAAGACGACATGCTCAACGAGCTGTTCGCTATCCCGCTGCGCGCCTTCGGCGCCGTCACGCGGCTGCCAGACCCGGCCGGCGGTGACCTCTTCGCCGACCAGCGGCGGGTCACGAGGCTGCTGTCCGGCGCGGGCTGGGAGGATATTCATATCGAGGGGGTCAGCGAGCCGGCCTGGATGGGATCCGACGTCCGCGACGTGATGAGCTACGTCCGCGGTATGCCCATGATCCGCAGCCTCGCAGCCGACCTAGGGAACGAGGCGGTGACCGAGCGAGTGCTGGCCACCATCGCCGAACAGTACGCTGCCCGCCAGCGCCCCGACGGAGTGTGGGTGCGCGCCGCCGCCTGGCTGGTCACCGCCACCGTTGCGGATGCGGGCGACCGCGCACCAGGACTTGCCATCGCCGACTGACGAGATCAAGCGCCTTCATGACCTGCTCCGCCTGCACGGCATCGAAGCGCGGGACGGCGCCACTGAGATGCGGCTGCGGGCAGCCGCATCTCAGTGGCTCGTAGGCGCTGCGTGAAGGCGGCGCGCCGTCAGCAGCCGTCGTAATCCGTCCAGTTCGACGCGCCACCTGCGGCGATGGCATTGTCGAATATCTGATCCTGGTAAGCGGGGCCGGCGACGCCGAACTCGCTGGCCGCGCCGCCATAGTTTTCCCAGGTGCCCAGCTGGAACTGGTATGCGCCGCCACCGTTACCTGGACCCCAGGCGTAGCTGCCGCCCTCTTCGGCGTTGCGGATGCAGATCCCGAGCGATGAGCTGGCTGCGTCCCCGCCGCCGCTGGATGGCGTTGGTGTCGGGCTCGGGCTGGGGCTCGGGCTGGGGGGCGGTGGCTGAGCCGCCTGCTGCTGAGCCTGCTGCTGAGCTGCCTGCTGCTGAGCCTGTTGCTGCTCAGCCTGCTGCTGAGCTGCCTTCTGCTGAGCGAGCCGTGCGGCGGCGAGCGCGGCGAGGTGCCGCGCAGTCCGCCGGGCCGCGCGGGCCTCCAGGACTGCGGCATAACGGTGCACGGCGGCAGTCATCTGGTAGTCGGTCAAGCTTGGTCCGGCGCTAGCCACCGGAATCGCGGCACCAGAGGGTTTAGTCACCGGAATCGCGTCACGAGAGGGCCTGGGTGCCGCAGATCCGCCTTCCAGGAACACGAAAGCCGCAGCCACGCCTGCGAGCGTTGCTGCGGCCACTACTAGTGCCCTGAGCCTAGTGGCGGGGGTTTTGAGCTTGGCATGACGGGATGCTTCGGGCATCACGCTCCGTTCCGCGGGGCTCCGCGTTCACCCGGCGAGCTGACGCCGGGGACGTCAGGTGGCGCGGGGAACGCCTGTCCGGGGGACCCTACTGGACGCGGGGCGGCAGGCGCGGGGAAACCCGGAAATTGGGCTCTGACCAGCCAATACCTCAACAGCATTTCCCGAACGCGGGCACCAGACTGCAACCGGCACTATGCAATGGCATGTCACGGTTACGTCCGCAAGTCCTCCCATAGGCTGTCGTTGTCTAGCCTCGGTGTTTGTGCGGCGGCGAGTTTGCAGTACCCGACGCGCATGATCATCTGCGGGAATTTGGTCCAGTGCGACATTGGTCCAGTGCGACCTGGGATTCCCGGGCCGGGCTCTGTCGTTGGATGGTTCGAGCTGCTGCGTATAAAATGATGCCACCACGCTAAGCCGGGCGGCCGTCAGCAGGACCCGCTTTTCCCGGGAAAATCAGTATCCGGTGGGCCATGCGCCAGATCGGATCGGTCGTATCCGTGCCGGCTGATGCGGTCGCAGCGCCGCCGGCGACGCCGAACAGTCGCCAGGTGTGCAAATGCCGCCGACTGCGCGCGAGCCGATGCACTGGCACCTAACAGTGCTCCCGTCGTTAGGCCGCGGTTCAGCAGGGCTCAGGATCGAGCCATTCGACCCACTGGCCGGACGGGTGAGCACGCGCTAGCAGGCGCCCGCGATCAGTGCTGCCGTGGAAGGTTCGCGCACTGAGCACGGCGAAGACCCCGTGCCGCTGGTAGTCGCGGACCAGCGACGCGGGCAGCGGAAGGCCTTGCACGCTGTCGTGTCCGGTGGGTCCGAGCGGGACGAGGGGATCTAGCGACAGCCATGTCACCGCGCGGGTGCGGCCGGCTGTGGCCATGATGTCCGCCAGCTGCGCGCGCTGCCCGGGCGGCAGGAACACGGCCAGGTAGGCGTCGACCACGGTGACGCTGCGCCCTGGCGCGAAGCTGTCCAGCACGCCGGGCAGCGCCTCTACTACGTTGCCGGCGACGAGCTTCACCGGGTGCTGCCGGGTCACCTCGATGGCTGCAGTGAGCCGGGCCAGCGCGGATGCCTCCGGCGGCGTGCACGCTTGCAGCCATGACCGTGCGGCCGGGTCCTGCACGTCGATGGGGTGGATATCGATTCCGGCACGCTCAGCGATGGGCGGAAGGCTGGCATGCGGGGGCTCGCGGGTGCCGCGCACTTCGCAACTGAGGCTCAGCGCGGCAGCCTGAGGCCCGGATGCCCGCCCGCCCAGCAGGTAGCGATACCGGTCGAGCTGCAGCCCCAGCCCAGCGCCGGTGCCCAGGTCGGCCAGCCCGATCGGATCCGCGCGGGAGACTGCCGTCGCGGCGATGCCCAGTGCGATCTGCGTACACCGGGCCACCTCATTCATCTGGTAGCGGTGTCCCTGGCACACGGCCGCAATATCGTCCAGGCGGGACGCGAAGAAAGCCGTGGCCGCCGGGTAGAAGCCGGCATCGAAACGGGGCTGCGGCGCTCCCGGCTCCGGGAAATAGGCAGCCAGCGGTACCGGCCTATCGCGGCGCACCAGGAACGATACAGCCGCGCTTGCCAGCAGAGCGGGCAGCCGATCTGCGGGCAGCGCCGCCAGCCGGCCGAGCAGTCCTTCGTGTGCTGCGATCGCCTGGAACAAGGCGGCCGTGAGCCGCCAAGAGTCCGGCGCATCCGGAGGTGACCAGCCAGCCGCCACCTCTAGCGCCTGGGCACGGATCTCGTCAATTGGTGACACGCTGCCAGCCCCCGCCGGTCAATGTCGGCCGCTGCCAGCCCGCTAGCCGCAGCACAGCACTGACCCTACCGTCGGCCGCCGAGCGGCTCTACGCACCGGGCGCTGAATCGCCGCGCCCGATGGCGCCCGCCCGACCCGCTCCTGACCCCGGTCTGCCGCATCGTAACGCGCTTGCGCCCAGAGACGCGCCCAGAGCCGGCTAGCCGCAAGCTGAGGGCCGCAAAGCCCTGGTCACGTCCCGTGGTACGACGACGCCTCAAGAACCGTCCGGAATGGGCCGCCGCGGTCATGCCCGGCGGAGGGCGAGGCCGAGGGAAGTGAACTGCTCGAATGGCCGGTGGTAGCCGCGTTCGATGTGGTGGATGCCGCGCAGCGAGGAGGGCTGATCGGCGACGGCGGCGGCCAGCACGGCGGAGAAGCCGGCCCGCACGTCGGGCAGCGTGACATCGGCGCCGCGCAGTTTAGAGCCGCCCCTGATCACCGCGGAATGAACGGCGTTGGTGTCGTGGAAGCGGCACGCGGGGCCGCCCAGGCACGCCGCGAACACCTCTATCTCGCAGCCCATCTTCTGCAGTGCCGGGACGTACACGAGCCGGTTTTCAAATACGGTCTCGTGCAGCACTGACATTCCGTCGGCCTGGGTGAACAGCACCATCAGCGGTTGCTGCCAGTCGGTCATGAACCCAGGGTGGGTGTCGGTGTGCACCGCGGCCGGCCGCAAGCCGCCCGGCGCCGACGCCGTGATCCAGTCGTCGGTGATGTCGAATCGGGCACCCATCCGGGCCAGCGTCGTGATCGCGGTGACCAGCCGGTCCTGCGGGCAGCCGTGCACGCGGACCTCGCCTCCGGTGATCAGCCCGGCCACCAGATAGGAGAACGCCTCGAGCCGGTCGCCGACCAGCCGCGCCGAGGCGCCGCGCAGCCGCTGCACTCCCTCGATTATGATCCGCCGGTCGGGGCTTAGCTCAATCTGGGCGCCCATCCGCTGCAGGAAGAGCGCGAGTTCTACCACCTCAGGTTCGGTGGCGGCACCGCGCACCACGGTCTTTCCCTCGGCAAGCACGGCGGATAGCAGCGCGGTCTCCGTCGCGCCCACGCTCGGGTACGGCAGGTCGATGCGGGCGCCATGCAGCTTGGCGGCGCGCGCCATAATCCCGTCCGGGCCGACCTCCACCTCGGCGCCGAGCGCCCGCAGCGCCGCCACGTGAAAGTCGACGGGCCGCCGTCCGATCGGATCGCCTCCCACCAGCGGCACGAAGGCCTCGCCGGCCTTGTGCAGCAGCGGCCCCAGCATCAGGATGGGAATCCGGTTCAGCCCGGTGAACGCCTCGGGCACGCGTGGCTCCACCGCGTTGCCCGCCACGATCGTGATCTCGTCATCGGATCGGCCGACGTGATACCCGATGGATTCCAGCATCGCAGCGGTTATGTCTACCTCGCCGATCTCCGGAACGTTGCCGATCGTGCTCGGCTCATCGCTGAGCATCGCAGCGACCATGTGCTTGGACACCGCGTTCTTCGATCCGCGCACGCGGATATCACCGCGTAGAGGGCCAGAGGGTTCAACTTGCCAGATTTCGGTCACGCAGCTCACACTACGGGCACGCTTCCCACGCCGAAGCCGTGATGAGCCTCCTGCCGGCTATCCGGAAGGTAACCAGGCCGCGCCGGGCCCCGGCAGCGCGCTCCTAGCCGCTGGCCTGGGTCAGTCAGGAAGGGCCGGTCACCCTGGCCGTCTCGCTGAAGTCCTGGCGAGACCTGGCCCGACCACCGTCCGCTGGAATGGCGAGGTCCAGTCAGCTTGTTGCACTGGGTGGATTGCGATTCGCTTGCTGAGACCGGCACCCCCATGGTCGGCCGGGATTGTTGCCACGCCAGGTGCTTCCTGAGCCGCCCCGGCCTGGCGTGACGGGCCGGGGCGAGGCGACAGCCGATTCTGGCCGGTGACGGGTCCAGCTCTGAGAAAGCCACACTCCAGGAGAGAGCACCGATGCGCCGCACTAAGGCCACGCAGGCCACCGCAGCGACCGAGATCCACAAGCCGGACGAGCAGTGGCGGCAGGAACTGACTCGCCAGCAGTACGACGTGCTGCGCCGTAGCCACACTGAGCCAGCATTCACCGGCAGATACGTTCACGCCAAGGAGAACGGCTCCTACTGCTGCGCCGGCTGCGGGAACGAGTTGTTCCGCTCGGACGCCAAGTTCGCATCCGGTACGGGCTGGCCGAGCTTCTACGAGCCGGCTGTCGCACTGGCTGTTGAGCTGCGGCCGGACAACAGGCTATTCCTGCGCCGTACGGAGGTGGTCTGTCGCCGCTGCGGCGGCCATCTGGGCCATGTTTTCCGCGACGGGCCGGCTCCCACAGGCAAGCGCTATTGCATCAATTCGTGCGCGCTGGCCTTCGAGCCCGCGCTGCCAGCCCGGGATCAGAGCGACAGCCAGCCTGGCAGCTGACGCCTGCAGGAGTCGCAGGGCCTGCGGCCAGGCAGCGTCGCGTTCTACTCCCTCCCGCGGCACTGACAGTTCTCCTTCTGATCAACCGAGGACTTCGACGGCCCGGATGTCGGCGAGGGCCCGCTACGCAGGCATGTGGCGTACCGAAAACTACGGGACTCTGAAAACTGACGGATGTCGCGGTTCCCGGCCCCAGCTGGTTTGCCCGCTCATTCATGACCCTGGCAACCCAGCCGCCGTCGAGCGGGTGATCCGTGAGCGTTCAGGCGGTCCCGGCGCATTACCGGCCAGAACTACGCCGGGTTCGATCGCCTGACCGAAGCAGGCTGACGCTGGCCGCTGACACGGCTATAACGGCTGTAAGAACCGCGAGCAGCAAGCCGGAAACCGCCGACTCGACGGTTATGGTGCGGCGACAGGCGGTCAGCGCAGCCGACGGAGGTGGGCGTCCGCGGGGTCAGCGGCCTGCAGGCGGATCCGGGCATCGACGGCCTGCACGCCGTCGGGGCGGGCGAAGACCGGGCTCAGCTCGAGCTCGGCGATCTGCGGCAGGTCGTCGGCCATCTGGGAGACGCGCAGCAGCAGGTCCCGCAGCGCGGCGAGATCAGCGCCGGGGGCGTCGGGGCGCCCGAGCAGGAGCGGGGCGGCTCGTATGGAGCGGATCAGCTCGTCGGCATCGGTGTCGGTGAGCGGAGCCAGCCGCGCCGCGCGATCAGCCAGCATATCGGCGGCCGCACCGCCGACCCCGAACAGCACCAGCGGGCCGACGACCACTTCCTGCAGCACGCTGATCGTCACCTCGACGCCGCCCGTGACCATCGGCTTGACGATGACACCGGTCAGCCGGTGGCCGAAAGCCTCCCTTAGCGAGCGGAACCCGCGCCGCACTTCGTCCGCGCCGTGCAGATCGATCAGCAGGGCGCCGGCGCCACGCGCGCGCATCAGGCCGGGCACGTCCGCTCTGAGCGCGACGGGGCCCTCGAACCGTGCTGCCGCCGCGATGGCGGCGTCCTCCGTTACGACCCCGATGCTGTCGGCCAGCGGCACGCCGTAGCAGCCCAGGAGTTCCACGGTCGGGTCCAGCGGCAGCCAGCCGCCCCGGGTGCCGGCGAGAAACCCGGCGACCAGTTCCCTCGCCCGGTCCCGGCGCAGGCCGTCGAGGTCGGGTACGTGTCCCGGCGGGATCGCCCGCCACATGCCGTAGCGCGCGGCGTGGCCGAGGGCGTGGGCGGCGGACTCAGAGTAGGCATAGGCCGGCACGGCGGGGGAGTCTTCGTCCGGGGCCCGGAGCAGCCGGACAACTTCCACCTGGTCCAGCACTGCGGCGGCGATCGGCACCGGCAGCCGTGCGGCGGGCACCTCGGGAACCAGGTCACCGCGTGCGCTCGTGACCGTCAGCGCCAGCACCGCGTCGACGCCCGGATCGGCCCCGACCAGCTCCAGGCATTGACGGAAGGCGCCGGGGCCGATCAGCAGGGTGGTATCGACCGGCCCGGTCACCGTGGCGTCCCGGGGAAGCAGGTCCCGGAGCGCCCGCTGGGTGTCCTCGGCCAGGTCGGCGAGCTGCAGGCCCGCGTCGTCGCACGCGTCGGCGGCGAGCACCACGGCGCCGCGGGTGTTGGACACCACGGCGACCCTGGGCCCGGCGGGGGCCGGCTGCGTGGCCAGCAGGACCGCGGTGTCGAGCAGCTCGCCGAGGTTCGCGGTGGCGATCACCCCGGCCTGCTCGAACAGGGCCTGCCTGGTGAGCAGGGGGGTAGCCGCCGTGGCGCGAGCCCCGGCCAGGCGCCGGCCGGTCATGGACCGGCCCACAATCACGGTCAGGACCGGCACGCTGCGGCCGACGCGGCGGGCCGTGCGGGCGAACTTGGGCGGGTTCACGATCGACTCCAGATACAGCAGGGCCAGCTTTGTCGCCTGGTCGGACTCCCACCACAGCAGCATGTCTTCGCCGGACACGTCGTCTTTGTCGCCCAGCGAGACGAGGGAGGAGATCCCGATGCCGATCCGCGACAGGTGCTCAACCAGGACGAAGCCGGTGCCGCCGGTCGACTGCAGGGCGAGGCCAGCGCTTCCCGGCTCGGGATGGCGGGCCGCGAACGTGGCGTCGAGGCCGGCACTGGTGTCGGCCACCCCGAAGCTGGCCGGCCCCACCATGCGCATGCCGTGGCGGCGGCAGATGTCCAGCAATTCCGTGCGGCCGGCGCCGTCGAGTCCCGCCGCGAGCACTACCAGCGCCTTGACCCCCCGCCGCCCGCATTCTTCGGCGATGCCGGGCACGGCAGCCGCCGGCGTGGCGATGACCGCCAGGTCGACGTGTTCGGGCAGCGCCGCCGCCGACGGGACGCAGGGCACGCCGTCCAGTTCGGCTACGGCCGGGTTGACCGCGTAAACCGGGCCGGGGAAGCCGCCGGTCATTATGTTGTGCAGGATGGCCCGCCCGACCGAGCCCGGCCGCCGGCTTGCGCCGATGACCGCGACCGAGGCCGGGGCCAGCAGGTGCTGCAGGCTGGCCACGTTGGCCGACCGCTCCCGCTCGGCCACCGCGTCACGGTAGGTGCTGAGGGCGACGTCGGCCTCGCCGGTGGGCAGCGGGAACGTGAGGTCGTACACACCGTCGGCCAGGGTGCGGTACGCCTGCAGCCCGGCGTCGGCGAACACTCTGAGCATGAGCGCGTTCTCGCATTGCGTCTCTGCGGTGAAGGCTTGCAGGCCGCGGTTGCGGGCCAGCGAGATCAGGTGCTCCAGCAGCAGCATGCCGACGCCGCGGTTGTGCATGTCATCGGCAACCGTAAAGGCGACCTCGGCCGACCGGGACGGGGGATCGCCGCACTCGTAACTGCCGCAGCCGATCAGCTCGCCGTCCATCAGGGCGAGCAGCGCGGCGTGGTCCGGCGCGGGCGCACGGCAGAGCCGGCGTGCCTCCCGTTCGGCTGCGATCGGGCTCATGCTGAAGAAGCGCAGGTAGAGACTGTCCGGGGTCAGCTTCTCGTGCATCTCCCGCACCGCGTCGTAGTCGTCAGGCCGCGCGGGCCGGATCTCGATCGTGGTGCCGTCGTTCAGCAGAGCGTAAACACTGGGCTCGGCGTCTGCGCTCACATCGCTCCCCCGGTTCTGCGACGGCTGACGGTGCCGCATTTATAGCATTATGAGCTATCGGGACGCGGCGGACCGCATGGCATTACCGCGCGCACCTTCCGGGACCCGAACAGATCCAACCGGGTCGGGCTGATCGTCGAGATACCCGACTTCGCCGCCTTCGAGCGGCTCATGCAGACCGAGGGCGCCGCGGAAGCGCTGAAGCACGATGCCCTACATCCCGATACGCTTCTGATTCTGACCGAGGGGTAGGTCCTGCTGCGAGGCCTCGGGCCAGGTTCGGCCAGAGGCCTCGCAGGACCGCGATTCAAGTAAACCGGGCCGTCCGGGCACCGAGGCGACCTGGGGTCGATGAAGCGGCTCGGACCAAGTCCCTGCCCAGGACGCGGCTCGCAGAGGAGAATTCCGCGATGGCATTGAGCAACTACAGGGTCGGCGCGGTCGTCGCCGTGTCAGACATGAAGCTCGCCACGGACTTTTACGAGAAAAAGCTCGGCCTCACGGCGCAAGGCGATGACCCTGACGGCGGGCGCACCTATCAGTGCGGCGAGCAGACAGTGCTCCACATCTTTCCCTCCCCTCCAGACGCGGGAAAGTCGCACGCGACCGTGGCCGGCTGGTACGTAAACGACATCGAGGCAGTCGTCGATAACCTGACCGCGGACGGCGTCCGATTCGAGCGCTACGACCAGGCCCAGATCGCGACCGACGAGAAGGGCATCGCGGTACTGGGAACCAGCAAGGGCGCCTGGTTCAAGGACCCCGACGGCAATACCCTCGGGCTGCTCCAAGACTAAAGGTTCCATCACTGCGCGGGCCAGTACGCCCACGTGTACGTCGCGGTCAGTACGTTGACCGAGTCCGCCATCGCGCGCAGGCAGTCCGCAGCCGTCAGTAGGAAGATTGCAGCTGCCGCGTAGGAGGTCCGGACCGGCACGTCACTCCACGTCGTTCCGTCCGCGCGGGCCTCGCTTTCGCTGAGCTCGCGGGCTGCCTCCGACTGCCAAGCCGGCTGCCACCCGGTCCCCGGAAGCCAGCTCAGCACGTCGTCGCAGGTCCGGGAGAGGAAGCTCTCGATCTCGGCCACGTCGCCGATCGTCGAGTCGGGCATGCCTCATGATCTCGCTACCCGCTGACCCGGAATCAGCCGTTGCCTTACAGCGCACGGGGCTGGCACCCCAAACTTTGGCACAGGTACCCACTGGCGGCCGGCGTGAGTCGGACATGAGGCTACTGCCGGGTCGCGCCGAACATACGCCATCGCGCAAACGAAGCCGCAGGTCAGAAGCTGGATGCGCACGTCAGGACCGGGTTCAGCTACCATTCTCGAAGTCCCCGCCGGTGTTGCTCAGTTGGCAGAGCAGCCGTCTTGCAAACGGCAGACGGAACCGGCCCTGACCTGCTCGAATGCGCGAACGGGCGGTGAGTTCGGCATGTACTCGGCACGCGCCAGAGTTGGGCCGCTATCCCGCAGGATGCTGGCAGGCAGGTCGCGATGGCCCGATTGACCCGAAGCGCGCCGCTCCCTGAAGCAGCCCCATGCAGTCGACGCGAGCAATGCAACTGCCGATGTGCATGGCGTGAATAGCGTCTAGCCGCCCGAGTTCGTGTTGGTCAGGCCGAGTTGGCGGCAGAGGTCATCGTGACCGCGGCTCTGGGCCTACGCCGGGCATGGTTGAAGGTCGTTGGTCCTTCTCTGCGGATGTGCCGAGTGTCCGCGCGTATCGGACTATGAGGCCCCAGCCCAGCAGAACTACTGTCAGAGCCACGAACACTCCGGTGATCCAGATCGTGTTGGCTGCGATAGTAACCGACGCCGCGCTCGCACTCGATGTCGAATTGACTGCCGCGAACACGAAGTGCGTTACGAAAGCGAGGATCGCCCATGTCGCAGCCCACCGCGCCCATGCTTGCCTATTATCGTTGTTTCTCATGATACCCCCCCTTTTTTTGATTGACTCGACCCGTTTCGCGTGCTTCACGGTCCCCGAAGGAATCAAAGGTCGGCAATTAACTTCCGCCGCTGTATGCTGGGCACAGATCCCGCGCGGTAATCTCGTCATACAGCGCGAGATGGTTCGGATAGATGCCGCCAGGCGTCAGAACAGCATTATCTGTCTGCGTCCACGACATCCCACTGGCCCAGTCCGAGCAGAGTATCTGGCCGGTATTGTTGATCCAGTTGACAGGCGCGACAATACCTGCATCGGTGATGTCCTGAGGGTACGACGACACTGGTGCGGACTGGGTAGGCGCTGGTGCGGGCGGCTGAGTAGGCGACTGCGACGGCATTGTCGGCTGCGTTGCTGACTGCGACGGCGAAGCGGGCACCCTGTTTGTGACAGGCGGTTTGGCAAACGATAGCGAACCGCAAGCTGTCAGCAGGAGCATCGAGCCCGCCACGAATCCCGCTAGCGCCAGAACAATTAGTGTTCTCATCGTGACCTCCCTTTGCCGCTCCGCATAGAGGCACCTGTTCGGACCGGTCAGGCGACGTGGGGATGAAGTCGACCGATTGATGCGGAAACGCTGTGTTTTCCTATCTCTAATATCGTGCATGCGGGCTGTTGCGCACTAGAGGACAACGTCCCTGCAATTCGGCATAGATCACGGGTAAAGGGCAAGCGCAAAATTGTCTGTAACATTATCCAGCGACAAAGCAGGCGCAAGAGTACAAGTTAACGATTCTTGGCCACTGTCCGCTTATCATGAATCGTGTGTCCTATGAAATAGGATTTGGTACGTAACCTACGGGTTTTCCATGAGTCAGGCGGGTTAGGTGTATTCGTCGATCAGGCTGCCCAGGAGGGGTTTTCGAGCGGATCTGTAGCGTGTCGACGCGATCCGTGGTGCGGTGCGCGTCGCGTTCGTCGGCGGGGACGTGCTGGGCAATGCCTGGTGCAGCCGACCGGTGTTGTACATGTACGCGCGATCGTGACCCGGACGGGGGCATCGAAGCCGACGGTGATCGCGTGGAAGAAGCGGTATGCCGCGGGGGGGCTGGGCGGGCTGGATGACCGGCCCAAGCCGGGCCGGCCGCGGACCACCGATGATGTGGCGATCGTGCTGGCGACGCTGGAGCGGCCGCCGGAGCGGCTGGGGGTGACGCACTGGTCGAGCCGGCTGCTGGCCGCCGAGCTGGGCCTGTCGAACGTCAAGGTCGCGGACGTGTGGCGGGAGTACGGGCTGCAGCCGTGGCGGGCCGAGACGTTCAAGTTCTCCACCGACCCGCAGCTGGAGGCGAAGGTCCGCGATGTCGTGGGGCTGTACCTGAACCCCCCGGACAAGGCGGTGGTGCTGTCGGTGGACGAGAAGTCCCAGATCCAGGCGCTGGACCGGACCGCGCCGATCCTGCCGATCCGGCCCGGCCTGCCCGAGAAAGCGACCCATGACTACGTCCGGCACGGCACCACCACGCTGTTCGCCGCCCTGGAGATCGCCACCGGCAAGGTGACCGACGCCTGCCACCCCCGGCACCGGCACGAGGAGTTCCTGAAATTCCTGAAGAAGGTCGCCCGGGCCTGCCCGCGGGTGCCGCTGCACATCGTGGCCGACAACTACGCCACCCACAAGCACCCGGACGTGCAGGCCTGGCTGGCGAAAACCCGCGGATCACGCTGCACTTCACGCCGACCTCCGGATCCTGGCTGAACATGGTGGAGATCTTCTTCGGGATCATCACCCGCCAGGCCATCCGCCGCGGCACCTTCACCTCGGTAAAGGACCTCATCACCGCGATCGAGACCTTCATCGACGGGTGGAACGAACGCTGCCGCCCGTTTGCCTGGACAAAGACAGCCGACCAGCTACTCGAGAACTTCGTTCACACGACACTAGGTGACGGGGCGCTCAGGAATTATTAGTGGTCCTCGCCGACGCGATCCTGGGTGCTCCGCGGCACCGAAACTTCAGCACGTATTCAGCACAGCGGGCCGCTGCGGCCCGCCGATGGCCGGTGCCACTCGGACATCGTTGCGTCGGTGGTGACGGTAAGCACGGATAGAGCACACTGACGAAGCCCCAGGTCAGAGACCAGATGCGCACGTCAGGACTCTCCTCCGCTACCATGCACGGAGTCCCCGCCGGTGTAGCTCAGTTGGCAGAGCAGCCGTCTTGTAAACGGCAGGTCAGCGGTTCGACCCCGCTCACCGGCTCGACGAGGTTTTCATCCCTGAAGGGTCCATGTTCACCTTTGGCTCTGACAGTTTTGCTTGCCTGGCGCTGAGCGGGCCACCGAGCTGTGTTACCGCCCTCGCTATTTGAACATCCAGCGG
>JBEKIF010000013.1:0-139963 GCA_050011895.1 Streptosporangiaceae bacterium | reverse complement strand
CAACCCGGCACAAACGGACACCCCGGACCCGCCAGCCCTGACCATGATCACTCAAACGCCGGCAAACAAGAATGTCCGACCCAGATGTGAACATGGACACTGGTGAAATGTGAAAACCTCTGGGTGGAGCTATGGGGATTCGAACCCCAGACCTCTTGCATGCCATGCAAGCGCTCTACCAACTGAGCTATAGCCCCTCGGGAGCCGAGGCCTCAGGCCGCGGCGCCCCGCTAGTGTACAAGAAAGCGGTCAGGCTCCGTCGCCGGGCGGCATGTCGGCCACGGGTACGTTGGCCACCAGCTCGGCGTCATCGGCTGACCGGCCGACCTCGCCGGGCGGTCGGTCAGCTACCGGCCTGGGCAGCGTTCCGACATTGTGCTCTAGGAGCCGCCAGCGCCTGGTTCGGCGGCCAAGCACAGACCAGGCGCAATTATCCAGCCCGCCGAGCACCCGGACGTTCTCGGGCAGCCCGAGCAACCGGGAGATACCCAGGCTAATCGCCGCGCCATGGCTCACCACGACCGCAACAGAACCGGACGCCAGTGTATCGGCAACCCGCTGAAATGCCTCGGCGGCCCGTTCCGCCACCGCCGCTACCGGCTCGCCGTCGGGCGGTATCCAGGCCGCGTAGGCCTCTGGATACCGGGACCTGATCTCGGTGTCCGTCAGGCCCTCCCATGAGCCGCCGTGGCGCTCCCTGAGGTCCTTATCAAGCTGCACGGCCACGCCGGTCAGCTCCGCCAGCCGGGCGGCGGTACCGACGGCACGCCTCAGATCGGAAGAGTAGATGGCGTGCGGACGCAGGGCTGCTAGGAACCGGGCGGCCCGCTGCGCCTGCTGATGCCCCCGCGCGTTAAGAGGGACATCGCTCTGGCCCTGAAACCGGCGCTCCGCATTCCAGTGGGTCTGGCCGTGCCGCCACAGCACCAGCCGGACCGCTCCCCCGCTCGCGCGGTCCGGGCCCGCGCCGATTCCGGGTTGCCCTGCCTCCGAGCCCGCGCCGACCCCGGGGCCCAGTTCTGCTTCCGACATTGTCAGCGGGACTCGCGGCGGTCTGCGCCATTGCCGCCGCGGTCCGGCCGGCCCGCACTGACCGGCTCGGGAAGCGGGATCCGCGGGCAGTCCTTCCAGAGCCGCTCAAGCGCATAGAAGACCCGCTCCTCCGCATGCTGCACGTGGATGACGACGTCGAGGTAGTCCAGGAGGACCCATCGGCCCTCGCGCTCGCCCTCGCGCCGGACCGGCCTCGCGCCGGCCTTGCGTAGCTTGTCCTCGATCTCGTCAACGATGGCCTTGACCTGGCGGTCGTTGGATGCCGAGCAGAGCAGGAACGCGTCTGTGATGACAAGCTGCTCGCTTACGTCATATGCGATGATGTCTGCGGCCAGCTTGTCGGCCGCCGCCCCCGCGGCGATCTCAACGAGCTCGACGGCCTTCTCAGTGGCTGTCACGTGTGCTGCTTGTCCTCCTCGGCTAAGCCTCTAAAGCTTCCACACTCTCACGTCCCCGTTAACAGCAGGACGAAGCCAGTTCAGGGTAACCCGCCCCACCGACTAAATACGGCGTCCTGACCGGTGTTTCGCTGAATCGCCCTGAGGCGGCGCGGCCCCGCCCCCATCCGGCGCGGCCCCGCCCCAAGGCGGCGCGACCGGCTCAGCCTTCCCGGCTCCACCCGCCGGCGCGTGGTAAAGCTTGCGCTTCGCGATGTACTGGACGATCCCGTCCGGGACCAGGTACCAGATCGGCTCGCCTGCGCCGACCCGCTCCCGGCAGTCGGTCGAGGAGATGGCGAGCGCCGGGACCTCGATCAGGCTGACCCGTTCGTCGGGCAGCCCGTCCCCGCTCAGCCGGTGCCCTGGCCTCGTACAGCCGACGAAATGTGCCAGCTTGAACAGCTCGTCGGCATCCTGCCAGGACAGCAGCTGCGCCAGCGCGTCGGCCCCGGTGATGAAGAAGAACTCGGCCGGCCCTCGGGTGGCACGCAAATCGCGCAGCGTGTCGATGGTGTAAGTCACACCGGGCCGGTCGATATCGGCCCGGCTAACCGAAAAGCGCGGATTAGACGCCGTCGCGATCACGGTCATCAGATACCGGTCCTCCGGGGCGGAGACCTCCCGCGACTCCTTCTGCCACGGCTGGCCGGTCGGCACGAAGATGACTTCGTCCAGCGCGAAGAAATGACCGACCTCGCTGGCCGCCACCAGGTGACCGTGGTGAATGGGGTCGAAAGTGCCGCCCATCACGCCGATCCGCATCTGCGCTCCCGTCGTGTGCGGCCCTGTCGTGTGCGGCCCTGTCGTTGGCGCCCGATCAGGGCCGCGGCGTCACGCCCCGGAGCTAATTATCCAGCCCCGGCAGCGGCGGCTCGCCATCCCCCCACCGCGTGACCCGGACCGCCTTGCCGACCTCATTGCGCGGCACCGTCCCGGCCGGCAGCACGTTGACCCGGACACTGAGGCCAAGCTCGTTCTTCAGCTTAAATTCGATTTCCTGCGCGGCCGGGAGGTCGCCACCGAAATCCGTTCTGTATTCACAGCACGCGATCAGCCGAGTCGCGGGTGCCCTTTGATCGACCACCACCAGATAGTCAGATGCCAGCGCGGGGTGGGACAGCAGCAGCCGCTCGATCTCGCTCGGGAAGACGTTCACCCCGCGGATCACCAGCATGTCGTCACGCCTGCCGGTGACCCTGTCCATCTTGACCAGGGTGCGGCCGCACGCGCAGGGGCCGTGGCGCAGCGCCGAGATGTCGCCGGTGCGATAACGCAGCAGCGGCATCCCCTCCTTAGTCACGGTGCTGAACACCAGCTCCCCGGGCGTGCCGTCGGGCACGTGTTCCCCGGTCGCAGGATCGATCGCCTCCACGATGAACTGGTCCTCGTTGACGTGCAGCCCGTCGGCGGCTACGTAGCACTCCGCAGCGACGCCCGGGCCGATGACCTCGGACAGCCCGTAACTGTCCAGCGCGCGAATCCCGAGCAGCTCCTCGATGCGGACCCGCATGGACTGCGTCCACGGCTCCGAGCCGAACAGGCCGGCCTTCAGGCTGAGCCCGTTCCCGGGCCCGAGCCCGGCCGCATTGAGCGCCTCGCCGAGCCGTATCGCGTACGACGGCGAGCAGCACAGGATGTCCGGCTGCAAATCGTGGATCAGCGTAACCTGCCGCGGCGTCATCCCGCCGGACACCGGGACCACCATCGCGCCGAGCTCCTGCGCGCCCTGGTGGAAGCCGATCCCGCCGGTGAACAGGCCGTAGCCGAAAGCGTCGTGCACCACGCTGTCTTTGGTGGCGCCCGCGCCGACCAGGTTCCGCGCGCACATCCGCGCCCAAAGCCGCAGGTCACCACGGGTGTAGCCGATGAGCGTCGGCCGCCCGCCGGTCCCGCTCGACCCGTGAACCGTAATCACCTCAGAGCGCGGCACGGCCAGCAGACCAAACGGGTAGTTATCCCAGAGATCGGTCTTGGTAGTCGTCGGCAGCCGTGGCAGGTCATCAAGGGTCACGTCGTTACCGCTGGTCACGCCTGCTTCCTTGAGCCGGCTGCCCTGCAGCCCGCCGACCGCAATCAGCCGGTCAATGAGTGCCCGTAGCCGGTCCTGCTGCAGTACTGCCAGCGCCTCCGGCGGAATTGCTTCCGCGTCCGGCTCGAAAATGCCCGGCCGTTGCTCGTCCAGCATATTGGTTCAGCCTCCGCCCTCTGCACCTACTATGACAGGTATGACAAGTGTGCCCGACCGCTCCCGGGTGCGTCTCCCCGGCATCAGCTCCCGCGCCTACGAGCATCCTGCCGACCGCTCGGCCCTCGTGGCGATGCGCAAGCTCACCGGATTCGACGTGCTGCTGCGCCGCCTCGCTGGCCTCTTCAACGACCGGAGCCTGCGGCTGATGTTCCTGGCCAGCTCGGTGCGCGCGTCGGAGCACCAGTTCCCGCAGCTGTACCAGGCGATGCGGGACGGCGCCTATGTCCTTGACCTGCCGACCATCCCCGAGCTGTTCATCACCCAGGACCCGTTGGTGAACGCGATGACGCTCGGCTCCGACAAACCATTCATCGTCGTTACCACCGGCCTGGTCGACCTCTTCGACGCCGAGGAAATGCGCTTCGCCATCGGGCATGAGCTCGGCCACGTGCTTTCCGGGCACGCGGTCTACCGGACCATGCTTTATCACCTGATCAGGCTAGCCGCCCGGGTGGCCTGGATGCCGATCGGCTATCTCGGACTCCGCGGCATCATCTGGGGCCTGGAAGAGTGGTACCGCAAGTCCGAGCTGTCCTGCGACCGGGCTGGCCTGCTGGCCGGCCAGGACGTGGAGGCGGCGCGGCGGGCGCTGATGAAGACGGCGGGCGGCTACCGCATGTCAGAGCTCAGCCACGACGAGTTCCACCAGCAGGCACATGAGTACGACGCGGTGCCCGATGTCCGTGACGGCCTGCTCAAGCTGCTCCAGCTGCAGGGGACCCTGCACCCGTTCGCCGTGGTGCGCTTCGCCGAGCTGGACCGCTGGGCAGGCAGCGGCGACTACGCCGACATCCTGGCCGGCAATTACCCGCGCCGCGAGGATGACCCGCAGACCTCGGTCGGCGACGAGGTCAAGTCCGCCGCCCGCGCCTACCAGGAATCCTGGAACCGCAGCTCCGATCCGCTGATCGGCGCAATGCGCGGCGTGGCCGAGACCGCGGTCGGGGCCGGGGAGCGGCTGTTCAGCAGGTTCAACAGGAACGACGACGAATAACCGGTTCCACTGGCCTGTGCACAGCACTGTGGACAGGCCAGTGGATAACTATTATTAACGGGGGATAACAAGCTGGTGTCCTGTGCATGGCCAAACAATTCTGGACTTGGTGTAATCAAGCCCTTGTGCGCGCGGGCCGGGACGCAGTAGAACTACATCCACCGCTAGAGGCGGCCACCAGCCCGGGGGCGACCCCGGGACGCGGATCGGCCGGGAGACCGGAAAGTTCCGCGGGCGGCTAGTACCGGCGGCAGGCCCGCGCAGCGCGAGGCAGCCGAGGAATCGGCGCGCTAGAGCGCTGTGCGGCCGGGCGAGGCCCCTCCATCTCATACATGGAGGGGCCTCGTCATATTTTGCCGCGAGGCGGCCCCGCCATCCCGGACCGACACGCCGCACGCCACCGGCGGGACTCGGTTACCTGCTCAGGCGGCGGTCAGTGCCGCGCGGGCCGAAACCGGCCCCGGTAGGCAGCTGCGGATCCCAGTCGAACACCACCGCGTTGTCCTCCTCGCCGATCAGCACCTCCGCACCGGGCTCCGCACCCGCCTCGGCGAGCGCCTCCTCGATGCCGAGCCGCGCCAGCCGGTCGGCCAGGTACCCGACCGCCTCGTCGTTGCTGAAGTCGGTCTGCAGGATCCACCGGCGCGGTTTGTCGCCACGGATCACGAACGTGTTGCCGGCGGTGCGGATCACCTCGAAGTCCGGGCCCGCCACCGGCTCAGGCCGGATGACCAGCCGCGTCGGCTCGGCCGGCGGGGCGGCGGCCCGGGCGGCCGTGATGACGGCCGCCATGGTGAACGCCAGATCACGCAGGCCTTCCCGGGTAGCCGCCGACACCTCGCAGACGATCAGGCCGCGCGCCTGCAGGTCCGGGATCACCATGGCGGCAAGGTCGCGCGCGGCGGGCACATCGACCTTGTTCAGCGCGACGATCCGTGGCCGGTCCTGAAGGCTCGCGCCGGTGGCCGCCTCGTAGGCGGCCAGTTCGTCCTCGATGACGTCCAGGTCGCTGACCGGATCCCGGCCAGGCTCCTCGGTCGCGCAGTCAAGCACGTGCACCAGCACGGAGCAGCGTTCTACGTGCCGGAGGAAGTCAAGGCCGAGGCCCTTGCCGCGGCTGGCGCCTGGAATCAGGCCGGGCACGTCGGCGACCACGAACTGGGCCTCGCCGGCTTCGACCACGCCGAGGTTCGGGATCAGGGTGGTAAACGGATAGTCGGCGATCTTCGGCCGGGCGGCAGACAGGGCCGAGACGAGCGACGACTTCCCGGCGTTAGGGAAACCCACCAGCCCGGCGTCGGCCACGGTCTTCAGCTCGAGCATCAGCTGAAGCTCGGCACCAGGCTCTCCGCGCAACGCGAACCCGGGTGCCTTGCGCTTGGCCGAGGCGAGCGCAGCATTGCCGAGACCGCCGCGGCCGCCCTTGGCCGCGACGAACCGCGTCCCCGCGCCGATCAGGTCGGCGAGAACCGTGCCATCGATGGTCTTCACCACCGTCCCGTCCGGCACCCGCACGACCAGGTCGGCGCCCTCGGCTCCGTTCCGGTTGGATCCGGACCCCGGCTTGCCGCTGCCCGCCCGGCGTACTGGCCGCCGGTGGAAGTCCAGCAGGGTCGCAGCGCTGGGGTCGACCTGAATGATCACATCGCCACCTCGGCCCCCGTTACCGCCGTCGGGGCCGCCGAGCGGCTTGAACTTCTCCCGGTGAATGGACGCGCAGCCGTGTCCGCCGTCGCCCGCCTGTACCCGCAGCTGGGCCTGGTCCGCGAACTCGGCCAAGGCATACCCCTTTCGTAGCTCGCCGCCCGGCGAATGCCCGCCGATCACGCGACAGCCGGGCGTACCAGCGCCGACACCGGTCCTGCCGACTGCCACCGGTCCTGCCGACTGCCACCGGTCCTGCCGACTGCCACTGTCCTGCCGACTGCCACTGTCCTGCCGACTGGCACCGGTCCCGCCGGGCCACCGGTCCGCCGGCTGCAACCGATCCGAAGCCCGCCGGGCGCGCCAAGGGCGGACCGGTCGCCGGTCCGCCCTTGGCCGCTACGCCTGGTTAACCGCTCCGCGCGGGTCTAGCTGGCCTTCGCCGGCGCGGCCGCTTCTGCGGACACCGGGATGACGCTCACCGCCCGGCGCCCGCGCCGGGTGCCGAACTCGACCTTCCCGCGGACCAGCGCGAAAAGCGTGTCATCTCCACCGCGGCCGACGCCCAGGCCCGGGTGGAAGTGCGTGCCATGCTGGCGCACGATGATCTCGCCGGCCCCTACAAGCTGCCCGCCGAAGCGCTTGACGCCCAGCCGCTGGGCATTGGAGTCGCGGCCGTTCCGGCTGGACGAGGCGCCCTTCTTGTGTGCCATCTCAGTCCTTCTTCCTTGAGCTGGCGCGGGCCTTCCCGCCGCTGATGCCGGTGATCTTTAGCTGCGTGTACTTCTGCCGGTGACCCATCCGGCGCCGGTAGCCGGTCTTGTTCTTGTAATGAATCATGTTGATCTTGGGGCCGCTGGCAGCACCGAGGATCTCGGCGGTGATCTCGTAATGGCCGAGCTCGGCGGGGTCGCTGATGACCTCATCGTCGTCGACCACGAGGACGGCCGCCAGCTTGACCTTGGATCCGACATCACCGGCGAGCTTGTCCACGGTCAGGACATCGTCGACCGATGCCTTCTCCTGCCTGCCGCCACAGCGCACAATCGCGTACACCGAAGTACTCTCTCTCCCTTGTGCGGGCCCGCCGCGAGATCCGCGGAGTCGTTCGACACCGGCGCGAACGGGCTCGCCTGCGTTGCGGACGATCATCCGGCGACGTACGCTGCCGGACTCGCCTGATGCGCCGAGCTCAAAGACTATCAGATCGTACGGGCCTCACACCGCCGCCGCTTCTGCGTCCGGTGCCTGGCCGGAGCCTGCCTGCCCGGCGCCTGCCTGCCCAGCGTCTGCCTGCCCAGCTTGCTTCTGCCTGCCCGGCTTCTGCCTGCCCGGCTTCTGCCTGCCCGGCTTCTGCCTGCCCAGCGCCCGCCTGCGCGGCGTCATTCCCAGCCCGGCCGACGTGCTCAGGTGCTGGCGGGGCCTGCTCCCGCCGGGCGGCCGGCCTGCGCCGACCGCGGCCGACCGACGCCGGATGCTGGCCTGCCTGATCTCCGTCCGCCTGCCGGTCGTCCGCCCGTCTCCCGCCAGCCTGTCTCCTGCCCGCCTGTCCCCCGCCGCCGCCGCGGCCGGTCCCGCCGCCACTCTCGGTCGACATGTCCGGGTCTGCCTTGGCCTGGTCTGCCTTCGCCGTGCCGGATCCCGATGCTGACTTGGACCGCTTCGTCGGCTGAGCCGACTCCCCTGAGCGGCCATGCTGAATGAGCGGTGCATGATCGACCGGCTCAAGCGAGATAAGCACGCCCCGTCCGTTGCAGTGCTCGCACGGCACCGAGAACGCCTCAAGCAGCCCGGACCCGACCCGTTTCCTGGTCATCTGCACCAGGCCGAGCGATGTGACCTCGGCCACCTGATGCTTGGTCCGGTCGCGGGCCAGGCATTCGAGCAGCCGCCGCAGCACGAGGTCACGGTTGCTCTCCAGCACCATGTCAATGAAGTCGATCACGATGATGCCGCCGACGTCCCGGACGCGCAGCTGCCTGACAATCTCTTCGGCGGCCTCCAGGTTGTTACGAGTGACCGTCTGCTCCAGGTTGCCGCCCTGGCCGGTGAATTTACCGGTGTTGACGTCAATGACGGTCATCGCCTCGGTCGTGTCGATGACCAGCGAGCCGCCGCTCGGCAGCCACACCTTGCGCTCGAGCGCCTTCGCGATCTGCTCGTCGATGCGGTAGGCGGCGAAGACGTCGTGGTCGTCGGTCCAGCGCTCCAGCCGGTCCGCCAGGTGCGGGGCCACATAGCGGACGTACTCATCCACGATGTCCCACTCGCCGTCACTCGCGATGACCAGCTTGGTGAAGTCCTCGTTAAAGATGTCCCTGACTACCCGGATTGTCAGGTCAGGCTCGCTGTACAGAAGCTCCGGCGCGGTCGCCGACTTGGCCTTGCGCTCGATGGCCTCCCACTGCGCGGCCAGCCGCTTGACGTCCCTGGCGAGTTCCTCCTCGGCCGCGCCCTCCGCGGCGGTCCGCACGATGACGCCGGCGTTCTCCGGCATGACCTGCTTGAGGATCTGCTTGAGCCGGGTCCGCTCGGTATCGGGCAGCTTGCGGCTGATGCCGGTCATCGAGGCGCCTGGCACGTAGACGAGATACCTGCCGGGCAGGCTCACCTGGCTGGTCAGCCGGGCACCCTTGTGGCCGATCGGGTCCTTGGTCGCCTGCACGAGGATCGACTGGCCTGACTTGAGAGCAGACTCGATCCGCTTGGATTCACCCTCGAGACCGCTGGCGTCGAAATTGACCTCGCCCGCGTACAGGACCGCGTTCCTGCCCTTTCCAATATCAGCGAAGGCCGCCTCCATCGAGGGCAGGACGTTCTGCACCTTGCCGAGGTAGACATTGCCGACGTAGGACTGGTGGCTGGCCTTGTCGACGTAATGCTCGACGAGGATGCCATCCTCCATGACCGCGATCTGGGTCCGGTCCCCGGTCTGTCGCACCACCATGACACGGTCCACTGCCTCACGGCGAGCCAGGAACTCGGATTCGGTGATGATCGGCGGCCTCCGCCGGCCCGATTCACGCCCTTCACGCCGCCGCTGCCGCTTGGCCTCCAGCCGGGTGGAACCCTTGATCGACCTGACGTCGCCAGCCGCTTCCTCGGCCGCGGTCCGGGGCGCACGGACGTGCACGACGGTGTTCGGCGGGTCATCGGATGAGGGTAGTTCGGTGTCGCCGCCCGACCCGCTGCGGCGCCGGCGCCGGCGCCGGCGCGCTGGCGGGTCGGCCCCGCCGCCCTCGCCATTCTCGCCAGCCGGCCCGTCTGCCTCAGCCGAATCGCGCGACGAGCCCACCTGTCCGGCGCCGCCCGCGTCCTCATCGGCGGCCGTACCGCCGTCGGCTCCGTCCTCGCCCGCGGCGCCGCGGGCCTTGGCGTGACTCCGGCCGCCACGGCGCCTGCGCCTGCCCGCCGACCCGGTCGCCTCGCCGTCGCTGTCCTGGGCGCCAGCGTGTCCTGCCCCGGATGAAGCTGCCGCGGCCTCTTCGCCGCCCCCGCCAGCCCCGCCGCCCTCGTCGCCGCCCCGGCCAGCGCCGTCGCCGCCCCGGCCAGCGCCGTCACGGCCCCGGCCGCTGCTGTCGGCCGGCCCTCCGGTGCCTTCCGCTGGCCCGCCATCACCGGCTGAGCCGCTGGTCGCCGCCCTCCCCCGTCCCGACCTTGTCCTGCGTCGGGCAGTTCCTGAAGCGCCAGCCGCGTCCTCCTGCCCTTCCTGGCCGCCGCCACCACTAGAGGCGAGATCCGGCGGCTGGAAGATGACCACTGGTGGCTGGAAGACCGCCACCGGGGCCGTCGTGGCCGACACGGTGAACTCGGGTGCCGACCCGGTCGGCGGTACGTAGGGTGCCGCGCCCGCGGGCTGAGCTGCTGCGGGCCGGTCTCCCCCAGGCTGGTCCGCCGCAGGCTGGGCCGCTGGCCGGCTGGCCGCACGCCGCCGCTTGGGCGGCACCTCCGTAGCCTCGTAGGCCTGCGATTGCGTGCCAGCTGCCGCCGTGCCCGCTGGCTCCGCCGCCCGGCCGCCACCAGCGCTGGACGCACCGGGGTCAGCCGGATCGCCGCCTGGTGGTCCGGCTGGCCGGACCACTGCCTTGCGGGCCCGCCGGAGCAGCCTCCGGCCAGCGCCGGGGGCTTCCTGGCCTTCCTGGCCCGCGCCTTCCTGGCCCGCGCCTTCCTGGCCGCTGCCGGCCGGGACCTCTATCCCGTGCCCGGCCACGGCCGGGCTGCCGGCTACGTCAGGGGACCGGCTAGCACTAGCCGATCCGTCATTTTCTGATTCCGTGGTGTGTCGCTCGCTCTCGAGCATCAGGGAAATCTCTCCCGTCAGGCTCCCGGGCGCGCAGACCGGAATCCCGGCCCGCCGCGCCACGCGGGAGCTGTTCGTACGCGCTCACTGGTGCGGTGTTCACCTTTCGGCCTCCGCTCCCGGGCACGTTGCCTTTTTCTGTCCCTGGGCCGCGCCCTGCGCGGGCGGCCGGGGCGCCGCCGCAACGGGCGGCGTGGGCCCTGATGGCCCAGCCGGCCCTGGGGATCCGGCGGGCCCGGGCGTACCGGACACGCTGATCCCCGCGGCAGCGGCCGCCATGCCGATCGGCCCCTGCGCCAACCGCGTCACCAGCGGAGGTGACGATGGCGCGAGGGCCGCCACGTGGCCGAGCGCGGTCAAGATGTCATCGGGTCGGACGGCAGGTGTCATGTGCCGAACAACCATTCGAAGTATCGCACATCCGGCGTCCCGGCCTTCACCGGCACGCCGGTCAAGCTCCAGCGTGAGCACCGCAGCCCGGGCATCGAGCCGCCGAATTCCCTTGCTGGTAAGCCGATCGACCGGGGCGCTGCTTGCGGCGAGGAAGGCCTGCACTGCCCGGGCCGCCTCGGCTGGCTCAATGCCCGGCAGCTCGAGCCGCCATTGCGACGCCTCGAGCGCAACCCCGTCTGTCGCGCCGGCCAGCTCGAATACCTCGATCACGTCAATCCCGTCCGGCAGGGCCGCATCCAGCCTGTCGCGCACGTCGGGCGCGGCGCATGCACCGGTCAGCGAGATCTCCAGGTATTCAGCCTCACTCGCGGCGCCCGTCGACACTCCGCCCGAATAAGAAATCTTCGGGTGCGGCGAGAAACCCGCCGAATAAGCGACGGGCAGGCCGGCCCTCCGCACTCCCCGCTCTACCGCACGCGCAATATCCCTGTGGCTCGCAAAACGCATCCTGCCGCGTTTAGCGTACCGGATCACCAGCCGCTGAGCCACCGGCGCAGGGGGCGGCCCGGACGGCGCGGGACGTTGCATCTACGCCCCGTTTCCTCTCGCTTCATTCACAACGGGAACGCCGCGCGTAGTCCCGTCCATTCCCGGGACCCGCGCGGGGGCCGGCCGGGGGGCCACGGCGAGGGGAAGCAATTTTTCTCCGGTCGGGCCCGCCTGGATCTCGGTCCCCATCGCCGGGCAGACGCCGCACTCGAAGCACGGCGTCCAGCGGCAGTCCTCCACCTCGGCCGCGCCTGCCGGGTCGATGGCGGCCAGCCAATCCTGCCACAGCCAGTCGCGATCGAGCCCGGCGTCCAGGTGATCCCAGGGCAGCACCTCGGTGTAACCGCGCTCGCGCGTCGTGTACCAGTCCAGGCCGATACCGTCGGCGGCCAGCGCGTCGGCGGCGCACGTGGCCCAGCGCTCGTAGCTGAAGTGCTCGCTCCAGCCGTCGAACCTGGCGCCGTCCTGCCACGCTGACCTGATCACCTTCGCGACCCGCCGGTCGCCGCGGGACAGCAGGCCCTCGATCTCGGCGGGCTCCCCGTCGTGGTACCTGAAGCCGATCGCCTTGCCGTAGTTCCGGTCGGAACGCAGCGCCCGGCCGAGCGCCCGCAGCCGGGCGTCGACGGTCTCGCGGCCGCACTGGGCCGCCCACTGGAATGGCGTGTGCGGCTTGGGCACGAACGCCCCGATCGACACGGTGCAGCGGATGTCGCGCCTGCCGGTGGCCTTCCGGCCCGCCTCGATCACCCGGGTGGCCACCCTGGCGATCGCCAGCACGTCGTCGTCGGTCTCGGTCGGCAGCCCGCACATGAAGTAGAGCTTGACCTGGCGCCATCCGCTGGCGTAAGCGGTGCTGACGGTCTGGATCAGGTCGTCCTCGGTGACCATCTTGTTGATCACCCTACGGATCCGGTCCGTTCCGCCCTCCGGGGCGAACGTCAGGCCGGACCTGCGCCCGTTCCTGCTCAGCTCGTCGGCCAGGGTGACGTTGAACGCGTCGACGCGGGTGGATGGCAGCGACAGCCCCGTGTTGGTGCCCTCGTACCTGTCTGCCAGCCCGCTCGCGATGTCGTTGATCTCGCTGTGGTCGGCGCTGGACAGCGAGAGCAGCCCCACCTCGGCGAAACCGCTCGCGGCCAGCCCGGTGTCCACCATCTCGCCGATCGTCGTGATGGACCGTTCCCGGACCGGCCGGGTGATCATCCCGGCCTGGCAGAACCTGCAGCCCCTGGTGCAGCCGCGGAAGATCTCCACGCTGAACCGCTCGTGCACCGACTCGGCCACCGGAACCAGCGGCTTCCGCGGGTACGGCCAGGAATCCAGGTCCATAACGGTGTGCTTGGCTACGGTGCGCGGGATGCCTGACCGGTTCGGCGCCACCCGGCTGATCTGGCCGTCCGGTGCGTACTCAACGTCGTAGAAGCGCGGCACGTAAACGCCGCCTGCGGTCGCGAGAGCGGCCAGCAGGCCATCCCTGCCCCCCGGGCGCCCGTCCCGCTTCCAGGCCCTGACCAGCTCGGTAATGGCCAGGACGGCCTGCTCGCCGTCGCCGAGCACGGCGCCGTCGATGAAATCCGCGATCGGCTCCGGATTGAACGCGGCGTGCCCGCCGGCCAGCACCAGCGGGTCGTTATCGCCTCTTTCTTCCGCCTGCAGGGGTATCCCTGCGAGATCAAGGGCGGTCAGCAGGTTGGTGTAGCCGAGCTCGGTGGCAAAGCTGACGCCGAGCACGTCAAAGGCCCGCACCGGCCGGTGCGCGTCCACGGTGAACTGCGGCACCTGATGGGCCCGCATCAGCTCTTCCAGGTCAGGCCAGACGCTGTAGGTGCGCTCCGCCAGCACGCCGTCATGGCCGTTGAGCACCTCGTAAAGGATCTGGATGCCCTGGTTCGGCACGCCCACCTCGTAGGCGTCCGGGTACATCAGCGCCCACCGGACATCGGCGGCGTCCCAGTCCTTGATGACCGAGTTCAGCTCGCCGCCCACGTACTGGACCGGCTTGCGGACCAGCGGGAGCAGCGGCTCGAGCTGCGGGTACACCGACTGCACTGGCATCGTTACAGCGTACCGACGCGATGACGTGACCGGCGCCGCGGCGCCGGTCACGCAGACCCCGGCAGGCCGGCCGCAGATCCTGCTGTTCGGGTGCAGCGCCGTGGCTGTGTCGGGCTGGTCCGCTCCCGGCTCGAGGGCGCGATGGACCGGGCGGCCGGGCAGGCCGCCACCACGGCCGCGGCACCGCCCGGCGCGGCGCGGCCGGCTGCCACGGTATTGTCAGACGATCGACTCAGCCAGGGCGAGTAAGCCGGCCGCTCAGCCGAGGGGCAGGCGACGCCAGCGCAGCGCTGCAGATTGGCGGGACAGAACGGGCAAGGCGTTGGTCGCCGGGCATCGCGGCCGTGTCGCTGCCACCGCAAGCCCAACCAATCGTGCTAGAACTGCGTCCTAGCTAGATGGACGCAGCCATCTACGGAGATGATCACGTGGTTTCCCTCCGGGCGGAAGCACGCTGCAGCACATCACTGAGGGAGTGGGATGCAGATCACATGCCTGGGCCATGCTGGTATGTACATCAAGACGCGCCACGGAACGATCCTGTGCGACCCGTGGAAGAATCCCGCGTACTTTGACTCATGGTTCGTCTTCCCTGACAACAGCGGCCTGGACTGGGACCACTACGGGCAGGTGGACTACCTGTATGTGTCCCACCTGCACAAAGACCATTTTGACCCGGAGTTGCTGAGCACGCATGTGTCACGCGGCGCAACGGTGCTGCTGCCCGACTTCCCGGTGCCGGACCTGCGGGATGAGCTGGAGCGGCTGGGCTTCACCCGGTTCATGGTGATGCCGAACGGCAAGGTGGTCGAAAGGGACGGGCTGCGGCTGATGGTGCAGGCGCTGCTGTCCCCGACCGACGGGCCGCTCGGGGACTCGGCCCTGGCCGTCGATGACGGGACCGCCCGGATCCTCAACCAGAACGACGCCAGGCCGACCGACCTTGATGAGCTGCGGGCCTTCGGCAGCTACGACGTGCACCTGCTGCAGTTCTCGGGAGCCATCTGGTGGCCGTGGACCTATGAGCTGCCTGACGCGGCGAAACGCTCGTTCGGCGCGGCGAAAAGAGCTAACGGCCTGGACCGCGCGGTCCGCTACGTCAAGGCCATCGGGGCCAGCCACGTCGTGCCGTCGGCCGGCCCGCCCTGCTTCCTTGATGAGGACCTTTTCGCCTTTAACGACCTGACCGGGGACCCGGCCAATACCTTTCCTGACCAGCTGGTTTTCCTTGACTACCTGCGTGAGCAGGGCATCGCAGGGGGCCAGCCGATGACCCCGGGCGCGGTGCTCGAGGTGGACCAGGACACCTTCGAGGTGCACTGGCCCGCGGGCGCCGAGCGGGCGCTGGAGCCATTCACCGACAAGGAGCGTTATCTCCGCGGCTATGCCGCGCGAATGGCGGACCGGATCGCGTCGGATAAGCGCAGCTGGCCGGTAGCCGGGATAGACGTGCTCGCCGAGCTCAAGGCCTGGTTCGAGCCGCTGCTCGAGCTAGCCGATCATATCCGGCGTGGCGTCGCCGGGCCGGTGCTGCTCAGGCCAGGCAGCGACCAGCCGATCGTCATCGACTTCCCGGCCGGAGAGGTCCGCGCCTTCGCCGGCGAGACGTGCCGTTATGAGTTCAGTATCGAACGGCCGCTGGTCGAGCGGCTGATCGCTGATCACCAGACCGACTGGGTCAATAGCCTCTTCCTGAGCATGCGGTTCCGGGCCCGCAGGGTCGGCCAGTTCAACGAGTACGTGTACACGTTCTTCAAGTGCCTGGCGCCGGACCGGCTGATGTACGCCGAAGGCTGGTACGCCGACCAGAGCCACGACGAAGAGGACATCAAGCTGGGCGACTGGATCATGCAGCGCCGCTGTCCGCATCTGCGCGGCGACCTCAGCCGTTTCGGCGAGATCAACGGCACGACGCTGACCTGCGCCATGCACGGCTGGCAGTTCGACCTGCCGACGGGCCGCTGCCTGACCAGCGACAACGATGCTCATCGCCTCCGCTGCAGCCCGATCAGCGGCGCGGGCGACGAGGAGCGTGACGAAGCGCCCGAAGCGCCGTGGGCGGTCACCGCGCAGCGGTCCCGGCCGTAGCCGAGCCCCAGCAGGGCCGGCCGTAGCGATCCCTGCCATACCCCTCGGGAGCCGAACCTGCGGTAACCCTCGGGCCCCCTCGGGGCCGGACCAGTCCAGGGTCAGCTGAAGACGGACCGGTGCCTGTGCACGGCATTCAGCGCGCCCACGGCGATCATGTCGGCGAACATGGCCGAGCCGCCGTACGACACGAACGGCAGCGGCAGCCCCGTCACCGGCATGATCCCGACCGTCATCCCGATATTGATGAACGCCTGCACGGCCAGCCAGATGGCTATCCCGGCCGCGACGAGCATGCCGAACTGATCGTCGGCCCGGGCGGCGATCCGCAGCGCCCGCAGCAGCAGCACGGCGAGCAGCCCGATGATCAGAACCGCTCCGGCAAAGCCGAGTTCCTCCCCCGCCACCGCGAAGATGAAGTCGGTGTGCTGCTCGGGAACGAAGTTTCCGGCGATCAGCTGGCCATGGAACAGGCCCTGGCCGAACAGGCCGCCCGAGCCGATGGCGATCTTGGCCTGCGCAGCGCTGTAGCCGGTTCCCCTGGGGTCCGCCGACGGATTGAGGAACGCGGTCAGCCGGTGCAGCTGGTAGGTCTGCAGCAGGTGCAGGTTCAGCACCGCCAGCACCGCGGCGGTGGCGGCCACGGCGAGTCCGACCAGCCACCGCAGCCTGATCCCGGACAGCGCGATGAGCCCGATGACCAGGACCGCCATGAGGACCGTGACGCCCAGGTCCGGCTCGAGCACGACCAGGCCGATCGGTACGACCGCAATGCCGATCGCCAGCGCGACCGCCCGCATCCGCGGCCGGCTGTCAGCCTGCCGCAGTTCGCTGAGTACCGCCGCCGACATCAGGATGATGGCCAGCTTGCCGAACTCGGACGGCTCGATCTGGAACCCGACGGGGAGCGAGATCCAGGCGGTGGCGCCGTTGACGGCGGTTCCGAGCGGGGTGAGCACCGCGAGCAGGCCCAGGCAGGACAGGCCGTACAAAATCGGTGCGTACAGGCGCAGCTGACGATAGTCGAGCATGCTCACGATAGCCATCAGGATCAGTCCGATCCCGATATTCAGCAGCTGCTTGTACAGGTAGGTCCGCGGGTCGGCCCCGGCTAGCCGCAAGCCAGGCTGGGTGGCCGACCAGACGAGGAGCGTCCCCACCAGGCTGAGCGCGAGCACCGTGGCCAGTAGCACGTAGTCGAGGTGACGCAGCGGCGACTGCCTGGAGAGCGCACGCTCCGCCAGGGACCTGCGCGGCGGCTGCTGGCCGAGCGGCGAGCCCCCGGGCGATTGCCCCGGGGGGCGGACCGGCGCGAGCTTGCCGTACTTGGTGGCGCGCTGCACGGGCGGCCGGACCGGCGGGAGCTTGCCGTAGGCTGCTCCGCGCCGCCCGGAACCGAGGCCCTGGGCGCTGCGCAGCCAGGACGACCCGCGGATCGAGCTCATGGGCGCCCCCCGGGTGATCGGCCCGGGGCCGGATGGGACCGGGTCTTCTTGCCCGCGGGGGCGGCCGAGCTCACGACCTGCCCGGCTCCGTTGATGTGCGGCAGCGGCGGCAGGTTGCCGCCTGGGAGGGCCGCCTTATGGCCTTCGAGGCCGTAGAGGGAGTCCCAGATCTGCCGGACGGCCGGGGCGGAGACGTCGGCGCCAAAGCCGGACTTGGGGATCATCATGATCACGACATACTTGGGATCGCCGCACGGGGCGAACGAGGCGAACACCGAGGTGGCCAGGCCGCCGAATACCTGCGCGGTACCGGTCTTGCCCGCCAGGCACACCCTGCCCAGCGGGAACCCGCCGAACGCGGACGCGGCGGTGCCCGACGTCACTACCCCGGCCAGCGCGCTCCTGATGTAGGCCAGCGTGCCCTTGGCGACCGGCAGATGGCCAACCACCGGCGGATTGATCTTCTGCACGGTCTTGCCGTCCGGGCTGAGCAGGGCCTCGCCGATCCGCGGGCTGTACACGGTGCCGCCGTTGGCGAGCGCGGCGTAGGCCCGGGCCAGCTGGAGCGGGGTCACGGTGACGTAGCCCTGGCCGATGGCGGAGATGATGGCCTGGCCCGGCGTCCAGATGTTGCCTGACTGGCAGTCCTGGTACTCGATCTGCTGGATGTAGGTCCCATTGGCCCTGCCGTACTTGCACCAGTCCTGCCCGCTGTGGGCGTTGTCCTTCCACATGTAGTACAGCCATTCCCTGGTCGGCACCGTGCCCGGGTTCTCGGCCGGCAGGTCGACGCCGGTGTCCTTGCCGAAGCCCCACGCCAGCTCCATTTTCTGCATCCGCTGGACCGGCGCCCTCGGGCTCGTGACGTCGTCTGCCTTCCGGTCGTCCGTCAGCCACATGTCGTAGCCAAGCCCGTAGAAGACCGTGTCGCAGGAGACCACGAGCGCCTGGTGCAGGCTCATGTAGCCCGAGTTCGCCGCGCTGTCGTTATTGAACGTATGCCCGCCGACGGTCATCGAGCCAGGGCAGGCATACGAGCCGTAGAGGCTGTACCCGTCGGCAACGGCGGCAGTGGCGGTGGTCACCTTCCAGGTCGACCCGGGTGCGTACTCGCCCTGGGTCGCGCGGTTCAGGATCGGCTCGGCGTCCCTGGTCCCGAACAGCGCGTTGAACTCGCTGGTCGAGATGCCGCCGGTCCAGATGCTCGGATCGTAGGTCGGGTAGCTGGCCATCGCGAGCACCCGGCCCGTGGTGGTCATCACCACAGCGGCCCCGCTGGTCGCTCCGGTATTGCCAGCCGCCTCGGTCCGGTGGATCGCTCCGGCGAGAGCGTTCTCGGTGTCCTGCTGGAGCTGCGCGTTAATGCTGGTGACGAGGTCATCGCCGGCTTTCGGCTGGACCTGACTGATGGTGCCGGTCACATCACCCGCGGCGTCGACCGAGACCTTCATGTCGCCGGTGGTGCCCCGCAGCTGGCGGTCATACTGCTGTTCGAGTCCGGCCTGGCCGACCAGGTCCGTCCCGGAGAAACCGGTCACCGGCAGGCCGAACTGCTTCACCTCCTGCGAGGTGATCGGCTGCAGGTAGCCGAGGACCTGGGCAGTGTCGGTGCCGGACGGCTGCGGATAGTGCACCACCGGCTGCAGCTGGGCCGTGACACCGGGAAACGCCCGCTGGCTCTCGAGCACCTGCAAGGCCACCTGGTCAGGCACGTTCTCCGCTACCGGGATGGGCTGATACGGCGATCCTGGCCAGCAGGGCTGCGGGACTCCGACCGTGCACAGCCGTACCTTCTGGGTCAGCAACTTGTCACGGATGCCGAGCAGGCGGGCCAGCCTGCTGAGTTCCGCCGCTCCCCCGTCCTGCTGCCTGGACACCTCGGACATGTTGACCGCGACCACCAGCGTCGAGCGGTTGTCCACCAGCGGCTGGCCGCTGTCGTCGACGATCTCGCCGCGCACCGCAGGCACGATGACGTTCCTGAGCCGGTCCTGGCTGGCCTGGCTGGCGTAGGACGCACCCGATGCGATCTGAATATTCCAGACGCGCACCCCGAGCCCGATCAGCAATGCGGCCACAAGCACGTGCAGCACCGCCAGGCGCCGCCTGGATGCGGGGATCACGACCGGCTCCCGGCACGGCTGCCGCCGGCCCGCCAGAGCGCCGAGCGGGTGCCGAGCCTGCGCCGCGTCCAGCCGGTCAGCAGCGAACGCCTGCCCGAGCGGAACCTGGCCTGCTTGCCGGAACCGAGCACGGGCCGCCTGCCGCGCAGCGCGGCGCGGCTGCCGGAACGCGCCCGGAATCGCGGGGCGGCCCGCCGGGACCCTTGGGTGAACCGCCGGCCGGCCGGCGCCAGGCCAGCCACCATCCCGTCACCGCGCCGCGAGCCGCCGAGCCGCAGCCGGACCGGGCGGGCGGAGCTGCCCCGGCGCCGCCTCGCACCGAGAGCCAGGCCGCTGCTCAGCACTCCGTCGCGACGCCGCGGGGCGCGCAGCCGCAGCGTCACCGGCCGGGCGGTCAGCACCCGCCTGGGCGAGCCGAATGCCGATCCCCCGGTCAGCCGGGAGTCCGGCCGGAACCTCGCCGCGCGGGCTGGCGCACCCGAGCCGGCCAATAGCGACCGGCGCGGCCCGGGCCTGCGGCCGCGGAAGGCCGGGCCGGGCCTGCCGCGACGCCGGAACGCTTTGGCCGGGGGGCCATGACCGCCGCCGCGCAGCGCCGGGCCGCCCGGGCCGGACCCGCGAGATCTGAAGGCCGGCCCGGCCCGGCCCGACCTCCGGCGGAAGGCCGACCCAGCCGGGCCCGAACTCCCGCGGAAAGCCGACCCAGCCCGGCCCGGACGCCCGCGGAAAACCGACCCGCCCCGGCCCGGACTCCCGCGGAAAGCCGACCCAGCCGGGCCCGAACTCCCGCGGAGGACCGACCCGGCCCGGCCCGGACTCCCGCGGAAAGCCGACCCAGCCGGGCCCGAACTCCCGCGGAAGGCCGACCCGCTTGCACCCGACGCCCCGCGGAACGCCTTGCCGCGCGGCCCGGGTCCGCCGCGCAGGGCCGGGCTGCCCGAGCCGGGCCCGCGTGAGCGGAGGGCGGCGCCGCCGGAGCCGCCGCCGCGGAAGGCCTTGCCGGGCGGCCCGTGGCCGCCGCGAAAGGACGGCCCACCGGGCCCGGAACTGCCCTGCCGCCGGACTGCCGGGCCTGACCACCCAGTGCCTGACCTGGCCGCGCCCGCGCGGCGGCTGCCCAGGCGCAGGTTCACCGGGCGCCGTTGCAGCTCCCGGCGCAGCGGGACGGCAGCGGACGAACCGGCCTGCCCAGAACCGGGGCGCAGCCGCAGCGGCCGCCCGGTGCCGGTCCGGGGGCCAGCTGCCCGCCAGGACGCAGGGCGGCCGCCGATCCAGCCATCGCGCGACCTGGCCGCGGCTTCCCGCAGCCGCGGCACCCGCACCGGTGAGCCGCCCCTCGAGCCACCGCGAGATCCCTTCGGCCCGGCCAGCCATCCGGCACCGCCGAGCAGCCCGGCGCCGTGGGGCAGGGCGGCAGACGCAGCCCTGGCCTGCGCAGGCGAGAGCGCTTGCGCAAGCTGGGCGGCGGCCATCTGATTCCCGGGCCCGACCGCGCCCGCCCAGGCCAGCACCCGGATGACGAGGTACAGGACGAACGGGCTCAAAGCCGCGTCGTAGGCGACGGACGATGGCAGCACGTGCCGGATCGCCAGCCAGCTGACCTGCGGGTCGCCGACCAGCAGGCCGACGGCGCTAACGAGGGCCTCGCCCGCTGCCGCGGCGGCCACCGCAGCGGTTACCGACCGCCACACGGAATCGCCGCACAGTCCGCGCAGCAGCCCGCAGCCATAGCCGACGACACAGAACACCAGCGCGTACTCGCCAGTCAGGTAGCTAGCCGGCGGAGCGATATCGAGGCTGAGGCCGGCCAGGAAGCCGGTCACCGCGCCCGCCGCCGGACGGCCATTCAGTCCAAGCGCAACCACCATAAGCAGGACCAGATCGGGGGTGCCCGCTCCGGGCCAGGGCAGCCTGTTCACCACCGTCAGCTGGAGCAGCAGCGCCACGATCACCCCGGCGGCTGACAGGATGACCCGCCTCATGCGCGGCCCCCCCGGCTCGGCTCGGACCAGCACATGTCAGCCTCCCGCGCCAGGGCTAGCGCCGCCGGTCGAGCTCGCCGACGGCGTGGGCGTGACGGTGACCGTCACGGTCGGTGTCGGGCGTGGCTTCGGGCTCGGCGGCAGCACCGAGTAGCGGGGATCGCGGCGCGGGGGCACTACCACGATGCCGACCACGCCCAGGGCGGTGAGGTCGGCATAGGGGCGCACCAGGGCAATGGCGCTCAGCGAGCCCGCCCGGTTCTCCACCTGGCTGATCACCCCGACCGGCACGCCGGGCACGTACGGGCGGTCATGGACCGACGCGGAGGTCACCAGCTGCTGGCCCGGGCTGAGCACCGCGGTGGCGTTCAGAACCTGCAACCGCAGCAGCCCGGTGCCCGCCGCCGTCGTGCCCTCCCCGGTCACCCAGCCGATCTGGCCGCTGCCCGCCAGCCTTACTCCGACAACCGAGGTGGCGTCGGTGGCCAGCAGCACCGTGCAGGTTTGCGGATTCACCGCGGTCACCGTCCCGACCAGGCCCTGGCCGTTCAGTACCGTCTCCTGCACCCGCACGCCATCCCTGCTGCCCGCATCCAGTGTCACGGTCTGCGCATACTCCTGCCCGACGGCGATGACGTCCGCCGCGACGATCCGGTAACCGCCCCGGCCGGACAGCTGGAGCAGCTGGCTGAGCTGCTGGTAGTCCGCCTTGCTCAGCTGGGCCTGGCTGAGCTCGGCGCGGAGCCTGATGACCTCGCCCTGCAGCTCGGAGACCTGCGTGCCGGTGCCGCCCGGCGTCCGGGCAGACCGCCACAGTCCGGAGATCGGGCTGGTCACGGTGCTGACCGCGCGCTCCGCGCCGCCGAATACCGTCCCGCCGAGGCCGCGCAGGCCGCGCAGCGGCGCCGCGGAGCCGTCCCGGTAATCGACGGTGATCAGGACCATGGCAGCTACCAGGAGCACGCCCAGGACCCAGCGGGTCCGCCGGGAGTCGTGCACAAGATCACCTCGTCCGCGCCGCAGGCGCCAGTGCGCATAAGTCAGTGCTCAGGCTGGTCAGCGCCTCGACTCCGGCACGAGCACCTGGCGGAGCGTCTCGAAGTCCTCGACGCATTTACCGGTCCCGAGGGCCACCGAGTCAAGCGGGTTATCCGCCAGGTGAACCGGCATGCCCGTCTCCTCGCGAATGCGCTCATTGAGCCCGCGCAGCAGCGCGCCGCCGCCGGTGAGCACGATGCCACGGTCCATCACGTCACCGGCCAGCTCCGGCGGGCACTTGTCCAGCGTGGTCTTGACCGCGTCCACGATCACGGTGAGCGGCTCCTCGATCGCCCGCCGGATCTCCTCGGCGGAGATCACGACCGTCTTGGGCAGCCCGCTGACCAGGTCCCTGCCGCGGATCTCCGCGTTCGGCTCGTCAATGGCGGGGAACGCGGACCCGAGCGCCATCTTGATCTCCTCTGCAGTGCGCTCGCCGAGCATGAGCGAGTACTCCTTCTTGCCGAAGCTGATGATCGCCTGATCGAGCTCATCGCCGCCGACGCGGATCGACTGCGAGGTCACGATGCCGCCAAGCGAGATCACCGCCACCTCAGTGGTGCCGCCGCCGATGTCCACGACCATGTTGCCGGTCGGCTCGTTGACCGGCAAGCCGGCCCCGATCGCCGCCGCCATCGGCTCCTCGATGATGTACACGCGGCGGGCACCTGCCTGGTGGCCTGCCTCCTTGACGGCGCTCTGCTCCACGCCGGTGATTCCGCTCGGCACCGCGACGACGATCCTCGGCTTGGCGAGGTGGCTGCGGCGGTGCACCTTCTGGATGAAGTACCTGAGCATCCGCTCGGTCACGTCAAAGTCGGCGATGACGCCGTCCTTGAGCGGCCGGACCGCCACGATGTTGCCTGGCGTCCTGCCGATCATCCGTTTCGCCTCGACGCCGACGGCGACGATCTGCCCGGTGTTTGTGTTGAGCGCCACCACCGACGGCTCGTTCAGCACGATTCCCCGGCCCCGGACATATACCAGGGTGTTTGCGGTACCGAGATCGACGGCCATGTCACGGCCCAGAAACGCCAGCGCGTTACTCATGTGGAACGAGAACCTTCCGGAAACGTCTTGCTAGATGATCTTGTTGCTGCTGCCCGGCCGACGCCCATCCCCCGAGGCCGGCCCTCTGTCATTCATCGGCTATGCCGAGGCTTCCTAAACAAGGTCAGGAAACAAGATCTTGACGTTGTGCTGGACAAGATCAGGGCGGCCGATCTGCATGGCGTATTTATCCACACTTTCTAACGCACGATCTTTGCCGATAGTGCCAGCGACGGCCGGTGTCCTGGCCGTCCTCCCGGGCGGCTGCTGCGGCGCTCCCCTGGCCAG
The DNA here is from genome assembly GCA_050011895.1 of Streptosporangiaceae bacterium. GTDB lineage: Bacteria > Actinomycetota > Actinomycetes > Streptosporangiales > Streptosporangiaceae > DATBGO01. The sequence goes on along the minus strand of JBEKIF010000013.1, from coordinate 116,270 downwards.
CGCCTGCGTTGCCATCTTCGCAGCTGGCGGTCCGCCGGCGGCGGCGGGGTCAATATCCGAGGACATTGCGAAAGTGCACGTCATCGGCACTGGCCAGGTTCGGTGGTAGGCAGGCAACGAACAATCTCCTTACCAGCAGCGACGATCCGCTAGCTCGCAGTTACGGGCTTCGCTGAAGCTGGTCCCCTGCGGAAGAGCCTACCGGCCCGGGCCGTGGCCTGGACATGGCGGCGCGCCGTGCACCGCGAAGTGCCTAGGTGCTAGCGGGTCCAGGCCTGCTCAGCCCGGTACCCGAGCAATATCCCGATAACCCACAATGCCGCGAAAATGGCGCCGAGAAAATACATGACTGCGACCACCGCACCGGCCGCGATCACCAGGAGCTGCAGCACGCTCCCCCCGATCAGGGTCCATCGGAGCCGCCACCTGGCCACCGCGGCGAGCACCACTGCCGCGACCGCCAGCGATCCGCCGGCGATGCCGGCCGCCCGCGCGGGCGCATGCTGGACGGTCAGCGCGACCGGGATCGCCAGCCCGATGACGATCGCCTCCATGATCAGCACCATGGCGCAGAGCTGTTTCACGGCAGCCCCGGCGGACCGGAGGCCAGCGGCCCCTCACCCGCCTGCCCAGGTGCCGGATGCTCGGCCGGGCCCCCGGTGAGCAGGCGCCGGGCGTCTCCCGCGGTGACTACCGAACCGGTCACCAGGACGGCCGCGCTGCCAGGCAGGCCGGCGCCGCGAGCCTGGCCGGCGTCCGACTCATCGGCGAGCCGGGCCGCGATCTCGATCGCGTCATCCAGCCGGGCGGCCTCGATGACGCGGTCCGCCCCGAACACGCTGACCGCAAGGTCAGCCAGCTTCCCCGGCTCCATCGACCGTGCCGATGAGTTGCGCGTCACGATCAGCTGCGCGGCCAGCGGCTCGAGCTCATCGAGTATTCCCGGCACGTCTTTGTCCTCGCTGACCGCGATCACGGCCACCAGCTCGCTGAACGTGAAGGACTCCGAGAGCGCGGCCACGGCGGCCGCCATCCCGGCCGGATTGTGCGCCGCGTCCACCAGCACCACCGGGCTGCGCCGGACCACCTCCAGCCTGCCCGGCGAGGACATCCTGCTGAACGCCTGCCGCACCAGCTCATCGCCAAGCGCTCCTGGCTGGCCACCTCGACCGACGGCCTCGCCCCCGGCCGGCGCGCCCCCGGCTAGCGCGCCCCCGGCTAGCGCCCCCCCGGCGGCAGCGTCCCAGGTGGCGGCGCCGGCGAACGCCTCGACCGCGGCGAGCGCACAGGCCGCGTTGCCGGCCTGGTGGGCCCCGAATAGCGGCAGGAATACCTCCTCGTAGCCGCCCAGCAGCCCGCGCAGCCCGAGTAGCTGGCCGCCGACGGCAAGCTCGCGGCTGACGACGCCGAACTCCAGGCCTTCCCGTGCGACGGTCGCGCCAACCTCGGCCACCCGCCGCAGCAGCACCTCCGCGGCCTCAAGCGGCTGCTGGGCGAGCACCGCCACCGAGCCGGGCTTGATGATGCCCGCCTTGTCGCCGGCGATCGCGGGGATGGTGGAGCCCAGGTAACGGGTGTGATCGATGGAGATCGGGGTGACCACGGCGACAGCGCCGTCGGCGACGTTGGTGCAGTCCCAGGTGCCGCCGACGCCCACTTCGATCACGGCCACGTCGACCGGCGCATCCGCGAACACCGCGAACGCCATCGCGGTGAGCATCTCGAAGAATGACAGCCGGGCCGGCTGGCTGGCGTCCACCAGCTCGGCGTAGGGCAGCACCTCGTCGTAGGCATCAGCGAACCGCTCCGCGCTCAGCAGCTCGCCGTCCACGCAGATCCGCTCCCGCATGGAGGACAGGTGCGGGCTGGTGAAGAGCCCGGTCCGCAGGCCACGGGCGCGCAGCAGGGTGTCGATCATGCGGGCGGTCGAGGTCTTGCCGTTGGTGCCGGTGAGGTGGATCACCGGGTAGGCCCGCTGCGGGTCCCCCAGTAGCTCGGTCAGGGCCGCGATCCGGTCCAGGGACGGCTCGATGGACTGCTCCGGCCGCCTGGCCAGGATCGCCTGCTCGGCGGCGGCCAGCCGGTCCTGCGGGTCGGCGGTCATCGCATCGCGCGGGTGCTGGCGGTCATCCAGGCAGCCTACTGGCCGCACGCCGGTGACCAGCCCCCGGCCGCAGGCTGCCGCCCTGTTCAGCCGGCCGCCGGCGGCAGGGCCGCCAGCCGATCCTCCAGCCGGGCTATCGCTGCCTCGGCGGCGGCCAGGCGGTCTCGGTTCTTGGCCACTACTGCAGCCGGAGCACGCTCGATGAACGACGGGCTCGCTAGCTTGCGTGCCGCCGCGTCCACATCAGCCCGCGCGGCGGAGAGATCCTTCTCCATTCTCCGCCGCTCGGCGCCTAGGTCGATGGCCGCGGCAGTGTCCAGCCGTACGGTCACCCCCTCGGCCTGAACCGTGGCAGTAGGGGCGAACCCGGCAGCCGGGCTGGTGAGCCGCAGCAGCGACCGGATCCGGGCCTCGTGGCCGGCCAGGAAGGTCGTTTCGAGGCCGGCCAGTTCGGCGGGTACCGGCTGAGACGGGCGCAGGCCCTGGTCGGACCGGAACCTGCGGACCTGCGTGACCAGCCGCATCAGCGCCGCGATCTCGGCCTCCGCCGCCGCATCCGAGAAGCCCGCAGCGGACCGGCCCGCAGCCGCGAAGCCCGCACCGGAGGAGGCCGCACCGGCAGCCGCCGCACCCGGCCAGCGTGCCGTCACGACAGAGTCGCCGCCCGTCAAGGCGGTCCACAGCTCGTCGGTGACAAACGGGATCACCGGATGGAGCAGCCGCAGCAGCGCGTCGAGGACGGTGCCGAGCACCCTACGAGTCGCTTCGGCGGCGCCAGGATCGTCCCCGGTCAGAGGTGCCTTGGCCAGCTCCAGGTACCAGTCGCAGAACTCGTCCCAGGCGAAGTGATAGGCCACGTCGCAGGCCTTTCCGAACTCGAACCGCTCGAAGAGCTCGTCCACCTCGGCTATGACCGACCCGAGCCGGGAAAGGATCCACCGGTCGGGCACCGCCAGAGCCTGCCGCTCCGGCAGCCCCCGGTCGGCCACGGCACCGTTGAGCAAGGCGAACCTGGTGGCGTTCCAGAGCTTGTTGCAGAAGTTCCGCGCCCCGGCCACCCACTCCTCGCTGACGGCCACGTCGCCGCCCGGGCTGGCGCCGCGCGCCAGGGTGAACCTGGTCGCGTCAGCCCCGAACCTGCCGATCCAGTCCAGCGGATCGACGGTATTGCCGCGCGTCTTGGACATCTTCTTGCCGAACTGATCGCGGACCAGGCCATGCAGGGCGACCTGCCGGAACGGCACCGACTTGTCCGGGCCGGCGGCGGACATCGCGTAGAGCCCGAACATCATCATCCTGGCTACCCAGAAGAACAGGATGTCGTAGCCGGTGACCAGGACGCTGGTCGGATAGAACGCGCGCAGGTCGGGAGTATCGTCGGGCCAGCCCAGCGTGGAGAACGGCCACAGCGCCGAGGAGAACCAGGTGTCGAGCACGTCCGAGTCCTGGCGCCAGCCCTCGCCGGACGGCGGCTCGTCCTCCGGGCCGATGCAGACCGCCTCGCCGTCAGGCGAGTACCAGACCGGAATCCGGTGGCCCCACCACAGCTGGCGGCTGATGCACCAGTCGTGCATGTCATCGACCCAGTCGAAATAGCGCGGCACCATCTCGCGCGGGTGGATCTGCACCCGCCCGTCCCGGACCGCATCGCCGGCTGCCTTGGCCAGCGGTCCGACCTTCACGAACCATTGCAGCGACAGGCGCGGCTCGACAGTGGTACCGCACCGGTGGCAATGCCCCACCGCATGCAGGTAGGGGCGGCGCTCCGCCACGATCCGCCCCTCGGCCCGCAGCGCCGCCAGCACGGCGGGCCGGGCCTCGAACCTGTCCAGGCCCTCGAACGGCCCGGGGGCAGTGATGACGCCGCGCTCATCCATGATCATGATGGCGGGCAGCTCGTGCCTGCGGCCGATCTCGAAGTCGTCGGGATCGTGCGCGGGGGTGACCTTGACCGCGCCCGTGCCGAACTCGGGGTCCACGTGCGGGTCGGCAACCACCGGAATCATCCGTCCGGTGAGCGGAAGCTCCACCTCGCGGCCCGCCAGGTGGCTGTACCGCGGGTCATCGGGGTGCACGGCGACCCCGGTGTCACCGAGCATCGTCTCCACCCGGGTGGTGGCCACGACGATCGCGTCGTCCCCGTCGCCGTACCGGACGGAGACCAGCTCGCCCTCGTCATCGGAGTGATCGACCTCGATGTCCGACAGCGCTGTCAGGCACCGCGGGCACCAGTTGATGATGCGCTGTGCCCGGTAGATGAGGCCGTCGTCGAACAGCCGCTTGAAGATCGTCTGCACTGCGCGGGACAGGCCCTCGTCCATGGTGAAGCGCTCACGGTCCCAGTCCACGCCGTCGCCGAGCCGGCGCATCTGGCCGAGGATCCGGCCGCCTGATTCCGCCTTCCACTGCCAGACCCGCTCGACAAACGCCTCGCGGCCCAGGTCGTGGCGGCTCAGGCCGTCCCTGGCGAGCTCTCGCTCGACCACATTCTGGGTGGCGATCCCGGCATGATCCATGCCGGGCACCCACAGCGCGTTGTAACCCTGCATCCGGCGGCGGCGGACCAGCGCGTCGATCAGCGTGTGATCAAGCGCGTGACCGATGTGCAGCGAGCCGGTCACATTGGGCGGCGGGATGACGATCGTGAACGGCGGAGCGCTCGAGCGCGGGTCGGCGCCGAAGTAGCCCGCCGATACCCAGCCCTCGTAGCGTCGCTGCTCCACGTCGGCCGGCGAATATTGCGGCGGTAGCTGAGCTTGCTGTGCATCGGTCACGTCAGGTGAGTCTACGTAGTCGCCCGATGCCGCGCTGGCCAAGGCCTGCAGGCGGGCCAGGCTCCAGGCCGCGATCTGGCGCGCGACCTGAGCGACCGCGGGCTCGCGCAGTGCCCATTACGCCCCGGCGACGTCGTGCGACGGGTGAGTCTCTACTGCGTCACTAACTGGTCTCGGTCATGGATCTATGCCGCCTGCCCATGTAACGGTGAGCGGGAGGCATGTCCGGGATCGGATTCGAGGTGACCAGGCCCCGTGCGCAGAGCGCCAGCGATCGTCCGGCGCCTCACCCCGCACCGCCTGGCGCTGACCGCCGCCGTCGTGACAGCCACGCTCTCGGCCGCGCTGCTCGCCGCGCTGGCATCGTTCTCCGCCACCGTCACCAGCAACGCGGTCCGGACCTCGCTGGCCGGCAATCCGGCCACCGGCATATCGGTCACCGCGGCGATGACCTCTCCGGCCGCCGCGGCGCAAGCCGATAGCCGGGTCCGCGCCGCGCTCGGCCGCGCGCTGCCAACCGTGCCGCTCACGATCTTCGACTCGGTCAGCACCGACTACCTGGACATCCCGGCAGCCCTCGCTGGCGCCAACGCGCAAACCCACGTGATCTCGCTGCAGGATCAGCCCGCCCACGCCCTGCTGCTCGCGGGTGCCTGGCCAGCCCGGGCGGCCGGCGGCGGCCGCACCGCGGTCGCGGCGCCCTCGTCCCTGGCCGCGAGCCTTCACCTGCGGCCGGGGGCCACGATCCTGCTCCGGGTGGCCACCTCGTCAGCCCCGGTTCCCGTGAAGATCACCGGGATCTTCCGCCCGATCGGCGCGAACAGCCCCTACTGGTCGCTTGATCCGGTGACGAGCCCGCAGCAGACGGGCGGATTCAGGATCTACCCAGCGCTGGTCACCAGCCAGGCGCAGCTGGCCGCCGGGCGCATTCCCGTCGCGTCCGCCACCTGGTCAGCGGAGCCGGAGATCCCTCGGGTCAACGCGGGTAACGTGCCTGCCTTCGCCAGCCAGCTGGCAGCTGGCCTGACTGCCCTGACCGGCAGCCTGCAGCTGCGCGACGTGGCGGTGACCACTGGCCTGCCCGGGCTGCTCAGCGGCCTGCAGGTCGCCCTGGTGGTCACCAGGTCACAGCTGGCGATCGGCGTCCTCATCTTCCTCGTCATCGCCGGTGCCACGGTGGCGCTGGCCACCGCCCTGCTGAGCAGGCAGCGCGCCGCCGAAGCGGAGCTGCTGCGAGCACGCGGCGCCTCCAGGTGGCAGCTGGCCGGCACCGGGGTGACCGAGGCGGCGCTGATCGTCGTGCCGGTGGCCGCCCTTGGCCCCGTCCTCGGCGGCCTGGCGCTGCCGTGGCTGGCACGGCGCGGGCCGCTCGCGCACAGCGCCCTCCGGCTTCCGGTCGCCTTCCCTGCCGTCGCCTGGCTGACGGCCGCGGCAGCGGCGGTCGGGTGCGGGCTGATCATCGCCCAGAGCTGGCTGCAAGCCGCCGGCTCGCCGGTGCGCGAGGGGGCCCGGCGCGGACGGCAGCGGGTCATCGCCCCGGCCACCCGGTCGGGCGTCGACGTCGCGCTCGTCGCCCTGGCCGTTCTGGCCAGCTGGCAGCTCGCCCGCTACTCCGGGTCCGTCTCGCCCGGCCGTGGCGGCTCCATCGGCGTGGATCCCGTCCTGGTCAGCGCCCCGGTGCTGGCACTGGCCGCGGGCGCCGTGGTGATGCTCCGGCTGCTGCCCGTGGTGGTCAGGCTCGGCGACCGGGCCGCCGTGCGCGGCCGCAACCTCACCGCCGCGGTGGCCGCCTGGCAGATCAGCCGCCGGCCGCTGCGGCAGGCCGGACCGGTGCTGCTCGCCGTCCTCGCGGTGGCCACCAGCGTGCTCGCGATAGCGGAATGGTCCAGCTGGCAGCGCTCCGCGCAGGACCGGGCCAGCTTCAGCACCGGCGCGGACGCGCGCATTAACCTGCCGCCGGCCGCCGCGATCCCGCTCGGCGAGGTGACCGGGCTGACCAGCGCACCCTGGGTGACCGGGAGCACGCCGGTCATCAGGGACCCGATCGGGCTGGCCAACGGCGGCACGGCCACCCTGCTGGCCCTCGACGCCCGGCAGGCCGTCTCGGTCGCCGCGATCCGGCCGGACCTGGTCGGCGGCTCGGTGCCGGCGCTGCTGGCCCGGCTGGTGCCGCACCGCGAGCCGGCCAGTTCCCTCGTCCCGGGCCGGCCCGCCCGCCTGCTGATCACCGCGGAACTCACCGCGGCCGGTGCCAGCCAGGCGGCGCTGCTGCTGCGGCTGCGGGATACGTTCGGGATCTCCTACTCGGTGCTGGGCGGCGTGATCCCGGCCGATGGCCGGAGCCACCAGCTGACCGCGGTGATCGCCCAGCGTAACCGGGCCGCCTACCCGCTGCGCATCACCGGCTACGCCCTGCAGTACCTGCTGCCCACCCGGCGCGGTCATGCGGCAACGCTGACCATCCGCTCGGTCCGCGGCGCCGCCGCCCTGACCGGCCGTTTCGGCCGCCCGTTCGACGCCGGCGTGCCCGGATCGACGATAACCGCTAACGCGGGCCAGGTGGTTGCATCCGGCAACGGCAACGTGAACAGCCAGCCGCAGGTCACCGGGACCTCAGCGGCCGGAACGAGCCTGACGGTGCGGTTCGCTACTGGTTCCGGCGTCGGCCCGCAGACCAGGAACTGCGGGTCGTTCCTGAATTCGTACCCATGCGGTCCCTACAGCAGGCTGCCAGCCGATCTCACGGTCGCCGAGGGCGGGCCGAGCGGGCCGCTGCCCGCCGTCGCGACGAGTGCCTACCTCGGCCAGACCGGTGCGCGGCCCGGAGACACCGTCACGATCAACGTGAACGGCGCCAGCATCAGCGCCACGATCAAAAGCGCGATCAGCGGTTTCCCCACCATCAGCGGCGCGGGCGGCGGGCTGGTCGTCGACCAGTCCGGGTTCCAGCAGGCCCTGGCTACGGCCGGCGTCGAGCCGTGGCCGGTGACCGAGTGGTGGCTGCGGGCCGCCGGGCCGCCGAGCCTGGCCGGGCTGCCAGCCGGTGCCACGCTCGCCGATCGCGCCGCGACGGCCAACGCCCTGCTGGCCGATCCGCTCGCCGCCGCGCCGCAGCTGGCGATGCTGGCGATCGCCGCTGCCGCCGTCGTCCTGGCTGCCGCCGGCTTCCTGGTCAGCGCGGCGACCGCCCGCGACCGGGCCCGCGACGTCGCCCTGCTGGCCGCGCTCGGCGCCACCCGCGGTCAGCTCACCCGGCTGCTCTGCCTGGAACAGGCCGTGCTGGCCGTTCCCGCGGCAGCCGCCGGCCTGCTGCTCGGCAGCGTACTGGCCCGGCTCGTCGTCCCGGCGGTGACGCTCACCGCGGCCGGAGCGCACCCGCAGCCGCCGGTGCTGGTCCAGGTGCCGCTGGCGGTTCCCGCCGTCCTGGCGCTGGCCGTTGCCGCCGCGCCGGTGCTGATCGCCGTGTTCGGCACCGGTTCCCGGGCCGGCCTGGCCGCCCGGACCCGGCTGGAGGCGCAGACATGAGCCACCGCAGGGACCCCGCGCGGCGGCGGGCCGCGACAGCCGCCTCGCCAGCGGGCCGCTCGCCGGCGGGCCGCTCGCTGGCCAGCCGGCTCCGGCGGCAGGCCAGCGGCCCGGCCGGCCCCGGGCCGGCCTGGGCGCTCGCGCTGGTCGCGCTGCTCGGCGCGTTTGTCGCGGTGGCGGGCCCGCGCGAAATCACCGCACTGCAGAACGCCGCGCTGCAGCAGACCATCAGGTCAGCCGGCGCATTCGGCATCATCACGAGCGAGAACTTCCAGATCCAGGGCACCGCCGCCACCGACCAGCTGACAGCCGCCCAGGTGCAAGCGGTAGCCGCGGCGATCGGCTCCCGGATCGACGCGCCGGTGGACGCTCCCGCAGCGCTCCGGTGGGGAAGCCTGACGACGCCATTCCAGCCGGTCCTGAATCCGACGCCGCGGGCGATCCTCGGTGCGCCGCCGGCCATCGAGATTGGCTACGCCAGCGGGCTGCGGCACTATTCAGGGCTGGCCTCGGGCTCGTACCCGCAGGCCGCGATGACGACCGGGCGCGGCAGCCGCGCGGTGATCACCCTGCAGGCCGCCGTGACCGCCGCGACGGCCGCCACGCTCGGGCTGCGCCCAGGGGCGGTGATCCAGCTGGGCCGCGACCCGGCGGCGCTGCCCAGTGACCCGTCGGTGCGGCTGGAGGTGACCGGCATCGTCAGGCCGGCTGACCCGTCAGCGGCGTTCTGGACCCACGATCCGTCGCTGGCCGCACCGACCCCGGCCAGCAGCAGTACCGGGGCGCAGATCTGGCAGGGCGGGGTGTTCATCGGCCCTGCGGAGCTGCCCGCGATCGAGACGGCGGAAACGCAGGGCACCCTGGCGCTGGCTGACGTGCGGGCCTTCTGGGACAACCCGCTGGACACCAGTGCGCTGACCGTCTCGCAGGTGCCGGGTTTCATCCAGGCGATGACAGTGCTGCAGGGCCAGCTGCAGGAAACCGGGCCGGCCGTCGCCGGGGGGCTGCCGCCCGGGCTCGGCTCACCCGCCATCTCGGCCGAAGGCGTCGGGAACCTCACTGACTTCGAGGCCGTCCAGGCCGCCGTCGGCGCCACCGACTCGCTGCTCACGGTGGGCCTGTTCGCCGCGGCCGTGATCCTGCTGCTGGCCTGCGCCCTGATCGTCGCCGCCGCCTACCGGGCCGAGCTGGCCCTGCTGCGGGCCAGGGGCGGGAGCACCGTCCAGGTGGCGCTGCGGACGGCGGCCAGGACCGCTCTGGTGGCCGGCCCGGCCCTCGCCGCCGGCGCGCTGGCAGCGGCCGTCGTGACACCCGGTGGCGCCAACCCGGCCAGCTGGCGGCTGCTGGCCGCCGTAGCGGTGATCACCCTCGCCGCCCCGGCGCTGCTGGTCGGCTGGCAGCATCGCGGCCCGCGGTCGCTGGCCGCGTCCGGCCGCGGTGACCTGGTATTCCATCGCAGGTCAGCGCGTCGGCGGGTGGCCGAGCTGACCGCGATCATCGCGATCGCCGGCGGGGCCGCCGCGCTGCGGGCGCGCGGCCTCGTGCCGGGCACCGGCGTCGACCCCTACATCAGCTCGGCGCCGGTCCTGGTGGCCCTGGCCGCGGGGCTGGTCGCGGCCTGGGTCTACCCACTGCCGCTGCGCGCGCTGCTGCGGCTGACCGCACGCCGCCGCGGAGCCGTCGGATACCTCGGCATCGCGCAGGCGGCGCGCGCCAGGCCAGACACGCTGCTGCCGGCCCTCGCGCTGGTCGTCGCGCTGGCAGTGATCGCGCTCGGCGGCACGATCCGGGCGGCGGTCGGCAGCGGTCAGGTGGCGGCCTCGTGGCAGCAGACCGGTGCCGATGTGGTGGTCAAGCGCACCGGATTCGAGACGTCGATCGGCCCCGCGGCACAGCGCGCGATGGCGGCCGTGCCCGGCGTGCGCGCCCAGGCCGCGCTGTTCTACGTTTCGCCGGGGTCACCGCTGGCCGGCAACCTGCTGATCGGCGCCGAAGGCGCGATATCGACCGGCGTGCTGGTCGCCGATCCGGCGAGCTACGCCGCGCTGGTCGCCGACACCCCGTGGCCGGCGGTCCCGGCCCGGCTGCTGGCCAGGCCCGGGCCGGGAGGCGCCATCCCGGTCATCGCGTCACCTCGGGTCGCGGCGGCCGTCCGGGCGGGCTCTAACCAGCTCGCGTTCGACAGCAGCCAGCTGACCATTCAGGTGGCCGCGACCGCCGCGAGCACCCCGGCCCAGCCCGGCGGCGGCAGCTTTGTCATCCTGCCCGGCTGGGCCGCGGACCGGATCGCCGGCGGCACCGCGCCGAACACGGTGCTGCTGGCCGGAGCCGGGATCAGGGTGGCCGCGCTCCGCGTCGCGCTGACGCGGACTCTGCCCGGCTTCCTGGTCACCTCCCGCGCGGCGGTGCTGCAATCGACCGCGGGCGCGCCGTCGGTGCGGGGCTCGAGCCGGCTGTTCGAGCTGACCGTGGCGGCCGGGGCGGCCTGCAGCGTGGCCGCGGTGCTGCTCGGCCTGGCCCTGACCGGCCGGGACCGGACCCGGCTTGGCACGTGGCTCACCGCGCTCGGGCTGACCGGCCGGCAGGCCCGGCGGCTGGCCCTGCTGGACGTCCTGCCGCTGCTGCTGGTCGCGGTGGTGGGCGCCGAGCTGGCCGGCGCGGTCCTCGGGCAGCTGGTCGGGCCGGCCCTCGATCTGTCGGCGTTCACCGGCTCGGGCGCCTCGGTGCAGGTACGGCCCGACCTGCCGGCGCTCATCCTGCCCGTCGTCGCCCTCGTGGCCCTGGTCGCCACGATCACGGCTGGTCAGGCGACCGTTATCCGCAGGCGGTCCAGGACCGGGGTGCTGCGGCTGGACGAAGGCGGGTGATGGCGTGCAGCGGACATCCATCGATGAGCTGACCGCGGCCGGGGCGCGGGCGGGCGCCCGGGGCGGTGCGGCCGGGCAGCGACCCGCCTTCGGGCACGACGCGGTGATCGCGTGCGACCGGCTGGTCCGGATCTACACGACCGCCGGGATTGAGGTGCAGGCGCTGCAGAGCCTGGACCTGCTGATCGGACCGGGTGAGCTGACCGCGCTGGTCGGCGCGTCGGGCAGCGGGAAGTCGACGCTGCTCAACATCCTGGCCGGCCTGGACACGCCCACCGCCGGCCAGGCCAGGGTGGCCGGGCATGACCTTTTGACCATGGGCGCCAAGGAGCGGCTGGCTTACCGGCGCGGCACCGTCGGGTTCCTCTGGCAGCAGACCAGCAGGAACCTGTTCTCGCACCTGACCGCCGCGGAGAACGTGGCCCTGCCGATGGGCCTGGCCCGGCTGCGCCGCAGCAAGCGAGGCCGCCGGGCCGGCGAGCTGCTGAAGATACTCGGCGTCGGCGACTGCGCCGACCGGATGCCCGCCGAGATGTCCGGCGGTGAGCAGCAGCGGGTGGCCATCGGGGTCGCGCTCGCCAACCAGCCCACCGTGCTGCTGGCCGACGAGCCGACCGGCGAACTCGACAGCGCGACGGCCGACGAGGTATTCGCGGCCCTGCGCGCCGCCAACTCCGAGCTGGGGGTGACGGTCCTGGTGGTCACCCATGATCAGCAGGTCTCTGATCAGGTCAGCAGGACCATCGCGATCAGGGACGGCCGGATCAGCACCGAGGTGCTGCGGCGGACCACCACCGACGAGCACGGCCACGCGGCGGATGTCGCGCAGGAGTACTCGGTGCTCGACCGGGCCGGCCGGCTGCAAATACCGCGGGACTTCATCGACAGCCTGGACATGAAGGATCGGGTGCTGGTGGCCCTCGAACCCGACCACGTGGGGGTGTGGCCGGATGCGGTCCGCCGCGCCGGGCAGGAGGACGCATGACAGCGGTCCAGGCCGGCGCGGGGCCCGGGACCACCATCGCCGTGGTGCAGGAGGTGACCCGGACTTACGGCGCCGGGCCCACCATGGTGCGCGCGCTGCGCGGGGTATCGCTCACGGTCGACCGCGGCGAGCTGGTCGCGCTGCGCGGCAAGTCGGGCTCGGGGAAGAGCACCCTGCTCGCCATCATCGGCGGGCTTGACCGGCCGAGCAGCGGGCGGGTGGAGGTGGCGGGCCAGGACGTCACCGCGATGAGCGGGGATCAGCTCGCGCTGATGCTGCGGCGGACGGTCGCGTTCATCTTCCAGTCTTTCGGGCTCATCCCGATCCTGTCCGCGGCCGAGAACGTGGGCCTGCCGATGCGGCTCGCCCGCTGTGACCCGCGGGTCAGGGAAGAGCGGGCCAGGGCCCTTCTCGGCCTCGTCGGCCTCGGCGGCCGGGCCGCCCAGCGCCCGTATGAGCTGTCCGGCGGTGAACAGCAGCGGGTAGCGATCGCCCGGGCCCTGGCCAACAGCCCCATGCTGCTGCTGGCCGACGAGCCCACCGGCCAGCTGGATTCCGAGACGGCGGGCCAGATCATGCGGTTGATCCGGAGCATCGTGCACGACGAAGGCATCACCGCGATCGTCGCGACCCATGATCAGGTTCTGATGGGCCTGGCGGATCGCATCCTGACGCTCCAGGACGGCCAGCTGGTGGACTGACCTCGCTGGCGTGCTGGCATTGTGGTACTGCCACGGCGGGGCCGGCAGGGCGGGGCTCGCAGGGCGGGGCTCGCGCGCCGCGCCCGGGTCAGCCCGCGCCGGTCAGGCGGATTTCTCCCGTGGGGTCCGCCGCGCCACGTCGCGGGGCACCAGGGTCGGGTTCACGTTCTCCAGCACCGACTCGGCGGTGATCACGACCCGCTCGACGTCCTTGCGGCTCGGCACCTCGTACATCACCGACAGCAGGACCTCTTCGAGGATCGCGCGCAGGCCGCGCGCCCCGGTGCCGCGCAGGATCGCCTGGTCGGCGACGGCCTCCAGGGCGTCGTCGGTGAACTCAAGGTCCACCCCGTCCAGCTCGAACAGCCGGCGGTACTGCCGGACGAGCGCGTTGCGCGGCTCGGTGAGGATCCTGATCAGCGCCTCACGGTCGAGATTATGCACGCTGGTGATGACCGGCAGCCTGCCGACGAACTCGGGGATCATCCCGAACTTAAGCAGGTCCTCCGGCATGACGTCGGCGAACGCGTCGGACGTCACCTGGTCGGTCTTCACCCGGAGCACCGCGCCGAAGCCCATTCCGCTGCGGCCGACCCGGTGCTCGATGATCTTCTCGAGGCCCGCGAAGGCACCGCCGCAGATGAAGAGCACATTGGTGGTGTCGATCTGGATGAACTCCTGGTGCGGGTGCTTGCGGCCGCCCTGCGGCGGCACCGACGCCGTCGTGCCCTCCAGGATCTTCAGCAGCGCCTGCTGGACGCCCTCGCCGGAAACATCGCGGGTGATCGACGGGTTCTCGCTCTTGCGGGCGATCTTGTCGATCTCATCGATGTAGATGATCCCGGTCTCGGCCTTCTTGACGTCGTAGTCGGCGGCCTGGATGAGCTTCAGCAGGATGTTCTCGACATCCTCGCCGACGTACCCGGCCTCGGTCAGCGCGGTGGCGTCGGCGATCGCGAACGGCACGTTCAGGAGCCTGGCGAGGGTCTGCGCGAGCAGCGTCTTGCCCGACCCGGTCGGCCCGAGCAGCAGGATGTTCGACTTGGCGAGCTCGACGCCGTCCTCACCGGAACGCTCGCCGCCCGACTGGACCCGCTTGTAGTGGTTATAGACCGCTACTGACAGGCCTTTCTTCGCCTTCTCCTGACCGATCACGTAGGAATCGAGAAACTCGTAGATCTCGCGCGGCTTGGGCAGGCTGTCCCATTTCAGTTCGGGCGGCTCCGCGAGCTCTTCCTCGATGATCTCGTTACACAGATCGATGCATTCGTCGCAGATGTACACGCCGGGACCGGCGATGAGTTTCTTGACTTGCTTTTGGCTCTTTCCGCAGAACGAGCACTTCAGCAGGTCACCACCATCGCCCATGCGTGCCACTCAGCTACTCCTTTGCGTGGGGCCGCCGACGGCGGCCGCCTCACTGCCTCCGCCGAACGTCTATGCCGGAGCCTTCCTTGGCTCGAACCTAGACGGTACCGCGTTGCCAGCTCAAGTTGTGGCGCCGGGACCCTGCCGCCGGCGTGCCGCTGGCAACCGGGTCCTTTGTTCTAAGACGACCCTACCTCGGTCCTGCGCTTGAGGGTCGTCAGAACCTCGTCGACCAGTCCGTAATCCTTGGCCTCCTCGGCCGTGAAGAACTTGTCCCGCTCCACGTCCCGGCGGACCTGATCTTCGGATCTGCCGGTGTGGTGCGCAATGACCCGCTCCATCGCGGTGCGCATCCGCAGGATCTCGCGCGCCTGGATTTCCAGGTCGCTTGACTGACCATAACCGCTCTCGACGGCCGGCTGGTGGATCAGGATCCGCGAGTTGGGCAGCGCCATCCGCTTGCCCTTGGTCCCGGCTGCCAGCAGCACCGCCGCGGCTGACGCCGCCTGCCCGAGGCAGAACGTCTGGATCTCCGGCTGGATGTACTGCATGGTGTCGTAGATCGCCATCATCGACGTCATCGACCCGCCGGGCGAGTTGATGTACATCAGGACGTCGCGGTCGGGATCGATCGACTCCAGGGTGATCAGCTGCGCCATCACGTCGTTGGCCGACGCGTCATCGATCTGCACGCCGAGGAAAATGATCCGCTCCTCGAAGAGCTTGTTGTACGGGTTCATCTCCTTGATCCCGTACGAGGTCCGCTCGACGAAGGACGGCAGCACGTACCTGGCGGCCGGACCGCTTACAGTGCTCACTTTCAGCTCCTCAGCTCCCCGTAGCGGCGTCACGAGACCGGGCCTTCCGAAGGCACCTCGGTAGCGCTGCGCACTACGCGATCGACGAACCCGTAGTCTTTGGCCTCGTCAGCGGTGAACCAGCGGTCCCGGTCGGAGTCGAGCTCGATCTGCTCGACGGTCTGGCCGGTGTGCAGCGCGGTACGCTCGGCGAGGACGCGCTTGACGTACAGGATCTGCTCGGCCTGGATTCTGATGTCGGAGGCAGTGCCGCCGATACCGCCGTGCGGCTGGTGCATCAGGATCTGCGCGTGCGGCAGGGCGTAGCGCTTGCCCGCCGTGCCCGCGCAGAGCAGGAACTGGCCCATGGACGCCGCCATGCCCATCGCGTAGGTCGCGATGTCGTTCGGCACGTACTGCATCACATCGTAGATCGCCAGGCCGGCGCTGACCGAGCCACCGGGCGAGTTGATGTACAGGCTGATATCGCGCCTGGCATCCTCGGCGGCGAGCAGCACCAGCTCGGCGCAGATCCGGTTGGCCAGATCGTCGTCGACCTGCTGGCCAAGCAGGATGATCCGGTGCCGCAGCAGGCGCTGGAACAGCGGGTCGCCGAGCGGGAGCGGGGGCGCTTCAGCGACCCGCCCGAGAGTGCCCGGCAGCTCCTGGTCATCGGCGGGCGTCGTCACGGTAGCCCTCCCCAATACTCATCTGGCCGCCTCTTGTGTTGTTGACAGTGACCATAACGCGCGACCACGGCCGCCAAGTCCGCAGCTGCAATGTGTTCGCTGTGGGCGCAGGCTCGGGACACGTGCGCCTGACGGGACACCGGGCGGCCAGCGCCGGTGCGGCGCCGCTGAGCGGCCGGACGCGGCCGGGTGCGGCCGGGCCAGCAGCGGCCCGCCTCCGCCGCGGCCCTTCCCGTCCAGCCTGAGGCATCCAGCAGCGATGGCACAACGGCGCGGAATCAGCGACAGCGCTGGCGCAATCTGTGCGACTGAGGCCGCGGCGGCTCCGGTAGCCTTGCCAGCCTCACTCGCCGTCAGCCTGGTCGGCTTCGGCAGTCTCGTCGGCCTCGCCGGTCTCGGCAGCTTCGCTGGCCTCGACGGCCTCGTCGGCAGTCTCATCAATCACTTCGGCCTCGCCGGCTTCGGCTTCCACGTCGGCCACCGCAGCCTCCACAGTCCCGGCTGCCTCAGCCCCGATGACCTCCGCGGCGACGGCCGACAGGTCGATGACGCGGCCGGACTCGTCAGTCACCCGGGCCCGGTCCGCGAGCAGCCCGAGCGCCTTGGTCCGCAGCACGTCGGCAGCGACCGAACCAAGCTGGCCGCGGTCGGCAAGCTCCTTGGCCAGCCGGTCCGGCGCCACACCGAGCTGATAGGCCTGCTGCGTCACGTACGAGGTGAGTTCGGCGGGCTCTAGCCCGAGTTCCTCGTCAGCGGCCAGCTTGTCCAGGATGAAGCCAGCCTTGACGCTGCGGCGGGCGTCTTCGGCGAACTGCTGCTCGAGCTCGGCAGGCGTCGTCCCGGTCGCCTCCAAGTAGGACTCCAGCGACGAGCCTGACCGCTCAAGCCGGTCGTCCAGCGTGCGCCGCCTGTTCTCGATCTCAAACTCGACAAGGTCGTCGGGGAGCGGGATGTCGACCCTGGCCAGCACCGCTTCCAGGGCCCGCTCCCGCGCCTGGCCGATCTGGCTGGCCCGCCGCATCTGCTCGAGCTGCGCCCTGGTGGCGGCGCGGAACTCGCCGAGGGTGTCAAACTCGCTCGCGGCCTGCGCGAACTCGTCGTCGAGCTCGGGCAGTTCCTTCACCTTGACGCTCTGGATAGCCACGGTCACTTGGGCAGCGGCGCCGGCCTGCGCGCCGCCGGCCAGCTCAGCGGTGAACGTCTTGTCCGCCCCCGCGGCCATCCCGGCCAGCGCCTCGTCGAGGCCGTCCAGCATCGATCCGCTGCCCACCTCGTAGGACACGCCACTGGCCTGCGCATCTTCTACCGGCTGACCATCGACGACGGCCGACAGGTCGATCGAGACGAAATCGCCCTCCTCGACCGGGCGGTCGACGCCCTTCAGCGACGCGAACCGCTCCCGCAGCGCCCCGAGGTATTCCTCCACCTGGTCGGGACTGACCTCAGCGTCGTCGACCGTCACCGGCATATCGTTAATATCCGGAACGTCGAACTTGGGCCGCACATCCACTTCGGCGGTGAAGGCAAGCTCCTTGCCGTCATCGAGCCGGGTGATCTCCACGCTGGGCTGGCCGAGCGCGATTACGTCGTTCTCGGACAGCGCCTTTCCGTAGAGCTGGGGAACCGCCTCGTTGACCGCTTGCTCGAGCACGGCACTGCGGCCGACTCGCTGGTCAATCACGCGCGGCGGGACCCGCCCCGGCCGGAAACCGGGTATCCGGACCTGCCGGGCGACGTCCCGGTACGCCTGGTCGAGGCTCGGCTTGAGCTCGGCGAACGGAACCTCGATGGTGAGCCGGACTCGGGTCGGGCTCAGCTCTTGGACATCGGTCTTCACGTCGGGGTCTCTCTCTAGGCTCCCCGGCCGGGCAGGCACGCACGCGGCCCGGGCATGGGTGGTCACTCGCGGCTACGGCCGCCAAGTCTAGGGCAACGCGGGCCGGGATCACCCGGTGCGGGTGGTGATCAAGAGCAGCAAAAGCTCGCACTATGGGCCCGATGCGCACTCGGCCGCTGCTGGCCGGTGCTCGCCAGCTACCGGGTCGAGCCAGGGAACTACCGGATCGAGCCAAGGAGGCCCAGATGACCGCAGCACGCGGAGCCGCGTCCGCCCAGCCTGCCGGAGGCCAGGCAGGCCAGCAGGAATCCGGGCCGCCAGGCCAGCAGTCAGCCGGCCCGCAGACCGCGGCGGGCGGCCGGGACGCGGGCGGGCAGCCGAACTACGCGGTTCCCGGGCTGCCGGGCAAGCACGGCTGGCTGGTCATGCTGGGCGCCGCTGTGGCGTTCTTCGCCGTTGGGCTGATCCTGCTCGTGTGGCCGAAGGCCACCTTGACGATCGTGGCCATCCTGATCGGCATCGCGCTGATCGTGACGGGCCTGGTGCGGCTCTTCGACGGCTTCACCGCCCGGGAAGAAAGCGGCGGGCGGCGGGTCGCCGACGTGGTGGTCGGCGCGCTTGCCGTGATCGTGGGGCTGTACTGCCTGAAGCACCACGCACTGAGCATCGCGCTGGTGGCGTTCATCGTCGGCGTGTTCTGGGTGCTGCACGGCATCGCCGATCTGGCCGTGGCGGCCACCTCGCGCGGGGCCCCCGGGCGCGGGCTGCGGGCGATCGGCGGCCTGTTCAGCCTCATCGCCGGGCTGCTCGTGCTGTTCTGGCCGGGCATCACCGTACTGCTGCTTGTCATAATCCTCGGCATCTGGCTGATCTTCTACGCCGCCGTGCTCGCGGTGCTTGCGTTCCAGCTCCGGCCGGGCCGGACCAGGTCGGCGGCGCAGCACGTCACGACCTAGCGGCGCGCCTGGCCGTTCGCGGGCACCGGGCCGCCGCAGGCTCGGCGCGGCCGCGCCAGGCCAGGTCCAGGCGGCCCGGGCCAGGTCCAGGCGGCCCGGCCAGGTCCAGGCGGCCCGGGCCAGGTCCAGGCGGCCCGGCCAGGTCCAGGCGGCCCGGCCAGGTCCAGGCGGCCCGGCCAGGTCCAGGCGGTCAGACCAGGTCCAGGCGCCGGCCCCGGGCGATGGCCTCGCGCCGCGAGGCGACACCGAGCTTTCGGTAGACCGACCGCAGGTGGGTCTTGACCGTGTTGATCGACAGGAACAGCGCCTCGGCGATCTCCTGGTTGGTCATGTGCGAGGGCAGGAACCTGAGCACGGCAAGCTCGCTGTCGGTCAGCGGCACCTCCGCCTGCGCCTGCGGCCCGTCGCTGCGGGGCAGCTGGGTATCGAACCGCTCCAGGATCCGGCCGGCAAACGCCGCGCTGCGGCTGGTCGGCGGGACCAGCACGGTGATAGCCGACCTGACAGGCTGCCCGGCGTCGAGGAAAACGCGACAGGCATCATCGGGTTCGGCCAGGGCCAGCGCCTGCTCAAGGAAGTCACCCGCGCTGTCGGTCAGCCCGAGCCGCCGGTGCGCGACCGTACTGACTAGGAGCGCGGCAACCTTGTCCTTGAGGGTCATCGCATCGGCGGTGCCGTCAAGGCACGGTGCCACGGCCTCAAGGGCGCCCTTGTAGTCGCCGTCGGACAGCAGCAGCCTGCCCTGTGCGAGCCTTCCGTCCGCACGGTCGAAGTACTGCCCGTCGTCGGTCAGGGCGAGCACGATCCTGGCCCGCCCCGTGTCACCGGCGCGCAGCGCGATCTCGCCGTCCAGCACGTTCAGCACGCCATCAAGCGCCGGATCGGCGGCGGCATGCAGCTCGCGCAGCCTGATCACCAGGCCCCTGGCACCTGCGGTGTCCCCGTCGGCCAGCAGGACCCGCGCCCGGATCAGCGCGGAGACCACCCCGAGCAGGGGCTCGCCAGGCAGCGGACCTGCGGCCAGCTGATCTGCCTGATCCAGCAGCAGCCGGGCCGCCGACAGGTCATCGCGCGCGAAGCTAACCTGGGCGGCTGCGAGATCGGCCAGGCAGCGGGCACCGTCATCCGCGCTGGCGCTCTTCCGCACGCCGGTGGCCTCCCGCCCCGCTCGCGCCAGGTCCCCGTACCACGCATCGGCTGCGGCCTGCCAGCCGACGGCCCGGGTCCGGAGCGCCGCGAGGGTGCCGGCCGCCAGCTGACGGTCGGCGTGGTCAAGCGCATAACGGGCATCCTGGATCTCCCAGCGCCGCAGCCGTGCTGCGCCCAGCGCGAACCAGAGCAGCCCGAGAGCACCATGCTCGGGAAGCGTTCCGGCGGTGACCTGGGCCTGCTCGGCCAGCGCCCAGCCCTGCGCGAGCAGGCCAGGGTCGGCGTCGGCCCGGCTCGCGGCCTGCATCACCCGCAGCGCCGCCAGCCATGGCTCGATAACCCGCCGGGCCGCCTCCGCGCAGCGGCCGAGGCCGCGGCGGGCCGCCTCCAGGTGGTGCGCCGCACCGTCCGGATCGCCGTTCCACAGCCGGACGCTGGCCAGCGCGGCCGCCACCGCCGGGTCATCGGCCCGGCGGTCGGCGGGGAACAGGGTCAGCACCGCCTCAAGCTCGGCCGCCCCGCTTCCCAGCAAGGCGGCCACGCCGGCCTCAGCGAGCACGTGCGCCGCGTAGTCCCAGTCACCGGCCCTGGCCGCGCACCGCACCGCCTCGACCGGCTGGCCGTGCGCGGCATGCCAGCGGGCCGCCCGGCGGAGCAGGATCGGTATCTCGTGCGGGAGCTGCCGGTGCAGCTCCGCCGTCAGCACGTCGCGGAGCAGCGGGTGGTACCGGTATTCCGCGTGGTCCGCGTGGCTGTGGCCGGACGCCTCGACAAGGCCGCTCTCCCTGCTGAGCCGCTCCAGCGTCATGGCGCCGCCTGCCTCGCCGGTCAGTTCGTCGGCAAGTTCGCCGGTTACCTGCTCGGCGACGCTGGTCCTGAGCAGGAACAGCCGGGTCTGGGCCGACTGCCTGCCGAGCACCTCGTCCCAGAGGTAGTCGGTGACCATGGGCTCGTCACCAGCGATGTCGGTGATCCGCCCGGCACCGTGATCCGGCGTCCTGGCGCGCATCGCGGCCAGCCGCATCCCCGCCATCCAGCCCTCGGTACGCCGGAGCAGCTCGTCACGCTCGGCCTGGTCGACGTCCAGGCCGAGCATCGCGAAGTAGGCATCGGCCTCCTCGGCTGTGCAGGCGAGGTCCGCCGCGCCGACGTCGGCGAGCTCGCCGCACACCCGCAGCCTGGCCAGCTGGAGCCCGGGCGGGCAGCGCCCAGAAAGGACCAGCCGCAGCTCTGGCGGCGCGTGCCTGATCACCAGGTCGAGCCCGGCCAGCACGGCACCTTCGGCGATCTCGTGCACGTCGTCGAGGACCAGCACGACAGGTTCGGTGAGCAGCTGAGCCGCCTCCACCAGGCGCAGCGGGAACGCCTCGGCAGGCACATCGGCCACCGACCGCAGCGCACCAGCCGGCACCGTCCTGACGCGGCCAAGGGCAGCCCCGACGTAGGCCCAGAACCTGGCCGGGTCGCCGTCCTCGGCGTCGAGCGTCAGCCATGCCACCCCGCGGCTGGCCGGGGTGGCCGCCGCCCAGGCGGCGCAGGCAATGGTCTTCCCTGCCCCGGCCGGACCCGATACCACTGTCACCCGGTGCCGGGTCGCCTGCTTGAGCTTGTCGGTCAGCCGGTGGCGGCGCAGCAGCGCCAGGCTCGGCTGCGGTATCTGCAGCTTGTCTTCAAGCAGCCGTAGCTGGCCCGGCGCCGGTTTGGCCGCAAGCAGCGCCGGCTGGCCCGGCGCCGGTTTGCCCGCAAGCAGCCCCGGCTGGCCCGGCGCCCGTTTGCCCGCAAGCAGCCCCGGCTGGCCCGGCCCACGCTGCTGCCCTGCTGGCCGCTGCTGCCCTGCTGGCCGCTGCTGCCCTGCTGGCCGCTGCTGCCCGGGCTCCTGCGGCGGGCGACCTTCCGGCGGGCGGCCTTCCGGCGGCCGGCCTTCCGGCGGCCGGCCTTCCGGCGGCCGGACCGCCTCCACAGGCTGACGTGCGGCACGCGGCCCGGCAGCTTCCCGCGCCCGCGCTGCTTCGCGCGGCTGACGCGCTGCCGGTGGCCGCTCTGGTGCCCCCGGCACCGTCCGCTCAGCCGCGGCGGGCTTTGTCGTGCTGGTCATCAATTCCCCCGACGGGCGCTGGCAGCACGTGCGAGCGAACTGTCGGTCCCTCACCCTGTCGGGTGAAATGTGCAGCTCAGAGCCCCTCACCCTCCTACCCACGGCCAGCAGGGGCCAATCGCTGCCCGCTTTGAGGCGCCGCAGCATGCGGCGCCGTATCACCCGAAGCGGATGATGCCGCGCCGGTACCGACATCCGTAACGTCGCAAGAAGTAAGGCACCGGTTACGCCTGGTAGTCAGCTAACAAGGCAGCCAGGGACAGTGCAGCTGGAAACACTGCTGCTGCCACTGCAACTGGCTGACTCGCTGGCCCCCAGGGGAAACGGAGTCGCGCCTGAGGCGCCGGAGCCGCGAGCACTTTCGTCGTGGCCGGCCTGGAGAAAGGGGGCTGCTTTCATGAGCAGTGCACAGGAGCGAGCAACCGGATATCAGCAGGGTACCCAGGACGCAACGGGTACGCAGGGCGCAACAGGTATGCCTGGCGCGACAAGCACGCAGGGCGCCACGGACATGCCGAACGCAACAGCCGGACACGGTGCACCTGACCGGACGGCTGACTACGAGCGCGTTGCTGGCCAGCAAGAGTACGGGCCCTATACGGACGCCAGCCCCGCAGCCACCGGAGGCATGGTGCTTGCCGGGACGCTGCTGGTCCTCGCGGGCCTGTGGGGCTTCTTCGTCGGGATCACGGGGATCCTCAAGGGCGCTTTCTACGCCACGGTGCCGACGTACACGTTCACCTACAGCATCAAGTCGTGGGGATGGACGCACCTGATCATCGGGTGCCTCGTCTTCGCCGTGGGTGTCTGCCTGCTCCTCGGGCAGCGCTGGGCGAGGTACGTGGGTGTCTTCCTCGCCGTCGTCGATGCCGTGGCGAACTTCCTGTTCCTCCCCTACTACCCGCTCTGGTCGATCATCGTGATCGCCATCGATGTGTTCATCATCTGGGCACTCCTGGCCGCAGGCCGTAACCGCCAGACCGCTTGATCTAGCGGCGGCACGCGAGGCGCCAGGCGAAGCGAAGGACCCCGTCCCCGCTAAGGGGGCGGGGTTCTCCGCGCCCGAGCCTCAGCCCGCGCCCGGCGGGCGATCCCTGTCCGCCCTACACGACGCCCGTGAGGCCGAGCGCGCCGTCGAGGGTCAGCAGCAGGCCGGCCAGGATAAGGCCGCCGGCCAGGAGCAGGTGCCCGCGGGCGCGCAGCCAGGCGTTGAACCTCCGGAGCCGGCGCGTGGTCGCATCGGGCGCGACCAGATAGCAGACAAAAGGTAGCCAGACGAACATAACGTCGAGGACTACGATCAGCGCCAGCGCGAGGATGTCGAAGGCCAGGCTCGTCTGCGCCGTCGCGACGACCTGCACCGCGGCGATAAAGGTCACCGACGGGGTGAATATCAGGATGCCGGCCGCGAACGCGCTAACCGGCGCGGGGCTGGCCACCAGGCGCGAGATGAATCCCCGCTGTGGTTTGTCCGGATCGGGCGGCTTGGGCTTGCGGCGGACCACCACGGCCGCGATGACCAGGCTCAGCAGGCCCAGGCCGAGCCGCAGGCCGTACCGTGTCTGGTGATGGCTCGGCAGCTCGAAATGGCCCGCTCGCAGCACGACCATGGCGACGACCGCCATGGTCGTGCTCATCACCAGCGCGCCAGCCAGGTAGAGCAGCGCGGCCCGCCTCGGGCTGGCCGAACCGAGGAAGAGCGCCACCACCAGTAGCGCCGTCGGCGACAGGGCGGCGAGTACCGCGAACCCCGCGGCCTGGGCTAGCAAGCGGGCCTAGTCCTGCGGCCCGGGTCCTGAGGCCAGCCGCGGGGCCGGCGGCCTCCCGATGAGCTCGATCAGCCCGAGCACCGCGAGCAGCACCAGGGCGAGCACCAGCACCACCAGGCCGGTCGGCTGGCCCCAGAAGATGAAGATCAGCACCACCAGGGCCACCGCGCTGATCCGCAGCAGCGTGCGGTGCCCGTATGTCCAGGTGCCCACCGGGCCGGCCGGCACGCCGGCCCGCTCGCCACGCGCCCTGAGCCAGCCGAGGCCATCCTTCAGGGCGCGGCGGGTGCGCACGGCGGTGGCCGAGGGCCCCATGAAGAACCCGCCGGCCGCCACCAGCAGCCCCAGAACCAGCAGCGCTCGCAGGCCGTCCTTGATGAACCTGACAAGCGTGTCGAACAGCGCCGCGGCGGCATCCGACGGCAGGGTGGCGTTCGGAACGCTGTTCAGATAGATGGCCCGGCCGATCGCCAGCCCGATGGCCAGGACGACCATCGAGCCCGCCAGGCCGAGCCCGGCCCCGATCAGGGCGCGCCGGTGACCCTTGGCGATGTAGATGCCCGCGGCGAGCGCGGCGATCGCGAGCAGGGGCAGCGCGATCTTGAGGTCGTTGATGAGCCGGTAACCCGACTGGGCCTTCACCAGGTACTTCGACGAGAACAGCGTGAACGTCGGATTGATCGTCGGGATCTTCTGCGCGACGGTGAGCCCGTGGGCGCTCAGATTTTGCTTGACGGCGTTAATGAACGGACCGAGACCGAGCGTGACGTTGCCGTTGCTCAGCTTGATGGCACCGTTTCCCTGCCCGGATAGCGCCTTGACGACCTCGGCGTGCGCCACCTGGTTGGCCTGCGTCCAGATCCTGGCCGCCGCCGGGCTGGCCACGATCTTGGCGACCGTGCTGTGCACCAGACCCGCCACGCTGCTGGCGATCGAGCCGGAGAAGCTGTGCAACAGGGTGGCGACCCTGGGCAGGCCGCGGCTGCCCAGCTCGGTCGCCACCTGATTGGTGAGGCCCTGCACGTTCAGCCTGCCGGTGATCTGCGGCGTGATCTTGTCGGTCAGTGCCCCCTGGATCGCGGGCTGGTGAATAAGCGGCGCCACGTTTGCCACATATCTGCTGGTATTGGAGACCTGGTTGGCGGCCCAGACCGCCAGCACCGCGAGTGGCGCGAGCACGCAGCCCACCACGATGAGCACGGCGGACACCGGAGACCGCCAGCTGACCTGCCGCTTGCGCCCGGCCGTCCCGTCGCCGTCGCCCTGGCCGGCGCCCGCGGCCGGGCCGGGCTGGCGGACCTCGGTCACCTCAGCCCGCAGCCGCCGCACCTCGGCCCGCAGCTGCTCGAGCTCGGTCTGCTCGTCGCGCGACGGGGCCGACACCGCAGCGGGTTCACGATCGCTTGTCGCGCCGGTCAATGGTCACCTCCTGCCGTCCTGCGCCGCGGTACCCGGGCTCTCCCCGGTACCGGCCCTGGATCCGCAGGGCAGTCCCGTGCTCACGGTGTCCAAGTGGGAAGACGAGCGCGTCGCCCGGCGCGGGTGAACCTAGCCGCGCCGGCCGTGGAGTCCATCGAATCCAGCGCCGCGGCGGTCGCGGCGGCCGCGGCGTGGCTGGCGGTCAGCGGGAAGTTCCCGGCGAACCGCCTGCGCAGCGGGTCATACTCTTCCGGCAGCAGGCCCACATCGTTGCGCAGCTCAAGGCCGCCAGCGAAAGCCCGGCGGGCCTCGCCCGCCCGGCCCATCTGGGCGTAACACTGCGCCAGCCAGAAGGTGGCAGGGACGTAACCGCCGGCACCGGGCGGGAGGCCGTCCAGGCTGTCCGCCGGGTCCTGCTGGTAACGCAGCAGAACCCCGCCCCGGTCCAGCTGCCGCGCGATCGCCGCGACCGTGCCGGTCATCCGCTGATCGCTCGGCGGCAGGAAACCGAGCTGGGCCAGGCGCAGCAGGCTGGCGTCGACGCGGGTTCCCGAATAGTGCTGAACGAACGTCTCACCGCTGGCGTCATAGCCCTGCTCCAGCACGTCGGAGCGCACCTCGGCGCGCAGCCTGCGCCATCGGTCGGCGGGCCCGGCATCGCCGAACCGCTCGATCATCTTGACCGCCGCGTCAGCGGCCGCCCAGACCATGACCTTGGAGTAGACGAACTGCCGCGGCGGGCCGCGTACTTCCCAGTTTCCCGGATCAGGCTCACGCCAGGCGGCCTCGAGGAAGCCGAGCACCTCCTCCTGCTCCCACGGGTCGATGGCGCCTGGCATCCCCGCCATCCGGGCGGCCAGCCGCGCCGTCATGACCTCGCCGAAGGCGGCGAGCTGCCGCTGGGCGGCGGCGGCATTCCCGGCCCGGACCGGTTGCGCGCCCTCGTAACCGGGCAGCCAGTCCAGCTCGATCTCCGGCAGCCACCGGCGGCCGTCGATCCCGTACAGGCCCTGCACCTGCGACGGCAGCCCGGCGGACGCGTTCGTGACGAACCGCAGCAGCGCGCTCGCCTCGCCGAGCGCCCCGCTGCTCAGCAGCACCGGCAGGGCAGCGGCCGCGTCCCGCAGCCAGCAGTACCGGTAGTCCCAGTTGCGGGCACCCGACGCCTGCTGGGGCAGCGAGGACGTGGGCGCCGCGACCACGCCGCCGGTCGGGGCGAACGTCAGCGCCTTGACGGTGATCAGCGAGCGGGTCACCGCTTCGCGCCATTCCCCGCCGCAGTCGAGGCCGCCGACCCACCGGGTCCACCACCGCTCGGCCTGCTCGAGCACGGCGGGGACAAACGGCGCCGCGGGCGCGGTCACCCGCGCTGACCGCCAGACGGCGGCCAGCGGCACCTGGTCGCCCTCGCTGACCGAGAATTCGGCCACCGCGACGCCCCGCCGGCTCCGCAGCTGAACCGGCCCGAACAGCCAGAGCGTCTCCGAGCCCGCGAGGATGCAGTGCGCGCCGTCCCGGCGCTGGATCCTCGGCTGGGCCGACCCGTACTCGAACCGCGCCCCGAGTGTCATCCGCACCTCGACGCTGCCGCTGACGCCCTCGATCATCCGTACCAGGACCGGATCGCCGCAGCGGGGCGGCATGCAGTCGGTGAGCCTGACCTCGCCTGAGCCGGTGCCGAACTCGGTCTCGAGGATCAGCGTGTCCGGCAGGTAGCGCCGGCTGACCCGGGCGCCCGCCTCGGACGGCGCGATCCGCCAGTGCCCGTGCCTGTCCTCGCCGAGCAGCGCCGCGAAGCACGCCTTCGAGTCGAACCTCGGCAGGCACAGCCAGTCGATCGAGCCATCCCTGGCTACCAGCGCGGCTGTGTGAAGGTCGCCGATGAGCGCGTAATCCTCGATCATGCGGGACATTCGCGAGCCTCCCCGAGCCTGGCGGCCGCCGCGGAGCAGGAGCCCGGCCGGTCAGCGGTGGCCTGCCGGATCCTCGCTGCTTTCCGCAGTCTGCGCCAGACCAGGCCGGGCCGTCCTCACCCCCCGCAGGTGAGGGCGCCAGACCCGCAGGTGCGGACGCCAGCCCCGCCTGTGCGGACGCCAGCCCCGCAGGTGCGGGCGCCGCCCCGGCGTCAGCCTTCCTGGCTGAATACCTCGCGCAGCTTGGCTTCCTGATCGGCCGACAGGCTGGTCCTGATCAGCTCCGGACGCGTCTGGCTGAATGCCTCGGCCACCCGGTCGGGAACAGCGTCCGAGGTGAAGGCGAACAGCGCGGACGTCCCCGGGGTCACCTTGTCGCGTACCTCGGAGATGAACGTCTCGCTGATGCCGACGTCCTTCATCGACCCGAGAATTGCCCCGCTCGCCGCGCCGATCGCGAGCCCGAGGAGCGGGACGAAGAAGATGAGCCCGAACAGCAGCCCCCAGAACCCGCCGCCGAGCGCTCCCGCGCCCTTCGCGCTGTGCATCTCGTGAGTGGCCGGCTTACTCGCGCCCGCTGGCCAGCTCACCACGGCCGCGTCATGCACCCGGACGAGCTGCTGGTTCTGCAGCCTGCCGAGGGTGTCAAGCGCCTCGTCGGCGCCCGCCGGCGAGCTGAATTTCCAAACCGTCAGGGCCGCCATCACATCTCCGCTCATACTGCGGCGGGCCGGGCCCGCCAGCTCCTGGCAGACAGCACGATCGGCGCTCTGGGCGGCCGCGGCATCACCCGGCCCGGGTGAACGGCCGCCTAGCGCCCCTGGGACAGCACCTGTTCGACCGAGCCGGCGCCGTGGTCCATCTGGTAGTCGAGGTTGATCGCGGCGTTGATCAGCGACAGGTGGCTGAACGCCTGCGGGAAGTTGCCCAGCTGCTCGCCGGTCTGGCTGATCTCCTCCGAGTACAGCCCGAGGTGGTTGGCGTAGGTGTGCATCTTCTCGAAGACCAGGCCCGCCTCCTCCAGCCGTCCCGCCCTGGCCAGCGCGTCGACGTACCAGAACGTGCAGAGCGAGAAGGTGCCCTCGCTCCCCCGGAGCCCGTCGGGCGAGGCGCCCGGGTTGTACCGGTACACGAGGCTGTCGGAGACCAGCTCCCGGTTCATCGCATCGAGCGTGGATAGCCACATCGGGTCTCGGGGCGCCACGAAGCCCATCAGCGGCATCAGCAGCAGCGAGGAGTCGAGCACGTCGGTCTGGTAATGCTGGGTGAAGCCGCCGACCTTCGGGTTCCAGCCGCGCTTCATGATCTGCTCGTAGATCAGGTCCCGCTCGGTGGTCCACCGGTTGACGTCGGCAGGCCGGCCGTGGCGCCCGGCCAGCCGGATCGCCCGGTCCATGGCCACCCAGCACTGGAACCTGCCGTAGGTGAAGTCCTTGCGGCCGCCGCGGGTTTCCCAGATGCCCTCGTCGGGCTGGTCCCAGTGCTCGCAGAGCCACTCGATCATGTCCCTGATCGCCAGCCAGCCCTGGTGCGCCATCTGCAGGCCGTTGCTGTCGGCCAGGAACATCGCGTCGAGCGCCTCGCCGTAGATGTCGAGCTGGAGCTGGTCGGCCGCGCCGTTGCCGAGCCTGATCGGCCGTGAGCCGCGCCAGCCCTCCAGGTGGTCGAGGGTCTCCTCGGTGAGATCGGACGAGCCGTCCACCCGGTACATGATCTTCAGCGGCCCCGAGCCGTTGCCCGCCTGCTCGGTGGCCCGCTCCCGCATCCAGAAACCGAACGCCGCGGCCTCTTCCTGGTAGCCGAGCCCGAGCAGGGCGTAGATGGAGAACGAGGCGTCCCTGATCCAGGTGTAGCGATAGTCCCAGTTGCGCTCACCGCCGACCTGCTCGGGCAGGCCCATCGTGGCCGCGGCGATCGGCGCCCCGGTCGGCGCGTAGGTCAGCAGCTTCAGGGTCATCGCGGACCGGGTGACCATCTCCCGCCACCGGCCGGTGTAGGTCGAGCGCTTCAGCCACAACCGCCAGGCGGCGGCGGTGTCGTCGGCCAGCCGGGCCAGCTCAGCAGGCGGCAGCCGCTGGGGCTGGCCGCCCATCGTCTCGATCACCACGCCGGTGGTCTCGCCCTCGTGCAGCGTCCAGGACGCCTGCAGGCCCTTGCCGTGCCGCTTCAGCCTGGTCTGGTCATCCTTGCCTGGGCCGCGCTTGCCGATCGTGTGCAGGGTGAGCTCCTGACCGTCACCGGCCCGGAACACCGCGCCGTTCTCGGTGACGTCGATGGTGTGCTGGGCCCGCCCGTAGTCGAACCTCGGCTGCAGGTCCATCTGGAACCGCATCGTGCCCCTGGCTACCCGCAGCTGGCGGACCAGCCGGTGCCTGTCGGTGGCCTTCCCCATCACGATCGGCATGAAGTCGTGCACCTCACCGACGCCGTCCGGGGTCATGAACCTGGTGATCAGGATCGCGGTCTCCGGGAAATACAGCTGCTTGGTGGCACATTCCCGGTCGGGCGCGATCCGGAAATGACCGCCTTTGTCGGCGTCGAGCAGCGAGGCGAAGATGCTCGGCGAGTCGAACCTGGGGCTGCAGAACCAGTCCACCGTGCCGTCGTCGGTCACCAGCGCAGCGGTCTGCAGGTCGCCGATCAGGCCGTGGTCGCTGATGTTGGGATAGCGGGCCATGTTTCTCCTCCTTGTGACTGCCCTCATGTTCGGTCACCTTTCGACCCTGTCCGGGCTGGCTCAGCCAGCGCACCCTCCTCGCCGGGTGAACACCGCCGTCCGCGCCGGTGAACGCCGCCGTCCGCGCCGCCCGCACCCAGGCCGCCCCCGCCGCACCGCTGTTGCCGCACCGATGCGCCATCGGCGCTGCTGGCCCAATCACCCCGCGCGGATGGTGTCGGTCTCCCCGCCGCGGGCGACAGTACGAGCAATCGCGAGATCAAGGAAGGTGACATGAGTAGCAGCACAGAGTCATCCGGCACGACGTTCCAGCTGAGGTCGGGATCGCTGATCCTCGGGGCGGCGCTGATCGGGGCGGGCTGGGTTCTGGGCCTGATCGGGCTGACGATCTGCAGTTCAACGGTGATCGCCGCGACCCGCAAGTGGGTCAAGCAGATGGACGCACCGCCGAGCGAGCTGGCCAGGCTGAAGTGGGAGCAGGCCAAGGCCGCGACCGCGGCGGGTACCAGCGCCTGGCAGGACGGCGCCACGACCAGCCAGCGCGCCTAGCCGACCGCCGGTCGGGGTAATCCGGGACCGCTACGCGCCGCCGTCCGGCGCGCGGTCCGCGGGCGGCGACGCCGGCTCTGCCGGCTGACCAGGGAGAGCGGCATCCTCAGCGCCCGCTGGCTGCGGCTCCGCCTGGCCGGGCTGGTCCAGCTGCCGGGGCGGGCCGGCGTCCGCCGGCGACGATTCCAGCTGTCCTGACTGATCCGGGTCAGGGAGCCGACTCACCGCCGCGGGTCCGGCTGCCTTGTCCGGCTGCTGGCCGACGGTGACCCGCCCGAGTTGGGCGATTGTCGAGCGCGAAAGAATCTGGACCGCCCTGGCAGCCGGAGACGGCCTGATGCCGGTGCGCGGCAGCCGGACCCGTAGCGCGCCAGGAAGGGACTCGAAGATCAGCGGCGGTTCCATCAGCAGCGCCTCACCGTCGATGCCGATCTCCACCGGACCGCCGGAGGTAACCTCGAACCGCTTCGAGGTCCACTCCATCCAGCCCGGGAACCGGCGGAGCTGGCCCGCTGCCTGCAGCGCCGCAAACCGCCGCGCGTCCGAGGCGTTGCCTACCCGGGCCGCGACGATGCCGAGCACACCGAGGTCGATCCGCTCCCTCGTGCCCCGGCCGCCCGGCTGATCCAGCTGGTAAGGGTCGTTTGAGACGAGGATGAGCTGGGCCGTCGGGTAGCTGGTGCCATCGGGCCCGCGGAATTTCAGGTCCAGCGGGACCGCGTCGGGACCGAGCAGCTCCGGAAGCATCGTTCCGGCGGTCTTGACCTTGGCATCCCGGTAGTCGGGTGATTGGACGACCTTCGCGTAGAGGCCGAGCGAGGCGTTGTTCACGAAGATCCGCCCGTTGACGCTGCTGAGGTCTATCTGGCATTCGACGCCATCACTGAACGCCTGGAGCGCGCCCACCACGTCGTCCCGGTCCAGGCCGAGGTCGAGCGCGAAATGGTTCCGGGTCCCCGCGGGCACGCAGACGTGCGGTACACCGCGCCGGGCAGCGACGGACGCCACCAGGGCCTGCGAGCCATCGCCCCCGGCCATGCCGATCGCGTCCGCCCCGCGCGAGATCGCGTCCTCAGCCAGCCGCAGCAGGTCATCACCTTGGTGGAGCACGATGGGCTCGATGCCCCGTTTCGAGCATTCCTCCGCCAGCCTGAACTTCTCGGCCTTCCCGCCACCCGACTTCGGGTTCATGATCAGAACCGGGTGGGCCGGACGCGCGGCCGGTTTCAGCCGCCGGTGCAAGGCGGCCCGCTGCGCCCTGGTGGTCCGGTTCAGCGCCTGCCGCGCCGCCACGATAGATAGCGCGGCGAGCACGATGACCGCGATTAGCCGAACGGCAGTGATGTCCGCGAACACGATCGTGGCGATGAACCCCGCCACCGCGACCGCAATCGCGACGAACGCGACGACGCGGACCAGGCCGCGTCTCGATACCGCGTACCACCCCGCCGTCACGAAGATGAGCATTGCGATCATCGCCAGGATCACCGCCACGAAATGACGGACCACGCCGATGAGCAATAGCGCGAGCGCACCGGCCAGCGCGAGCAGCGCCACCGCGGCGGCCGCGCGCTCAACAGCCGTGGGCCGATCTGGCTGGCTTTCCGGCTTGTTCCTTCCGGGTCCCCTGTGCATTCCCCAGCTCTCTCGCACCAATCCGGTTGATCTGTCTGTACCCCGTCCGCATCGCTAGATATCCGGTTTCACGTCACTGACTGTGTGTAGCTGGTCCCGTGCCGCCGGTCACGTGCCGGAGGTCGCCGTGCGGCGGGTCGCCGTGCAGCCGTCGCCGTGCCGCGGCTGCAGCCGCCGGCGCTGCCAGAGCCGCCAGCGCTGCTAGCATGCGGCGCGTGGCCAGACCACCAAGCATCGCCAGCGGCAGCACGGCCGGCCCGCGCTTGACTCGTCAGGCCCGTGCTCAGATCGCGGAGGTGCTGCGCGAACTCGGAGCGGTCGACCAGGCCCTTTATGAGGCCATCGCTCAGGTACCGACCCCCGTCCTCGATCGCCTGATGCGCCGGCTATCGCAGACCGCAAACCGTTCGGCCATCTGGCTGGCCATCGCGGCCGGGCTGGCCGCCGTCGGTGGCGGCTCCGGGCGGCGCGCGGCGGTCAGGGGGACGACCACAATCGGGCTGACCTCGGCGCTGGTCAACATCGGGATCAAGTCCCTGTATGACCGGCCCCGGCCCGATCGCGCTGGCCTGGGCGTTCCGGCCGTCCGTCAGGTGCCGATGCCGCTGTCGAGATCGTTTCCGTCCGGGCACTCGGCGTCAGGGTTCGCGTTCGCGACCGCGGTCGGCCACGAACTGCCGTGGCTGGCCCTTCCGCTGCGGTTCCTCGCCGCGGCAGTGGCCTATTCCCGCGTTCACACCGGCGTTCATTACCCGGGTGACGCAGTGGCCGGCTCGATCGTCGGTGCGGCGATCGGTCAGACCATGACCGGCCTGACCGACCGTGCCGCACGGCGGCGCGGCGCGTTGGCAGCGGCGCTCACACGTTCGTCGTGGCGATGATCCGGCCATGCTCGCGCGCGGCGGCCAGGGCGCGGTAGTCGCTCTCGTTCTGGTCCGCGTAGGCTGCCGCGAAATCGGCGATGGCCTGGTCGAAGATGTCCTTGCCGCCCAGGTATGCGGCGATCGCGATCCGGTCACCGGACCGGGCGTGCGCGCGGGCCAGGGTCCAGCCGCAGGTCTCGCCGTAGATGCGCATGCCATTGGGCACCAGCTCGCCGATCTCAACGGACAGCTTCCAGTCCCGCAACTGACGGATGTAGAAGTCGCGCGTCTTCCCGTCGATGCCGTTGACCCGCTGCCAGCCCAGGAAGATGTCGCTGACCGCCTGCATCAGGCGCTGGCCGGTGACCACGCGCTCGCCTTCGTTGCTGAATATGCTGGCTCCGGCGAACGCGCTGAGCACTGACGGCTGGGCCTCCTTGACCTGCAGGAACAGCGGATCGGTCTCGTCGCGCCCCATCGTCAGCACGATCCAGCACCGGGTGCCCACGCTGCCGACACCGACTACCTTGTGGGCCATATCGGCGAACTCGAACTGCCTGAGCAGGATCCGGCGGCTGTATTCGAGCGTGTGCGAGTAGTTGACGATCAGGCCGCGGATCTGACTCTCGATGTCGCTGGCGTCCAGCTGCTCTGGCAGCAGGTCGGCCAGCGGGACGATAAGCGGCGGGTCGGCGATGATCTTAGGCCGACCATCCACCATGCCGGTTAGCTTGCTGAGTTCCTGCATGCTGGTCCGGTTCTGGGCCTTGGCGACGCCCTTCGCCAGCATCTTGCGCCGCCGCTTGTCCACCTGCGCATCTACGTTCGCGCGTAGCCGGTCCACGTCGGCACTGGCGTACCAGACATCCAGGTTGCTCATGTCGGCGAACTCCCGCATGGCCTTGCGGTAGCTCCCGGTCGCGGCCAGCACGATCTGGCGCCGCTCCGTGCCGGAGAACCCGCTGTCGCGTCCGGCTATCTCCAGGCTGGCCGCCAGCCGCTTGACATCCCATTCCCAAGGCCCAGGCAGCGTCTCGTCGAAGTCATTGACGTCGAAGACGAGCCGGCGCTCGGGTGAAGCGAAGAATCCGAAGTTCGACAGGTGCGCGTCCCCGCAGGCCTGCACGATGATGCCGGACGATGGGGTGCTGGCCAGGTCGGAAGCCATCGGCAACGCGGCGCCGCGGAAGTAGCTGAACGGGGAGACGAGCATCCGGCCGTAGCGGATCGGCACCAGGCCAGGCAGCCGTGAGGCCGCCTGGCTTTCGAGCAGGCCGACCGGATCGGGCCGGTCCGCGGGCAGATCGAGCGTCGCGTGGGCCTCCCTTGGCACCGCGGCCCGCGCCGCCTTGCCGCGTGCGACGCGCTCGGCCGGGCTCAGCCGCGGTGACGAGGGCTCGGGCCTGGCCCGGCGCGTCGCGGGCTGTGCTGCCGCTGCCGCCGCTACCGCCGCGGTTGGCGCTACCCCGCGCCGCGCAGCCGCTGCGGGCTTGCCCGGCTTGGCGGCCTGAGTACGCCGCGCCGTGCGCTGTCCTGTCGTCCGGGGCGCCGTGGGCCTGGGCGAGCTAGCGGGCGCGCGCCGGGCGGCGAGCTTGGCGGCCGTCGTCCCGGCCGCAGCGGGCTTGGCTGGCTTGGCTGGCGTGCGCTGGGCTGGGCGCTTGGCGGCAGTCGTGCCCGCCGCGGCTGGCTTGGCTGGCTTGGCTGGCGTGCGCTGGGCTGGGCGCTTGGCGGCAGTCGTGCCCGCCGCGGCTGGCTTGGCTGGAGTGCGCCGCACCGCGCGTTTGGCGGTCGTGCCGACGGTCGTGGGCCTAGCGGTCGTGGGCCTAGCGGTCGTGGGCCTAGCGGTCGTGGGCCCGGCCGTCGTGGGCTTGGCGGACCCGGCGCGCGTAACCGTCGTGGGCTTGGCCGTCGTTGCGCCTGCGAGCTTGACCGACTGGGTTCGCCGTACCGCGGGCTTTGCGGGTGCGTGCGCTGCCGTGCGCTGCCCCGTCCCCGGAGGCCTGGGCCTGGCCGGCTTGGCCGGTTTGGTGCGCCGCGCCGCGCGTTGTCGCGCTGGTGCCGCCACGGGCCTCGCGGGCCGCGCCGCGCCCTGCCGCGGCGGTGCCGTTTTAGCCGCCTCGCGCCGCCCGGTGCCGGCCCGGGTGCTGCGCCCACTCGGATCCTTGGTTGCCTGCTCAGCCATCAGTTAGCTCCTCGTCGCCTGTTGCATGCCTGCGCGTCGTCGCACCTGCCTCCGACAGCAGGCCAAGGATGCGGCGGTCGTTACCTGCCGCGCGTCATCCGCACGGGGTGATGCGGCGCGGGGGCACAGGCGCTCACGCTGGCGCACAGAAGCGTGAAATGCGCCAGGCACGACCTGGCCATCGCGCATCGGGTGAATTTGAGGAGGCGGCGACGGTGCCACCCAGGGCGGGGCACGCGGCACGCCCCAGCCCTGGCGTGCCGCTGCCGCGTCGTCGATACGGGTTTCTGCTCCTGCTGCTGATCTTCACCTATCTGCTGTCAGCGTTCACGAGCGCTGGCTGGGTAAACTTCATCCAGATCGTGCTGTTTGTTACCGTGGCGATCCTCACCTTGCGCGCGTCCCGGTTTCGGCGACGGACTGTGCAGCTTGTCATCGGCGTCGCGCTGGTCGGCTCGGCGATCTCCGCTTGGCTTGCGCTGAGCAGGATCAGCGAGATAGGCGACGGGATCGCGAATTTCTGGACCGGCCTGGTGCTGCTGCTGACTGTCGTGATCATTGTCGAGCGCGTCCTTAAAATGGGCACGGTCACTCTCCAGAGCATCTACGGCGCAGTGAGCGCCTACCTGATCCTCGGGCTGATGTTCGCCGCTTTCTATGCTGGAATGTTCCATTTCGGCGGCGACCAGTTCTTCGCTGGCGGGCGCCCCGGCACGACTCAGACTTTCCAGTACTTCAGCTTCACCACGCTGACGACCCTCGGATACGGCGACTTCACGGCCGCGCAGAGCGGCGGACAGGCGGTCGCCGTCATCGAGGCGATAACTGGGCAGGTCTTCCTCGCCACGCTCGTGGCCCGCCTGGTCGCCTCCTTCCGCGCGCCTCAGCAGGTGACGCCGGAAGCATCGCGTCCGCCGCAGCGGGCCGGGCGGTGCGGGAACGCCGCCATCGACCACAACGGAACCATCGCGTCACGCCGCACCGCCGACCGGTCAGCGCACAAATCCCCGGCTGCGGGATCCAGGCGCGACTCGTGAGCGGCTCCGCTTCCACCGCTCCGCGAGCGGTGGAAGCGCTATCGAGGCCGTGTTCTGCAGGAACGCGGGAGCGCGGAGCCGTCTAGCGCGGAGCCGCGGCAATCACGCTTTGTCATGAATGGTAACACAGTGCATTCAAGGGCTGAACCAATGAATAAACGTGATCTTTACCGTTTACCTAGAGTTTACCTGGAGTTCATTTAGTCCGCCGTTCGGAATCGCCCCGACGCCTCTCTTTACAGATATCCACCGCCCAGACGGGGGCCGGTGGGGGCTTCAGATCGTGGGCCAGTCAGGCGGCGGGGCCAGCAGGACCCGGCCGACCGGCATGATCGCTTAACGGGGAGACGGGATGCACTCGCAGGTCATCCATGCGGCGCTGGCGGTGCCGAAGATCAGCACCTTGCAGCTGCAGCAACTGCGTCACCTGGTCCCGCTCGGCCTCGTCGGCCTCGTCTCCTGGTCGGTCTGGCTCCTGCGGTTCACGCTGTCGCGGGTGTACCGCCCGGTGCCGCCCGGGTTCACCGCCACGACTTCGGTGGTCGTGCCGGCGTACCGCGAGGACCCGGGCATACTCGACCGCTGCCTGCGCTCGTGGCTTGCGGAGAATCCGACGCAAGTCATCGTCGTTCCCGACGTCGACGATGTCGAGGTCATCCAGCTGCTGCAGCAGCGCGCCCGCGCCGACTCCCGGCTCACCGTCCTCCCATTCCGGCACCAGGGCAAGCGCTCGGCGCTCGGCGTCGGCATCCGCAGGGCCAGCTCCGAAATCCTGGTCCTCGCTGACTCGGACACGATGTGGCAGCCAGGGCTCCTCGTTGCGGTCCTGGCGCCATTCAGGGACCCGAAGGTCGGCGGAGTCGGCACCCGGCAGAATGCCTACCTGCCAAGAACGAGCGCATGGCGGCGGGTCGCCGACTGGATGATCGACGTCCGATACCTCGACTATGTCCGGGCACAGTCCCGCGCTGGAGCAGTCGCCTGCCTGTCCGGGCGGACCGTGGCTTATCGCCGCAGCGTCGTGCTGCCCGTGCTGAAGCACCTGGAGGACGAGTTCTTCCTGGGCCGCCACTGCGTGGCAGGCGACGATGGGCGGCTGACCTGGCTTGTCCTCGGGTCCGGCTACAAGACCGTGTACCAGTCCACCGCGCGGGCGCTGTCGATGTTCCCCGACACTGGCCGGGCCTTCCTCAAGCAGCGGCTGCGCTGGAGCAGGAACTCCTACCGCTGCTATTTCACGGCGATGTGGAAGGGCTGGCTCTGGCGCCAGCCGTTCATCTGCCAGCTCAGCGTCCTGCAGATCATTCTCACACCGGTGACCATGGGCTTTGCCATGGCCTATCTCGCAGTCTGGCTGCTCCATCCCCAGCTGTACGTTACCGCGATCGCCATTGCGTGGCTGCTCGCCGGCCGGGCCTTGCGCGGGATCTCGCATCTGCTCCAGCGGCCCGGTGACATCTGGGTCCTCCCGCTCGTCGCGATCATGACCATCATCGTCGCGCTTCCGGTCAAGACCTACGCCTTCGTCACGATGAACACCCACGGCTGGCTCACCCGCCGCAGTGACCTCATCGGTGGCGAGGCCCAGTCCGCAGCGTCGCTGCGATAGGAGAACTGACGTGGCCAAGAACCGTCACCCTGACCGCGACCGGGGAGTGCGCCGCAGGGGATATACCGTGGTGATCGCGCTGGCCTTCTTCTTGTGCCTCGGCGGGCTTCCGACGATCCTGTCTGCCTTGCACCTGAAGATCAATGTCGCGCCGCCCGCGTCCAGCGACGGGATTCGGCTGCTCCCTGCCCCGAGTGCACTCAGCAGCGTGCCGCTACCGCCGGCCGCAAGGCCGGTCGACCCGTGGCAGCCGCCTGCGACCTTGCCCGGGGTGAGCGAATCCCAGGAGGCGGCGGCGGTCAGCGCGCAGGACAACTGGCTCCGGGCGATGCTGCACGACTCATTCCGCTCCTACCAGCCCATGGTCGTCCAATACGGCGGCTCGCTGCCCACCCTCGTGCTGACGTCTGGAGCGCCTTACTCATCCAGCGGCGTGGCCACGGACACCGCACCGTCGCCCACATACACCGCCACTGATCTCATTCAGTACGGGGCGCTGGTGCCACTGCCGCACGGCGCGGCGCTTCTGGAGGACAACATATTCGTCGCTGCCGGGGCGCACCTCGAACTCTCCTCGTCTGATGTGCGGGCGCTCTACCTTGACGACACGCCGGCCGGCTCCGCCTCGATCGTCGGCTGGCGAGGCAGCCTGGCGTTCCGGGGAACCAGTAACAGCCCCCTGACTGTGGAGGGCTGGGACGAAGCGACGATGACACCGGCAAAGGACACCGGCCGCGGCAGGCCGTACATCCGTGAGGTGGCCGGCCGGATGACCTTCGCCAATGTCCGCGCGTCCTTTCTCGGCTTCTGGAGCGGCCGGACCGGCGGTGTCGCCTGGACCGGACTGGCCAACTACCCCAGCACCGGCGGTGCGACCTCGACGACCTTCACGGGCAACACGTACGGCGCATTCGTGACTCGTTCTGAGGACGTCAGGTTCTCGGCCGACCTGTTCGAGTCCAACCAGCTGGATGGCTTCCACGTCCACCGTGGCACGGTCGGCGCGTCGGCCACCTTGAGCTCGGCGGTGCGCAACGGCGAGAACGGCTTCCACGTTGACCGCGGGAGCAACGGGACCGTCTTGCAGGACGACGTGTCGCAGCACAACGCGGCCAACGGCTTCGTGGCCGACGGACGTCCGCTCGTCAGCACCGCCTCCCCCTCCGGGAACGCCGTGGCACCAGGGTCGGGGACGCGCATCGAGAACAGTGCCGCGCTCGGCAACGCGGGGACGGGCATCCTCGTCGAGGGCGGGACCGCAGCGGTGCTCAAGGCGGACGAGGTGTGCGCCAAGCAGACCGGCATCGCGCTCCGCTACGGAGCCAGCAAGACGATCGTGAACGGCAACGACGTCCGGTGCGGCCCCAGGGTCGGGCTCTCCATCGGGCCGACCG
This sequence comes from Streptosporangiaceae bacterium, assembly GCA_050011895.1. Classification (GTDB taxonomy): domain Bacteria; phylum Actinomycetota; class Actinomycetes; order Streptosporangiales; family Streptosporangiaceae; genus DATBGO01. Next base: position 77,376 of record JBEKIF010000013.1, on the reverse strand, counting down.
CACCCGCGACACTAGTCTCAGGGAACGCCGTCTCAGGTGCCCGTATCGCGGTCGTCGTGCGCAGTTCCGGCAGCGTCGAGGTGGACAACAGCCTTATTACCCAGGGCACCGTCTTCGGCATCTCGATCCGCGGAGCGAACTCGGTCGTTTCCGGGAAGGACAACGTGATCTCGGGGACCGGTTACCGAGCCGTGGACGTGCGCGCTGACGCCGTGCCACCCGCCTTGTCCGGAAGCAACACGGCCGACTGGGCTCCTCACGAGAAAGGCACCTTCTTGACTTACCTTGAGTTCCATCCGCTTGCCATCCTGTGGCTGAGCATCGTCTTCCTGGTGATCGTTGGCGGGCTTTGGACGCGCCGCCGCCGCCCGCCACAGCATCCCTATCCGGAAAGCACCCAGTGGATCGGCCCGGCGGCCGACCCGGGGAGGCAGGCTCCCGTGCTGGTGGCTGCCGCTAAGGGCGGGCCGGACGGCCCGTCATGGTCCGGGAATCACGATGCCTCGCCGAGGGGTGCGGGTGCTTACGGCCGCGCGCTCTACGATCCCGGGTTGCCGGACGCCACGGTGCCCGATGGCCGCAGGCCCTTCGAACGGGTGGGGCCGGCTGGCGGAGTGCCGCACGACCGCAGGCTGGAGTACGTCCTGCCTGATGGCCGGGACGCCGGCGGGTACCCGCGGGTGGCACGGCATGGCAGCGCCGAGCAGATCGACGCGACCTGCCCGCTGCCCCGAGTGGCCGACCGGCCATGAGGGCGCGCGCCGCGGCCTTGAGGGTGGCCGCGCAGACGGCGGTGGCCGGGTCCCTCCTGCTCGCGCTGGCCGCATGCGCCGGAACATCCTCGCCGGCCGGTGCGCCGGCCCCGTCCGGTACGCATTCCGCGTCCGCCAGCGAGCTTGGGCCCGGCGGAGCCACCGCGGCATCGCGGTCGGGCGGCGGGAACGTGGTCCGCTGCGGCAGCGGGGCGGCGGTCACGAACGTATCGACCGCCGCTGGGCTGCAAGTGGCTCTGGCACGCGCGCAGCCCGGCGCCAGGATCTTGCTGGCGCCGGGGGTCTATCTCGGCGACTTCGCGGCCACCGCATCCGGTACCGCCGCCGCCCCCATCACCTTGTGCGGCGCCAGGAGCGCGGTGCTCAAGGGCACGAGCATCACTAATGGCTACACCTTCTACCTCGACAAGGCATCATGGTGGCGGGTGGAGGGCTTCAGCGTCGAAGGCGGGCAGAAGGGCGTCGTGACTGACGGCGCCACGCACGATCTCATCTACGGCCTGTTCGTGCACGGGACGGGAGATGAAGCCATTCACCTCAGATCTTTCAGCAGCTACAACGTCGTCAGCCAGAACATCGTGCGCGACACGGGACTAGACGAGCAGTTCTTTGGCGAAGGAATATACGTCGGCTCCGCTCACAAGAACTGGTGCAGATACACTGGCTGCCGCCCCGACGCGAGTAATTATAACGTCCTTATGGACAACAACATCGCGGACACGACCGCCGAGAATATAGATATCAAGGAAGGGACGACCGGCGGCACCATAATCGGCAATACCTTCAACGGCACGGGCATGGTTGCATCGGCGGCGACAGCCTGGGTCAACGTGAAAGGTAACGACTGGAAGATACTGGATAACACCGGCGTGCAAAGCATCGGTGACGGATTTCAGGTACACCGCGTCTACCCCGGCTGGGGTATCGGAAATATCTTCCGGGGCAACAAGGCAACGGTACCTGGCGCTGGTTATGGCATCTACGTGCAGAGCCGTCACCTGCAAACCATAGTCGCCTGCAATAATGTCGTCACTAGGGCCAGCGCTCAGATTTCTAACATTCCATGTCAGAACAGCTAAGATTAAGGAGACTGGCAATGACTCTGCCTTTCCCCCGCATGCGCCTGACGGTGATCGGGATTGGATACCTGGGTCTCACGCATGCGGTCTGCATGGCAGACCTGGGTCACGATGTCCTGGCCCTTGACGTTGACCCGGCCAAGGTGGCCAAGGCGGCGAGCGGCGAGGCGCCGTTCTTCGAGCCGGGCCTGGAGCCCCTGCTGCGGAAGAACCTCGAGGCCGGACGGCTGCGCTTCACCACCTCATACGCTGAGGTGGGCGACTTCGGGGAGGTCCACTTCCTCTGCGTCGGGACCCCCCAGTCGGCGGATGCGTCGGCCGACCTGCGGTACGTGTGCGCTGCCGTTGACGCACTCGCCCCGCACCTCAGCCGCCAGTGCCTCGTAGTCGGGAAGTCCACGGTCCCGGTCGGTACCGCACGCCTGCTCACCACACGCATCAGGGAGCACGCACCAGCCGGCGACGAAGTCGAGCTTGCCTGGAACCCTGAATTCCTCCGTGAGGGCACGGCCGTGCAGGACAGCTTGTCACCGGACCGCCTCGTCTTCGGCGTCACGTCGTCGTGGTCCGCGGACCGGCTGCGGGACGCCTATGCCATGCCACTGTGCAACGGAACCCCTAGCCTGGTCATGGACCTGGAAACAGCAGAGCTGGTCAAGGTTGCGGCCAACTCGTTCCTGGCCACGAAGATCTCATTCATCAACGCCATGGCTGAGGTCTGCGAGGCGTCGGGCGCCGACGTAATCCGGCTGGCCGCGGCGCTGGCGCACGACGAGCGCATCGGCGGGAGGTTCATGTCGCCTGGCCTCGGATTCGGCGGTGGCTGCCTGCCGAAGGACATCCGTGCATTCCGGGCCACGGCGCGGGCGCTCGGAGTCGGCTCCGTCGATCGCTTCCTGAGCGAGGTGGACGCTATCAACCTGAGCCGCAGGACCCGGGTCACTGACATCGCGCGGGAGGTTGTCGGGGGCACGCTGGCCGGGCAGCGCGTGGCGGTGCTCGGCGTTGCGTTCAAGCCCGGCAGTGACGATGTGCGGGACTCGCCGAGTCTCGCTGTCTGCGACCAGCTCACCCGGGAGGGCGCCATCGTGCAGGTACACGATCCAGTGGCCACCGGCAACGCCGCCCTGGCCAGGCCAGACCTCCGCTACGCCGAGACGGTCACCGAGGCTGCCGGGGGCGCCGATGTTGTCCTGCACCTCACCGAGTGGGCAGACTATCGCGCCATCGATCCGGCCGCTCTCGGCAAGGTAGTCGCACAGCGCAATATCATCGACGCGAGGTGCGCGCTCGACGATAAGTTCTGGCGGGCGGCTGGCTGGACGGTGCGGATCCTGGGACGCGCGTAACTGCGCGTGCCGTCGGCCAGCTAACGGCGCGTGAGCTGGGTGTTCATGGTCAGCTGCATATCCGCTCTACTGACCGGCCCGGGGCGATGCTGGACGTGCTTGACTCCCTGGGCGAGACCCTGCTGGCCGAGGCCCCAGTCGCGCTCCAGCCGGACAGCTGCAACATGTGGCTCGCGCGGACTATGGTCACCGACGGCAATGCGGGTTCCTGCCGGCTCACTGTGCGGCTCTCCGTCGAGCCGGAGGTGGTGCATGCGTGGGGGCCTGCCCAAATCGAGGACATCGAACGCAAGGCCAGGATGCTGGCCGCTCGCAAGGCGGCAGCCGCCGACGCGCTGGCCAGCGAACTGGGCGACGAGGCCGGCGCAACCGAGACATCGTGATCAGCGTCAGGCTCATTACGGTGCCGACACCGCCACTCGGCCGGGAACAGGGCCTGCCCACCAAGGCACCGTTGCCGTAGGTCGCGTCAGGGCCCAGGACTCGCCGAGACCTGGGTAGCCGACGCCGGCGGCGACCCGGTGTTCATCGTGCTCGCCGAGCCGTCTGAGTCGGTGGCCGCCGAACTGCGCGACCTGCTGCCCGACCTGCGCCAGATCGCAGGTGAAGGCCAGCCGGGCGTCACGGTGGCCGCGCCGTCGTGCTGCACGGAAAGACTGTTGACAAAGGTCGCGGCATGGCTACGTTTGCAGCGTGACGCCGCAGCAGCTGAACCTGCTCGCCGTGGTCAGCCTCGCGGCGTGCTGGGGTGCTTTCGCGCTGACCTGGCTCGCCGGTGCGATTTACAACCAGTCGCGCGCCCCGGCGGTGGAACGGACCCGAAGGTGGTTCGTTCGATCGGGCTGGGTCGTCGTGGGCGTGGGGTGGGTCGCGGTGCCCAAGGCAGACTGGGAATCCCTGGCCGTGCACCTAACGCCCTGGGTTCGCCTCCTGGGTCTGGCGATCCTGCTGGCGGCCACGGCGTTCACGCTGTGGGCCAGGCTCGCGCTCGGCACGATGTGGAGCGGTGCACCCGCGGTGAAGCAGGAGCACCAGCTCCGTACCAGCGGGCCGTACGGCGTAACCAGGCATCCCATCTACACCGGGATGCTGGGCATGATGCTCGGCTCCTTGCTGCTGGCCGGGGGCGGGCGATGGGTCCTGCCCTTCCCTGTTTTCCTCGTGTTTCTCGAGATCAAGATCCGCGTCGAGGAACGGCTCATGCAGGCCGAGTTTCCTGGCGATTATCCGCGCTATCGCCAGCGGGTGCCCAAACTGATACCTGGCCTGCGACTGGTCAGCAGGCGCGGCGTTACCGGGCGGGTAGGCCGTCTGGCTGCCCGTTTCCGCCAGACGGGCACCTAGCAGGCCCGGCGAAGTTGTCACGACTCGTGTCGAGCACCTTCCGCCAGCCCTCGCGCGGTTTGGCGAGCTTCTCGGCGATCAAGAACTCGATCACGTCTTCCAGCGCAGGCGGGTACCACCATCGGGAAGGCAGCACGACAGCTATCGGATCTCTTCCTCATCAGGTAAACCGAAGGCATCCGGTCAGGCTCCGGCACCTTGCCGTTGGCGGTCAGCGAGGCTGGATCTCGCCCATCGGGCCGAAGCCGTCATGCGGCGCGTCGATGTAGATGATCTGCGGCTGCGCAGACACGAGGTCGGGCGCGGTGTCGAAGAACCTCTTCACGTACGGCTGCCTGACGTGGTTGGCTCCCGCCTCGGCGTCCTTGAAGCCCTCGATGCAGATGAACTCGTTCTTATCGGTGAGGCTCCGGGCGAACTGGAAGAATAGGCAGCCATCTTCGGAGTTGACATCCTTGGCGTAGGAATCGGCTAGTGCGAGCCACTCGTCCACCTTGTCGGGCCGGATCGGCATCTTGATGTTGATCAGGATCATGCGACCGCTCCTTTGAGATGACTGTCGTCATAATCGTGGTGCGATCATCGGCCACCGGTCAACCGCCGTGGCGAGTCTGCCATCGTAGCCTGCTCCTCCCCGTATCAAGGGTTAGCCGAAACCGGGGCACCTCAGAAGCCTGGCGCGCTGCGGATATAGGGGCGTGCGGCTGCCCGTGCTCTTGGTCTGCCGCCGGGTCGTCGGCCGACTGATCCCCCTCCCAGACGGCGAGGTGCTACGACCCACCGATTAAGAGACAGGCCCGGGCCACGATGGGAACGGTCCGAATCCGTCCGAGTTCTGGGTGCTAGTCACCTGACGCCCGCCAGTCGGCCTGCTCGATGACACGAAGCTGCCATGGCTGCGCGGCGATCAGCCCAGGTGATCTCGCGCTCGGCTTGCAGGCAGGCGCACGCTGTCGCAGCGTCCCACACCGCCGGCTGGATCTGGCGGCGGGTGAGCTTGCCGACGAACCAGTCCACCCAGCCAGACGCCTGCTCCAGGTGCCCGGTTCAGCCGCGCTTCTGGGCGCGGATTACCAGAAGCCAGGGGATGTCACCGTCGCCATGCTCGCGGAGCTCAGTGATGACCATGCCATGGCCGAACAGGGCCGCGGTATAGGCGCCGAGCGGCCGGTGCATGCTGACAAACGTCATCGCCAGGCCACCCCGCTCAAAGTGATCTTCGTAACGGCGAGCCTGCAAGTACGGCCCCGGCACCCGGTACGCGCCGCCCTCCGGGACGTGATCGTCCAGAGCCGAGTCGAATGGATGCACGATCGCGATGCAGAACACCCCGCCCGGATGCAGGACCCGCGCCGCCTCCGCGACCGCGCCCTCGAATTCGTCGACATCCAGCAGCGACATGCACGCCACCACCAGGCCGACGCTCCGGTCGGCGATGGGGAGCCCAGCGGCATCGGCCCGCACGACCGGCACCGGCGGCGAACCCGTGGCCGCAGCACGCGCCAGCGTCGCCGACTGCTCAATGCCTATCACCCGCCACCCCGCCGCCAGAAGCAGCCGGGCCGCCCGGCCCTCCCCGCAGCCCAGATCTAGGACCGGGCCGTCCGGCTCCGGCATGATCGCGCGCAGCGTCGGCCAGGTGCCCTCCCAGAACCCGTCATGCAGCGGAGCGCGCGCCCACGCGATCCAATCCGGCGCATTCTCCTCCCACGCGTCAGCAAGAGTCACGGGCCGACGGTAACTCCCCTCTGCGGACACCCGCCATACCCCGGCACCAATGCAGCCGTTCTAAGAGCTTGCAGATGATTAACACGCTGTCTTGATCTCTGGAGGCACGGTGATTTCCTCTGCGGTCGCGAGACTGTAAAGGTCGTCCAGGCTGGCGAGCCGGTGCGGGCCGGGGCTGGATGGTGTATCCGGCCTGGTCCAGGAGCTGGCGGATGTCGCGGATGCGCTTGTTGATTGTCTCGGGCCGGACGCCGAACAAGGTGGCGATGGCGACCTGGGGCAGGGCGAGGCGCTGGTGGAGGATGGTGGCCAGGAGCCGGTCGGCGAGGGTGAGGACGGGGCGGCGGCCGGTTCCGGGGGCAGTCATCCGGGGGCGGTGACCGCGGCGTGTGTCCAGGTTCGCTTCGCGCTGCTGGTCGTGGAGTGTCAGCAGCGTGGCGATCATGGCGTCCCAGTCGCAGGCGGGGTAGTCAAGGATATAGCGGTGGCTGCCGGTGGACGCGGCCACGAACCCCCGTCGGGTGGCTACGCGGCCGCCGCTCTTACCTGGTGCGCCGGGATCGCCCTCGTCGGATACCTGTGGTCGCGTGCCACGTTCAGCAAGCGAGCGTAGCTTCGGCCAGCTCACGCCAGCTCGCCTGCGCCCCCTCCTGCGTCGCCACGCGGCCTGCTCGATCCGGGCCACATCCGGTTGCGACCGATCCGGCAATCCGCGCACGCTCGCAATTGCCGCGAGCAGCTCCCTCTCGCCACGCTGACCAGGGCGCGGCTCCGGAGGGCCACAATCCTCCATCGTCCACGCAGCACCGCATCAAAGGGCTCTACTTACATCGAGCCCCCCGCCACGTTCGGGACACTCAAACGATCTTGGAAGCCACTTGGCCGTCCTCAGCAAGCCCTGCGACCTGCACTTTTGGTCGGGATGGCGGGATTCGAACCCGCGGCCTCCTGCTCCCAAAGCAGGCGCGCTAACCAAGCTGCGCTACATCCCGTCGGGCAACCCGAAGCCTACCGTGTTCCGGCATCGCGCGGCCGCGCGCAACAGCGCCCAGCCCGCTCGCGTCAGCCGGGCGGCACGCGAGAGCCTTCCCACAGGCGGTACGCTACGGCCTGAGGTCCACGTACCGCGGGCGTAGCTCAATGGTAGAGCCCCAGCCTTCCAAGCTGGTCATGAGGGTTCGATTCCCTTCGCCCGCTCCACCACGTAAGCCCAGGTCGCTGGGCCAGAGCAGGTCATCTCCCTGATCAGTCAGGATTCGCTCAGCTCAGCCCGAGCCGGGCCACATACGGGCCACAGCAAGCGGAAAGTACGCGTCACCGCTGACCTCTTCCGGCCCGTCCGCAGTAGTCGCCCGAAGCTGTTGGACCAGGCCGCCGAGCGCCTTGGCGATGGCCTGGTCACGGTCCCTGGTCGCGTGCTGGTAGATCATCGCAGCGCGCGTGCTCGAATGCCCCAGGCGGGCCATCAACTCCTTAAGGCTCGCCCCGGTACCTGCGGCCAGCGTCCCGCCCACGTGCCTCAGGTCGTGGAAGTGCAGCCCGGGCATGCCTGCTTTGTCGCACGCGGCATTCCAGATCGGCCGGAAGTTTGACCGGCGCAGCGTGGCGCCCTTCGGCCCGGCGCAGACCAGGCCCCGCTCCCCCGGCTGGGCGAACCGTTCCAAATGCCAGCGCAACTCGGGCACCAGTTCGGCCGGGAACGTCACCGTGCGCCGACCTGCCCGCGATTTAGGCGTCTCGGGCAGCAGGTCTCCGCGGTCCAGCTCAGCCGTCGTCTCGACAATCCGGATCTCGCACGCATCCAAGTCGATGTTCTCCCGGCGAAGGCCCACCAGCTCGCCCCAGCGCATGCTCGCGAAAGTCGCCATCAGCACCATCACGCGGTAGCGCACAGGAAGCGCGTCAGCGATCGCGAACACGACGGGCAGCGAAACGACCTCGCGCTCTGGAGAATCCTCCTCGCCCGCGCCCTCGATCCGGCAGGGGTTACGGCGGACCATCTGATCATCCACCGCGGTCTCGAAGATCGCATGCAGCAACCGGTAGGCCTTGGCCACGGTAACCGGCCCGAACGGCCGCGCCGCGCGAGAGCCGGTATCAAGGCGGCGCCTGCGGCGCCGCGTCCGGCGCTCCCCGCGCCGCGACCAGGACTTGGCTGGCGGCGTCGCCAAGATTCACCGTTCCCGACGAACTTCCCGGACGCGCACCGGACGCGTACGCTGCAGATAGCTGCTCTGGACCCCGGTAACTGCACGCCACTCGTTGGCTGCGTGCCCGGGCACTACAGGAGGCTGCGTAATGAATACCGCGACTGAGCATGCCACTCTTACACGCTTCGGCGGCAGGCATCCGCGTAGCGTGATAGTCATCCGCGTGCTGGTCACGGCCTGGCTGCTCGCCCTGACCGGCGTCCTGCTGGCCTACGGCTACTGGGGCTGGGCGATACTGACGATCGCGGGCGCGGTGGCAAACGCCGTCTGGGCTTATCTCACCTGGCGACAACGCGTTAGGCCCACACCAAGCCGTCCCAGCCGACTCACCTGAATTCAGACCGGGTCGACCGTGGCCGAGCCCGCCTTTTAATCCGCGAGTTCGGCGTGCCCGCTCGTATACATGCCTCGGTTGAGTGCCTGACGCTCCGGGTCGACACATCCCGACCGCCCGCCCACTCACGAGGAGCGTGCGCCACTGACGAACCACCGCGCGGCGCGCGCCGAACCTCCATCGATTACCGGCCCTAGGCTCAGGTTCGGGCAGATGCGGAACGAGCGATAGCCATCAGCCAGGCGGCCCACGCCAAGTTCGCCGCCGCCGCCGCCAGGAACACTATCCCCCACGCGATAGCCACCGCTGCAAAGGAACCCCCCACGAGGGTAACGACGCCAAGGCCGACCAGGACGATTCCAGCGGCAGTGCGCACGCGTCCGAACGCGCGGAGGTGGCGGTACTCGAATGGCCAGATTATGCGTCGCATGCCCGATCGCGGGGGAGATGCCCACCACCCGCGCAGACCGCTCGGAGCGGTGTTGTCATTTTGTGCGTTCATCGGGACACTTCCCGTCAGCTGCGGCATTGGCTATCCGACCACCTATTAAAATGATATCACTATGATATCGACGCTGTCAAGAGCGACAGCGCAAGGCGCCCTGGCAGACGATCAGCCGTCCGGTGCTCGCGGACCAGACGCGGAAACCCTAAGTTAGTCATGTGAGCTCTGCCAGCCGCGCTGCCAAAGGCACAGCCGACCTACCGCCGCCGGAGCCTGTCTGGCAGAGTAATCAAGGATCCCCTAGGGGTAATCAAGGATCCCCTAGGGCTAGCCCTACATTGGCCCTAGGGCAGCCAGGAATATGGAGGTCACCGGAGGGGGCAGTCACGGCCGCCGCCGCTTCACGACACCAGGTCACAGGCGGCCGAAGCTTATTCGCGCTGCCAGGCCGACACCCTGATAAGGAAGAGGTCCCAGCCTTTTGCCTAGCTGGCTGAACCGAGTGACCAACTGAGTGACGATCGGGACGTTCGTGCCTGGACTCCCGCGGACGCTCGCGAACAAACTCAGCAGGTCAGGTGCCACATGCGCCCAGCCTGAGAACCCATGAACTTGGCTTCGGGACGAAGAGGCCGTGCCCGGGCGGGTCAGCTGAAGAGCTTGTCAGCGGCGGCCTGGTCCTCAAAGAATGACCAGTGTTCCGTGACCTTACCGTCTGCCAGATGCCAGATGTCGGCCGACCGGAGCGCCACCGTCTGCCCGTCCCGCTCGGCATGGAAGGTCCACCAGTACGACGCCGCGCCTGTCGTTGGCCAGGACGTCGTGGATCTCTGTGCGGAAGGTGCCACCGCTTAGCTCCATCACTTTGCCGAAGAAGCCCATGATCTCCTGGAAGCCGCGGTACTCACCAGTGGTCTGGTTGGATCCTCCGGCGTGCCAGACGATGTCGTCATCGAACAGGGCCTGGACGGTGTCCATGTCGCCGGAGTTGTACGCCGCGTATCCCCGCCTGAGCAGGTCCTCGTTGGGATGCGCCATTGCTGTTCCCCCCTTTACGCGGCTGATCACCAGCCGCAACTGCCTGGCCTGACTCGCCAGGTGCTGGTCTTCCGCAGCCTGTCTAGGTAGCCGATCCGGATCGCGCCGCATCGAGCCTGGCTTGCAGTTCCTTCCCGGTGTCCGGGATCGGGACGACCGCCTCCAGTTCCTGGACGGTCATCGGCCGGTACTCGAGCGCGAGCACACCGCATTGAAACACCCGGCCCGACACCAGGCGCAAGCCCTGGGGACGGCCGACGTCAGTAAACAGCGGCTTCCCGCTTGCCACCGCCACCGGAAGCACATACAAGCGGTACTCATCCACGAGGCCGAGCCGCGCAAGGGACTGCGCGAACAGGGCGCCCCCGTGTGCGACGACCTCGCCGCCCGGCTCGGCCTTAAGCCGGGCAATCTCCTGGGCCGTATCACCGCGAGCGATCCGTGCCTCCGGCCAGTCTGCGGAAGGCAGGGTCTTGGAGAACACGACCTTCGGGATGTCGTTCATGATGGCGGCTACCGGGTCTGTGGACGTCGGCCAGGTATCTGCCATTGACTCGTAGGTCACGCGGCCCATGATGTGGGTCCCCGCGCGCCGCAGTGTCGTAAGGAAGTAGTCCTCATACTCGTTATCGTCCGGTGCTGGCGGGAGGGACGCAGATCCGAACGACCGCCAGAACTCTGTGCCCTCCTCGCAGATGTAGCCGTCGAGGGAGATCGCGGCGATCTGAAGAACAAGCTTCCGCATCCTTGTGCTCCCAGCCTCCCTATCTGCTACCAGCCTTACCCGCACCATGCTGCCCGCCCGCGTCCAGCCAGGATGTCACCAGCAGCTCTAACGCCCCGTTCGGATTAATCGGTGACCGGCAGCGAGAAGACATCGCCGGCCAGGAGATCCACGGGCTCGATGCGCATGAGATCATCCCGGCTCCAGCTGCGGTGCAGGTCGGCGGCAAGACGGTGCGCGTGCCGTAGCCGGGACCGCTCCAGCTCGTTGCGGACACTGCGGGCATTGGCGAAGTGCGGCAGGTGCATCCGGCGCATGAGGTAGTCACGAAACACTATCTCTGCCTCCGCGGAGAGGTAGTAGCTGGCCTGCTCGAGCATCAGCCGCCCGATCGCTATCAGCTCGCCAGTCTCATAGTCGGCGAAATCTAGGTGATGAGCAATCCTGGAATTCATCCCGGGGTTAGACGCGAAAAAGGTGTCCATGCGGTCTTTATAGCCAGCGAGTATCACCACGAGCTTGCCGCGCTCGTTCTCCATCACTTGGAGGAGGATGTCGATAACCTCCTGGCCGTAGTCCCGCGAGTCCGAAGTCCGGTAGAGGTAGTATGCCTCGTCGATGAACAGCACGCCGCCCATCGCCCGGTCGAGGACCTTCTTGGTCTTCGGCGCGGTCTGACCGACGAACTCGCCGACCAGGTCGTTCCGCATGGCATGCACGAGTTGACCGCGCTCCAGGTAACCGAGCCGGTGCAGGAGATCAGCCATCCGCAGCGCGACGGTGGTCTTGCCGGTCCCCGGGGCGCCAGTGAAGCACATGTGCAGGTTCGGCCGGGGTGCCGCCAGCCCGAACCGCTGCCGAACCCGGTCAACTAGGAGCAGCGACCCGATCTCCTGGATCCGTTTCTTGACCGGCACAAGGCCGACAAGCTCGCGGTCGAGGGCCGCGAAGACGTCGTCGATGCCCGCAGCGCCGCGCTCGGCGGCGAAGCTTACCGTGGCCTCCGGAGACAGCTGCCCGCGCCGCGACTCGGCCCGGCCCTCCCCCGCCGACAACCGCCGGATGCCGCGCGAGCTCCGGAGCCCCGGCTGCGATCCCGCAGCTGAACTCATATCCAGCACCGGTGACCACGCCGCGGGCCCGCATACTTGAACATCACCTCGGCCTCCGGTGCCAGCCGACGACCCTGCCGCTGCGCAGCATGCTGAAGCCGGCTCCCATGGCTCCCGTCATGACAGCCCCCAATCATCGCAGTGCTGACCACTTCATCCTGACAGGCACGGACCACAGCCTGTCACTGCGCCCCTGCTGACCGCGCGGCATGCGCGGTCAGCACGGGCGCGGTGCACGGGGTCGCTCGTCGGCGAAGATGCCATGAACGACCGCGCACCGCGCCCGCGCACCTGGACCAGCTTCTTACGCGCAAGCCCGCGCCAGGGCAGCGAATGGCATTGGCGGCCGCGCCTAGGCCGGAAGCGTGATGGTCTGGGTCACCGGGACATGGGCGGGGCGCTTGCCGGTGAAAATAAGGGTGAGGCGGCTGAAGTACCGCCGGCCGGCGTGCGCCGGCCACGGCCTGGCCCGCCACAGGACGGTCAGGACCGGGTACTTGATATACGTGCCCTTCGCGCAGCTTGGCGTGCAGTCGTTCACCTTCAGGACGCCGCCGCCGAAGGCTACCGAACGCCAGCTCGTCCAGCGCAGCCCGGCCAGGAACTCCTGGGAGGCCATGCAGCCGATGTCGTACTGGGCTGGCCGGACCTGGCCCTGGCCGCAGTTCACCACGACCACTTGGCTGGAACTGGCCGACGCCGGACCTGCGGCCAGCACGGCCGCGGACGTCGTCCCGGCGAGTGTCATCAGCCCAGCCGCCAGAACGACCCGCACGCGATTGAATCTCATCGGTTGATTCCTTTCCGGATTGGCTCCCGTCACCTGCTATGACGACGATCCACTCCCCGCGAATACAACTCCAGGATCACGATCTCGCATCGGCGCGGCGCATTGGTCCGACGCCGCGGGACGGGCCCTGCCGCCCGGGAGTGCTCCTGGTCGTTCACGGGCGTGGCCAGTCGCGCAGCGGGACAATCAGCTCGACGCAGCCTGCACGCCGCATCCATCGCGTTCAGCCTCGCGCGGCGCCCGCTACCGATCAGTCGGCGGCTGCGGAACCTGGCTCCAGCAGGCCTATCGACTCGAGCTGACCGCGCAGGACCAGCGGGGACTCGAAGCGGACCGCGCGCATCCCGGCGGCACGGGCCGCGGTCACGTTGTCGGCGTTGTCGTCGATGAACAGCGTCCGGGCGGCAGGAAGGTCGTATCGCCGCAGCAGCAGGCGGTAGATCCTAGGGTCCGGTTTGACCATCCCCTCCAGGCCAGAGATCACGTGCCCGTCGAACGAGCGCAGGAAGGCAAACCGCTGCAACCGGAGCGGGAAGGTCTCCGCTTCCATATTGCTCAGCGCATAGCAGGGAACGCCGCGGCGCTGAAGGTCGGCCAGGATCGCCACGCTGCCCGGTATCGGGCCAGCTACCATCTCCTCGCTCCGCTCTGCCCAGGCCCTGATCAGCTCGGCCTGCTCAGGATGGCGGGCGGCAAGTTCCACGCAGGCCTGCGTGACACTGCCGCCCAGATCATGTGCGGCGTGCCACTGCCGCGTGCACACGTCGGTCAGGAATTGCTCCATCGCTGCCTCGTCGCCAGCGAAGAGCTTGCGGTAGAGATAACGGGGATCCCAGTCCAGCAGCACTCCGCCGAGGTCGAACACCACCGCGTTGACCCCGCTCACGCCAGTCACCCGGGCCGGCCGGAGCAATGCGGGCAGCCCGTCAGGCCGTGGCCGTCGATCCTCACCAGGATGCGGCGGGTGGCCTGCCAGGTTGCCCGGTCCAGCCGCAGCCGCCGCAACAGCGCGGGGCGCAGCCCGGCGAGCGGACCTGGGGACGGTGCCATTCCGCCGATTATTTCCGGACAGCACGTCAGGCGCACGGCAATTAACCGCAACGTGACCGCCGCGGGTCTCAGCGCCGGAAGTGCCCCTGTTGCCGTTCGTGCTCGCCCCGCAGCCAGTCGAGGGCCAGCCTGGGATCGGCTGAGCCGTCGCCTCGCTCGAGAGCGTCCAGATAGGCGACATCTGCTGCCACCCGGGCGCGAAAGGCGGCCGCGTCCCCGGCGGAGCCGTGTCCAGGAACGACCCACCGCACCCCGGAAAGACCGGCCAGCTGTTCGAGCCCGGCGCGATAGTCGCCGAGCGGATCGGTGGCGTCCAGGTCGAGCAGCGGGACTTCGATGTCGGAGCACATGTCGCCGGCCACCAGCACGCCTGCGTCAGGCAGGAAGATGGCAGCGTGACCGGGCGCGTGCCCGTTGTGCGCCAGCAGGCGCGCCCGCGGGCCGTCCCACGGGACTTCGTCCTGGCCGGGCTCGAGCGGCCGCAGCCTGCCGAATACCTCGAGGTCGTGCCCGGGAGCGGCAGCCTGGACGGCGGTGATCAGGGCCGCCCGGTCCCGCCGGGCCGCCCGGGCCGCCGCCGCCGTCGCGTATCTCGGCGCGCTCCCGAGCTCCCGGCACCACAGCACGTGATCCCAGTGCGCGTGCGTCGCGAAGCCCGCCTGCGGCCGCAGCCCCCGGGCTGCCAGGTCCGCCGCGAGCAGCCGGAGCTCGCCCGGTGTCACAGCCGGGTCGATGAGCAGGCAGCCGCCGCGGCCGGCTACGGCGGTCGTGTTGGTCACATACAGCTCACCGGTAGCGACGAGTATCCCCGGGGCCACCTCACTCAGACCTCGCACGGATCCTCTCTACCAGCGGGCTCCGGAACGGCAGATGCCCCCCCGCCGGTCTGGCGGAGGGGCACCTTGCGGTCCTGGCCTGGCCGCTGGCGACCTGCGTGACAGGTACGCCTGCGCCCTGACCTGGCTGGAGTGCCGGACCGGGTGGCCTTGCGCTGCCTGGCCCGGTCCCGGCACCTCAGTCATGCGCCAACTAGATGGCCGGGCCGATCATGCCCGGGAAGGCCCACCAGAGCTGGTTGTTGGCAACCGATCCATCCGCGAAGGTGTGGATGCGGTAGGTGTACAGCTGCTCCGTCGGCGGCGTGCCGGCGGTCAGCACCTGCGGCTGGCTGAAGTTGGTCGTCGAGCCAGCGATGACCGGGACGAACCCGATGTGCGGAGGAGCGTCCTGGAAATCGAGCACCCAGACAGTGTTGGCGTTGTCGCCGCACTCCTGGAGGTTGACCTTGCGGCCGTTGGCCGCCGGCGCGCTGGTCCCCTGGCACAGGCCGGTGTTCACGCCGTAGGGCGACCACTGCAGCTCATAAGCGGGCTCATGGCCGTAGTGGAGCGCGAGCCTCGCGCTCACCAGGCCGTGGTGATAGAACCAGTTCACCGAGCCCTGGAAGTAGATCGTCCAGTCCTGGCCGGGAGCGGTGTTGCTGGCGTACTGCAGCTTCAGCGGGTTGCCGACGGCGTTGATCGCCCGGTAGTTCTGCAGCACCCAGCCCGGGCCGAACTTCGCGGTGTACGGGTTGATGCAGTGATAGCCGCACGGCGGGGTGGCGTCCGGCTTGACGCTGCTGGTGGACGCGCTTGCCGCGCCAGCCGCGGTAAGGCCGATTGCCGCTGTGACGGCAACGCCAGCCGCCATCGCGTAGCACGCCTTGGTAAAGCGGTTAGGCATGGTGATTCCTTCCTGTGAATTGCGGGGCCGACTGCCTACTCCGGCGGCTTGGGCGGTCAAGCAATGGCCGGTCGCGGCTGATCGAATAATGCCTGGCTTGGTAGCGTTCTGTAATCCCGCCCTGCCAGTTAGTAGTTAGCACGTTACCACGAGTAGTTGGGTCGCAACAGTACGCTGCGCCGCTCGGCCAGGCGGCCTGACCTGGCCTCCTTGCGGCGGGCAGCGTACGCTGCCCGCCGTGCCCGGTCTGGCCGGCGAAAGACGGCGCGCGACCGCCCGGCCAGGCCGCGCAGGTCCGGGCGTCAGGGCAGCACGCCGGTGGTGTTGTCCCACATCTGATCGTCGTAGACGGTCCCGTCAGCGAACTTCTGCAGCCGGTCGCTGATCAGCTGCGGACGCGGCCAGCGAGTCGGCCAGCCGGGCTCGGTCAGCACTTGCGGATCACTGAAATTGCGGTCTGACCCGTTGATCAGCGGGGCGTAGTTGCCGGCCTGATCTGCTGCGTCGGTAACCCAGACTGTCTTGCCGCTCTGCCCGCACCACTGCAGCGTCACGCTCTCGCCGCTGGCCGCGCCGCCGGCCAGCCCGGCGCACAGCCCGGTAGGCGTGCCGTACGGGGCGAACTCGGCCTCGAAGGCCTGGTCCGCGCCATAGTGCAGGGCCAGTGCCCGGCTGACGATACCGAAAGCGGCAAGCTGGCGGACCGTTCCAGTCGGCCATATGCTCCAATCTTCGGCAGGGTCGCTATTACTGGCATAGCGGAGGGTTACCCGGGTGCCGGTGGCCTGGCGGCCGCGGAAATCGTTCAGCACGAATTCAGGCCCGTATTTCTCGGTGAAGTAGCTCGCGCAGAACGCACCGCATGGCACGCTCGCGTCTGGCCTGGCGGCGGGCTGGGACGGCCGCGCCGGGGTCCGGCGCCCGGCCTGCCGCGTCGATCCGGCCGTCCCGGCCTGCCGCGTCGATCCGGCCGGCCCGGCCTGCCGTGACGAGGCGGTGGCGGCGCCCGCAGGAACGAGGCTCAGCGCGGTGATGCCGGCGATGGCGCCCGCCAGGGCGCCAGCCGCGCGGGATAAGCGACTAGCCATTCGTCTTTCCTCCGGTCTGCTCGGGCAGCTGCTGCAGGCCGCAAATCGGCAGCTTTCTGGCGATGAGTAGCTACCTCTTGACTTAGCGCTACAGCCTCACAACAACTAGACGTGCGACTGTCACGAATGGTTGTCACCGGACTACGCAACGTAGCGAAATGATATGCCGAATAACTAAAGACGCCTATTTAGGCCGCACTCGCTGAACTGCCAGATCAGCGACCGGGAATAGCCGTGAAGTCCCGGCTGCGCCGGAATCACCCCAGCGGGCGCCCCGGCTCAGGCGCGGCATTGCCGTCCGCGTACTGCCCGGTAACGGGCTCGGTACCCGGGGTGAGAATCCGGTCAGCCGATCCGGAGAGGCTCTTCTTCACCGAATCCAGGATCGTCAGGCCCTGGCCCACCAGGCCAGCTGCTATCTCGCTGAGACCATCCGCGCCATTCAGCACGCTGATGTTGGCGCCGGCCAGGCCAGCAGCGGCCTCCCTGACAATCTGCGGCAGCTGATCGATCAGCATCCGGTCGAGTGCGATGCGGTTGTGCGAGGCCGCCGCCTCGGCCTGGAGCTGAACGCGCTCGGCGTCGGCCTTGGCCAGGATGCGCACCTTGTCCGCCTCGGCCTCGGCGGGCTTGATCACCTCGGCTACCAGCTGTCGCTGGCGCAGGTCGCCCTGGCGCTGCGCGAGGTCGGCCTGGGCCGCGATGACATTCATCTGCGCCTGGGCCTGCGCCAGCGGGCCCGCCTGAGCGGCCTCGGCCTGGGCCTTGTCGATTTCTGCCTTGTACTGCGCCTGGACCACGGAGGTCTGCCGCGCGTACTCCGCCTGGGCCCGCTGCGACTGCTGCTGCGCCTCCGCCGAGGCCTGGTTGGCCTGGGCCTGCGCGATCTGGGCCTGCCGCTGGATCGCCGCGTTGTGCGGCGCCGCCATCGCGTCGATGTAACCGGTGTTCATGTCGTCGATCGACTGGATCTGCAGCGAGTCGACGGTCAGGCCGATCTTGACCATCTCCGCCTTGGATCCGTCGAGCACCTCGCTGGCCAGCTTCTGCCGCTCGGTGACTATCTCCTCCACCGTCATCGAGCCGATGATCGAGCGCAGGTGCCCGGCGAAGATCCGGCCGGTCAGCGTGGACATCTGATCCTGGTCGGACAGGAACCGCTGTCCTGCGTTGACGATGCTCTCCTCGTCGTTGCCGACCTTGAACGCGATCACCGAGCGGACGTTGAGCGAGATGCCCTGCTTGGTGACACAGGTCTCAGCAACCTCAGCCTCGTACATGGACAGGTTGAGGAAACTGGCCTTGCGCACGAACGGGAGCACGAAGGCGCCGTGACCGGTCACGACCTTGAAGGGCGCGCCGCTGCGCCCGTACCGGCCGCCGGAAATCAGCATCGCCTCGTCAGGCGCTGGAACACGATAGCCGAGCATCATTCATCTCCAATGGGGGGTCGTCCCGGGGCCGCCGCCCGGGAGGTCATTGCACATTCCAGCCGCCAGCGAAGGGATCGAGCGGATCGGTCCACGCGCTCACATCGACGGTCCTGGTCCCCCGGGTTTCGATGACCAGGACGGTCGCGCCCCTGGGTATCGGGGTCAGCGACCAGGCGATGTAGCACTCGGAGCCGCCCCTGATCTTGACCAGCACCTCACCGGGTCCGGCCTGGCCTCGCGTGGCCACGGTGAGTACGCCGATGCTGCCTACAAGCGAGGTGTCCTGGGTCACCGGCAGCCGCTCCTCAAACCGCCCCGAGCTAGAGTGCTCACCTTATCTCTGTCCCACATGCCGGGCGACCGAGCAGATTCTGCAGGCCTCCCGGAATAGCGGGAGGCGCTGGTGAGTTCACCTTCTGTGCCAGTGTGTTGTGTCCCCCGGGCCGCAACTACTGCCTTCGCGGAATACCGTCTGGCTGGAGCCGCGTTGTGCCACTCGCCGAGAGGCGACCGCACACTGGTACCTGGCACGCCCTCGCGAGCATCGCTCCGGGGGCGTCGTCATGCGTACCGACGAAGAGCGCTGCCGACGACTAGCGGCGCCGATGGAGAGGAAGGCGGGCGCCATGGCTGAAGCACTGCCGCAAGCTGTCCGGGCTGGCCTGGAAGACCCGTTCGCCCAGCTCGCCGGCCCGCTGTCGGGCACCCGCCGGCTGGACCTCGAGGTGGTCAGCTCCGCGGCGCTGACCCCGCACATGCGCCGGCTGCAGCTCACCGCGCCGCAGCTCGACGGGTTCGGCTACCAGCCGGGCCAGGACGTGATGCTGCTGGTCGCCGCGGAGGGAAACCGCCCGGTCCGGCGGCGCTACACCATCCGGGCGCTGGCTGCGGCCAGCCGGCTCCTGACCATCGACGTCGTCCTGCACGGCGACGGCCCCGGCGAGCGGTGGGTGCGCGCGGCCGGCCCGGGCGACAAGATCGAGGGCATCGCGCCGCGCGGGAAGATCACGACGTCACCGTCGGCCGACTGGCACCTGTTCATCGGCGACGAGTCAGCGCTCCCGGCGATCTTCGCGATGACCGAGTCGCTGCCCGGCGACTCGGTTGCCACGCTCATCATCGAGGTCCCTGAACCAGGCGACGAGCAGGATCTCGCCGCGGCGGCCCGGACCCGGCTCAGCTGGCTGCACCGGGGCGGAAATCCCGCAGGCCAGGCCGGGCTGCTGGCCGCCGAGGCAGCCGAAGTCGAACTGCTCCCCGGCGCCGGCCATGCCTATCTGCTCGGCGAGGGCACGGTCGTGTCCCGGCTGCGTGACGTGCTGGCCAGCCGCGGGCTCCGGCCGGATCAGGTCTCGCCGAAGGCGTACTGGGGCCGCGGTCGCGCCAACGCAGGCCACGGCGAGCCGGCCAGAGACAACTAGCCAGTCGCCCAGCGCAGGTCAGCGGGGGGCCAGCGGC
Organism: Streptosporangiaceae bacterium; assembly: GCA_050011895.1. GTDB lineage: Bacteria > Actinomycetota > Actinomycetes > Streptosporangiales > Streptosporangiaceae > DATBGO01. Next base: position 57,696 of record JBEKIF010000013.1, on the reverse strand, counting down.
CAGGCCAGGCCGGTGGCGGCGAAGATGTCCCCCGGCCGTGGCAACGCATCCTGGGTGCCGTGGCGGGTCGTCGCGGTGGCGCCCGCCGCACCTGCCGCCCGTGCCGCCTGGACGGCGGGCAGTCCAGCCGCCAGGGTCACTCCGAGAGCCGCAACGAACGCATCGCCCGCACCTACGGCGTCGACACTGCGCACGCTCAGCCCGGCAACCGCGACAAGGCCGGCGCGGTCAGGCTGGCCGCGCCCCGGCGCGGCACCCAGGCCGCCCGGCGCCGCGCCCCCGCCACCCGGCGCGGCTCCGTCGTCACTGGCCAGCGCGGCCCCGTTGGCCCCGGCCGTGACGACCGCGTTCCTGGCACCCAGGCGGCGCAGGTCCCCGGCTGCGGTCAGCGCCCCGGTCATGCCCGCCACGGGCCGGCCTAGGATCGCCGCTGCCTCGGACTCGTTCACGACCAGCCAGTCAACCCCGCCCGACAGCAGCCCGGCCGCATCGCGGGGCGCCGGCGCGAGGTTGAGCAGGCACGGGGTGCCCGCGGCACGGGCTCCGGTCAAGACGGCCGCCACCACGGCCACCGGGATCTCCGCCGATACGATCAGCAAGTCGCAGGCACTGCCGAGGGCAGCCTCGGCCTCCGCAGAACCGGCCTGCCCGTTGGCCCCGGCCGCAACGGTGATCACGTTCTCCCCCATCGCGTCGACCGTGATCAGCGCCATCCCGGTCGCATATCCGGCGACCGCGCGCACCGCACCGACATCCACGCCCTCGGCTGCCAGCGCGGCCACCAGCGCGCCGCCGAAGTCGTCGGCGCCAGTGCAGCCAGCCATCCGGACAGCCGCGCCGAGCCGCGCAGCGGCGACCGCCTGGTTGGCGCCTTTGCCGCCGGGCGCGATGACCGCCGCCGGCCCGAGCACCGTCTCCCCGGGCGCGGGCAGCCGTTCGACCGCGACCGAGATGTCCATGTTCAGGCTGCCGAGGACGGTCAGCCGCGGACGTCCTTCCATCAAGCCTCCCGGGCCCGCCGCTCAGCCGGGACCGCACCAGGCGGCGACGGCCGCCCCGACGGCAGCGTCGCGGGCAGCCTGATCCCGTTCATCGGACGCCCACGCCACGTACCCGTCCGGCCGGACGAGCACCTCGGCTGGCAGCATCGGCGGGCTGCCCTGGGCGTAGGTGACCACCTTGACATGCCCGGGAAGATCACGGGGCGGCGAGCCGCCGGACGGCCCGAGCAGCACGAAGCGGCCGTCACGAAACAGCTCGTAAAGCCGGACGGCCGATCCGCCGGGCAGCCTGACCATGCCACGCGGCAGCCGTTTCCCTGCCATTGGATGCGCCGACGCATCCGCCTGCGGGTAGCTGATCGAGACGCCGGAGTAGTCGCGGGCCAGCCGGGCCTGCACCGGCGGCAGCGGCACGACCAGCCGGTGCACCGCCCAGCGCAGCGCCCGGCGTCCCAGGGTCCGCGCCGTGTTCAGCCTGAACTGGCGTCCGGTTAAGGCGAGCACGGCCCGGCCCACCGGATGGCGTTCATGGTGATACGAGTCGAGCAGCCAGCCGGGCGCCCAGCCGGACATGACGGCGCCGAGCTTCCAGCCCAGGTTCATCGCGTCCTGCAGCCCGGTGTTGAGCCCCTGCGCTCCGGCCGGCGAGTGCGCGTGCGCGGCGTCGCCGGCCAGCAGGATCCGGCCGCTTCGGTAGCGGGGCGCCTGACGGCTCTCGCTGCGGTAGCGGGCCGCCCGGTACATGTCCCGGGGCCCGAAATCGTGGCCGGTGATCCGCAGCAGGGCGGCCCGCACCTCCTCGATCGTGACCGGCTCGGTGACGGCCGCGTCCGCGCGCGCGTAGTCATACAGGACCACCCGGCAAGAACCATTCCTGAACGGGAACATCAGCAGCATGCCGTCCTTGGACAGATCGCCGTACGCGCTGGTCATCGGCAGCCCGTCCAGGTGCAGGTCGGCCAGGATAACCGAGCCAGGATTGGGGAAGCCGGGAAACGGCATCCCGATGGCGTTGCGGACGAAGCTGTGCACCCCGTCGCACCCCACCGCGTACGCGGCCCGGGTCACCGTGCCGTCACCGGTGGTCACGCTCACCCCGGTACCGTCCTGCTCGATCCCGGTTACCCGCGACGCCCAGCGGATCTCGGCGCCGAGGTCGAGCGCCCTGACCGCCAGCAGCAGCTCGATCTGGCTCTGCGGCATGTCCAGCAGGTAGGGGAAGTCACAGTCGAGCACCCCGAACCTGATCATGGTGCCCTTCGGGCCGAGCGGGAACGACGGAACCGGCAGCCCAGCACCCGCAAACACCTCTGCCTGGCCGCGCAGGTCGAGCATCTCCATGCTGCGGGCGTGCAGGCAGATGGCCCGCGAGTCAGACCGCGGCGCGTCCCGCCGGTCGAGCACCAGGCACCGCACTCCGGCCAGCGCGAGCTCGCCAGCAAGCACCAGCCCGGTCGGCCCCGCCCCCACGATGACAATGCTGTCATCGCGCGCAATAATCACGCATCCTCCAGCTGGCCGCCGCATTAATCGAACTAGCACACGCTAAGCCACTGGGTTGTTCTGCTCAATGTGCGGGAACCTGCTTCATAATGAGGCGAACAGGTCATGCCTCGCGCCGAAGGGAGTGCACCGGGTCATGCCAGCCGGAACGGCGTCCGATTTCCCAGCGCTCGTGTCGAACACCTCCGCGCGGACCCTGATCCTCGGTATCGACAAGGCCGGCCGGATCCTGCAGCATGACCGCAACGCTGCCGAGGTACTCGGCAGCGGTCCTGGCGCGCTGCTCGGGGTCGAACTCGGCCGCCTGATCACCAACCCCGCGCACGTCGTGGCGCTGACCGAGCTCATCGGCTCGGCCTGTGCCGATCGCGAGGGCACCGCCGTGCTGACGATCAGGCTGGGCAACGGTGACCACGCCGACGCGGTGGTCACCGTCCAGCCGGTCCGGTCCGCCGACGCTGACCTCGCCGCGCTGGTGATCCTCCGGATCGCGCCGCTGTCCGAGGGCCGGTTCCTCGATCCGGCCGTGATGCGGCATGCGCTGCTTGACGGCGCTGTGCGCAGGACCGGGGGGGCGCTCGACCTCGATCAGATGGCACCTGAGCTGATCAATATCATCGTTCCGCATTTCTGCAACGCGAGCGGCCTGCTGGTGCTGGAGAGCCTGGTCGGCGGGGACGACCCGCCCGCCGACGAACTCCACGGGTCGCACGCGGTCCGGCGGCTGGCGATCGCCCACGACGACGGCGATCCGGGCTGGGAAGCCGCCTTCCCGGTCGGCGAGATCCTCCGCTACCCGCCGGGAACGCCGTATACGACGTGCATGGACACCGAGCAGCCGGTCCGCGAGGTTAGCGTGGCGGCCGACACCGCCACCCGCATCGCGAACTCCTGGCTGCGCAAGCCGGTGGCCAGGCTGCTGTCCGGCGTCTCGATGCTGCTGCTGCCGCTGGTCGCCAGGGACACCATGCTCGGCTTCCTGGTGTGCATCAGGAAGGCGGGCTACCGCCGGTTCGATGCCTACGACACTGAGATCGGCATGGAGTTCGCCACCCGCGCGGCGATCTTCATGGACAACGCCCGCAGGTACTCCAGGGAGCGGGCCACCGCCCTGACCCTGCAGCGCAGCCTGCTGCCGACCGGGCTGTCCGCGCCGTCCTCGGTTGAGGTGCGCCACCGCTACCTGCCGGGCAGCAAGCTGATCGAGGTCGGCGGCGACTGGTATGAGTCGATCGCGCTGCCCGGCGGCCGGGTCGCTCTTGTCGTCGGTGACGTGGCAGGCCACGGCGTGCACGCGGCGGTCACGATGGGCAGGCTGCGGACCGCCATCCACACCCTCGCCCGGCTCGAGCTGCCGCCCGTCGAGACGTTGCAGCAGCTTGACGAGCTGATGCAGGAGCTTGGCGTACGCGAGCCGCACTTCGCCACCTGCATCTACGCGATCTTCGACGCAGTGACGGGGACCTGCGAGGTCGCCTCGGCCGGCCACCTGCCGCCGCTGCTGGTCCGGCCCGATGGCACCAACGAGTTCCTCGACGTCTTGCCGGCCCCGCCGCTCGGCATCGGCGCCGGGCCCACCGAGAGCAGGACGCTCGACATCGAGGACGGCAGCCTGCTCGTGCTCTACACCGACGGGCTCGTCGAGAAGCGCACCGCCGACATCGACGAGGGTCTGACCAGGCTGCGCGAGGTTTTCGGCCCTGGTTCCGCCGACCGCCCGCTAGAGGATCTCTGCAAGGCCACCCTGGACGGTGTCTACTCAGATCATCAGCGCGATGACATCGCGGTACTGATCGCCAGGCTGCGCAAGCTCCCGGCGGACCACCATGTCACGTGGACCCTGCGCGCCGAGCTGACCGCGTCCCGCCGGGCGCGCTTCCTGATCGGCCGGCCGCTCCGCCGCTGGGGCCTGGCCGACCTGATCCCCCTCGCCGAGCTGCTCGTTTCGGAGCTGGTTACCAACGCGGTGCGGTACGCCCAGGGGCCGATCGGACTCCGCCTGGTGCTGGAGGAGGGACTGGTCTGCGAGGTGTTCGACAACTCCGCCGCACTGCCCAGGCTCAGGCACCCGGGCGCCGAGGAGGAGCGCGGCCGGGGCCTGCAGGTCGTCAGCCAGCTGGCGCAGCGCTGGGGCGCCAGGCGGACGGCATCGGGCAAGGTCGTCTGGTGCGAGCTGTCGCTGCCCCGGTCCTGAATCGCCGGGGTCCTGAGCCGTACCCGGCGGCGTACCCGGCGGCGTAGCCGACGGCTAGAACTCGATCCGCTCGGCTCCCACCGCGTCGTCCCCGGGTGCCGGGTACTGCCCGGCTCCGCTGACGCCCGCTTCGCTGACCCCGGCCGCATCGTCCACGGGTGCCGGGTACTGGTCGGCCACGCTGGCCCCGGCCTGCCGGCTTCCCGCTGCCCGGCGCCTGGTGTCCTGCTTGATGGTCAGCTTGCCGCCCTTCATCACGCCGACCCGCTCGGCCCGCCGCGCGATGGAGCTGTCATGAGTGATCAGGACCATGGTCAGGCCGCGGTCCCGCCAGAGTTTCTCCAGCAGCCCGATGATCTCGTCCCTGGTCCCTTCGTCAAGGTTGCCGGTCGGCTCGTCGGCCAAAAGCACCTTGGGCTCCTTCACCAGCGCCCGGGCGATCGCGACCCGCTGCTGCTGGCCGCCGGACAGCTCGGCGGGCAGGTGCCTGAGCCGGTCCCCGAGTCCGAGGTCCTCCAGCGCCTGCCGGGCCCTCGCCTGCCGCTCCCCCGCGCTCACGTGCAACGGCACCAGCGCGGTCTCCACGTTCTCCTGCGCGCTCAGCGTCGGAATCAGGTTGAAGGTCTGGAAGATGAACCCGATCGAGGTGGCCCGCACCTTCGTGACCTGGCTCTCCCGCATCTGCGCCAGGTCCTGGCCGTCGAATTCGATGGTTCCTGACGTGGGCCGGTCCAGGCCGCCGAGCATCTGCAGCAGCGTGGTCTTGCCGTGCCCGGTGGGGCCCTGGATCGCCAGCCACTCGCCGTCCTCGATCACCACGTCCACGCCCTGCAGCGCGTGCACCGGAGTCCGGCCCTTCTGGTAGACCTTGGTCACGCCGGTCAGCTTGTACATGGTCTTCTCTCCTCGGTGTCCGGTCGGTCTGCTCAGGTGGCCGGTCTACTCGACCCGCGCCAGCGCCGCGGCGGGTCTGAGCCGCGCCGCGCGCCAGCCGCCGAATAGTCCGGCGATCAGGCCGCCGGCGATCGCCAGCAGCACCGCGGCGATGACAATGCCGATCGTCATCGGCGCGGTGAGGTGCACGTCCACGGTGTGAGCCGCGGTTGCGGCGAACCGCCGGAAGCCGCCGCCGAACCCGCCGCCGCCACCGCCACCGCCACCGAACCCGCCGCCACCGCCACCGCCCCCGCCGAAGGCGCGGGCGCCGCCGGGAGTCGCGCTGCCGGTCGTCTGGCCGATCGACGCGGTCAGCGGCGATGACAGCCTGGTGATCAGGGTCGTGCCGAGGTAGCCGAGCCCCACGCCGATGATCCCGCCCGCGATGCCGATCACCAGGGACTCACCCATGACCTGGCCGATCACGCGCCGGCTGCGCCAGCCGAGGGCCTTGAGGGTGCCGAACTCCCTGACCCGGCGCGAGACCGCCGCCATGGTCAGCAGGCTGGCCACCAGGAACGCGACGATGAGCACCGCGATCGCCAGCCATTTCCCTAGGTTGTTGGCCAGGCTGGAGGTGCTGGCGAGCGAGCCGGTCACCTCGCTGGCCAGATCACTTGACGTCGTCACCGTGGCCTTGGGCAGCGCCTTGGAGATCTCCTTCGACACCGGGGTGATATCCGAGGCGCTGGCGGCGGCCACATAGATCGAGTTGACCTTGCCGGTCAGGCTGGGGGTGGTCAGGCTCTGCGCCTTGGCCAGCGGGATGTAGACATCGGACGGACTCGCGCCCTGTGGCTCCGCGACGATGCCGATCACCTTGAAGCTCTGGCCGGCCACCGTAACCGCGGAGCCGAGCTTGAGCTTTTGCTGCGTCGCGTAGGTGGAGTCAAGCAGCGCGACGCTCGAATTGGCGTCCGCGGCGGTGAAAGTGCGGCCTGTGGTGATCTTGCCGGAGCTGAGCGGCCCGAGTTCACCCTCGGATATGTCGACTCCCTGCACCCCGAACGAGCTGACGTTGAACGCTCCGCGGAACCCGCCGCCACTGCCGCCGCTGCCGCCGCCACCGCCGAATCCGCCGCCGCCCGCGGAGAACGACGGGATCTTCCCCGACACCGTCGAGTCGGTGAGCGTCAGCCCGCCTGCCGCGCCGGCGACGTTCGGCATCTTGGCGATGGCCGTCACTGCCGAGGAGTCCAGCGGCGCCAAGGCGAACGCGCGCAGCGTATTCGCGTGGATGGTGGTTCCGGGCGCGGGCCGGGTGCGCGAGCCAGCGGATCCGCTGAATCCGACCCCGAAACCGCCTGCCGAGCCGGCCGCGGGCGCCTGCGACACGGTGATGTCGGTGCCGACGCCGTAGAGCGAGTGCAGTACCGTGCCCTGCGCGTCCTTCACTCCGGTCGATAGCGCCGTCACCGTGATGACCAGCCCGATCCCGACCGCGAGGCCTAGCGAGATCAAGATGGCCTGGCGCATCCGCCGGCGCAGCTCACGCCGGAGGTAGGTAAAGAACATTCGGGCTCCTCGGCAAACCGCGGGCCTGGCCAGGTGCGCCGGGCTCTTGACGGCGGCGGGTTATCCGCGCCGGGCGCAAGACATGCGCCGGTCATCATGATGGCGATGGATTCTGAATGGATCCTGAAGGGGGACTGCGAGGTTGCCGGATTCGCCGTCCCGGCCGCCCGGCTCGCCGTCCGGTTCGCCGTCCGCCCGAGTTGCCGTCCAGGCACCATCTCGGGCCGCCCGTGGCGGCCTCAGTGCACGAGGTAGAGGAACAGCCACAGGTTGGCCGGGTGCCAGACCCGCAGCTGCCGCAGCCCGAGGCCCTGCAGCACCGGCAGCTGCGTGACCTGGTGCACCTCGATGACCCACAGCCTGGAGACGCCGCCGACCCGCTGCCGCACCGCCGCCAATGGCAGGCTGGTCCCGGACAGCGTCCCGGACTGGATAGGCGACTGCGCCTGCGTGATATCGGTCAGCTTGCCCATCCCGTAGGGATAGGCGGTCCGCAGGTTCTCATCCGCTGGCGTGTCGTAGATGACGGCATCACCGGGCCGCATGTTCGCGGCGACGATCTGGTCCGCGCGCCGGATATCGTCCAGGTGACCGTTGGCCGCGCGCGCGCTGCGCTGCGCACCGAGCCCGAAGAGCGCCACCATCGCCAGCGCGGCAGCGCAGGTAACCCAGCCCAGTGCAGTCAGCGCCACCCGCGGCCAGCGGCCCCACCCGGCCTGCCCCGCGCCCGGCCCCCGGCCGTCCCCCCCGCCGTCTGCCCGGCCGCGCGCCCATCCCAGGCCGGTGGCTATCGCGCGGCCGACCGCGGCCAGTCCCGCGCCGCCCAGCAGGGCTCCGGCTGGCAGGCAGAACACCACGTACCTGAACGTGTAAAGGGGCGTGAACCGCGACATCAGGATCAGCAGCGCAGGCGGCACGACGAGCCAGGGCACGGCGAGCGCGGGCAGCATCAGCGGCCAGCCTGCCCGCAGCGCGGCCCGCCCGCTCAGCGCGCTCGCCAGCACGCCGCAAGCGACGATGACGCAGAGCGCGACGGGCATCTCCCCCGCGCCGAGCAGCGCCACCAGGCTCTGGATCTGGCTGATCTTAGTGAGCCAGGCCAGCTGGCTGCGCTCGGTCCAGGCCAGCAGCACGATGGGGCTGGTCACCGCCGCTGCCGCGGCTGCGGCGGCCAGCCAGCCCAGCGCCAGCGACCGCCGGGCCGGCCGGCCGGCCCGGCGCAGGCAGGCCGTCGCGACAGTCACCGCGTGCGCGCCGATCAGGAGCAGCCCGAAGATGTTCAGCAGGCCGACGGCCGCCAGGCACGCTCCGTACCCGGCCAGCCAGCCAAGCCTGCCGCCGGTCGCTGTGATCAGCCGGACCAGCAGGTAGCTCGCTCCTGCCGCCGCCGCCGTCACCAGCGCATACGAGCGGGCATCCTGCCCGTATAGGCTGACCGCCGGCAGCACGGCGAAGACCAGCCCGGAAGCCAGCCCCGCCGACGGCGACACCAGCCTCCTGCCGAGCGCCGCCACCAGCCCCGCCGCCGCCGCCATCGCCACCGCGGACGGCAGCCGCGTCACCAGCTCGCTGCTGCCGGCCACCCGCACCAGCGGCCACATGATCACGTAGTAGGCGCCATGTACCGCGTCCACGTGACCGAGCATCCGGATCAGCTGGGTGAAGGGGCGATGCACCGCCGCGAGCGTCGCCGACTCATCCCGCCAGTACGACGAACCGGTAATCCCCCACAGCGTGACCGCCAGCGTCACGACCGGCGGTACCAGCCACATCCACACCGGGCCGCCGTCGTAGGCCCGGCCCGGCCGCACGGGAGGCCTGGCAGCCGCCCCGGGCGCCCGGGCCAGCGGGGCCCGGGTAGCAGGCGGCGTCATGGCATCCTCCGGACTAAGCAGGCAGTAGCGACCGCAAGCGCCTCAGACGGGCGTGGTCTGTACTACGGCATTATGCCCGGGATGGATCCTGTCAGTCACACCGGCTTTTGCTGGTAGAGAACGAGCCAGATCTTGCCAATCTGCCAGGCCCGCAGGCGCGTGACGTGGAGCCCGGACAAGACCCGCGATTTCGGGTAACCGGACGCGTCGACGAGCCAGACCCTGGAGATGCCGGCCAGCCGCTGCCGCACCACCGCGGCTGGCCACGTGGTCCCGGTCAGGTTGGCCGCCTGGGCGGGTGTCTTGTCCTGCCCGACGTTGTCCAGCTGCGGGAGCCCGTAAGGGTAGGCGGCGGTGAAGTAGTGAGCGTCCCAGCCGACGTAGATCACGGCGTCCCCGGGACGCCGTTGCCCGGCGATGATGCTGTCGACGCGGCGGATGTTGTCTCCGTGGCCGGCCGGGGCGCGGAAAGCCTCCTGGGCGCTGAGCCCGAGTACCGCGATGAACAGCAGCGCCACCGCGCCGGTCGCCCAGCCGAGCACGTCAAGCCCGGCCTCGGGCGCCCGGCCGAACCCGGTGCCGACGGCCTGGCCGAGCGCCGCCAGCCCCGCGCCCGCCAGCAGCGCCACCGCAGGCAGGCAGTACAGGATGTAGCGGGGCACGTAGAGCGGCAGCGCGAACGAGACACCGATCAGCAGCGCCGGGGGGACGACCAGCCACGGAACGGCCACCGCGGGCAGCCGCCTGGGCCAGGCGGCCAGCAGCGCGGCGCGTCCCGAGGCTGCGCTGGCGGCCAGTCCGAGCGCCACGGCAAGCACCACCGCCGCCGCCATCGGCAGCGGGCCCACCAGTTGCGTCAGCTTCACAAACGTCTGCAGCCCAGGGGGCTTGATCCAGCTGGCGGTCTGGCGCTGGGCGATGCCGAGCAGGATTATGGGGCTGGCCAGCGCTACCGCCACGACGGCAGCGGCGACCCACCCGGCCGCCAGCGATCGCGCGGCCTTACCTTCCCCGCCTTTCCTGCCGTCCCCGCCTTCCCTGCCGTCCCCGCCTTTCCCGCCGTCCCCGCCCCGCTCGCCGCGCAGTCGGGCCAGCGACGGCCGGACACTGCCGTCATCGCGGCGCAGGCACACCAGCGCCACCGTTACCGCGTGCGCGGCGAGCAGCAGGATCCCGAAGATGTTCAGGGCGCCCATCACCCCCATGCACCCCGCGTACCCCGCCAGCCAGCCGCGCTTGCGGCCGGAGGTGCCGATCGCCCGCACCAGCAGGTAGGTAGCCACTGTCCCGAACGCGGCCACCATCGCATACGATCTCATGTCCTGCGCGTACCGGCTGATCTGCGGCAATATCACGAAAATCAGGCCGGAGGCCAGACCGGCGGCGGGCGAGACCAGCCGGCGGCCGAGCGCGGCCACCCCGGCGGCGGCCACCGCCATCGCGACCACCGAGGGCAGCCTGGTGACCAGCTCGCCCGAGCCTGCCACCCGGACCACCGGCCACATGATCATGTAGTAGACGCCGTGCACCGCGTCCACATGGCCCAGCGTCCGCACGAGCTGGGCAAAGGAACGGTGCACCGCCGTCAGGCTCGCGGCCTCGTCACGCCAGTATGACGGTCTCGTGATGTCCCAGAGCCCCAGCCCGAGCATCAGGACGGGCGGCAGGAACCACATCCAGGCCGGACCGCCGGTGTAGCCGTCTCGCCCGCCGCCGCTGGGTTGCGGCGCCCGGCCGAGCACAGTCCGGCTCCCAGACGACGTCATGGTGTCCTCCCGCGATCAGCGTGGGCGCATAAAGCGACCACATAGCGAAGCGCGGCGGCGACTCCCATAGTATGCCCGGTGCCCGCTGGTCAGAACGCCGAGCGGTGCGCGTAAAGGAACAACCACAAGCCGGCGGTGTGCCAGGTCCCGATGAGCCGCAGGTCAAGCCCTTGCAGGAGCGGCACCTGCGAGCGATGGCGCAGTTCGACGACCCACAGCCTGGAGGTGCTCGCGATCCGCTGCCGGACCACCGCCGGAGGCAAGACGGTCCCGGCCAGCGTCGCTGACTGGGCAGGCGTCTGGTACTGGGCGATGTCGGCGAGCCTGGCCAGCCCGTACGGATAGGCGGCCCAGAGATTGTCAAATGTCTCATAGAGGACGGCGTCGCCTCGCCGCATGTTGGCCGCCACGATCTGGTCGCCGCGGCGGATGTTGTCGTTGTGGCCGGCCGGGCCGCGCTCGCTGACCTGTACGCCGAATCCGAGCACCGCGATCACGGCCAGCGCGGCCGCGCCGGTCGCCCAGCCGAGCGCGGCAAGCCCAGCCTCGGGCGCCCGGCCGAGCCCGGTGCCGACGGCCTGGCCGAGCGCGGCCAGCCCCGCGCCCGCCAGCAGCGCCACCGCAGGCAGGCAGTACAGGATGTAGCGGGGCACGTAGAGCGGCAGCGCGAAAGAGACACCGATCAGCAGCGCCGGAGGAACCAGCAGCCACGGAACGGATAGCACGGGCAGCATCGCCGGCCAGCTGGCCCGCAGTGCCACCCGGCCCGCGAGCGCGCTGGCCGCCAGCCCGCAGCCGGCTAGCAGGCAAATGGCGATGACCATGGCCTGCGGCCCCACCAGCTGCCACAGGGTCGCAACCGTGCGAGGTCCCGGGGCCTTGATCCAGCTGACCGCGCCGCGCTGCTCGATGCCGAGCAGGAGTACCGGGCTGGCCACGAACACTGCCACTGCGGCCGCGGCCAGCCAGCCGAGCGCCAGCGACCTGACGGCCCCGCCGCCCTCCCTGCTTTTCCCGCCCTCCCTGCCCTCCCCGCCGCGCAGCCCGGCCACCGACAACCGGACCCGGCCGTCGTCCCGGCGCAGGCAGGCCAGCGCGACCGTCACCGCATGCGCCGCGAGCAGCAGGATCCCGAAGATATTCAGGGCGCCCATCGCTGCCATGCACGCCGCGTATCCGGCCAGCCAGCCCCGCCGGCGGCCCGGGGCGCCGATCGCCCGCAGCAGCAGGTAGCTCCCCGCTGTCCCGAACGCGGTCACCATCGCATAGGACCTGGCGTCCTGCCCGTAGAGGCTGATCTGCGGCAGCACCGCGAAGACCAGGCCGGCGGCCAGCCCGGCGGGCAGCGATACGAGCCGCCGGCCGATCGCGGCCACCAGCCCAGCCGCCACCGCCATCGCCAGGGCCGACGGCAGCCGGGTGACGAGCTCGCCGGTGCCGGCCACCCGCACCAGCGGCCAGATGATCATGTAGTAGACGCCGTGCACCCCATCGACGTGGCCCATCATCCGCACCAGCTGGCCGAAGGGGCGTTGCACCGCGGCCAGCGTCGCGCCCTCGTCCCGCCAGTAGGAGGGCCCGGTGATGTCCCACAGGGCCAAGCCGAGCATGACCAGCGACGGCACCACCCGCATCCACAACGGGCCGCCGTCGAACGGCGGCCCCCCGACGGTCCCGGCATCCGCGGCCGCGACCGGGCCGGCCGAAGGCGCCAGCAGCGGCGGGGTGTTGCGAGGGGTCACGAGTCGGGCCTCCATGGATTGGCAGGCAGCAGCGGACACTGCCCAGCAGCGCCGTGCCAGCAGCGCCGTGCCAGCAGCGCCGTGTCAGCCGCGCAGCGCCCGGATCGACTGCCGCAGCGACCCCATCGTGGCGAGCACGGCGGACGGCTCATACCCGCAATGCGCCATGCAGTTCGCGCACCTGGGGTCGGCCCCGCGGCCGTACTTTGACCAGTCGGTGGTCTCGACCAGCTCCTGGTAGGTCTTGGCGTACCCGTCGTTCATCAGGTAGCACGGCCGCTGCCAGCCGAACAGCGAATACGACGGGATCCCCCACGCGGTGCAGGAGAAGTCGGCCTTGCCTTCGAGGAAGTCCAGGAACAGCGGTGAGTGGTTGAGCCGCCACCGCTTCCTGTTGCCGTCGCCGAACGCCTTGCGGAACAGCTCGCGGGTCTCCGTGACGCCGAGGAAATGCTCCTGGTCGGGTGCCTTCTCGTAGGCATACGCCGGGGAGATCATCATCTCGTCGACCTTGAGGTCGTCGTTGAGGTAGTCGAGTACGTCGATGACGGTCTGCGGGGTGTCGGTGTTGAAGAAGGTCGTGTTCGTGGTCACCCGGAAGCCGCGCCGCTGGCACTCCCTGATCGCGGCGACGGCATCGTCGAAGACGCCGTCCTTGCACACCGACGCGTCGTGCCGCTCGGCCAGCCCGTCGATGTGGACCGCCCAGGCGAAGTAGCGCGACGGCGTGAACTTGTCCAGCTTCTTAGGGATGAGCAGCGCATTCGTGCACAGGAACACGTACTTCTTTCGCTTGATCAGCTCTGCGACGAGCTTGTCGATCTCGGGGTGCATGAGCGGCTCGCCGCCGGCGATCGACACCATCGGCGCGCCGCATTCCTCGATGGCAGCGAGCGCCTGCTCCACCGGCATCCGCTGCTTCAGCACGCTGGCCGGGTGCTGGATCTTGCCGCAGCCGGCGCAGGCGAGATTGCAGGCGAACAACGGTTCAAGCTCGACGAGCAGCGGGAACTTCTCCCGCCTGGCTAGCCGCTGGCGCATCAGGTAGGCGCCGACGCGCACGCTCTGGCGCAGTGGCATGGTCATGCTGGCCTGACCTCCTTGGGAAGGCTGAACCGGATGGACTCGGTGGCGACGATGCGCTCGCTGACCTCGATGGGGCCGAGACCGGAGAGGGCCGCGACGATCTGCCCGACCGCCGCGGGCGGCGCGGACGCTCCTGCGGTAACCCCGACTACGGACGCCCCGGCGAGCCAGCTGAGCTCGATGTCTTCCGGGCCGTCGATGAGGTATGCCGGGGTGCCAGCCCGCTGCGCGGTCTCGACCAGGCGAACCGAGTTGGATGAGTTGGCCGAGCCGGCGACAAGCACCAGGTCGGCCTCGCGGGCCACGGCGCGGACCCCCAGCTGCCGGTTGGTCGTGGCGTAGCAGATGTCGTCGCTGCCCGGTCCGCGGGCCGCGGGGAACCTCTCATGCAGCGCGTCGACGATCTCGCGGGCCTCGTCGGCGGACAGCGTCGTCTGCATCAGGTAGGCGATCTTGGCCGGGTCGGCCGGCCGCAGCCTGGCCACGTCCTCGACGCTCTCGACCAGCACTATGGCGCCGGGCGCCTCGCCGAGCGTGCCGTCGACCTCCTCGTGCCCGGCATGGCCGATCAGGACTACCTGGTAACCCTCGGCCACGAACCGGCGGGCCTCGGCGTGCACCTTCGCGACCAGCGGGCAGGTCGCGTCGATCGCGTCGAGCCCGCGACGCGCGGCCTCGGTCCGCACCGCCTGCGACACCCCGTGCGCGGAGAACACCACGGTCGCGTCGTCGGGTACCTCGCTCAGCTCATCGACGAAGACCGCGCCGCGCCGCTCGAGGCCGGTCACCACATGGGAGTTGTGCACGATCTGCTTTCGGACGTAGACCGGCTGGGCGCGCCGGTCCAGCATCCGGTCGACGATCTCGATCGCCCGCTCCACCCCGGCGCAGAATGACCGCGGACCGGCCAGCAGCACGCGCCGCTGGCCGCCCGCGGCTGCCCACCTGGTCAGAACGGGGCCAGCCAGCCTCAGCGACCGGAGCGCCGCTGCGCCGCCTGCCAGCGCCCGCGGGCTCAGCAGCGGCCACTCCGGGGTGTCAGAGACCGCCCGGACCACGACCGACGGGCGGCCGCCCGCAGCCGTCAGCAGCATCGCGGACTCCATGTCAGCGGCGACGGCGCCATCGCTGGCCAGCCGAGCCCGCTCTGACCTGCGGACCAGGTGGTCGACAGTGACGATCTTGCCGGCCTGGGCACGCAGGCCCGCCCGCCGCAGCTCGCCGGCCAGCAGCGGGGCCGACGGGCAGCTGAGCGCGGCCGCTGGCGAGCTGCCTTGCGCGCCCACCTCCGCCCCCACCACAAGATCACCGGGCTTGAGGTCTGCTGAAAGCCCCCCGCCAGTACCGCTGATCGCCAGCATCCCGAACGCAGAGCCACGCAGCCGGTCGGCCGCTACGAGGGATCTCCTGCCGCCGAAGCCGGTCCGCAGGACCTCGCCGTTGTCACCGATGCCGCGACGCACCGCCCGGGCCTCCAGCCGCAGCGGCGAGCAGACGACCAAGCGGCCTGCCGCATCCGGCCTGCTCACAGCGGCCGGGCTCATGCCGCACCGCCCGCTGCTCGGTAGCCGGCTGATCCGTGCCCCTGGTCCGCTGCTTCGTTGTCCGCAAGCCCCTGCCCGGCAAGCTCCTGCCCGGCCAGCCCCCGTCCCGCAACCCCAGGAGCCCCCAGACCTCGGCCGGGGGGTTCCTGGCCGGGCGGGCCCTGGCCTGCCGGGTCCGCGGCGCCCAGGAACCTGCCAAGCGCGCTGACCGGGAAGACCAGCCGGTACAGGTGATAGTTGATGTAGAAGTCGCCGGGGAACCCGGTCCCGGTGTACTGGGGCTCGTCCCAGCTTCCGTCCGGCCGCTGGGTCTCGGCGAGCCAGCGCACCCCCCGGTCAACGCTGACCGCGGCCTCATCCCCTCCGGCCGTTCCGACGGCCAGCAGCGCCAGCAGCGCCCACGCCGTCTGCGAGGCGGTCGACGGGCCACGGCCGGCCCGGCTTGTGTCCTCATACGAACGCAGGTCCTCGCCCCAGCCGCCATCGGGATTCTGGTGCGCGGTCAGCCACGCGATGGCCCGCTGGATCGGCGGCTTGCCTGGCAGCACGCCGGCGGCGATCAGCGCGGGCACCACGGCACCGGTCCCGTACAGGTAGTTGGCGCCCCAGCGCCCGAACCATGAACCGTCGCTCTCCTGGGCCCGCAGCAGCCACGCCACTCCCCTGCGCACTGCCTTGCTCCCGGCCAGGCCTGCCGCTGCCAGGGCCTCGATGGTGTGCGCGGTCACGTCAGCCGACGGCGGATCGGTGACCTCGCCGAAGTCACAGAACGGCAGCTTGGTCACCAGCGTGCCGGTGTTGTCCGCGTCAAAGGCGGCCCAGCCGCCGTCACGGCACTGCATCCCGGTGAGCCAGCGAGCCGCCCGCTCCATGGCGTCAGCTGAGCCCAGGTGGCCCGTGAGCGCCACCCGCCGCAGCGCCAGCAGCACCTCCGCCGTGTCATCGACGTCGGGATAGCCGTCATTGTCGAACTCGAATGCCCATCCGGCCGGTTCCAGCCCGGGCCGACGTACCTGCCAGTCGCCGGGCCCGCGGATCTCCTCCTCGAGCACCCACCGCGCCGCCGACCGGAGCGCCGGATGGTCTGGCGGCAGCCCCGCATCGGCGAGGGCGATCATCGCGAGCACCGTGTCCCAGACTGGCGACTGGCATGCTTCCAGCCTGCGCACCGGCCCCTCGGCGGTCTCCTCCCAGACGGTGAAGCGGTCCAGGCCCGCGAGACCGCGCTGGATGACGGGATGATCGAGCCCGTAGCCCAGCAGGTGGAGCGCGATCAGCGAGTAGACCCACGGCGGCTGGATTCCGCCCCAGCAGCCGTCCCGCTCTTGCCGCGCGACTATCCATTCCGCGCACCGGCGAAGGGCCGCCGTCCTGGCCGCGCGCGCCGGCCCGGCCCTGAGGCCGTAGCGCTGATAGACGTGCAGCCCCCGGTCAATGCCGTTGAACAGCCCGGCCCAGCCGGCCCGCGAGCCGCGCCTGGCCGGCCGGCGCGAGTCACCGGCTCGCAACTCGTCGAGGCCGAAGGGCAGCGGCCGCACCGGGCGCAGCGAGCCGACGATGGTCAGCGGGACGATTGTCTGCCGCGCCCAGCACCCCCAGTCGTACACATTCAGCGGGAACCAGGTCGGCAGGTAGATCATCTCCGGTGGCATGACCGGCAGGTCATCCCACGGCCATTCGCCGAACAGGGCCAGCCAGATACGGGTGAAGACGCGCGTTGCCGCGATCCCGCCGCGCTCAGTGATCCAGCTGGCGGCGCGGGCCATGTGAGCTGCGCCTGGCGGGTCGCCGGCCAGCCGCAGCGCCACGTAAGCCTCGACCGTGGTGGACAGGTCGGGGGTGCCGTCGTAGTAGTTGGCCCAGGTCCCGTCCGGCCGCTGCTTGGACCTGATCCACCTGGCGGCCGCCGCGGTCTGCTCCGCCGTCCGCACGCCGAGGAACTCGCGGAGCAGCAGGTCCTCCGCGTCCATCGTGACGTTGGTTTCCAGCTCCCCCTGCCACCAGCCGCGCTCATGCTGGAGGCCGGACAGGTGACCGGCGGCCCGGTCAAGCGCCGTCCGCGCAGCCTCCTGCGTGGCCTGCACGGCCGGGCGGGCCTGCGTCACCGTCATATGGGAAGCACCGTCATCTCGCTGCTCTCCAGGCCTGTCACCATTGGCGCGCCGTGATGAACTCGGCGATCCCCGTGAACTCCGCCCGCACATCGTCCGGCATGTCCGTCTCGGCCAGGCACTTGCTCGCCGAGGCCAGCTGCACGTCGGCTTCGGCCTCCGTCCAGCTCTTCCCGCCCGCGGTCGCGACCAGGTCCGCGGCGCGCAGCAGGTCATCCTCATCGAGTGGCTCGGCTCGGGCCAGCAGCGCGCCTAGTTCAGTGCCTTCCGGCGTCCCGCTGGTCAGTGCCGCGACCACGGGCAGCGACTTCTTCCTGGCCCGCAGGTCGGACCGGACCGGCTTGCCGGTCGTCTCGGCGGCGCCCCAGATGCCCAGCAGGTCGTCAGTGAGCTGAAACGCCAGGCCGACGTGCGCGCCGAAACCGGCCAGTCCCATGGCCAGGGCCGGCGGGGCGCCGACGTAGATGGCGCCGATGCTGCACGCGCAGGCCATCAGCGCGGCTGTCTTGTCCCCGGCCATTTCCAGGCACTGGGCGAGGGACACGTCATCGCGCCGCTCAAAGGCCAGGTCGGCACCCTGTCCGGCAATGAGCCGCTGGACGGCGGCCGACAGGCAGCGGGACGCCCACAGGTTTTGCGGCGCGGGCCCCTCAAGCAGCAGATCCTGGGCCAGGGCGAGCAGGGCGTCGCCGGCCAGGATGGCCGCACCCGTGCCGAACACGGTCCACGCCGTCGGCCGGTGCCTGCGCTCGACGTCACCGTCCATGATGTCGTCATGCAGCAGCGAGAAGTTGTGCACGAACTCGACGGCCGCCGCCGCGCAGACCGCACGCTCCGGCGCGGCACCCGCAGCCCGCGCCGACAGCAGCGCGAGCGCGGGACGAAGCGCCTTGCCCGCGGCACCGGAACGGCCGTCAGTCCCGGCCGGATTGCCGTCCGCGTCGCCGAATCCGAGGTGATAGGCAGCGACGACGCGAACTTCCGGGCTCAGCCGCTCAAGGGCCGCACCGAAGGCCGGCCCGACCAGGTCGCGGGCTGCCTCGACGCCCACCGGGATCGTGGCCGTCATGACGAGACCCGGACCGGCGCCTGCGCGGCGGTCGCCGGAACTGCCTGCTGCGCTGCAGGCACGGCAGTTAGCTGGCGGATCAGTTCCTGTGCAGCGCTGTGTCCGCTTCGCACGGCACCCTCCATCGTGTCTGGCCAGCCGGTATCGGTCCATGCGCCCGCAAGCGCGAATCCGGGCAACGAGGTCGCGGCGCCCGGGCGGAGCGACCCGCAGCCTGGTCCCTGGCGGAACGTCGCCCGCCGCTCCCTGGTGACAAAGAAATCGGTAACGCGGGCATCTCGCGCCGCGGGGAAGAGCTCTTCGAGCGCAGGCAGGAACAGCTCCCGCAGCCTCGCGACCGGGGCGTCGATGTAGCTGTCCGCGGCAGATACGGACACCGCCAGGTACTGGCCCGTCTGCACGCCTGCCGGCCTGGTCTTGTCGAACACCCACTGAACCGGCGAATCGACCGCAGCGGCCAGCGGCAGCCTGGTTACCCTGCTGTCGTAGATGACGTGCACGTTCACGATCGGGACCGCACCGAGTTCCGCCCACCGCGCGGAGCCGCTGGCCGCGGCGGCCGGCACGAGGCGTGCGGCCGGCCCGTGCGGGACCGCGAGCACCACCGCGTCCGCGCTGATCACCGCGCCGTTCGTGCTGCCGGGCGTGCCTGCACCATCGCCGGGCAGCCGCTCGACCGGGTCATCCGCGCCGCCAGCCGGTTCCTCGCCATCAGGCCTGCTGGCCGCCGCATCGGTACCCGAGCTGATCCGGACCTGGAACCCGCCGCCTGGCCCCGCCTCGACCGCTGTCACCTTGGTCCCGAGCCGCACGTTCGCGCCGAGCCTGCCCAGCAGGCTGGCCGCGGCCCGCCCGTGCAGTTCGCCGAGCGGCACGGCCGGCACGCCGACGTCCGCCGCGGCCCTGCCGCCAAGCAGTGCCTTCTTGATCACGGTCGCCGCCAGCGCCGTGCTCGCGTCGTCGCCATTGATGTTCAGCGCCGAGACGATGAAGAGGTCCCACAGCCTGCGCCGGGCTCGCTCGCTTTGGCCCCTGGCGGCGAGCCAGTCGCCGAGCCGCTGGCGGTCCAGCTCGGCCGCGGCAGGATCGGCAAACCGCATGGCGAGCGCGGCGCGGATCACCTGGAGCCGTTCCGCCGGGGTAAGGAAGGAGTAACCGGACAGCGCCTTGCCCATGTGCAGCGGACCAGGCAGCGCGGTCCGCCGTAGCCTGGCCTGGCCCGGACCGCCGCCGGCAGCCGCGCCGCGGCCAGCACCGGCGGGGTCACCTAGGCCACGTGTGCCACGGCCGCTCCCGGACAGCACGGTGACGTCAAAACGTTCCTGGATGGTGGCGGAGCCCGTCATGCCGAGCCTCGCCAGCAGCTCCCGGTAGGCCGTGCAGCACCGCAGGAACACGTGCTGGCCATTGTCGATGACCAGCCCGCCGCGGGAGAAGGAACACGTTGCCCCGCCCAGCCACGGCCGGGCCTCCACCAGCGTGACGCCCATGCCTGCCTCACGCAGCGCGATGGCTGCGGTCACGCCGGCCAGGCCGCCGCCGATGACAACCACGGTGCGAGCTGTCATGGCCGAGCCCCCTCGATGGTCATCGTGTCCGGCCCGGCCGTCCCGCCGCGGCCAGCGGGCCGGGGCGCCAGGCCGGCCAGCGACCTCACGGCCACCATTGCCTTGGCCCGCGGCGGCACCGACATCCTGCCCCGCAGGGCGGCGCCAGGCTCTGCCGCGATCTGCTCAAGCAACCGCAGGTAGATACCGGCCATGGCGCCCGTGCAAGCGGCGCTCCGCCGGTCAAGCAGCGGCATCAGCCGCAGGCCCACGGCATACCAGTGCTGGGCCCGCCGCGCCTCGAAACGTACCAGATCCTCCAGCCCTGAACTGGCCTGCAGCCCGGCCGGACTCCCCGGGCCGTCGCGGCCGCCAGATGCGAGCGTGCAGCCGAATCGCGAGAGATCATCCGCGGGCAGGTACACCCGGCCGTTGCCGTAGTCCTCGCGGATGTCCCTGAGTATGTTGGTCAGCTGCAACGCGACGCCGAGCGCGTCGGCCAGCGGCTCCGCGGCCCCGGCCTCGCGGCTGCCGAATATGCCAAGTGACAGCCGCCCGATCGAGCCTGCCACGCACCTGCAGTAATACTCCAGCTCGCTGAAACTGGCGTAGGCGGTGCCGCGCACGTCGGCCTCGCAGCCGTCGATCAGCTCGCCAAAGGCGCCGAGGGGGATCGGATACTTGCGGCTGGCATCCGCGAGCGCGACAAGCACCGGATCGTCAAGACCAGCCCGCCTGGCTGAATCGTCCTGCCCGGCGCGCGCGGTCCGCTCAGCCCGCCCGGCTGAATCGTCCTGCCCGGCTTGCTCAGGGCGCCCAGCCCGGCCGCAGGCGCTGGCCAGCTCTGTCAGCTGGGCGCGGACCTCGGCGAGCGCGGCGAGTTTGTCCGCGGCCGGCAACGTGCCGTCGCCGATGTCGTCGATCCTGCGCGCGAATGCGTAGACGGCCGACAGGGCCCGTCGCTTCGGCGTCGGGAGCAGCCGGATGCCGTAGGAGAAGTTCCGCGCCTGACTCCTGGTCACCTGCTCGCAGTGCCGGTATGCGGCATGGATCGCGGGGGGGCCGTCCCTCATCACCTCACCGCCCCCTCGTAACGGCCAGCGCTAGCTCACCGGCGACCCGGCGGCGGCGCGCCACCGGCGTACCGCGCAGCACGTCGTAATCGGCCGCCGCAATGGCGGCGAGCGCGGCGCGACCGCCAGCCACGTACCCGGCCACCGCTGCCCGCGCGGCGCCGCGCAATGACCCGATGAGCGGTGCCCCAGTATCTAGCAGCGCACGTGCACGCGCGACTTCGAACGCGATCAGCGCGCGGACCGGTGCCCCGGCCGACTCTGCGGCCAGGTCCCGCGCCGAGCAGCCGTAGCGTTCCATGTCATCGGCGGGCAGGTAGACGCGACCCGCGTGCAGGTCTTCCGCGACATCCTGCCAGTGCTCGGCCAGCTGGAGCGCGGTGCAGATGGCGTCGGACAGCTCGGCCCGTGGCTCGGTATAGCTGCCGAAAACGTATAGCACGATCCGGCCGACCGGGTTGGCCGACAGACGGCAGTAGCCAACCAGGTCCTCGAAGGTCCGGTACTCGCTGACGACCTGATCTTGCTGGTTGGCCCTGATCAAGTCCACGAAGGGCTGCATCGGGATCCCGCACTCGGCGACGGCAGGCCCGAGCGCGCGGACCACGTCGATCCTCGGCCGTTCGGCCGGGCCGTCGTTGCCCAGCGGGCCGGCGCTCCCGCCGCCGCTGCCGACCAGACCAGCACTCCCGCCGCCACTGCTGACCAGACCAGCGCCTTCCCCGCCATCGACCCGTTGCGCGTACAGGCGAAGCAAGTCGGTCTGAAGTTCGTCGAGCAGGCGCAGCCGGTCACCGGCTGGCGCCTGGTCACCGATGTCGTCGGCTGTCCTGGCGAAGCCGTACACAGCCATCAGATGCCGCCGGTAGCGTGCGGGCAGCAGCCGCAGCGCGACAGGGAAGTTCTCGCGCGTAGCCCTTATGGCCAGCGCGTCCGCTGTTGTCGGCGGCACTTGAGCCCCCTCAAGGAACCCGCCGCTGATTCGCATCCCGTCGCGCGTCACGTTCCATATTTCTGCACAGCTCTCATTTGAAAAGCAAATAATGACACGGCCGTCAGATGACGTGGGTGTCGCCTTCCGGCGGCCGGACCACGGCGCCTTCCCCCATCAGCAGCACCCATTTGCGCCTTTGCCGCACCTGGGTCGTTCTTCCCGGTACCGCCAAGTCCAAATCCCGTTCTTGCCGCCCGGGGACCATAACTGACGCCCACGTCACACTGGCCCCGGACATCGTTACTCTATTAGCACGGCCCGGGCGGTGGCTACAAGTAACGAGGACGCTCCGCAGCGAACTCACCACGCCAGAATCCCGGCCCGCCGCCACCCAGAATCCCGGCCCGCCGCCACCCAGAGTCCCGGCCCGCCGCCACCCAGAGTCCCGGCCCGCCGCCACCCAGAGTCCCGGCCCGCCGCCACCCAGAGTCCCGGCCCGCCGAGCCAGAACCCACCGACTTCGGCTGCATCCCAGCCGGCCGGGGCAACCTAGCCGGCCTCGGCAGGATCCGGGCGGACCTCGCGTGGCCAGCACCAACTTTTGTCGGCCTCCCGCCACGCACCTGGCAGCCCTGAACTCAGAACCTGAGCGACCTTGGGATGATTTGGGTGCCTATGGCACTCTCGGCTGTGGCATCAGACTCGGGGGATTCCGTGAACCCCGGCCTGGCTTCCATGGACGGCATGATGAAGTCTGAGATATGAGGAATGCAATTTGCTGATTTCTGATGCTTGATCGTGACATGCCGCTTTTTGCTAGTGATCTTGATATTGCGGTGTTAGGCTCGCAGACCTTCCTGGGGGAACGTCCCCAGCATCGGGGTTCGCTTGTTACATCTCACGCCGAGGCAACGTCATGGGTTTGCACCGCCGGTCCATTCGTCTGAGGATCTTCCTGCTGGTCCTCATCCCCATTCTGTCTCTGATCGGGCTGTATGCATTCGCCGTGAGCATCACGGCAAGCGACGCCATCAACCTCGCCCGGTCCAAGACGGTGAAGAACACCATTGGCTTGCCGACCGGACAGCTTGAGGCCCAGGTCGACGCCGAGCGACTGATCGCGGTGGTCTACCTGGCCAGCCCTAACCCGCTGATACTGGGGGCGCTGCACACGCAGGAGGTGAGGACGGGCAAGGCCCTGTCGGTCTTCAGCACCGCGGTCAACTCCCCCGCCACGATGGGTAGCGCCTCCGCACCGGAAAAACAGGCATTCGCGGTGCTGCTCAAGGACATGGCGGGCCTCGGAGCGCTCCGCTCCCGGATCACCTCGCGGAGCATCAGCAGGCCGGAGGCGGTGAATGGATACAACACTCTTATCGCCGGCGCCAGCGCAGTGCTGAATAAGATCATTCTCCAGCAGACCAATGTCCCGCTAACTACCCAGGGACTCGCATTGGTCGGCATGGGTAAATCGGAGGAGATGCTGCTGCAGGAGGACGCGCTTCTCACCGGCGATCTGGCCGCAGGCTCATTCAACGCTGCTGACCGGCAGATATTTACCGAGCTTGCCGGAGCGCGCCGGGCTCTTTACGCCCAGACGCTGCCCGATCTCGATCCGGTCTACCGTGGCTACTACCTGAAGGACGTCAGTCCGCGGGCCTCCGCCAAACTCGCTGCGCTCGAAGACGACGTCATCAATGACCCGCGTCCGCGCAGCGTGCCGCCGGTGTCCCCGGCAGCCTGGACCAGCGCGGTGGGGGGAGTATCGGCCGGCCTCTCGCAGGCGAGTGACCAGGCGGCTAACGAGCTGACGATCCGGGCACAGCCAGTCGCCAACGCGACCTATCGACGGCTCATCCTGGCCGGCGGTCTCGGGCTGTTGGCGATCATCTTGTCCATCATCATGTCGATCTGGATCGGCCGCGGACTTGTCAGCCAGCTGGCGGGCCTCAGGAAGTCCGCCCTGGAACTGGCCAACGAACGCCTGCCGAGCCTGGTGCAGCGGTTGCGCGCGGGCCAGGACGTGGATGTGTCTGCGGAGGCACCACAGCTGGAATCGAGTTCTGATGAAATCGGCCAGGTCAGAGAAGCCTTCAACGCGGTGCAACGGACCGCGGTAGAGGCGGCGGTGGACGAGGCGAGAGTACGGCGCGGCATCAGCGACGTCTTCCGCAACCTGGCCAGGCGCAGTCAGTCGCTACTGCACCGCCAGCTAGCACTGCTCGACGCCATGGAACGGCGCGCCACCGAGCCTGGCGAGCTTGAGGACCTGTTCCGCATCGACCATCTGACTACCCGGATGCGCAGGCACTCTGAGGGCCTGATCATCCTGTCTGGCGAGTCGCCAGGCCGCGGCTGGCGCAACCCAGTGCCGCTCGCCGACGTCTTGCGCGCCGCTGTCGCCGAAGTGGAGGACTACACCAGGATCCGGGTCACGACCGGCACCCGGGCAGCGCTGGTCGGCTCGGCGGTCGCCGACGTCATTCACCTGATCGCGGAACTGGCCGAGAATGCGACGATCTTCTCACCGCCCAATACCCCGGTCCGGATCCATGGTGACGTTGTCGGCAGAGGATTCGCCATTGACATCGAGGATCGCGGCCTCGGCATCCCCGATGAGAAGCGCACCGAGATCAATCACAATCTCGCCCACCCGGCGCCATTCGACCTGTCGGGCAGTGACCAGCTCGGCCTCTTCATTGCCGGGCAGCTCGCCAGACGGCACAAGATCCAGATATCCCTGCGGCCATCACCCTACGGGGGCACTACGGCGATCGTGCTGATCCCGCAGGCGCTTATCTTCGAAGTAGAGGCTGGCTTCGAACTTGAGCCCGGGTCGGCGGCCGACCGTGCGATGCGGCTCACCGGCCGGCCTGCTGCGCTGCATCAGGGAGCCGGTCTCGAGCCGACTGCCCTGGCGCAGCCAAGCGCTTTGTCATCGGGCGCGGCTCAGCCGCCAGAACCGGCCGGCACCCCGCCACCGGGACTGACCGTCGATCCCGCACCCGCCCTGGCAGCCGGCCGGCCAGCCGATCCTTCGCCTGAACCGGCCTTCGATCCATGGGTCATCCCGGCCGGCCGGGTCTCCGCCACTCCCGGGCCGAGCTCAACCCGGGCCAGCGACCTCGCGCCGCTGGCTAACACGGAACCGGCAATGGCCGCAGCCGGCTCGCTTGCGTTTGGCCCGGGCCAGCTACTGGACGAGCATGGCGACTCAGCGGCCATGGACCCGGGGGGGACGACCACCGAACTGACCGACCTGGGCCTGCCGGTACGAGTTCGCCAGGCCAGCCTGGCGCCTCAACTGAGGGATCGCGGCGGATTCGCGGCCCCCGAGAACGGCCCGCGAGGGCCGTCGCCGGAGGCGGCACGCAGCACGGTCTCGGCCCTTCAACGGGGCTGGGAACGTGGCCGGTCCGCATCAGGCACCGCGGATCCTGCATCCGGGACAGTACTGAGCCCAGAGCCTCTCGATGAGGCCAGCACGGCGCGGAGCGATGAGTGACCCGCGAATCAGCAGCGGGCCAGACCACCAGGGGGGCATCCCATGAGCGTCAGCGAACTTGACTGGCTTCTCGATGACCTGGTCGCCAGGGTCGTCCACATCGACAAGGCCGCCATTCTGTCCAGGGACGGCCTTGCTATCGGCGCGTCGGCCGGGCTGAGCCGAGAGGACGCCGAGCACCTTTCCGCGGTCGCGGCCGGCTTCCAGAGCCTGGCCAGGGGGGCTGGTGCGCATTTCGGCGGCGGTAACGTGCGGCAGACCATTGTCGAAATGGATTTCGCGTTCTTGTTTGTGACCGCCGCCGGCGAGGGCAGCTGCCTCGCCGTTCTGACCACGGCCTCGGCTGACGCCGGTCTGGTCGCTTATGAGATGGCGGTTCTCGTCAAACGGGTAGGCGAGCACCTGACTGTGGCCCATCGGCCGGTGTCCACCGGCGCAGGGACGAAGTGAGTTCCGGTGTCCCCGGCCGCAGACAGGTGGCTTGACGGCGACGCCGGCCCGGTGGTCCGCCCTTATGCGCTGACCGGCGGCCGGACCCGGCCGAGTGGTGAGAGCTTCGACCTGGTCTCCATGGTGGTCGCAATCCGCGGCTCTCGTGCCGACCCCCTGGGCCTCGAGCCCGAGCACCTGGTCGTGCTGCACCGGTGCCGCCTCCCGATCTCGGTGGCTGACCTGGCCGCCGATCTTGACCTTCCGCTCGGCGTGGTCCGGATCCTGATCGCCGACCTGCGAGAAGGCGGCCTCGTCGCAGTTCATCACCCGGTACCGATGAGGCTGACCGACCCGCGACTGCTGCGGGAGGTGGCAGATGGCCTACGCAAGCTCTGATCAGGGTGCCTATTCGCACCCAACGCCGGTGGGAATCAAGATCCTCGTCGCGGGCGGCTTCGGGGCCGGCAAGACCACCATGGTGAGTTCCGTGACCGAGATCCGGCCGCTGCGGACCGAGGAGCACCTGAGCGAGCCGGGCGCGCATATCGACTTGACCGACGGAGTGGAGCACAAGACCACCACCACGGTCGCGATGGACTTCGGGCGCATTACCATCCGCGAGGACCTGGTCGTGTACCTGTTCGGCACGCCAGGCCAGCGCCGGTTCTGGTTCATGTGGGACGACCTCGCACTCGGGGCCCTCGGTGCGGTGATCATGGCGGACACCCGGCGGCTCGCTGACTGTTTCGCCTCAGTTGACTACTTCGAATGCCAAGGGACACCTTTCATCGTGGCGGTGAACTGCTTCGACGGAGCGAAGCGCTTTCCCGAGGGCGCCGTCCGTACCGCGCTCGACCTAGATCCCGATGTGCCAGTCGTGCTGTGCGATGCGCGCCAGCGGGCATCGTCGCGCGATGTCCTGATCGCTCTCGTGGAGCACGCTATCAACCTGCTCAGCTTGGATCCTGGCTACGTCAGCCCCGCCAGATAAGCACCAGCGCACAGTCGTCGGAGCTGCGCTCCCCTTCCTGCATCGTCTGGACAAGGCGCGCGGCACCCGCCCCGAAGCCCGATGTCACCAGCCGGTCCGCCGCACCGAGCAGCCGGTCGATGCCCACGTCGATGTCCCGGCCCGGCGCCTCGACGAGCCCGTCGGTATAGAGCATCAGCGCATCTCCAGGCCGCAGCGCGCCGCCCTCAGGGACGCTGCGCAGATCAGGGACCACGCCAAGCACCACGCCGCTGGCCTGGGTAAGCCGCCACTTGCCGCTGCCAGCCTCGAAATGCGCCGCTGGCGGGTGACCGGCTGAGTCAACCACATATTCTCCGGTCCCCAGGTCAAGCGCTAGGTGCACCGCCGTTACGAAGCCCTCGGTGACGGCGCCGCGCCGCAGGTAGGCATTACAGCAGGCCAGGAACTGCCCGGCAGGAACCGAGCCGAGAAGCCCGCCGAACGCGCCGGACAGCAGCAGCGCGCGGGTCCCGGCGTCGATACCTTTACCTGACACGTCCACCAGCGCGACTTCGAGTGTTTTCCCGTCACATGCGGAGACCACGAAATCGCCGCCGAACGACGAGCCCCCTGCTGGCCTGAGCACCGAAACGGACTGCCAGCCAAAAGGCAGTTCGGGCAGCCTGCTCTGGGCACGGATCCGGTCCCGCAGCTCAATCAGCATCTGGTCGCCGCGCAGTCCCTGGACGCCAAGCTTCTCCCTGGTCCTGGCGAGCACATCGGCAATCAGGGCAGTGACAACGATGGTGGCGACGATGCCAGGCTCAGCGCGGCCCTCCAGCCAGTCGTAGCCGAGCATCACAGCGACCACGCAGAACAGGATTCGCAGCGCCCGCGGCCACAGCAGTAGGCCGCCGGCCAGGATGGGCAGGATCATCACGCCGGGCGAGAACCACGACACCGACACCCGGACCGCTGCCGCGCCGATCGCCACCACGGAGATCGCCAGCCCGAACGCCAGCCGCCGGTTCCTGGTGATGAACTGCCGGCGGATCACGCCGCGTAGCCGGAACAGCGCTGCCTGCGCCGCGGCCATGAAACGGTGCGGGACGTGATGAACCATGATGCCGGCACTGTACCGGTAGATGCGGGATATCCACCCGCTGCGAACCCGTTAGCCGCGCGAAGCAGGGCCGGCGCGGCTGACCGACGGGCTGCGGGTCTGGCGGGTCGACATTCCGCGGGGCGGGCGCGCGGCAGGGTACTGCGCCTGCCAGGTAGACCAGGTCATCAAAGTGACGGACCATATCCTGAATACCAACCGGGCACCACGGCCTAGTGGCCGGACCGCGGCCGGGTGCCCTGCCCACGCTCCACCGCGCCGTCATGGAATCCAGCGCCATGGTGTGCGGCGATTTTCTTGCCCCTACCCGATCGCGAGCCGGGATGGACCGCTATGACAGGCATGAAGGTAACAGTTGACGCGGCTATGCGGGCCAGGGACGTGTCGAGGCCGCATGCCGAGCATGAAGGACAGGCGCGCGACCGCGACGCCCAGGCCGTCGGCGCCGGCCCGCCAGGACAGCCAAGCCGGCGCCAAGCACGCCAGCCAGCCTCCGGGGGCCCGGCAGACCCGGCCAGCCAGCCGGCCCGCGCCAGTCAGCCGGCTTCCGCGGGTCAGCCAGGGCCGGCAAGTCAGCGGAGCCGGGCGCGCCAGCCTGCCCCGCAAGGCCAGCCAGCCCGCCCAGCCGAACCGCGCAAACCAGCCCGCCCAGCCGAACCGCGCAAACCAGCCCGCCCAGCCGAACCGCGCAAACCAGCCCGCCCAGCCGAACCGCGCAAACCAGCCCGCCCAGCCCAGCCCAGCCGCCCGGCAAGGTCCGCTGGTCGGGGCGGCCGGGGCGAAGCACGAGGGCCGCGCCACCCGTCCAGGGGCGTCAGAGCCTCCCGGCTCAGCGATCCCGCCCGCCGACGGCCAGCCCGCCCGGCAGGCCGGCCGAGCCTCCGGCAAGCGGCGGCGGCGGCGCCCCAGGTGACATGCCCGGCAGTAGTCGAACAATGCGTAGTCTGTGGTCCGCGGCGATGTCGCTCAGGGACACGAGAACGATGTTGCCTGCGAAACCCACCACGCCGGGCTCCTGCCCGGCGGTTGATCGAGCAGGGTGACACTCGACCATGCGGCTTCGATTCGGCTGGCCTAAACGAGGCCTGACCCCTTACCAGAACTGGCCAGCTCGAACCTATACCGGATTTGGTGGCTTGCATGGGCCTAATGTCCGTTATATTCCCACTAAATCCGGTATAGGTTCTAGATGATCTTGACTTTGGAGAGCAGTTTCAGCCAGATTGCCGGACTTCGGGCGAGGCGACGATCTTGGACTCGGTGACAGCGCGGGCCGCGATCTCGTCTCCCCCGGTACCGGCGACCGCCGAGGCCGAGCTCGTAGGCCAGCCGGCTTCCCCGGGCGGCAGGCTGGCCGCGCGAGCGGCCGGACTCCCCGGGCGGCAGCCTGGCCGCGCGAGCGCCAGGCGGGCGGCAGGCTGGCCGCGCGAGCGCCAGGCGGGCGGCAGGCTGGCCGCGCGAGCGCCAGGCGGGCCGCGCGAGCGGCAGCCTGGCCGCGCGGGCGGCAGGCTGGCCGCGCGGGCAGCCAGGACCCGGCGGGCCGGTGGTCTCACGGATCGGCCAGCGGCTGCGCGTGGTGGTCGACGCCACCGCGCCACGGTCTTCTGCAGCGCGGCCGGTCCGGCCTTGAGATGGAACTGGCAGCGGAGGACCTGGTCGGGGCCCGTACGCGATGGCGGCCCGGAGCTCGCAGCCAAAGCTCCGCTCAGTCGGAAGGGCCCGCCATCGACCCGTTATTAGGTTAGCCTAAGCTAATTCAATCGCTGATGACCCCACCGCCGGACGGGACGATGATCACGGAATACCAGGCAGTTCTTCGGTATCAACGGCAGCAGCGGCGCAGCAGGGAGCCAGCCGCCATGGCGAGCGACCGGATCGGCGCGCTCTCGGCTGGCCCGGCGTGGTGAGCCGCCGGGCCGCTGTCGTCGCCGCGATGGTCATCGGCGGCGGGCTGCTGGCCGGCTGCGGCGCCGTCGGAGGGTCGGGCAGCACGTCGCTCACGCTCTACAGCGGCCAGCATGTGCAGACGACGGACAGTCTCGTCGCCGCTTTCGAGAAGGAGACGGGCATTACCGTCAGCGTCCGCAGCAACGACGAAGACACCCTTGCCGACCAGATTGTCACGGAGGGATCTCACTCCCCCGCCGACGTGTTCTATACCGAGAACTCGCCCCCGCTGGAGCAGCTCCAGGCCGATGGCCTGCTGGCTCGGATCGACGCCCCGACGCTGGCCCGCACTCCGGCGCAGTACAGCTCGCCGCGCGGCGACTGGGTCGGCGTGTCAGCGAGGGTCAGCGTGCTCATCTACAACCCCGCCCTGATTGCCGTGAGCCAGCTTCCCGCCGCTGTCAGCCAGCTGGCGCAAGGCCGCTACCAGGGCAAGCTGGCCCTGGCCCCGCAGGAGACTGACTTCCAGCCCATCGTCACCGCATACGCACGGGCCTATGGCGAGCCTGCCGCTCTCGCCTGGCTCAGGGCCATCAAGGCGAACGCGGCCAGCCACATTTACCCCGACAACGAGACGATCGCCGACGAGGTGAACCGCGGCGCCGTCGCCTTCGGCATCGTGAATCAGTACTACTGGTACCGGCTGCGGGCCGAGATCGGCACCGGGAACACGCGCTCCAGGATCGCCTACTTCGCCCCGCACGATCCGGGCTACGTGACCGACGTGTCCGGGGCCGCAGTGCTGAAGTCGAGCACCCATCAGGCAGCCGCGCAGAAGTTCGTCGCGTTCCTGGTCAGTAAGCAGGCTCAGGAAATCATCGCGGACCCGAGCAGATCGATCAGCTTCGAGTACCCGATCGCCTCGGGCGTCACGACGATGGCCCCGGAGAAGCCGTTCGATCAGCTGCAGCCCTATCCGATCACGATCGCGGAGCTCGGCACCGGGACCACGGCCATCTCCTTGATGCGCGAAGCTGGCCTGCTGTGACGTCCGCTGCTGCCGGCCGGACCTGATGGCGCTCTCGCCGGCACGCCAGGCGCCCACTGCGGAGCGCACCGGACCGCCGCCCGAGCCGGGTCGAGGACCGCGGCGGGCCCGCCGACCGGTAGCGCTGCTGACTGCGAGCTCAGCCGTGGCCGCGCTCCTGGCGCTGCCGCTGATCTTCCTGCTAATCGAGGCACACGGCGCGGGGACCTCCGCGGTCGCGCGCATGATCTTCCGCCGCCCCACTGCCGACCTGCTCTGGAACACGGTCCGGCTCACCGTGGTGGTGACCGCCCTGTGCGCGATCATCGGGACGCTGACGGCGTGGTTCGTCGAGCGGACTGACCTGCCCGGACGGCGGGTCTGGGCAGTGCTGATCGTAGTTCCGCTGGCGATCCCGGACTTCGTGGTGAGCTTCGGCTGGGCTTCGCTGTGGACCTGGGTGCAGGGCTTCCGCGGGGCCGTCATCGTGATGACCCTCGCCGTCTATCCGCTGGTCTACCTGCCGGTCGCAGCCAGCCTGCGCGCGGCCGATCCCGGGCAGGAGGAGGTAGCGCGCAGCCTCGGCGCCGGGCGGGTGGGTACGTTCTTCCGGATCACGCTGAGCCAGGCGCGCGGCGCGATCCTGGGCGGCTGCCTGCTCGTCGCGCTCGTGCTGCTCGCCGAATACGGCGCCTTCGAAATCCTCGGCTACCAGACCTTCACTACCGAGATCTTCACCGAGTTCTCGATCTCATTCAGCGTGCCGGCGGCCTGCGCGCTATCCCTGGTGCTCGTGCTGCTGAGCCTGGTTGTCCTGGCCGGGGAGGGCGCGCTGCGCGGCCGGGGGAAGGCCAGCCGGTCCGGGCCGCAGGCGCAGCGGCGGCTGCCGCCGCAGCGGCTCGGCCGGGCCAGGTTCCCGGTGCTGGCGGGCCTCGCGCTGCTCAGCGTGCTGGCGCTCGGCGTGCCTGTCGGCGCCAGCGGGTACTGGATTTTCGAGGGCGGGGCTCACTCCATTACCGGCGTCACGCTGCCGGGAGCGGCCCTGCACACCGCCCTGTACGGGGCGGGCGCGGCCGTGCTCGACACGGTGCTGGCCCTTCCCGTCGCCCTGCTGGCCATCCGGCATACCGGACGGGTCAGGTACCTGCTCGAGCGCAGCACCTACCTGGTGCTCGCGATACCCGGCGTGGTCGCGGCGTTCGCGCTGTCGTACTTCACCGAGCGGTATGCGGGCGGCTTCCTCTACCAGACCGCAGCGCTGCTAGTCCTCTGCTACGCGATCATGTTCTTCCCGCTCGCGCTGGTTGGCGTCAAGGCCTCCCTCGCCCGCGCACCGGCCAGCCTGGACGAGGTGGCCCGCTCGCTCGGCCAGCGCAGGCTGGCCGTCTTGTGGCGGGTAACACTCCGGCTGGCCGGGCCTGGCCTCGCGGCAGCGTTCTGCCTGGTCTTCCTGTCCGTGGTGACGGAACTCACCGCGACGCTGCTGCTGATCCCGACCGGCGTGCAGACCCTCGCCACGCAGTTCTGGGTCTACGAGCAGAATCTGTCCTACGGGCAGGCGGCCCCGTTCGCGCTGTTCATGATTGCCCTGGCCGCCGTGCCGAGCTACGTGCTCGGGCGATTCTTCGACCGGTCAGCGCACCCGCAAGGATGAGGGCATGACGTCGCTTGCGGTCTGCGGCTTGTACAAGTCATTCGCCGGCCAAGCGGTGCTGGCCGGCCTGGATGTTGACGTGCCCGCCGGATCCCTCACCGCCATTCTCGGTCCGTCCGGCAGCGGGAAGACGACGCTGCTGAGGGTCCTCGCGGGCTTCGAGCGACCCGACGCAGGCACGGTACGGATCGGCGATGCCGTCGTGGACGGGCCAGGCGAGCACGTGGCACCCGAACGGCGCCGGATCGGGTACGTCCCGCAGGAAGGCGGTCTCTTCCCCCACCTGACGGTCGAGGCGAACGTCGGGTTCGGGCTTCCTGCCCGGCAGCGCAAGGGCCCGCGGACCACCGGGCTGCTGGAGGCGGTAGGGCTGGCCGGGCTTGGCAAGCGTTACCCCCATCAGCTCTCCGGCGGCCAGCAGCAACGGGTCGCGCTGGCCAGGGCACTGGCCATCCGGCCCGACATCGTCCTGCTTGACGAGCCATTCGCCGCGCTGGACGCGCATCTGCGCGCGAGCGTCCGGGCCGACGTCCTGCAGCTTCTGCGGCAGGCCGGAACCACTGCCGTGCTGGTGACCCACGACCAGGACGAGGCGCTCTCCAGTGCCGACCGGGTGGCGGTGCTGCGCGATGGCAGGATCGCGCAGTGCGCGCCCCCGCAGGATCTCTACTCGCGACCGGCCGACGCGGATCTGGCCCGTTTCATCGGCGAAGCCAATCTCGTCGAGGGCGTCCTTGACGGCACCACGGTGCAGACCATCCTGGGCCTGCTCCCGGTCGAGGCGTCAGCGACCGGCCAGCCTCCGGCCGGCCCGGTCATCGTGCTGGTCCGGCCCGAGCAGATCGAACTCCGCCGGGCCGCCGACCAGACGGCTACCAGCCTGGCGGGCCGGGTAGTCTCCTGCGGATACTACGGCCACGACGCCGTCGTGCAGGTGCAACCGCAGCAGGGCGGCCACGGGCCCGTCATCACCGTCCGAACCGTCGGCGGCAACCTGCTGCCCGCCGGGTCTCTGGTCTGGCTGCGTGCGCACGGCCCGGTCATCGCCTGGCCTCGCTAGCGGCGCCCGGACCGGTCATCAGCCCGGCCCGCCGAGTTCCCGCCCAGCGGGCGGACTGGCCAGCCGGGCCCCGAGTTCCCGCCCAGCGGGCGGACTGCCAGCCGGGCCCCGAGTTCCCGCCCAGCGGGCGGACTGGCCAGCCGGGCCCCGAGTTCCCGCCCAGCGGGCGGACTGGCCAGCTGGGCCCCGGCCGCCTTCAGGGTCGCCAGGACGGGCGGCCTCGATGCTGGATCGCATCGAGCAGCGCGAGCCGGCTGCTGTCGCGTGGTGTCATGAACTCATGCAGGCAGCTGGGCTCGGCAGCGGCACGGACCCGGACAGCCGGGCAGATCGTGACGTGCGGCCCGGCGACCGGTCGGCGGATCGCCCGGAGGCCAGGTCCGTCCTGCCGATGACGGACCTGGGGCCTGGCGGGCCGGTGGTCTCGCGGATCGGCCTCGGCCTCGCGGCGCTCGGCCGGCCCGCGTATATCACCGGCGGCCGGTCGGCCGACCTGCCGGACCGCAGCGTCGCCGGATTGCGGGCCCGCACCTGGTCGATGCTGGATGCCGCCTACGAGGCCGGGATCAGGTATTTCGATGCGGCCAGGTCCTACGGCCTGGCCGAGGAATTCCTGGGCGGCTGGCTGGCCGACCGGGGCCACCGCGACACGGTCGCCGGCTCCAAATGGGGCTACCGTTACGTTGGCGGGTGGCAGCTGGATGCCGATCAGCATGAAGTCAAGGAACACTCACTCGCCACGTTCACTACCCAGCTCGCCCAGACTCGGGCGCTGCTCGGCAGCCGGCTCGCTCTCTACCAGGTGCACTCACTGACCGCGGAATCCGGCTTGCTTGATGACCCTGCGCTGCTCACCGCGCTCGCCCGGCTGCGCGCCGAAGGCGTGCTCGTCGGGCTGAGCACCAGCGGCCCCGGCCAGGCCGACACCCTCCGCAGGGCGCTGCGCGCGACCGCCGACGGACAGCCGGTGTTCAGCGCGGCGCAGGTGACCTGGAATCTGCTGGAACCATCCGTCGCGCCGGCCGCTGCCGAGGCGGCTGATGCCGGCTGGACCATCCTGATCAAAGAGGCGCTCGGCAACGGGCGGCTGGCCCCCTCGGGTGACCGGGCGGGGCCGCCCGCCCGGCTGACCGCGCTCGCCGCCGCCAGGAACGTCACGACGGACGCGATCGCGATCGCCGCCGCGCTCGCGAACCCATGGGCCAGCGTCACGCTCTCCGGCGCGGTGACGCCACGGCAGCTGCACGACAACCTGCTGGCGCTAGCCATCAGCGATCTTCCGGCACTGGACCTCGCCGAGCCCCCCGGCAGCTACTGGGCAGCCCGGGCCGCGAGGCCCTGGCGCTGATCCGCGCCGGTCCAGGATCTCCTAAGCTGGCCCAGCGTGGCAGGACCCTCGACCCCCGCGACGACCTTGCTGCGCAAGCAGGGCGTCCCGCACACCGTGCACGCTTACCACCACGACCCCCGGCACTCCTCCTACGGCCGGGAGGCCAGCGAGGCGCTCGGCGTTCCGGCGGAGCGCGTGTTCAAGACCCTGGTCGCCGACGTCGACGGCGCGCTGACCGTCGCCGTGGTACCAGTTTCCGGCCAGCTCGATCTCAAGGCCCTGGCAGCCGCGGCGGGCGGCAAGAAGGCGGCCATGGCGGGGCTGGCCGCTGCTGAGCGGGCCACCGGGTACGTGGCGGGCGGCATCTCGCCGCTCGGCCAGCGCAGCCGGCTGCGCGTGGTCGTCGACGCCAGCGCGCTCGGCTTTGCCACGATCTTCTGCAGCGCCGGCCGGCGCGGACTCGAGATCGAGCTGGCGCCCGGGGACCTGGTCCGGGTCGCAAACGCGCTGGTGGCCCAGGTCGCGCAGCCGCAGCTCCGCTGAGATCACGTCCCCCGGAGACTGGTTGATGACATTCCCGGTAGCGGGAAGGGTGCCCCGCCGCGTTGGCACGGGCGGGAGCGAGCGTCATGGGGCTCTATCTGAAGGTGGCGCCCGGCGTGCGGGTCGGCCGCAGCACGGCGCCGCAGCACGGCGCCGCCGCACGGCGCCGCCGCACGGATCGGCGGTACCTGGAGCAGGCCGTCAGAACTGCAGGGCCTTGACCTCAAGGAACTCTTCTAGGCCCTGGACCCCGAGCTCACGCCCGTAGCCGGACTGGCCGAACCCGCCAAACGGGGCCACCACGTTGAACGCGCCGCCGTTGACCTCGACCTGCCCGGCGCGAAGCCTCCTCGCCACGGACACGGCGTGATCCTGATCGGCGGACCACACGCTAGCCGCCAGGCCGTACCTGGTGCCGTTGGCGATGTCCACCGCCTCGTCTTCCGATGTGTAGCCGATTACCGAGAGCACCGGGCCGAAGATCTCCTCCTGCGCGATAGCCATGTCCGGCCGCACGTCCGCGAAGACGGTGGGCAATACGAAGTAGCCGTGCTCAAGCCCGGCCGGCGCCTGCGGGCCGCCGACGACGAGCCGCGCCCCCTCCGCAACTCCCTGCTCGATGAACCCGCGCACGCGATCACGCTGGGCCGCTGTCACCAGCGGGCCGAGCCGGGTGCCCTCGGCGAGCGGGTCACCGGCCAGGTAGCGTTCCGCATTCTTGGCCGCGTGCCCGACGGCCTCGTCATAGGCGTCGCGATGTACCAGCATCCGGGTGAGGGCGTTGCAGGTCTGCCCCGAGTTGACGAACGCCTTGGCGACCCCGACCTTGACGGCGGTGGCCAGATCGGCGTCAGGCAGGATGACGTTGGCCGACTTGCCGCCGAGTTCCAGGGTGACCCGCTTGACGGTGGCCGCTGCCGCCTGCGCCACCAGCCGTCCGGCGGCTACTGAGCCGGTGAAGGACACCGCGTCGATGCCCGGATGGGCGGCGATCGCCGCGCCGGTCACCGGCCCGGTCCCGCTGACGAGGTTGAATACGCCCGCAGGCAGCCCGGTTTCATGGAAGATGTCGGCCAGCTCATAGGCAGCGAGCGGGGCGACCTCACTTGGCTTCAGGACAACAGTGCAGCCAGCGGCGAGCGCCGCGGCCACCTTGGCGACGATCTGGTGCAGCGGGTAGTTCCAGGGCGTGATGGCGCCGACGACCCCGACGGGCTCCCTGACGATCAGCGAGTTGCCCACCCGGTCGCCGCCGAAGTTGTAGCCGGCCAGCAGATCGACATAGCTGGCCAGCACCGCCAGCGGCGTCCCGACCTGAACCTTCCTGGCGAAGCTGAATGGCGAGCCTACGTCGGCGGTGATGGCCGCCGCGACCGCATCGGCACGCTGCTCGAGCAGTTCCCTGGCGGCCTCGAGCCGGGCGGCCCGCTCTACCGTGCTGGTGGCCGACCAGGACCGCTGCGCAGCTACGGCAGCGCGCACCGCTTCATCCACGTCACCCTCGTGACCTGCGGGGACCTCATCGATCACTTGCTCGGTCGCCGGGTTAACCACCTCGACGGCCGAGTCCCCTGCGGATGGCGTCCAGGTACCGCCGACGTAGTTGCTGCGCATAACTGTCATCCTCCCGCATGGCATCCGGCAGGCAAGCAGCCCAGCCCAGGACACGATGGCTGATTACGGATTGTAGAAGATTTTACTGACTAAACGTTATCTTGGCGCCACTCTAGGTACGTAAGGTCGGCCCTTGGCGCGGCACTAAGGGGAACATCAGCTAACCACGAAGATTGGCAGCGAGCCATTCATCAGCTAAAACGCCAATAGTCTCGGGACATTGTTTCTGCTTGTGATACAACGATTCCTATGCGTGACGACCGAATGTGGTTGCTTTACGTTACCTCCTCCCGGCCCAGCGACCCCGAGGGATCCGGATGACGCACCAGAGCCCGAACCAGCGGCGGTCGCCGCCGAGCCGCCCCCGGCATGGATCCGCCTCCCGGCTGCCTGCGCCGTTCCGGCCGCCCGCCCGCGCAACGGTACGGCTCCTCGGTGCCGCTGGATCCAGCCTGGCCGGCCTGGGCCTCGTGATCGGCGCTGTGACGCTGGTGGCCGATGTCACGGCGCTGCCTACGGCCACGCACGCCAGCACGGCCGCGGGCCAGCGGCCGGCCCTGGCCTATCCGGCACGGGGCCGGGCCAGCGCGGTCGGCCGGGCCGGCCACCGGCCCTGCTGCGCGATCCGGCCTGCGGTCACCGGGCCCCGCGTGCTAGCCCGCTTCACCGGGCAGGGGAAAAAACGCACAACTCCGTTCACCGTCGCCGGAACCTGGCAGCTGGACTGGTCCTTTAGCTGCGCGGCCCGGCGCCAGCCGGGCAGGTTCGTCGTCAGGGATGTCGCTGGGAGCACCCTGGGCGGTACGCCGGTAGACCAGACCGGGCGGCGCGGCCACGGCGTCACCGCCGCGTACGCCGGCACTGGCGTCCGTTACCTGACCATCGATTCCGGCTGTGCCTGGACGATGCAGGTACTGACCCAGGGCTGAACCCGCTCGCGGCTGGCGGCGCGGAACCGGTCGGCGCGGCGCCGGTTCAGTCGAAGATCGGATCCCTGGTGCGGCTCCGCTTGAGCTCGAAAAAGCCGTCCGTGCCGGCGACGAGCAAGAAGCCATCCCAGAGCCTGGCGGCAGCCTCGCCGCGCGGGGCCGGGGTGACCACCGGGCCGAAGCAGGAGAAGCCGTTAACCGAGATCACCGGGGTGCCAACCTCGTAGCCGACCCGGTCCATGCCGTCGTGGTGCGAGGCACGCAGCGCCTCGTCATACTCGGTCGAGTCCATCGCATCGGCTAGCTCGGCGGGCAGCCCCGCCTCCGCCAGCGCGGCCTCGATCGTCGCGCGGTCTTTCTCGGCCTTCTCGAGGTGGAAGCGCGTGCCCAGGGCGGTGTAGAGAGGGCCGAGCACCTCGGGGCCGAACTTCTGCTCGGCCGCGATGCAGACCCGCACCGGCCCCCACGCCTGCCGGATGAAATTCCGGTAGCGCTCGGGCAGGTCCTCCTTGCCCTCGTTGAGCACGGCGAGGCTCATCAGGTGCCAGTGCGGGCTGACCGGGCGCACCTTCTGCACCTCGAGCACCCACCGGGAGGTCATCCACGCCCAGGGACACAGCGGATCGAACCAGAAATCAATGTCCACGGGCTCCTGCTCGGCCATCCAAGGCTCCTCCGGTATCGGGCTGATGCTGCTGGTAACCGGATGGCGCCCCGGCACATTCCACGGGCAGCATGGGATCATTCAGCAACGGCCAGCCCCAGGGAAGGGACCAGCCCCAGGGAAGGGATAAGCACTGTGGCCCGGAACCTCACGCGCAACGAGGCGCGGGACCGCGCACGCCTGCTCGACGTCGACTCCTACCTGATCCAGCTCGACCTGACCGGCGGCGACGCCACGTTCAGGTCGGTGACCACCGTCAGGTTCCGCTGCGCGAGCCCGGGCGGATCGAGCTTCATTGACCTGACGGCGCCCGCGGTGACCGAGATCACGCTTAACGGGGCGCGGGTGCCAGCCGGGAATTTCGACGGCTACCGGATCACCCTGGACGGCCTGGCGGCCGCCAATGAGCTCCGCGTCGTGGCCGACTGTGCCTACTCACGCACCGGCGAGGGCCTGCACAGGTTCACCGATCCGGCCGACCACGGCATCTACCTGTACTCGGACCTGGAGACTTTCGACGCCAACCGGGTTTATGCCTGCTTCGACCAGCCCGACCTCAAGTCCACCTTCGAGTTCACCGTGACCGCGAGGCCAGGCTGGCAAGTGATCTCGAACGCCGCGCCGGACCGCGTCGCCGAGCCCGCAGGCGACGGCCGCGAGCGGTGGCACTTCCCGGCCGCCGCGGTGATGTCCACCTACATAACCGCGGTCGCGGCGGGTCCTTACCACGTGATCCGCGACGAGCACGACGGTATCCCGCTCGGTATCTTCTGCCGCGAGTCGCTGGCCAGCTTCCTCGACCCGGACGAGATCTTCGAGGTGACCAGGCAGGGCTTCGACTTCTTCCACCGGGCGTTCGGCGTCCGCTACCCGTTCGGCAAGTACGACCAGCTGTTCGTGCCCGAGTACAAGGCGGGCGCGATGGAGAACGCCGGCTGCGTCACCTTCCTTGAGGACTACGTGTTCCGGTCGCGGGTGACCGACTCAGAACGGGAGGCGCGTGCCGAGACGATCCTGCACGAGATGGCGCACATGTGGTTCGGCGACCTGGTCACCATGCGCTGGTGGGATGACCTGTGGCTGAACGAGTCCTTCGCCACCTGGGCCGGGACCGTGGCGGAGGCCGAGGGCACCCGCTGGACCGCCGCCTGGACCACCTTCGCGCAGGCCTGGAAGGCATGGGCGTACCGGCAGGACCAGCTGCCCACGACGCACCCGATCGCGGCCGATATCCCGGATATCGAGACGGTCGAGCTGAACTTCGACGGCATCACCTACGCCAAGGGCGCCGCGGTGCTCAAGCAGCTGGTGGCCTACGTCGGCAGAGACCATTTCCTGGCCGGGCTCCGCGGCTACTTCGCCAGGCACGCCTGGGGCAACGCGACCCTCGGCGACCTGCTCGCCGCGCTCGAGGAGTCCTCCGGCCGGGACCTGTCGACCTGGTCGAAGGAATGGCTGGAGACGGCCGGGGTGAACACCCTGCGGCCCGAGTTCTCCGTCGGCTCCGACGGCCGCCTGACCAGCTTCGCGGTCCTCCAGACGGCCACCGCCAGCCACCCGGTGCTGCGGCCGCACCGGATAGCGATCGGCCTGTATGACCGCACCGGGGCCGGCCTGACCAGGCGGCAGCGCCTCGAAGTCGACATCGCAGGCGAGCGCAGTCAGATACCGGCACTCGCCGGCACCCCGCGCCCCGATCTGGTCCTCGTCAACGACGACGACCTGAGCTACGCGAAGGTCCGGCTTGATGACCATTCGCTGCGCACGCTGATCGACGGCATCGGCTCGTTCACTGAGCAGCTGCCTGCGGCTTTGTGCTGGTCGGCGGCGTGGGACATGTGCCGGGACGCCGAGCTGGCGGCCCGCGACTACGTCAGCCTGGTGCTGTCGGGCGCGGACTCCATCACGGACATCAGCGTGACGCAGACGGTGCTGGCACAGGCCGGCGCGGCGGCCCGGCGATTCGCCGATCCGGCGTGGCGCGACGCCGGGCTCGAGCGGATCG
Organism: Streptosporangiaceae bacterium; assembly: GCA_050011895.1. GTDB lineage: Bacteria > Actinomycetota > Actinomycetes > Streptosporangiales > Streptosporangiaceae > DATBGO01. The sequence continues at coordinate 17,076 of JBEKIF010000013.1, read as the reverse complement.
CCGCCGCGCTGCGCGAGCTGCTCCAGCGCGCCGAGCCGGGCTCAGACCGCCAGCTCGCCTACGCCCAGGCGTTCGCGGGCGCCGCCGCCGCCCCCAGCGACCTCGGCCTGCTGGCCGGGCTGCTGGCGGGAACGACGGCGATCGACGGCCTTGCGGTCGACACCGAGTTCCGCTGGCGGCTGCTGCGGCGGCTGGTCAGCCGCGGCGCGGCCGGCCCGGCCGACATCGACGCCGAGCTGGCCAGGGACGCGACTGATGCGGGCGCCCGGCACGCCGCGACCTGCCGGGCCGCGGTCCCCACGCCGGAGGCCAAGGAGGCAGCCTGGGCCGAGATCACCGGCGGCACGCTGGCCAACGCGACGTTCCGCGCGATGCTGGCCGGCTTCGCCGACCCTGACCAGGATGACCTGCTCAAGCCGTACAGCGAGCGGTTTTTCGACATGATCGCGGGCATCTGGGCGGGCTGGAGCTCGGACATGGCGCAGTATTTCGCCAAGGCCGCCTACCCGTACTGGATCGTCACCCGGCAGGCCATCAGCGCCGCCGATGATTACCTCGCCAGCACCGATCCGCCCGTTCAGCTGCGGCGCCTGCTGCTGGAGGGCCGCGACGATGTCGCCCGTGCGCTCCGCTGCCGGGAGCGCGACCGGCTGGCGTCCGGCTGACCGGCTGACCGGCTGACCGGCTGGTTAGCGTCCGGCAACGGCCCGCGCGACCGCCTGGACCAGCGGAAGCGACGGCAGGTCCTCGAGCAGCACCGCGCGGCGCTCGCTGTCACACAGCGGTATCCGCCAGTTCGGGTACTGGTCGCTGGTGCCAGGGATGTTCTGGGTGCGGCAGTCACCGACCGCGTCGGCTAGCGAGACGCCGACCAGCGCAGCCGGGGTCCTGGCCAGGTAGGCATAGAGGGCCACCGTGAAGTCCGCCGGATCCGGGCGCGAGCCTGCGCCGATCAGTCCCTCTCGCGCCAGCATGTCCCGCCACCGGGACAGCATCAGTTCCGCGCTGGCTCGTTCCACGTCTTCCGGCACTTTCAGCAGCCCCAGCCGGGCCCGGACGGTCACCTGCTCGCCGGTCAGGAAGCCCGACACCGGCGGAAGGTCATGCGTGCCCACCGTCGCCATGCAGGCCCGCCGCCAGTGCTGCGGCCGCAGCGGGGTGCCGTCGGCCTCACGCGCGAACCAGAGCAGCGAGGTGCCGAGGATACCGCTGTCGGCCAGGTAGCTGCGGAGCCACGGCTCGACCGTGCCGAGGTCCTCGCCGATGGCCAGCCCGCCGGCCCTCGCCGCCGCGCCGGCCAGCGCCGCCACGCTAGCCCGATGATCGAACCGCAGGTAGGCGCCGCAGTCCGGCGGCATCCCGGCCGGCACGCACCACAGCCGCGCGAGCCCCATCACGTGATCCACCCGCAGGCCCCCGGCATGCCGGAAGGCCGCGCCGAACAAGCTGGCCAGCGGGCGGTAGCCAGCCGCCGCCAGCCGCCGCGGGTGCCAGGGCGGCTGGGTCCAGTCCTGGCCGCGCTGGTTGAACTCATCCGGGGGCGCCCCGACACTCAGCCCGGACACCAGGAGATCCTGATGTGCCCACGCGTCGGCTCCAGCCGGGTGCACCCCCACTGCCAGGTCGTGGATGATCCCGGTGTCCATGCCGGCGGCCAGCGCCGCTCGCTGCGCCGCGGCGAGCTGCTCGTCGAGAAGCCATTGCAGCCAGGAATGGAAGGTCCGCCGGGCACCGAGCCCGCCGTCGGTGGCCGTCACAGCGGCCGAGCGCGGATCACGGGCCGACTCCGGCCATTTGCGCCAGTCGGGCCCGTGCTGCTCCGCAAGCGAGCACCAGGCGGCCCAGTCCCTGAGCTCGCCGCCTTCACGCTGGCAGAACCGCTGGAAGGAGACCAGCCGCTGACCAGTCAGCGGCACCTGCCTGATGATCTCCAGGGCGGACCGCTTGGCGGTCCAGACCGCGTCCCTGTCGATCAGGTCGCTGCTCGTGTTGCGGGCCCGCAACGGAGCCGCCAGCTGCTCGATCCGGCCCTGATCGGCGGCGGTCAGCCTGCCGTACTCGGGAATGTCCTCGATCCGCAGGTAGAGCGGGCTAATGAACCTCCTGGACATCGGGAGATAGGGTGACGAGCTGACCGGCGGCAGCGGCTCGGCCGCGTGCAGCGGGTTGACCAGCACGAAGCCTGCCCGCACGGTTCGGGCACTCCAGGCTGCGAGCTGGGCGAGGTCGCTGAGGTCGCCATGGCCCCACGAACCACGGGACCGGATGGAGTACAGCTGGACCGTGAACCCCCACGACCGGCCGGCCGCGACCCGCGGCAGTTCGTGGCTGGCTGGTTTCTCCTCGGCGGGCTCGGCGCCGGCGGCCTGGCCGGCCAGCAGTTCCTGACCTTCCTGCAGGCCATCCGCTGCCCGCGGATCATGGCCTCCCTGAAGGCCATCCGCTGCCCGGGGACCTGGCGCTGCCGCACGGTCCTGGGGAGCAAGCTCGGGAGCCTCGTCGAGCGCCGTGAGGATGGCGATAAGGGTCTCGTCGCCCACCTCGACGGTCTGGCCGCGCGAGTTCTGGTACACCGGGGCGATCCCGGCCGCTTGGGCGCGGCGTATCAGGTACGGATCGGTCATCCCCCATGATTGCGCGCGGCGGTCCGCCGCCCGCCGCCGGGTGCCTAGCCGTCAGTGCGGCGCGGGCCGAGCGTGCGGCCCAGCCAGGCACCGGCAGCCGACTGGAGCGCCGAGACCAGCAGCGTCGCCGCGATCCCGACGGCCGCCCGGGCCGGCAGGCCGGCCAGCGCGGCGATCACCCGGGCGGTGGCACCTGTCGGCTGGCCGTGCAGGGCCGCCCACCACAGCGGAATACTCCACCCGATGACCGCCATCAGGGTCGCGGCCGTCAGCGTCACCGGCAGCCGCCAGCCGCCCCAGCGCCCGGCGACCCCGGTCAGCAGGCCGATCACGAACGGGATAAACCAATAACCGCCGGCGGCTCCCGCGGCGATCACGGCAGTCCCGGCCAGGAGGCCGAAGAGCCACGCCGAGCGCGGCCCGCGATGGGCCGGCCGCGCGAACGAGGGCCGGAACGGCACCGGCGCGCGCAGCTCGCCGATGCCCTGGGTACGGAGCCTGCCGAGCCGGTAAGCGCCGCGCTTGCCCAGCCTCTTCAGGTCAGTCACCGGCCCGCACCTCCGTTTCGGGTCCTAGTTCCTTACCGCGTTCCGAGACCGGCCGCGCCGTGCGGGCCAGCCGCCGCGCCGTGCCTCCCCTATCCCGCCAGTCACGGGCGCAGCGTCCAGCGGATTGGCCCGGCCACGCTGCCGCCGGCCGGCGGCAGCGGCAGGTACTGTCCGTGCCACCAGCCGGCAATCAGGTTCGCATACCAGGGCGAGGCCGGGTTCTCGCTCTGGCCACCAGGGTAAATGCCCTCCGCCGTGATCCGCCCGCGGCCGGTCCATGATGCGATCATCCGCCAGCTCGGGCCCGCCGTGGCGATCAGGCCGCCGTTGGCGGCGTCGACAGTCCAGTAGTCCCCGCCAGCAGCCCGTGGCCCGTAACCGAGCCCGGCCGCCTGGGTCAGCGACGGGAACCTCCTGCCGTGCAGCCGACCCCAGTCCCAGCCCGGCGGCGAGCCGCCGAGCGCCGCCTGCAGGTGCGCCACCGCCACGCCGAACGCGTCCCGCATCGCCTCCCCGGCGTCCCTGGCCGGGCCGCGAGGCGGGCTGAACGCGGGGTTGCGCTGGTCGCTCAGTGTCCACGCTTCGAGTACCTGGTCGAGGCTGAACTGGTCGGGAGACACCTTCAGCCCGAACGAGTCCTTGCTTACCGGGACCTTCGCCGCGGTCCACCAGGGGCCGAACACTGCCGATAGGTAATCGCTCCAGAAGGTCCACCACACCGAGGCGGCCGCCGAGCTCGCATCCATCGAGTCGTTCCAGCCGGCCAGCAGCTGCGCCGCCTGGCGCTCGTCGCTAGTCAGCGGAGCGCCGCGCAGCGCGGTGAGCAGCCGCGGCACGATCCTGATGGCCAGCTCGTCGGTCAGGTTGTCCTGCAGTGCGGCGAAGCTGGCCGGCTGCATCCCTGAGTGGCCGCGCAGGAAGGAGTACTCCGCCGCGGCCCGGTAGCCGGGGTCGAACGCGTTGGCCGTGGTACCGATGTAGTACGGGTAGCCGGCGCCGACCGGCCGCTGGTTAGCGGTGCCGAGCACGTGCCCGGGCGGGTCGTACACCAGCGGTATCGCCGCGTACGGGATGACTCCGGCCAGGTCGTCCGCGCCGGTGCCCGGCATCGGCAGCCAGGGATCGCCATGGCGGACGAGCGGATAATAGCCAGCCGAGATCGCCCCGATGTTGCCGCGGTCATCGGCGTAGACAAAGTTCTGGGTGGGGGCGCGCCAGCCGGCCAGGGCGCTGCGGAACTGGGCGAAGTCGGTGGCCTGACTGACCGCGTACATCGCCGCTATGTCGGGGGACGGGACATTGCCCATCCAGTCCACCGAAACGGTCTGGCCGGCCTCCGTCATGACCGGGCCGTGCACCGTGATGTCCACGGTGAGCGAGACCGGCGCGCCGCCGCGGACCGGGATCGTGTACCGCACCTGGCGCATCCGGCGCCATCCGCCGCGCCAGAAGTACTCGCCTGGCCGGCTCGTGCTGGTCTGCTCGGTGTAGAAGAGCGCAGACTGGTTCTGCGTGTCGGTGAGCGACCAGGCAATGTGGGCGTTGTGGCCGAGCAGGATGCCGGGCAGGCCGGGAACGCTCACGCCGGAGACGGCGAGCCCGGGGGCCGAGAGCGCTACCTGATACCAGATCGATGGCAGCGTCTGCAGGAGGTGCGGGTCTCCGGCCAGCATCGCGCCGCCGCCTGCCACCGCCGGGCCGTTGGCCGCCCACGCGTTACTGTCCGGATAACGGTGTACCTGACCGGCTGGGAGCGCGGAGACCTGGGCGAGCAGAGCGGCCGCCGCGGTGGCTTCCCGGGCCGGCACCGGAGCCGCATCCGGAGCCGGCACCCCAGCCTGAGCCGGTGCCGGCCGGCGGGCCGAGCGGCCTGCCCCGTCCGGAGCGGGCAGAACTGCCGAGTCCAGCGACCCGGTGGTCGCGTCGATCGAGGCGATGCCGAGGTTGCGGTACGGGCCGGGATCGAAGGGATCCTGCTGATTCACCGGCAGCACAGGGAACCAGCTCATCGTGCGGGCAGCACCCAGCGAGCGCTCCAGAAGCGCATAGTCAAGCGGGGTCGTGGTGAAGTCGAGTTCCTGGGTGAGGTCGCCCTGGATGACCAGGCTGTCGACCGGCGTCCAGTTCGCCGGGTATACACCGGACAGCGAGAACAGCGCGGGCCACTGCCTGCTGGCCCGGGCTTGCGCCAGGTAGTCGTTGACACCGCGGGAGTACCAGATCAGCGCGCGGGCCGCCGGGCTTGATCGCGGCATGTCCGCCCACTCTTGCTGCGCCGTACGCAGCAGGCCGAGCCGCAGCTCGAACCTGTCCGACGCCACCTCACCCGGGCCGGCCAGCTGGGCCAGGAGACCCTCGCCGAGACGTCGTTCAAGGTCCATCTCCGCCAGCCGGAATTGCGCATGCACGTACCCGAGTGCGAGGAAAGCGTCGTCGTCGTCGGACGCGCTGATAGCGGCCATGCCCTGGCTGGTATAGGAAACACTGGCCGGGCGGGCCAGGCCAGGCAACGTCAGCGTCTGTGAGACCGGCAGTTTCCCGCCTGCCGATGACGTCCAGGCACCATGATCTGGGACCAATGCCGGGCCGAGCGCAGGAATCTGGCCATAGCCGAAAGCCAGCAGGGCGAGCACAGCCGCCGATGAGCAGGATGCGATCACCACATGGATGACGCGCCGGACCTGCCTCGAGCGTGCTCGCTCAGGCAACACCGCAAGCACCTCCCGATCCTGTCCCGCACCACCGGCCTGCTCGCGGTCGTTGCGGCCGCGGCGCACCCCGATCATCATTCCTGGCTGCTGACAGCCCGGGCCCGGCTACCCTGCTAGCACCAGGACACATCCCGGATCCGGCAGCGGCTTTCGCCTCGTTTCGGCTGGAGTACGCAGTGAATGCACGGCGATCACCGCAGTGGCTCCGCGCGGGCCAGCGAGGCCCGCTGCGGCTGCGTGCTCCACTGGCCCCGCATGCCGCGCGGCCAGCTGCGGGCGCGATCGCGACAGCACTGCTGCTCGCGGGCTGCGGCGCTGGCCCCGGCACCGCGGCGACCGGCACCGCGGCACGGCCGCAGCACACGGCCTATGGCACGGCGCCCGCGACCGCCACGCCAGCGCGCAGCTTGCCGAGCCCGAGCGTCAGACCGAGCGTCAGCCCTGGCGCTAGTCCTGGCCCTGCCGGGCCCGGAACTGTGGTCCCGGTGCCGCCGTCGCACGCCGCGCTCCCGCAGACCAGGGCATTTCCGAGCGCCGGCACGGCCGCGTTTCGCGCCGAGATGACCGACCTGTGGGCCTCGGTCGTCACCGGCAAGCCCGTCTTCGGCATGCGGGCGTTCTTTCCGCTCGCGGCCTATCGGCAGGTCAAGGCGATAGCCGATCCGACGTCGGACTGGCTGGGCCGCCTGGTTGCCGACTTCAGGCTTGATGTCAGCGCCGCCCACGACCTGCTGGGCCACGCTGCCCGCGCAGCCACGCTGGTGCGGGTGATCGTGCCCGCGGCGCAGGCCAGCTGGATCGACCCTGGCGTCTGCTTCAACGGTGTCGGCTACTGGCACGTGGCAGGCGCCCGGATCGTTTACCGCCTGCACCATCAGCTGCGGTCCATCGGGATCGCGTCGCTGATCTCCTGGCGCGGCCGGTGGTACGTGGTCCATTTCGGCGCGGTGCTGCGCAGCTCGGCCGTCGGGGTTGTGGACCAGCCGACCGACGGAGTCGGCGTGCCCGGCCCGCCAGGCGGCTGCTGACCGGCCTGGCCGGCCTGGTCGGCCCTCACCAGATCGACGGATGCCGGTACCGCCACGGCCGCGCGGCCTCCAGCTGCGCGGACAGCGAGATCAAGGTTCCCTCCCCCCCGATCCGGCTCGCCAGCATCACTCCGATCGGCAGCCCGTCAGCGTTCCAGTGCAGCGGCACGCTGACCGCGGGCTGCCCGGAGAGGTTGTACATGGCCGTGTACGGCGTGAAGCTCTTCTGCCGTTCGAAGTTCTCCGCAGGCCCGACCTCGTCGAAGTATCCGACCGGCACCGGGGGCAATGCCAGGGTCGGACTGAGCACAGCGTCGTATCCGTTCATCATTTCGAGCGCCGGACGCATCACCGACTGGAGGTGGGCCTGGGCGAGCAGCAGGTCACGAGCTTTGACCTGCTGCCCGCGATCGCGCAGATAGCGAGTCAGCGGCAGCAGCCGGCTTTCCTGCGCGGCACCGACGGGGGCAAGGGTCGCCATCGAGCACCAGATGATCTCGAACATCGGGACAACGTCGGGGCCGAACGGCAGCGCAAGGTCCTCCACCTCGTGCCCGAGTTCCGCCAGCAAGCTGCTGGCCGCCTCGTATGCCGCGACGCAGTCCGGGTGCACGGTCGCCCCGTCGACCGCATGCTGCAGCGACCGGCCGATCCTGAGCCGACCGGGCTCCCTCGTCGCCTGGGCCAGGAACGTCTCCCCTGGCGGCAACGGCGGCAGCGGATACATGTCGCCCACGTGGTTGACCGTCATGGCGTCGAGCAGGAGCGCGGCATCGGCGACCGTGCGGGCGATCGGCCCGTTGGTAGACAGCCCGGCCAGGTCAGGCACGAGCGGGCCGCCGGAAATCCGGCCGCGCGACGGTTTGATGCCGAAGACCCCGCAGACGCTGGACGGGATCCGGATCGATCCGCCGCCATCGCTGCCTTGCGCGGCGGGCGCCAGCCCGGCGGCAACTGCCGCTCCGGCGCCGCCGCTCGACCCGCCAGCCGACCGGGTCAGGTCCCATGGCGTGCGGGCTGGTGGCCCGACACTTGTCTCGGTATAGCACGGCAAGCCGAATTCGGGCGTCGCCGTCTTACCGGTGATCACGACACCGGCGGCCCGGAGCGCGGCGACCACGTAGTCATCAGCGTCGGCGACGTTGTCGGCGAAGACGGCAGAGCCGAAGGTCATCCGTACGCCGGCGACCATATTAAGGTCCTTCATCGGGATCGGCACGCCGAGCAGCGGCGGCAGGGCGGTCGCGTCGCCCGGGCCGCGCAGGCTGTCAGACACCGCTTTCTCCGCCCTGGCGGCTTCCTCGCGGGCAAGGTCAGCGGTTACCGTGTAGAACGCTCCGACCCGCTCGTTCAACCGGTCGATGCGATCGAGGTAGTGCTCGGTGATCTCGACCGGCGAGAGTTGGAGTTCGCGGATGGCAGCGGCGAGTTCGGTCACCGTCAGCTCATGTATCTGGGTCACGTTCCTGAACGGTAGACGGGCGATGCCTCAGGGTCCAGCATGGCCACGGGTGCTGCCTTGCGTGAATGAAGTTAACATGCATGTCCTCAGTGCAGTCATTCAGTTACTCTCGGGGTTATGGACCGGGAGGCCGGCAGAGATGAAGACCAGGAAACCGGACCGGAGGCAAGCGCGGCCGGAATAGCGGCTGCGCCCGATATGCGCGAGGGCACCACGGCCGGACCCGAGCCACCATCGGCCGAAGCGCCGGAGCAGATGCTGTCCGACGCACAGCTCAGTGCCCTATCCGACGGACAGGTCAGTGCCCTGTCCGAAGCGCAGGCCCAGACCCAGGCCGGAGAGCTGTCCCACGCCCCGGCCGAAACACCCGACCGCGCCCGGGGCCGCCGCTGGGATCAGGCCAGGCGCAGCATCATTCCGGCGCCCCGGCCAATCTTCCCAGGGCTGGCGTCAGATCCCCGGCTGCCGATCTGGATTGGCCGCGGACTGGCCGCCACCGCCGTTGGCGTGGCCGTCACGATCTGGCTGGACTGGCGACTTGGACTGACGGCCGCGGCGGTTGTCGCCATCGCCGACATCATCTACCGGTCAAGGACCACCTCGGTCATACCCGCCTCCGTCCGGGTTACCTCGGCGCAACGGCGGACCAAGCACCGGCTCGCCCTGCTCAGGGCCGCTGGCTATGTTGCGCTGAACGCGCGCGCCATACCAGGCAGCGACTCCGTCATCGATCACCTCGTAATCGGGCCGCCTGGCGTTTTCGCGGTGGACTCGGAGCGCTGGGATCGCAGGCTGCCGGTCCGCACCGCCGCGTCGGGACGGCTGTATCATGGCCCGTTCGGGCAGGAAGAGCGCCTGGAGCACGCCATCTGGGAGGCCACGCAGGCCAGCATCCTGGTGGGGTCCGCGCTCGGGACTGAGATCAGCGTCCGGCCCGCGATGGCGATCTACGGGCCAACGATCCCGTGGAACGTTGTCAGCCTCCGTGATGTCGATGTATTCGCCGGCCGGCGGCTCCGCAAGTACTTCAGGCGCCAGTCAAGGAAGACAACCGCGCGGCTGGACGCTGGCCAGATCAACCTGATCCATACCGCCGCCGCCAAGGCGCTGCCGCCCGCTCGGTAACCGGCCCGGCAGGCTGGCCCGGCAGGCTGGCCCGGCAGGCTGCCCGCCGCAGTGCCCGCTCGCGTACCCGGCGTGCTGGCGACAGGCCGGCCCCGAATAGTCTTTGAGCCGCCGATCAGCGACGAAGGGCGGGCTGTGGCCGAAGCACGGGACTGGGTAGCGGGCGCGCGGCCGCGCACGCTGCCCGCCGCGATCGTGCCGGTGGTCGTCGGCTCTGGGGTTGCCTTCGGCTACGGCCGGTTCTGGCCATGGCGGGCCGTGCTGGCGCTCCTCGTCGCGCTGGCGCTCCAGGTCGGCGTCAACTACGCCAACGACTACAGTGACGGGATCCGCGGTACCGACGAGCGCCGGGTCGGCCCGGTCAGGCTGGTAGGCTCCGGGCTCGCCAGGCCCAGGCAGGTCCTGGTCGCTGCCCTCGGCTGCTTTGCGGTCGCCTGCGTGGCCGGGCTGGCGCTGGCCGCCGTTACCTCATGGTGGCTGGTGCCGATCGGCGCCGCCGCCGTCGCCGCCGCATGGTTCTATACCGGCGGGAGCAGGCCGTACGGGTACCGCGCGCTGGGCGAGGTGGCCGTCTTCCTGTTCTTCGGCGTCGCCGCCGTGGCCGGGACCGCTTACGTGCAGATGGGCCGGGTGGCCTGGCTGGCGTTCGCGGCCGCCGTGCCGGTCGGCCTGCTCGCCTGCGCGCTGCTGGTGATCAACAACCTGCGGGATATCCCCTCCGACACGCTGGCAGGCAAGCGCACCCTCGCCGTGGTGCTAGGGGATCACCGGGCCCGGCTGCTGTACACGGCCTGTGTCGTGCTCCCGTTCTGCGCTGCGGCAGCGATGGCCGCCGTGGCTCCGTTCACCCTGCTCGCCTTCGCCGCCGCCCCGTTCGCCGCGGCCCCCGTCCGGCTGGTGCGCGGCGGGGCGGCAGGTCCCCGGCTGATCGCCGCGCTTGGCCAGACCGGGCGGCTCCAGCTGGCCTTCGGCGCCCTGCTCACCCTGGGCCTCGCGGTCCGGCCCTGACCGGGCGGGCGGCCGGTCAGTTCTCGAGCTCAGCGGGCGGTGCCTGGCCAGGCACCTCGGGATGGACGGCCGCTGCTCCCTTACCTGGATCGGGGAACTTGCGGATGGCCTGGCCCAGGCCGTCCGCCCTGGACTTCTCGCTGCCACCGGAGGCTGGCTCAAAGGCCGAGCTCAGCGTCTTCAGCGCGGTGGTCACCTCGTTCGGGATCATCCATACGCTGCTGCCCGCGCCCTGCGCTATCTGGGGCAGGGCCTGGACGTACTGGTAGGCGAGCAGCTGGGGGTCGGGATCGTTCTCGTGAATCGCCTGGAAGACTGTCCCGATCGCCTGTGACTGGCCTTCGGCCCGCAGGATCGCGCTCTGCTTGTCGCCCTCAGCCCGCAATATGGTGCCCTGCCTATCACCTTCAGCGGTGAGGATCTGCGCCTGCCTCAGGCCCTCAGCGGTGAGGATCGCCGCGCGCTTTTCCCGCTCGGCCCGCATCTGCTTCTCCATCGCGTCGATGACGCTCTTCGGCGGGTCGATCGCCTTGATCTCCACCCGGGTCACCCGGATCCCCCACTTGCCCGAGGCGTCGTCAAGGACGCCGCGCAGCATCGTGTTGATCTTGTCGCGCGAGGTCAGCGTAACCTCCAGGTCCATGGAGCCGATCACGCTGCGGAGCATCGTCGCGGTCAGCTGCTCGATCGCCTGGATGTAGTTGACGATCTCGTAGTCAGCCGCCCGCGGGTCGGTGACCTGGAAGAACAGCACGGTGTCGATCCTGACGACCAGGTTGTCCTCGGTGATCACCGGCTGGCCGAGGAACGACACGACCTGCTCGCGCAGGTCGATCAGCGGCTTCACCCGGTCGATGAACGGGATGATGACGTTCATCCCCGGCTCGAGCGTCTTGCGATACCTGCCGAGGCGCTCCACGTTCCTGGCGCGGGCCTGCGGCACGATGCGCACCGTCTTGACCGCCAGCAAGGCGATGATGAGGACAAAGGCTGCGGCAACGATCAGGCTGGCCACTTCCACGGCTACTCCCGGGGGTACACGAGGGCGGTGGCGCCCTCGATCTGCATGACATCGACCTTGGAGCCCGCTGGAATGGTCAGGGTCTCGTCGTAGGACCGCGCGGACCACTCCTCGCCGCCGATGCGGACCCGCCCGCTGAGCCCGGTGACCTCGTCCAGCACGATCGCGTGCCGGCCGACCAGCGCCGCAGTCCCGGTGCGCAGCATCGGCGGCTGCCTGATATGCCGGAGCGCGAACGGCCTGGCGATGCCGAGCCCGGCTGCAGAAGCGACGGCGAACGCGCCGAACTGCAATGCCCCGTTACCGCCGGCAAAACCGACTCCGGCGGCAACGAAGGCGGAGATGGCAACTAAGCCGAAGGCCAGCGTCGCCGTCATGATCTCGGCAGCGCCCAGCACCGCGGCCACGATGAGCCAGCCGATCCACATCCCCATAGCCGCTCCGGGGCCAACGTGTAGGAAGGTACTTTGACAGTAGCTCTCCATCGGCACCGCCGCAGCACGGCCGACCGGGCACCGGCGCTGAGCAGCCGGGCTTCCCACCAGCATGTGTCACGGAGGACGATGGGGTGATCTGATTCCGGAGGTGCGTCATGTCCGGTGCAACTGAGCTTTCCTACAGCCACGGAACCTCGACAATCTCGCTGCTGGGCGAGACCATCGGGGAGAACCTGCGGCGGGTCGCCGCCGCCAACCCCGATGGTGAGGCCGTAGTGGAGACGGCGACCGGCCGCCGCTGGACCTACGCGCAGCTTGACGCCGACTGCGACGCGCTGGCCCTCGGCCTGCTCGGCCTCGGCATCAAGGCCGCTGACCGGGTGGGCATCTGGGCCCCGAACTGCGCCGAGTGGGTGCTGCTGCAGTACGCCACTGCGCGAATCGGCGTCATCCTGGTCAACATCAACCCGGCCTACCGCAGCCATGAACTCGGGTACGTGCTGCGCCAGTCAGGGATCCGGCTGCTGGTGAGCGCGGAGTCCTTCAAGTCCAGCAGCTACCGCGGCATGATCAACGAGGTACGCGGCGACCTTGACGTACTTGAGCGGGTGATCTACCTAGGCACGGCGGAGTGGCAGCGGCTGCTCGCTGACGGCACGACGGCCCGCGCGGAATCGGGCGCCGAATCCAGCGCCCTGCAGGAGCGGGCTGCGAGGCTGTCCTTCGACGATCCGATCAACATCCAGTACACCAGCGGCACGACCGGCTTCCCGAAGGGCGCCACGCTCTCCCACCACAACATCCTCAACAATGGCTTCTTCATCGGCGAGATGTGCCGGTACACGGCAGCGGACCGGGTCTGCATCCCGGTGCCGTTCTACCATTGCTTCGGCATGGTGCTCGGCAACCTCGCCTGCACCACCCATGGCGCCTGCATCGTGATCCCGGCCCCGAGTTTCGAGCCAGCCGCGACGCTGCACGCCGTCCAGGCTGAGCGCTGCACATCGCTCTACGGGGTCCCGACGATGTTCATCGCCGAGCTCGCCCTGCCGGACTTCGCCAGCTACGACCTGTCGACCCTGCGTACCGGGATCATGGCCGGTTCGCCCTGCCCGGTCGAGGTGATGAAGCGGGTCATCAGCGAGATGCACATGTCCGAGGTAACGATCTGCTACGGGATGACGGAGACGTCCCCGGTCTCCTGCCAGACCAAGGCCGATGAGGACATGGAGCGCCGGGTGTCCACCGTCGGGCGCGTGCACCCGCACCTCGAAGTGAAGGTGACCGATCCGGAGACCGGCCTGGTGCTGCCGCGCGGGACGCCGGGCGAGATGTGCACCCGCGGGTACTCCGTGATGCTGGGCTACTGGGACGAGCCGGAGAAGACCGCCGAGGTGATCGACGCCGCCCGGTGGATGCACACCGGTGACCTCGCCGTCATGGACCCGGCCGGCTACCTCAACATCGTGGGGCGGATCAAGGACATGGTCATCCGGGGCGGCGAGAACGTGTACCCGACTGAGGTCGAAGAATTCCTCTACACGCACCCCCTGATCGAGGATGTCCAGGTCGTCGGGGTGCCGGATGAGCGATATGGCGAGGAACTTTGCGCCTGGGTGCGCCTGCGTCCGGACGCCGAGCTCACCGTGGAGGAAATCAGGGCCTACTGCGCCGGCAAGATCGCACACTACAAGATCCCGAGGTATGTCCGGTTCACCACCGAGTTCCCGATGACCATCACCGGCAAGGTGCAGAAGTTCAAGATGCGGGAGGCTTCGATCACCGAACTGGGCCTTGAGGCCGCGAGCCAGACCCAGACCGCCTGATCTCCTGAGGGGGTCACGGCATCAGCCAGAGCTGATCTGCGTCCGTCAGAGGAGGCCCGCGGGATCGGCCCGTGATCGGAGCGCCGCGGTCCCGGCCCCGAGGAAGCGCATCGCGGCGGCGACGGCCTGCTCGCGTTCTGCGCCCGGTTCGGTATCGACGATCTCCATCGCGATCGCGGCGGCTGCGGCCGCCGCCAGCCGGGGCGCGATGGCGCCGGGGGGGCTGCCGGTATCGGCGGCGATCATGGCCGCGCCTTCCCGCACCGCGGCGGCCATCCGCGCTGTGCGCAGTGCCCCGAGGTCGGGATTGGCGGCGAACATGCGGCGCGCGAGCCGGTAGAGTTCGCGCTCTTCTGGCTCGGCCTGGCTGGTCAGCAACCAGCGGCCGAAGGCGTCGTGGACCGTCTCGCCGGGCCGCCGGTCGCGTATCGCGTCGGTCAGGCTGGCCACCCCGTCACTGAACCGGGACAGCGCGATGTCCTGCTTGGCCGGGAAGTACATCGTGACGGTCCGTGGCGAGACCTCGGCCGCCTCGGCGATGTCGGCAATCGTGGTCGCGTCGTAGCCGCGCTCGGCGAACAGCTCGTAGGCGGCGCGGATGATCGCTGCCCGGCGGCGCGCCTTGCTGCGCTCTCTCAGTCCCACTTCTGGCATGCCGCAAGTATACATCAGGCAGCAATATTGCACTAGACTGCAAACTTGCGTTAGGCTGCGGGAAATACAGGCCCGGCGGACCCGAAAGGACCGGCACAATGAGCAACGCCGCCGCACAGATTCCAGCGCCCACCCGGACCGGACCAGCCGCGCGGCCCAGCCAGGGCAGCCCGGCCGTGGCATCGCACCGGCCGGGCCTGGTGGGCACCCCCGGCCCAGCGCGGGGAGTAGCCCCGGCACCCGAGGTGGCCGGCGCGGACCCCCGGCGCTGGCTGATCCTGGCCGTCGTCGCCCTGGCCCAGCTGATGGTCGTGCTCGACGCCACGATCGTGAACATCGCCCTGCCCTCAGCCCAGCAGGCGCTGCACTTCTCCAACACCGAACGGCAATGGGTGGTCACCGCCTATGCCCTCGCGTTCGGCAGCCTGCTGCTGGCCGGCGGCCGGCTCACCGACCTGATCGGCCGCAAGGCAACCTTCATCGCCGGCCTGATCGGCTTCGCCGCCGCGTCCGCGGCCGGCGGCGCGGCGGGCAGCTTCGGCATGCTCGTGGCCGCCCGCGCCTGCCAGGGCGCCTTCGGCGCGCTGCTCGCCCCGGCCGCGCTGTCGCTGCTGACCACCACCTTCGAAGGCACGAAGGACCGGGGAAAGGCGTTCGGCGTCTTCGGCGCTATCGCGGGCGCCGGCGGGGCAGTCGGCCTGCTGCTCGGCGGGCTGCTGACCCAGTACCTGGACTGGCGCTGGTGCCTGTACGTCAACCTCGTGTTCGCCGCGATCGCGGGCGCCGGCGCCGTCGTGCTGCTGCGCCGGCGGCCGGCCAGCCGACGGCCGCGGCTGGACCTGCCCGGGCTCGTGGCCGAGGCCGGCGGCATGTTCTGCATCGTCTATGGCTTCTCCAACGCGGCCAGCGACGGCTGGCACGCGCCAGCGACGTGGGGCTTCCTCGCCGCAGGCGGGGTGCTGCTGACGGCGTTCGGGTACCTCGAGACGCGGGTCCGCCAGCCGCTGCTGCCGCCGCGGATCGTCCTGGACCGCAACCGGGCCGCCGCCTACCTGTCGATCCTCATCACCGGCGCCGGCATGTTCGGCATCTTCCTGTTCCTCACCTATTACCTGCAGGAGACCCTGGGCTTCAGCCCGGTCATGGCCGGCGTCGCCTTCCTGCCCATGGCCGGCGCGATCATCGTCGGCGCCAACCTGGCCAACATCGTGCTGCTGCCTCGCACCGGCCCCAGGTGGCTCGTGGCGCCGGGCATGCTCGCCGCCGCCGCCGGGCTGGCCTGGCTGACCCGGATCGGCGTGCACTCCAGCTACCCGGCGGATGTCCTGGCGCCCCTGCTGCTCGCATCCACCGGCCTCGGCTTCGTGATGTCACCATCGATGAACACCGGGACCGCCGGCGTGGCGCCGCGGGACGCGGGCGCCGCATCGGCCATGGTCAACACCGGCCAGCAGGTCGGCGGCTCCATCGGCACGTCGCTGCTCAACACCGTGGCGGCCGGCGCCGCGGCCAGCTACCTGGCCAGCCACCTCAGCCCCCGGCTGATGATCGGCGGCCACCCGGCACCCGCCCTTGCCGAACTGGCCCAGGTGCACAGCTACACCACCGCGTTCTGGTGGGCCGCCGCAATGTTCGCTGGCGGGTCCCTGCTCGCCGCCCTGCTCTTCCGCCCCGGCGCGCCCGCCGCGCCGGCCAGCGAGGAGGCCTAGAGTCTGCCGGACTGGAGCGGTACGCCACGAGCTGAAAGCTGTGACCGACCGCGACGGATCGCCCAGATTACGTCGCGGTCGGCAATGTGGCTTACCGGTAGGGCCACCGCGCCACGGACCAACGTCCCAGCGCACAGGACCTTCGGCGGACTGCTCGCGGAGACCGCCGGCTGATTCTCGCAGCTGACGCACTGATGAGCCGGAGCAGGCGAAAACCAGCGCGTGCCACCAAGCGTGATCCCCTATCCTCCGGGTGTGGCGCACGATGAACGCGGAGTAACCCCGCAGGGCGAGGACTTCTCCGCCTGGTACAACGAGGTCGTCTTCAAGGCGGAGCTGGTGGACCGCGGCCCGGTCCGGGGCACGATGGTGATCCGCCCCTACGGATACCGGATGTGGGAGCTGTTGCAGGCCGACATCGACCGGCGGATCAAGGAGACCGGTCACGTCAACGCCTACTTCCCGCTGCTGATCCCGGAGAGCTACCTGCGGCGCGAGGCCGAGCATGTCGAGGGTTTCGCGCCGGAGCTGGCGGTCGTCACCCACGCCGGCGGCAAGGAGCTTGAGGAACCGCTGGTAGTCCGGCCGACCTCGGAGACGATCATCGGCGAGATGATGGCCAAGTGGATCAGCTCGTACCGGGATCTGCCGTTGCTGCTCAACCAGTGGGCGAACGTGGTCCGCTGGGAGATGCGGCCTCGGATGTTCCTTCGCACCACCGAGTTCCTGTGGCAGGAGGGTCACACCGCGCACGTCGATGAGGCGGACGCCATGCGGGAGACCCTGCTCGCGCTCGACCTCTACGAGCAGGTGTCCAGGGACGTGGCCGCCATGCCGGTGATCGCGGGCGAGAAGACGGCAGGCGAGCGGTTCCCCGGCGCCAGGCGGACCTACACGGTCGAGGCGATGATGCGCGACGGGCG